>NZ_JBEOSI010000003.1:544562-799148 GCF_040302845.1 Streptomyces sp. NPDC096323
GGCCCGCGGTGCTCTCGGCCCCCACCCGCGCGGAGCACCCCGCGGCGAGCCTGCGGGCCCCCGCCGCCCCCCCCGCCCCCCCCCCGCCCCCCCCCCCCCCCCCCCGCCCGGGGGGCGCCCCCCCCCGCCCCACCGGTTCCCGCACAGATCCGAACCTCGCACCGCGCACAGCACCGACCCCTTCGACGACCGCCTGTCCCCTGTTCATACACCGCGGCCGGGCCCAGGGTTCCCGAAGCCCGTCGACTTTCTCGCTCGGCGATCAAACTTCACACGCACAGGACGCCGAGGACGCCGAGGACGCAGAGGACTCCAAGGCCGGTGTACGGGTGTTCAGTCCCATGACTCGCGCGCGGCGGGAAGTCCGTCGATCTCGCTCAGGTCGCGAGGCGTCAGCGTCAGCCCCGCCGCCCCCGCGTTCTCGACGGCCCACCGCGCCTGCTTGGTCCCCGGCACCGGAACCACCTGGGGCCCCTGCCGCAGCACCCAGGCCAGCGCCACCTGCGCCGGTGTCGCCCCGTGCCGCTCCGCGATCCGCCGCAGCCCCACCACCACCGGCTGGTTCGCCGCCATGATCTCGGCGGTGAACCGCGGATGCCTGGCCCGCAGATCCTCCGGTTCGAAGCCCTGCCCCGGAGTGAGCGTGCCCGTCAGATACCCGCTGCCCAGCGGCATCGCCGCCAGCACCCCGACCCCGCGCGCCGCACACCAAGGCACCAGCGCCTCCAACGCGTCGGGGGACCACACGGAGAGCTCCGCCTGCACCGCGCTCACCGGAAAGACCTGCTGCACCCGCTCCAGTTGCCGGATCGTTTCGTCGTGCGTCCGCGCTCCCCGCCTGCGGGCGGCCCCGGCACCGACCGCGCAGAGCCCGAGTGCCCGCACCTTGCCCGCGGTCACCAGCTCCGCCATCGCGCCCCAGGTCTCCTCGACGGGCACATCGGGATCGGCCCTGTGGAGCTGGTAGAGGTCGATCACATCCGTCTGCAGCCGCCGGAGCGAGGCGTCGCACGCCCGCCGCACATAGCCCGGCCGGCCGTCGGCCACGATGTGCTGATCGCCCACCAGCAGCCCGCACTTGGTGGAGAGGAAGGCCTGTTCACGGCGTCCCTTCAACGCACGCCCCACCAGCAGCTCATTGGTGAACGGCCCGTACATGTCGGCGGTGTCGAGCAGATCCACGCCCGCCTCCAGCGCCGCATGCACCGCGCGCAACGCCTCGTCACCGCGCTGCCGCGAGGCGCCGTACGCCCAGCTCATCGGCATGCAGCCGAGGCCGACCGCACCCACGGCGAGCGCCGCCGCACCGAGACTTCTGCGCTCCAACTCCCCGAACCCTCCCTCGGTCGTGTCCGCAAAGTCTCGCCCCGCCCTTCGGGCGGACGACGATACTGTGCGGACACTCCCTCTTACCGCACCCCCAAAACTAACCTCTGCGCCCCGCCGGGCTTCGCATAGCCTCCTGACCATGACTTCCACCACGCATTCCGCCGATGTGCCCGACGTCTGGCTGCCCTTCGAGGCCAATGAGATCGAAGGGCTCCCCGAGGGGTTCAACTACCGTTTCTGGGACGGCGGGCAGGACTTCCCCGCCGACCCCGCGCGCTGCGCCTTCTACGTCGTTCCCTACATGAAGGGGCCGGCGGTCGCGGTCCGTCCGCTCGGCGGCATGAGCGGGGTCCAGGTCGTCCAGACGCTCTCCGCGGGCATCGACCATGTGGAGCCGGGCCTGGGTCTGTTGCCCGCCGGTGTGCGGCTCTGCAACGCCAAGGGGGTCCACGAGGCGTCCACCGCCGAGCTCACCCTCGCGCTGATCCTCGCCTCGCTCCGCGGGTTCCCCGGGTTCGTGCGCGGCCAGGACGCGCAGGAGTGGCGGTCCGGCTTCTACCCGGCCCTCGCCGACAAGTCCGTGCTGATCGTCGGATACGGATCGATCGGCTCGGCCATCGAGGACCGGCTCGCGCCGTTCGAGTGCGCGCGGGTAGTGCGCGTCGCGCGCTCCGCACGGACAACCGCACGCGGCCCCGTACACACACTCGACGACCTGCCCGCACTGCTGCCCGAGGCCGACGTCGTCATTCTGTCCACCCCGCTGAACCCGTCCACACAGGGGCTGGTCGGCGCGGAGTTCCTCGCCGCGATGCGGGACGGGGCGCTGCTGGTGAACGTGGCGCGCGGCGGCGTCGTCGAGACCAAGGCCCTGCTGTCCGAACTCGAGTCCGGGCGGCTGCACGCGGCCCTCGACGTCACGGATCCCGAACCGCTCCCTTCGGGCCATCCCCTCTGGCATGCTCCCCACGTCCTCATCACCCCGCACGTCGGCGGCAGCACTTCGGCGTTCCTGCCGCGCGCCAAGCGTCTGCTGGCCGGACAGCTCAGCCGCTTCGCCGCGGGGGAGCCGGTGCACAACGTCGTGCGGACCACCGGCTGAACACGCTACGGGCACGTCACGTATCCCTCCGTGGCGACAACCGTGCAGGCTGTCACGGAGAGTAGAGGAACTATGTCCCTCTGTGACGAGTCTGGTGTATCGTCCCGAAAGGGGGGCTGCGCCGTGGAAGGGACGGCGCCGGGGAGGAAGCCACACGCGAGGGGGGCGACAGGCGATGTACGGCCGATGGGCGAACGATCCGACACGGCGGGGCGGCCGACGGCTGCCGACGGTGCGTCAGGTGCGCCGGCGCCGCAGCCGCCGGGCGGCATCGGGGGCACCCCGGTGAGCGCGCCGGCGAGCGCCCGCGGAGCATTCCTCGCCCGCCGTCCGGCCGTGGACCGGGCGCCCGCGGTGGTCCCGCGGCTCCTCCTCGGCCTCGTCTGCGGGGGATACGCGGTGGGCGCGGCCCTCGGCTGGGGCTCGGCGCGACTCGCGCTGTTCATGGGGGACTTCGGCCTGAGCGCGGCCGCCCTGGTCGCCGCCGTCTCCTGCTTCCTGTTCGCGCGCACCGCGGACAACAGGTTCCGGCCGGCCTGGCTGCTGTTCTCGCTCTCCTCCCTGATGGCCGCGGCGGGCAACGCGGTATGGGGCTGGTACGAGTGCGTGCGCGAGGTCCAGGTGCCCAGCCCCTCGCTGGCCGACCTCTTCTTCCTCTGCTTCGCGCCGCCCGCCATCGTGGGGCTGCTCGTCCTCGCCAAGCGCCCCGTCACCCGGGCCGGCTGGCTCTGTCTGGTTCTCGACGCCTGGCTGATCGGCGGATCGCTCCTCACACTCTCCTGGAGCCTCGCGCTCGCCCACACCGCGCACGTGGCGGACGTCGAGGGCGCCAGCGTCGCCCGCGCGGCGCTCTCGCTGGCCTATCCGCTGCTCGACATCGTGCTGGTCTCGATGGTGCTCGCGCTGCACTTCCGGCGCTCCAGCGTCAACCGTGCCGCGGTGAACACCGCCATCGCCGCACTGGCCCTCACGGTCCTGTGCGACGCGCTGTTCACCTCGCCGCTGCTGCGCCAGAGCTACCGGTCGGGCCAGCTGCTCGACGCGGGCTGGTTCGCCGGATCGCTGCTCCTCGCGTACGCCCCCTGGGGCGTCACCCGCGACGAGGACGCCACCGACCGGCCGCGGCCCGCGGCCCGTACCACCAGCCGCCCCATCTCCGGCTCACTGGCCGCGCTGACGCCGTATCTCGCCGCCGCGGTCTGCACCCTGGGCATCCTCTACAACGTCATCGAGGGCCGCCGGGTGGACCGCGTCGTGGTCTTCACCGGGTGCACGGTGGTGCTCGCGCTGGTCGTACGGCAGGGCATCATGCTCGTCGACAACATCGCCCTCACCCAGGAACTGGCCCAGAAGGAGAACCACTTCCGCTCCCTGGTCCAGGGCTCCAGCGACGTCATCATGATCGCCGCTCCGACCGGCATACTCCGCTACGTCAGTCCCGCCGCCGCCGGCGTCTACGGGCGCGACGCGGACGACCTCGTCGGCGCCGAGCTCTCCTCGATCATCCACCCCGACGACCTCGGCCGGGTGGTCCACGAAGTGCGGAGATTCCTGGCCGCGCCGCCCGCCGAGGAACCCACCACCCGCATCGAGTGCCGCTTCCGCTCCGGCACCGGCGAATGGCTGAACGTCGAGTCCACCGTCAACCGCCACCAGGGCGGCCTGATCCTCAACAGCCGGGACGTGACCGAACGGGTGCGGCTGCAGGCCCAGTTGCAGCACAACGCGGAGCACGACCCGCTCACCGACCTGCCCAACCGCGCGCTCTTCACCGACCGGGTCCGCGGGGCGCTGGCCGGCCGCCGGGCGGGCGACGCGGGCACCGCCGTGCTCTTCATCGACCTGGACGGCTTCAAGGCGGCCAACGACCGGCTCGGCCACCAGGCGGGCGACGAACTCCTCATCCAGGCCGCCCGCCGCCTCCAGGACTCCGTCCGGGCGGGGGACACCGCCGCGCGCCTCGGCGGGGACGAGTTCGCCGCCCTCATCGTCGGCGACGGCGGACGCGACCAGACCGCCCGTGAGTACCAGGTCCACGAGATCGCCGACCGGCTGCGCCTCACGCTCTCCCAGCCCTACCGCATCGGCGCCGGCGAGGTCCGGGTCACCGCCTCCATCGGCGTCGCCTTCGCCGAGCCCGGCATCACCCCCAACGACCTCATGCGCAACGCCGACCTGGCCATGTACCGCGCCAAGGCGGGCGGCAAGGACCGCGTCGAGCTGTACGCCCCGCAGATGCAGGCCGAGGTGGTGCGCCGCTCCGAGCTGGCGGCCCGGCTGCGCACCGCCCTGCGGGACGGCGAGTTCTCGCTGCTGCACCAGCCCGTCGTCCATCTGGCCACCGGCACGGTCGCCGCCGTCGCCGCACAGGCCCGCTGGCGGTCCGCCCAGGGCATCCTCTTCACGCCCGCCGAGTTCCTCCACGTCGCCGAGGACAGCGACCGCACGGCGGAGCTCGGCCGCTGGCTCCTCGAAGAGGCCGTCGAGCAGGCCGCCGACCGGGCGAGGGCCGGCCACCAGGTCTCCGTCGCCGTCCGGCTCTCCGCCCGCAGACTGCTCGACAAGGGGGCGCCGTTCGGCTCCATCGAGGCGCTGCTGACGCGGTACGGGCTGCCGTCCGGGGCCCTGATGATCGAGGTCGCCGACAGCGACCCCCGCGTCTCCTTCGACGAGCTGGAACAGCGCCTGGTGGCCCTGCGGCGCCTCGGTGTACGCATCGCGCTGGACGGCTTCGGCAGTGGCTACGCCGCGATCAACGCCCTTCGCCGGCTCCCCGTCGACGTCCTGAAGCTGGACCGCGGCCTGGTGGAGGGCGTCGTCGAGTCCGCCCGGCTGCACAAGATCACCAGCGGGCTGCTGCGGATCGCCTGCGACCTCGGCATGCAGTCCGTGGCCGACGGCGTCGACGTACCGGAACAGGTCCTCGCGCTGCGCGCCATGGGCTGTACGCACGGCCAGGGCATGGCCTTCTCCGGGCCGCTGGACGAGTACCGGCTGCGCCGCGCCCTGGTCCGCGGCGCGTTCCCGGTGCCCGGCGCTCCGGCCGCCCAGCCGGTCCTGGCGGGCGGCTCCGTCCCTCTTCTCACCGGCTCACATGCTGAGACGCCCGTCCCACCCACTTGACACGTCGAGTGCGTCGGAGAGAGGGTCAATGCCATGCGCACCCGAATTCTCGTACTTGGAAAGCGCGTCGGCTGAAGCAGAGTTCCTCGAAGGCACTTTGCAGACCGCACCGACGCGCTCCCCTCGCTTGCCTCCCGGCACGAGGGGTTTTTTGTTGCACCGGCACCAGTCAAAACAGCGCAAAACACTCGCGTAAACCCTCAGCTTCGAGAAGAGAATGCCGATGACCGAGCAGGCCACCGGGGCCCACCATCCCCAGCCGCGGGCCCGTAACGGCGGATCGTCGTCCGCCACCGTTGAGCACGTCACGGGTGCGCAGTCCCTCATCCGCTCCCTCGAGGAGGTGGGGGCCGACACGGTATTCGGCATTCCCGGCGGCGCCATCCTTCCGGCGTACGACCCGATGATGGACTCGAAGCGGGTCCGCCACGTCCTGGTCCGCCACGAGCAGGGCGCCGGCCACGCGGCCACCGGCTACGCGCAGGCCACCGGCAAGGTCGGCGTCTGCATGGCCACCAGCGGCCCCGGCGCCACCAACCTGGTCACCCCCATCGCCGACGCGTACCTGGACTCGGTGCCGATCGTCGCGATCACCGGCCAGGTGGCCTCCGCCGCCATCGGCACCGACGCGTTCCAGGAAGCCGACATCTGCGGCATCACGATGCCGATCACCAAGCACAACTTCCTGGTCACCAAGGCCGAGGACATCCCGCACACCATCGCCGAGGCCTTCCACATCGCCGCCTCCGGCCGTCCGGGCCCGGTCCTGGTCGACATCGCCAAGGACGCGCTCCAGGCGAAGACCACCTTCAGCTGGCCGCCGGTCATGGACCTGCCCGGCTACCGCCCGGTCACCAAGCCGCACGCCAAGCAGATCCGCGAGGCCGCCAAGCTCATCACCCAGGCCAAGCGCCCGGTGCTTTACGTGGGCGGCGGCGTCATGAAGGCCGGGGCCACCGCCGAACTCAAGGTGCTGGCCGAGCTCACCGGAGCGCCCGTCACCACCACACTGATGGCGCTCGGCTCCTTCCCCGACAGCCACCCGCTGCACGTGGGAATGCCCGGTATGCACGGTGCGGTCACCGCCGTCACCGCGCTGCAGAAGGCCGACCTGATCGTCGCCCTCGGCGCCCGCTTCGACGACCGGGTCACCGGCAAACTGGACAGCTTCGCCCCGTACGCCAAGATCGTCCACGCCGACATCGACCCGGCGGAGATCGGCAAGAACCGGACCGCCGACGTCCCGATCGTCGGCGACGCCCGCGAGGTCATCGCCGACCTCGTCCAGGCGGTCCAGGCCGAGCACACCGACGGCAACACCGGCGACTACACCGCCTGGTGGAAGGACCTCAACCGGTGGCGCGACACCTACCCGGTCGGCTACGACCTGCCGGAGGACGGCAGCCTCTCCCCGCAGCAGGTCATCCAGCGCGTCGGTGAACTCGCCCCGCCGGACACGATCTTCGCCGCGGGCGTCGGCCAGCACCAGATGTGGGCCTCGCACTTCATCAAGTACGAGCAGCCCGCCACCTGGCTGAACTCCGGCGGTGCGGGCACGATGGGCTACGCGGTCCCGGCCGCGATGGGCGCCAAGGCCGGCATGCCGGACCGCACGGTCTGGGCGATCGACGGCGACGGCTGCTTCCAGATGACCAACCAGGAACTCACCACCTGCGCGCTCAACAACATCCCGATCAAGGTCGCCATCATCAACAACGGCGCCCTCGGGATGGTCCGCCAGTGGCAGACCCTCTTCTACAACCAGCGGTACTCCAACACCGTGCTGCACTCGGGCGCCGACACGGACGGCAACGCGGCCAAGGGCACCCGGGTGCCCGACTTCGTCAAGCTGTCCGAGGCCATGGGCTGCCACGCGATCCGCTGCGAGGACCCGGCCGACCTTGACAAGGTCATCGCCGAGGCCAACGCGATCAACGACCGCCCGGTCGTCATCGACTTCATCGTCCACGAGGACGCCATGGTGTGGCCGATGGTCGCCGCCGGCACCTCCAACGACGAGGTCATGGCCGCCCGCGGCGTCCGCCCCGACTTCGGCGACAACGAAGACGACTGAGAGACAGAGAGAGACCGACTTCCATGTCCACCAAGCACACGCTCTCCGTCCTGGTCGAGAACAAGCCCGGTGTCCTCGCCCGGATCACCGCCCTGTTCTCCCGCCGCGGCTTCAACATCGACTCGCTCGCGGTCGGTACCACCGAACACCCCGACATCTCCCGCATCACCATCGTCGTGAATGTCGAGGACCTGCCCCTGGAGCAGGTGACCAAGCAGCTCAACAAGCTGGTCAACGTCCTGAAGATCGTCGAACTCGAGCCGTCCGCTGCGATCCAGCGTGAGCTCGTCCTGGTGAAGGTCCGCGCCGACAGCGAGACCCGCTCCCAGATCGTCGAGATCGTCCAGCTGTTCCGCGCCAAGACCGTGGACGTCTCCCCGGAGGCCGTCACGATCGAGGCGACCGGCGGCGCCGACAAGCTGGAGGCGATGCTCAAGATGCTGGAGCAGTACGGCATCAAGGAGCTCGTCCAGTCCGGCACCATCGCCATAGGACGTGGCGCACGCTCGATCACCGACCGGTCGCTGCGCGCCCTCGACCGCACGGCGTAACCCTTCCGGGTCCGCCACGCCGCTCGTATCGCGAGACCCGAAAACGTAACTGACGCACCCCGCCGTACGGTGGGACGCAACACCTGCACACCAAGGAGAAGACCCAGTGGCCGAGATGTTCTACGACGACGATGCCGACCTGTCCATCATCCAGGGCCGCAAGGTCGCGGTTCTCGGCTACGGCAGCCAGGGCCACGCCCACGCGCTGTCGCTGCGCGACTCGGGTGTCGACGTCCGTGTCGGTCTGCACGAGGGTTCCAAGTCCAAGGCCAAGGCCGAGGAGCAGGGCCTGCGCGTGGTGACTCCGTCCGAGGCCGCCGCCGAGGCCGACGTCATCATGATCCTGGTTCCGGACCCGATCCAGGCCAAGGTCTACGAGGAGTCCGTCAAGGACAACCTCAAGGACGGCGACGCGCTGTTCTTCGGCCACGGCCTGAACATCCGCTTCGGCTTCATCAAGCCGCCGGCCGGCGTCGACGTCTGCATGGTCGCCCCCAAGGGCCCGGGCCACCTGGTCCGCCGCCAGTACGAGGAGGGCCGCGGCGTTCCGTGCATCGTGGCCGTCGAGCAGGACGCCTCGGGCAAGGGCCTGGAGCTCGCCCTCTCGTACGCCAAGGGCATCGGCGGCACCCGGGCCGGCGTCATCAAGACGACCTTCACCGAGGAGACCGAGACCGACCTGTTCGGTGAGCAGGCCGTTCTCTGTGGTGGCACCGCCGCCCTGGTCAAGGCCGGCTTCGAGACGCTGACCGAGGCCGGCTACCAGCCGGAGATCGCGTACTTCGAGTGCCTCCACGAGCTGAAGCTCATCGTCGACCTCATGTACGAGGGCGGCCTGGAGAAGATGCGCTGGTCGATCTCCGAGACCGCCGAGTGGGGCGACTACGTCACCGGCCCGCGGATCATCACGGCCGACACCAAGGCCGAGATGAAGAAGGTCCTCACCGAGATCCAGGACGGCACCTTCGCCAACGCCTGGATGGCCGAGTACCACAACGGTCTGCCCAAGTACAACGAGTACAAGAAGGCCGACAGCGACCACCTGCTGGAGACCACCGGCCGTGAGCTGCGCAAGCTCATGAGCTGGGTCAACGACGAGGACGCGTAACACCGAAGCCCGAGGCGGCGGATCCCCGGATCCGCCGCCTCGGGCTTCCGCCCTGTTTCACCCGCTGGAAGAGGCGGCGTCGTACGTGTGTACAAGTCGTCCAGCCTCATGTGGGTGATCCTTCCAACGGGGCGCAGTATGCGTCCTCGCGCATGACTACACTTCTGCACATACACGCGTCAGGCCCACAGTGTCGTGCGTCTTCCACGCGGCAAGCCCCTCCACCGCCTGCGGCCGTCGGGACGGCCGTCCGCACTGGATCTGTGAGGACTCACGTGAGCTCGAAACCTGTCGTACTCATCGCTGAAGAGCTGTCGCCCGCCACGGTGGACGCCCTGGGCCCGGACTTCGAGATCCGGCACTGCAACGGCGCGGACCGCGCCGAGCTCCTCCCCGCGATCGCCGATGTCGACGCCATCCTGGTGCGCTCCGCCACCAAGGTCGACGCCGAGGCCATCGCCGCCGCGAAGAAGCTGCGCGTCGTCGCCCGCGCGGGCGTCGGTCTGGACAACGTCGACGTCTCCTCGGCCACCAAGGCCGGCGTGATGGTCGTGAACGCGCCGACCTCCAACATCGTCACCGCCGCCGAGCTCGCCTGCGGTCTGCTCGTCGCCACGGCGCGCAACATCCCCCAGGCCAACACCGCCCTCAAGAACGGCGAGTGGAAGCGCTCCAAGTACACCGGCGTCGAGCTGAGCGAGAAGACCCTCGGCGTCGTCGGCCTCGGCCGCATCGGCGTCCTGGTCGCCCAGCGCATGTCGGCCTTCGGCATGAAGATCGTCGCGTACGACCCCTACGTCCAGCCGGCGCGCGCCGCGCAGATGGGCGTCAAGCTCCTCACGCTGGACGAGCTGCTGGAGGTCTCCGACTTCATCACCGTGCACCTCCCCAAGACCCCGGAGACGCTCGGCCTGATCGGCGACGACGCGCTGCACAAGGTGAAGCCCTCGGTGCGCATCGTCAACGCCGCGCGCGGCGGCATCGTCGACGAGGAGGCGCTGGCCTCCGCCCTCAAGGAGGGCCGCGTCGCCGGCGCAGGTCTCGACGTCTACACCAAGGAGCCCTGCACGGACTCCCCGCTGTTCCAGTTCGACCAGGTCGTCTGCACCCCGCACCTCGGCGCCTCCACGGACGAGGCGCAGGAGAAGGCGGGCATCGCGGTCGCCAAGTCCGTCCGTCTCGCGCTCGCCGGTGAGCTCGTGCCGGACGCGGTCAACGTCCAGGGCGGCGTCATCGCCGAGGACGTACGTCCCGGACTGCCGCTCGCCGAGAAGCTCGGCCGGATCTTCACCGCGCTCGCGGGCGAGGTCGCGGCCCGGCTCGACGTCGAGGTGTACGGCGAGATCACCCAGCACGACGTGAAGGTGCTCGAACTCTCCGCGCTCAAGGGCGTCTTCGAGGACGTCGTCGACGAGACCGTGAGCTACGTCAACGCCCCGCTGTTCGCGCAGGAGCGCGGTGTCGAGGTCCGCCTCACCACCAGCTCCGAGTCGCCCGACCACCGCAACGTGGTCACTGTCCGCGGCACGCTGGCCGACGGCCAGGAGGTCGCGGTCTCCGGCACGCTGGCCGGTCCCAAGCACCTCCAGAAGATCGTCGCGATCGGCGAGCACGATGTGGACCTGGCGCTCGCCGACCACATGGTCGTCCTCCGGTACCAGGACCGTCCCGGCGTCGTCGGCGCGGTCGGCAAGATCCTCGGCGAGGCCGGCCTGAACATCGCGGGCATGCAGGTCTCCCGGGCCGACGTGGGCGGCGAGGCGCTGGTCGTCCTCACCGTCGACGACGACGTCCCGGCGTCGGTGCTGGCCGAGATCTCGACCGAGATCGGCGCGGCCTCGGCCCGTTCGGTGAACCTGACCGACTGAGTCTGTTCCGCAGTCCACGTACCCGACATCTAGACGCCCGTCTTACACGAGCGTCTGGGTGCCGGGTACGCTGCTGTCATGGGACATCGTGAGGATCTGCTCGAAGGCGCGAAGCGCTGCCTGCTGGAGAAGGGGTACGCCCGGACGACGGCCCGCGACATCGTCGCCGCTTCGGGGACCAACCTGGCGTCCATCGGCTACCACTACGGCTCCAAGGAGGCCCTGCTCAACCTCGCCTTCCTCAAGGTGACGGAGGAGTGGGGCGACGTGCTGACCAAGGACGGCGACGCGGCCGAGCCCGCGAAGGACGTACCCGCGGCTCCGCTCGACCAGTTCCGCGAGACGTGGGAGCGGGTGATCGGGAGCTACGAGCAGACCCGTGCGGTCTGGCAGCTCCAGATGGAGGTCATCTCGCGGATCGACTCCGACCCCGAGCTGCAGAAGGCCCTCGCCGGCCCGCAGCGGGAGGGCCGCGACGGCCTGGCCGAGAACATGCTGGGCATCGACCCCGAGACCGAACCCGAGAAGGCCCGGGTGGCCGGCCTGTTCTGCCAGGCGCTGCTCGCGGGCGTCATGGTCCAGTGGCTGATGGACAGCGATTCGGCGCCTTCCGCGCAGGACCTGACGGACGGCCTGAAGGCGGTCCTGGGGGGGCGGGCACCTGTGAGCGAGGACCTGGGATGAGCATCCGGGCAGGAGAGACCTTCGACGTCGCGCGGGCCGTCGCGGACCTGGACGCCTTGCTCGCCGCGCCGCTGCCCGCCTCCGGACCGACAGTGGCCGAGGGCGATCCGGTCACGGGGGAGTGGGCGGCGAGCGAGGGCGAGAGCTTCCGGATCGTCCCGCTCTGGGAGAGCGACTCACAGGGCCTGCGGGGCGAGGAGTGGGACGAGGCGGAGGAGACGGCCGAGGCGCACCTCGCAGCGCTGGTCGCGGAGCTGGAAGGCCGCTGGGGTCCCCACCACCGGGTGGCCGTCCACGTCCTGCTCCTTGTGAAGGAGAGCGGAGAACACCAGTCGTCCCTGCTGAGGGAGGACGGGCAGGAGGTGCCGCCGCTCCTCGACGCGCTGCTCGCCCAGGACTGCTACGGCGATCTCGCCGCCTGGGGACCGGTGCCCGGGCAGGGCCGCTGGGCCGGAGTGAGTGTCGGGCGCAGCGACGGGGACGCACCCCTGGTCATGACGGCCGTCGTCAGCGACCGGCCGATCGTCGCCCCGGACCCGCCCTCCTGGCTCTAGCTGGTGCTGCTCCGCGGAAGTCCGTGGAGGGTGTGGGTCAGGTTGTCCGGAGCGGGTCCCCGGAGGTTGCCGACGCCCTCGCCGAGAGCGGACTTCGGGACCGGTTCGAACAGGGTCGGAGGCACGGGGGGCGCGGCGAGGAGAGCGGCGATCCTCGGGATCTGGTCCGCCACGCTCGCGCTGTGCTCCGTGAACGCCTCGATCGAAGCGAACATCTGGATGACCAGCAGCGGTCCGTCGGCATCGCCGCGCGCGCGGTGCACCGAGTAGTGAAGGCATCCCGGTTCGGCGCGGATCCGCGGAGCGAGTTCGGCCAGCACCTCAAGGAGGTCCTCGCGTCGTCCGTTCCTGGGCTCCATCGTGGACACGGCAACGACCGTGCCGGTCCTGATCGGCCGGCCGCCCTGGAGCACCGCCAGCGCCTCGGCTGCCTCGGCCTGACTGCGCAGCCGGATCTCCCGGCCGCCCACCGCCGCTGCGGCCGAGGCTGCGACCGCGACCGCGCCGACCTGGTCGGCACTGACCCAGTCCGGATCATCGGAGTCGATCAGGCGGGTCCTGACCGGCCCGAGGACGAGGGCGAAGACCCGTTGCCGTCCTGCGACCTCGGCCTCGACCACCCGCCGCAGCATCAACAGCGCGGCCTGTTCCATGCTGACCAGCCCGCTGCCGGGAACCGGCGTGAACGCGGAAGCCCCGACGATCAACGTGTAGGCGCCGCGGGCGTTCAGCCGGGGCAGGAAGGCTCGCAGGACGGCCATGTGCGCGGCCGCGAGTCCGACGAAGGCGTTCTGCCAGTCGCTCTCGTCGATCTCCCAGAGCCGCTTGCCGGCCCACCACCCACCGATCGGGGCCACCACGTCGTCGACGCCGCCGAGCCTGCGCTCCATCTCGTCGGCAAGTTGCTCGGCGCCGGCGAACGTTGTGTAGTCGTGGACCGTCAGGTGCAGGCGGTCGGTCGCCGCGTCCCCGAGCACGCGCCGGAACTCCTCCGCCCGCTTTTGGGTGCGGGTCGGGACGACGACGTCCGCACCGGCGGCGAGGTAGCCGCGGACGACACCCTCCCCCACGGCGCCCGTGCCGCCCGGAACGACGACCCGGCGACCGGACAGACCGGAAAGTGCGTTGCTGCTGCGCATGAGATCACTCCTCGGGAGCGGTGCGGGGCAGTCGACCGGCGGTCCGCCGCTGACCCACTCGCATGTTGGTTAATCCAACGTTGGGTAGCCCAACATAGCAGGTGTTGGGGTGGCCAACAGTTAGGATGGGGAAATGGCGGACATGGACCACGCGTTGCGACCCCCGGCCCGACTGCGTGAGCTCGCCAGCTGGCAGACGAGCAAGGTGTCGACGCTCGGCGCCCGGCTGACCGCGCAACGCATGCCGCTGAGCGCCCGCGCCGATTTCGCCGTCCTGGCGGCATTGGAGGAGTACGAGGCGCTCAGTCAGGCCGAGATCGGCCGCCGCCTCGGCCTCGACCGCAACGACGTCAGCGGCATCGTCAATCGCCTGGAGAGCTGCCGCCGGGTCGACCGCCAGGCCGACTCCGCCAATCGGCGCCGCAACGTCGTCACCCTTACCGCCGCCGGAAGGCAGCACCTCGAGGAACTCCAACAGCACGCCGACGCCGTCCAGGCCGAACTGCTCGCCGGCCTCGACCCCGTGGAACGACGACAACTTCAGTGCCTGCTTGCCAAGCTGCTCGACAGTCACAAGCCGCAACCGGCGTAGGTGACTGGCCCGCAGTGAAAGTTGCCGGACGACACCCTGCCCAGCGGCCTGCCGGCCGGATTACAGCCGGGACGCCTTCAGTGCCATGTGCAGCAGCAGCCGGTCCTCGCCGTCGTTCAGGTCCAGGCCGGTGAGCAGCTGGACGCGGGAGAGGCGGTAGTACAGCGTCTGGCGGTGGACGCCCAGCTCGGCAGCCGTCCGGGACGCCTGGCCCGCGCAGTCGAGGAAGACCTCGGCGGTACGGGCGAGGTCGCGGTGCGCCGGGGTGAGCAGCGGGCGGACCGAGGGGTCCGGCGGGCCGTCCGTGGCCAGCGCCGTCAGCAGGCGGTACGGGCCGATGGCCGACCACTCGCCCACCGGGCCGAACCGGGTCTCCGCCGCTGCCGCCCGGGCCGCCGCCGACGCCTCGTGCCACGCGTCGGCCAGCTCCGCCAGGCCGCGGCGGGGGTCCGCGATCCCCGCCGCGGCGGCCGCCCCCGCGGTGGTGCGCAGGCGGTCCGCGGCGGTGAACGCCGGGTCCAGGACGTCGGGCGACCGGAGCCGGACCAGCGCTGCCAGCGCCGGGGCCCCCACGCCACCCGGGCCCGGGACACCGGACAGGGCCGCCGCCGACGGCACCGTGCGCACCGACGGCGGGTCCTCCGGCCACGGGGTCACGCACACCACGGTGTGCAGCCCCTCCGCGTCCGGACCGAGCGCCTCGGCCAGCGCGGCCACGGCCATGTCCCGCTGCCAGCCGCGCCCCGCCGTCAGGACCGCCCCGAACTCCCGGGAGAGATCGGTGCCCACCCGCGCCTCGTCGGAGAGCAGCGCCCCGATCCGGCCCGCCGCGTCCATCGCCGCGTCGAGCTGCTCGTCGGTCGGCCCCGGATCGGCGTCCAGCAGCCATACGTAACCGAGCACGACGCCCCGATGGCGTACGGGCAGACAGATCCGGCCCCGGTAGACACCGGCCTCCGGGGCGGCCGGGATGCGGACGGGGCCGGTGGCGCGGGTGATGCCGAAGTTCTCGAACCAGGCGCGGACCGCCGGCGTCGAGCGGCGGGTCAGGATCGAGCGGGTGCGGACCGGGTCCATCGCCGTGTCGTCGTCGCTGTCATGGGCCCCGAAGGCGACCAGGCCGAAGTCCCGGTTCTCCAGTGTCGCGGGGACGCCGAGCAGCGCGGAGATCTCGTCGACCAGCTCCTGGTAATCGCCCTTCACCCCGCCATTCTCGCACCCCTTCAGACATATGTCTGAGATCCGGGGAACGGATGCGTGACAGCTGTCGATGGCACAGGATCGGAGGGATCCTTAGATTTCACGGTGGTTCTCCGTGCTGCACCGCTTCTGTTCCCTATCGGGCACTTGTGGCGGTTCGGCCTTCGTTCGTACTTTCCGTGGAGGTGCCCCGTGCTGGGTCCCGTGATTCTCGCCGCGTCACGCAGCGACAAGATGCGCCGTTTCATCTCGGCAGCCCCGGGCACGAAGCAGGTCGTCGACCGGTTCATCGCCGGTGAGACGGTCGAGCAGGTCGTCCCGATCATCGAGGACGCCACCGGCAAGGGCCTCGAAGTCACCCTCGACGTGGTCGGCGAGGACATCACCACCCCCGAGCAGGCCGCCGCCGCGCGCGACGCCTACCTCGAGCTCATCGGCCGCCTCAAGGAGCTCGGCCTGGGCACGAAGGCGGAGATGTCCGTCAAGCTCTCCATGTTCGGCCAGGCACTGGACGGCGGCCACGAGCTGGCCCTCGCCAATGTCCGCCCGGTCGTCGAGGCCGCCGCCGCGATCGGCACCACGGTCACGCTGGACGCCGAGGACCACACCACCCTCGACTCGATGTTCGCCATCCACGAGGAGCTGCGGAAGGACCACCCGCAGACCGGATGCGTCATCCAGGCCTACCTCTTCCGCACCGAGGACGACGCCCGCCGCCTGGCCGACGCCGGCAGCCGCGTGCGCATCGTGAAGGGCGCCTACAAGGAGCCCGCCTCAGTCGCGTACCAGGACAAGGCCGAGACCGACAAGGCGTACGTCCGCATCCTGAAGACCCTGATGGAGGGCGAGGGCTACCCGATGATCGGGTCCCACGACCCGCGCCTCATCGCCATCGGCCAGGAGCTGGCCCGCAAGGCCGGGCGCAAGCTCGACGAGTACGAGTTCCAGATGCTGTACGGCATCCGCAGCGACGAGCACGTCCGGCTCGCGGCCGAGGGCCACCGCATGCGTGTCTACACCGCGTACGGCACCGACTGGTACGGCTACTTCATGCGCCGCCTCGCGGAGAAGCCGGCCAACCTCCTGTTCTTCGGCCGCTCCATCCTCACCAAGGGCTGAGCCCCCCACCCCTTTATTACTGAAGGAGCCACGGAAATCATGGACGCTGTCACCCAGGTCCCCGCGCCGGTCAACGAGCCGGTCCACTCCTACGCCCCGGGCTCCCCGGAGCGCGCCCGCCTGGAGGCGAAGCTCAAGGAGCTCGGCCAGAACCCGATCGACCTGCCGATGACCATCGGCGGCGAGAAGCGGATGGGTGGCGGCGAGCGCTTCGACGTCGTCCAGCCCCACAACCACAAGGCCGTCATCGGCACGTTCGCCGGCGCCACCGAGCAGGACGCGCAGGACGCGATCGACGCCGCCCTCGCCGCCGCCCCGGCCTGGCGCGCGATGGCCTTCGACGACCGCGCCGCGATCATCCTGCGGGCCGCCGAGCTGCTCGCCGGCCCCTGGCGCGAGACGATGGCCGCCTCCACGATGCTCGGCCAGGGCAAGACCGCCCAGCAGGCCGAGATCGACTGTCCCTGTGAGCTCGTCGACTTCTGGCGCTTCAACGTGCACTACGCGCGCCAGATCCTCGCCGAGCAGCCCCCGGCCAACTCCCCGGGCGTGTGGAACCGCATGGACCACCGCCCGCTGGAGGGCTTCGTCTACGCGATCACGCCGTTCAACTTCACGGCCATCGCGGGCAACCTGCCCACCGCCCCCGCCCTCATGGGCAACGTCGTCGTGTGGAAGCCGTCCCCGACGCAGACCCACGCCGCCGTGCTGCTGATGCAGCTCCTGGAGGAGGCCGGTCTGCCCAAGGGCGTCATCAACCTGGTGACGGGCGACGGCATCGCCGTCTCCGAGGTGGCCCTGAACCACCGCGACCTGGCCGGTATCCACTTCACCGGCTCGACCCCCACCTTCCAGCACCTGTGGAAGACGGTCGGCAACAACATCGCGAACTACCGCACCTACCCGCGCCTCGTCGGCGAGACCGGCGGCAAGGACTTCGTCGTCGCCCACCCGTCGGCCGACCACGCCGTCCTCAAGACCGCGCTGACCCGTGGCTCCTTCGAGTACCAGGGCCAGAAGTGCTCGGCCTCCTCGCGCGCCTACGTCCCGGCCTCCATCTGGAACTCCGGCTTCAAGGAGAAGTTCGCGGCCGAGGTCGACTCCATCACCATGGGCGACGTCACCGACCTGTCGCACTTCATGGGCGCCGTCATCGACGACCGCTCGTTCGCGAAGAACAAGGCCGCCATCGACCGCGCCGCGGCCGACCCGGCGTGCACGATCATCGCGGGCGGCACGTACGACGACTCGGTGGGCTACTTCGTCCGCCCGACCGTCATCGAGTGCAGCGACCCCGAGAACGAGGTCTTCACGACCGAGTACTTCGGCCCGATCCTCGCCGTGCACGTCTACGAGGACGAGAACTACGACGCGATGCTGGAGCAGATGGAGTCGGTCTCCGACTACGCCCTGACCGGCGCCGTCATCGCGAACGACCGCGCCGCGGCCGCGTACACGATGGAGAAGCTGCGGTACGCCGCGGGCAACTTCTACATCAACGACAAGTCGACCGGCGCCGTCGTCGGCCAGCAGCCCTTCGGCGGCGGCCGCGCCTCGGGTACGAACGACAAGGCGGGCGCCCCGCAGAACCTCCAGCGCTGGACCCTGACCCGGGCCATCAAGGAGACGCTGGTCCCGCCGACCGACTACACCTACCCCCACCAGGGCTGATGCCCAGGGGCCCCGGCCCCGCCACGAACTCCGCCTCCCGATCGGTTCCCCTGCCGGCCGGGAGGCGGTTTCCATTTCCCCTGCCGCCCGTTCACCTCCAGCCGTGCACGATCAACGACAGCCCCGCCGCGAACCCGCCGCCCAGCAGCACCAGATAGCGGCCGTAGTGGCGCCGGTGGCGGCGCATCAGGAGGCCGAAGCCCGCGAAGGCGAGGCCGACCGTCAGGGTGCGGGAGCCGCGGGCCGCCGCCGACGCGGCCAGCCAGTCGGGCGCGGGGACACCGGCGCGGCCCGCCTCGGCGCCGTACACCTTGAACGGGATGCCGTTCCACGGCTGGTGGCGCACCGCCGACGCGCCCTCCAGGGCCAGTTCGTGCCGGACCTCCGCCCTCATCCGGTCCGTGGTCAGCGGCGCCGGCAGATGGACGCCGGCCGACGCCAGGTGCAGCGCCAGCAGACCGCCCGCCAGGCTGCCGGCCAGCGCGCCGAGCGACATCTTCAGGGCCGCGCGCGGCACCGCCACGCACACCGCGCCCAGCAGCAGCTCCGGCATCAGCGGCCAGCTCAGGGCCTCCGCAAGCGCCCAGCAGAACGCCGGCAACACACCCCAGCGCGAGGTGACGACCGCCGCCACCCGGCGCCGCGTCGCGGAGTCCCGCAGCGGCTCGGAGACCGTACGGGCGTGCAGCGCGACCACCGCGTCCCGGGCCTCCTCCGGGGTCACGGCGGGCGGCAGCGGCTCACCGATCGACACCCGCACCAGCGCCGAACGCAGCCGTCCGTGCTTGGGCAGCAGCCGGTCCGTACCGGCGATCCCTACCGGCACCACCGGCACCCCGGCCTCCTCGGCCAGCACCAGCGCGCCCCGGTGGAAGGAGCCCAGCGCCCCGTCCTGCGCCCGCGTTCCCTCGGGGAACAGGACGACCGCGCGGCCCGCCCGCAGCTCCCCGGCCATCGTGAGCAGGTCCTCCATCCCGCCGCCGCCCCGCCGCACCGGGAAGCCCGCCGCCAGCCTGCGGCAGATCCGCCGCCGCCACGGGGAGGCGAACCAGTAGTCGGCCGCCGCGCCGATCGCCGGGCCGTGCCGGGCGTCGAGCGCCGCGAGGAGCGCCGCCGTGTCGGCGTGCGAGGAGTGGTTCGCGACCACCACACAGCCGCCGCGCGGCAGCCGGCCGCGCCGCTCGACCCCGCCGGTGAGGCTCAGCACGCCCCACCACAGCCCGCGCCGGAGCGCGGCGCCGGCACGGGAGCGGCGCGGGAGCACAAGCCGGGCAGGAAGGTTCAGGAGCGCACCCATCACGTCATCACCGTCGCCAGGAGAAGGGCCACCAGCAGGGAGTCGATCCGGTCGAGCAGCCCGCCGAAGCCGGGCAGCCAGCTGCCCGCGTCCTTGACCCCCGACTCGCGCTTGACCATGGACTCGATCAGGTCGCCGAGCACACAGCCGACGATCACCGCCGCCCACAGCGGGAGGCTGAACTCGCCCAGCACGAGCAGGAGTCCGGCCGTCGCGGCGGCAGCGCCGAGCACGCCCGCCCAGGTCTTGTTGGGGGACAGCGGCGACAGCGGCCGGGCGAGCGGACCGCGCCGGCCCAGTGCCGTACCGCCGCACCAGGCCCCGACATCGCCGAGGGCCACCGCCAGGCCCACCGCCACAGCAGTCTCGCCGAGCGTCACCAGACCGGTCAGCGCGACCGGGATCCACAGCAGCCCGAACGCGGTGCGGGCCGTGCGGGTGAAGCCCGTGCGGTCGTCCCCGCCAAGCACCGACGGCAACGCGGCCGCGACCAGCAGCAGGGCCGCCGCCCGAAGGTCCAGGAGCTGCGGCCCCAGCCAGGCCAGCGCCGGCAGGGTGACCGCGGCCGCCGCCAGCACCACATGGTCGCCGCGCCGCAGTCCGGCCATCCGGACGAACTCGCTCGCGGCGATCACCCCGAGCCCCGCGGCCAGCGCGTACGTGCCGCCGCCGCCCAGGGCGTACGCCCCCAGGAAGACCGGCGCGACCAGCGCCCAGGTCCGCCACCGTCTGCGCAGTTCGGCGCGCATCCGCACCTTCGAGGGGAGGACCGCGACCGCGACCCCGCCCGCCCCCAGCACACCCGCGACCAGCGGCACCGCCCGCACGACGGCCTCCTCGGCGATCAGTACGGCGCTCATGCCAGCTCCCTCCACAGCCCGGCCAGCCGGAGCGCCGCCGTGAGCAGCGAACCGACGGCGATCACGATCAGTACCGGTACGGCCCAGCCGCTGGCCGCGGCGACCACGACCAGCAGGCAGCGCTCGGTCTTGCCGACCGGCCCGCCGTTGCGCCGGGGTGCCCCGGCCGCCGCACCGGCCAGCGACACCCAGGAGGGCAGCGTCGCCGCGAGCGCGGCGACCGCCACCAGCCAGAGCGGGGCGAGCGCGAGGAATCCGGCCAGCACCACCAGGTCCGCGACCCGGTCGCCCAGCTCGTTGAGCACCGCGCCACGCCGCGTCGTGCGGCCCGTGTCGCGGGCCAGGGCCCCGTCCAGGTTGGCGAAGGCGAGCCGGGCCGCGAGCAGCACGGCGACGGGAAGCGCGGCGATTCCGGTGGGCAGCCAGGCGAGCGCGGCTGCGCCGCCGGCCGCGGCGACGACGCCGGCGGCGGTGAGGGTGTCGGGCGACACCTCACGGCGGACGAGCGAGGCGCGAAGACCGGAGAGCCGGTCCGCGTACCAGGGCTTGAGAGCGTAGAGGCCGTTCATGGACCCAACTGTCGTGCGCCGCGCATGCCTTCGACACGGGGCAGGTACTCAAACGGCGGCTGAGTATCTCTCTGGTGCGGCGCGGGTGCGCCCGGCTAGGCGCCCGTACGGATCAGCATCTTGCCGGTGTTCTCGCCGCGCAGCATGGCCAGGAAGCCGTCCACGGTCCGCTCGAAGCCGTCGACGACGGTGACGTCCGGGGTGATCCGGCCGTTCCGCAGATGCGGGACGAGCAGGTCCTCCAACTCGCCCTGCGCGTCGCCGTGGTTGCGGACCAGCACGCCTTCGAGCCGCAGGCTCTTGCCCACCACGTCGTAGAGGTTGCGCGGGGCGGCGGGCGGCCGGCCCGCGGAGTGGTACTGGGCGATCGCGCCCACCCAGGCGATCCGCCCGTGCTCGCGCAGCGCCCCGATCGCGCCCTCCAGCTGGTCCCCGCCCACGTTGTCGACGACGGCGTCGAGTCCGTCCGGCGCGGCCTCGGCGAGGAGTTCACCGAACGGCCCGTCGTGGTAGTCGAAGGCCGCGTCGAAGCCGAGTTCCCCCGTCAGCCGGGCGGCCTTCGCGGGCGAACCCGTGCTGCCGACGATCCTGCCGGCGCCGAGGAGCCGGGCGATCCGGCCCACCGCGGTGCCGACCCCGCCCGCGGCGGCCGAGACGAACAGATCCTGCCCCGCCCTGAGCTCCAGCGTGCGGGTGAGCGCCACATACGCGGTCAGACCGGTGCCGCCGAGGATCGAGAGATGAGCGGCCAGCGGCACGCCCTCGTACGACGGAAGCCTGCGCGTACCGGGCGTGCCGGCCGTGACCAGGGCGTGGGTCCGCCAGCCGTGCCGGTGGAAGACCAGGTCGCCCTCGGCGAGAGCGGGGTCGCGGGAGGCGACGACCCGGCCGACCGCGCGGCCTTCCAGCGGGGTGTTCAGCTCCCAGCCGCCGTCCATCTCCTCGCGGTGGTACGGGTCCACGGAGAGGTAGAGGTTCTCCACGAGGGCCTCGCCCGGACCGGGAGCGGGGAGCGGGGCGTCGACCACGGAGAAGAGGCCGGGAGCGGGGAAGCCGGAGGGGCGGGTGGTCAGGTGGAAGGTACGGGCGGTGCGGGTCGTCGTCATGGCAGTGACCGTAGGAAGGAATCGATCGGGCCGGCAGTGGGTTCCGTCGATGGAAAGCCCGTTTCCATGAACGGCTTTCATGGATGGCTGAGGGAAACAGGGGGACGCACACCATGACCGATCTCACCCCGCACGAGTTGCGGATCATCGTCACGGTCGAGGACGCCGGCAGCTTCTCGGGCGCCGCGGCCGCGCTGGGCATGACGCAGTCGGCGGTCTCGCATGCGATCCGGACCAGCGAGGGCAGGATCGGGGCGGTGCTCTTCGACCGCGGCCGCAAGGGTGCCCGGCCCACGGCGGCGGGTGCGAGTGCCGTCGCGCACGCACGCCGCGTCCTGCGGCTGCTGGAGGTCATGGGCGCCGAGGCGCGGGCGGCGGCTTCCGGACCCGAGGGGGCCGGCGCCCTGGCCGGGCCGCTGCGGATCGCCGCCTTCCGCAGCGCCGCGCTCCATCTGCTGCCGCCCGCCCTGGAACGGCTCAGGGCCCGCCACCCGGGGATCGAGCCGAGGGTGCGCGTGGTCCGGGAAGTGGGGCGAGGGACGGCGGGGGAGGTCCTGGACGGCCGCGCCGACCTCGGCATCGCGACGATCGGCGCGAGTTCACCCGTACCGGAGGAACTGGTCGGGGGAGTGCTGCGGGAGGAGGAGTACGCGCTGGTACATCCGGCCGGTCATCCGGCGCCCCGGACGCTCCCCCTGGTCGACTGGGCGGAGAGCTGCACCTCGTACACCCGCGACTGGTGGGCCGCCCAGGACTGGATCCCGCGGGCGACGGTGGAGGCGGAGGACGACGGAGCGGTGCTCTCGATGGTGTCCCGTGGTCTCGGCATGGCGATCATGCCCGGACTGTCCCTCGAAGGAGCACCGGACACGGTCGCGATCACCGCTCTCGGACCGGAGCGGCCGACCCGTTCGGTGGGCTATGTCACCACCCCTGAGCTGGCACGATCGCTCGCCGTGCGGGCGCTCATCCGGGAGCTGAGAGTGAGCGCGGCGTGAGCGCGCGTAAACCTCCGTCTCAGATAGTAGGAAGTCCGAGTAATTGTGGAGACAGACCGGCGCAGCTGTTCTAGCTTTGTAGAAGCCGAACGTCTCGCTTGATCAAGCGACTGGCGGTCGTGAGCGCGCGCCCCGAAGCAGGCAACCCCTGCCGCGCCTGCTCCCCGCCCCTTCCGGCACCTCGAAATCCCTGATCTCGACATCACGTTCACGATTTTTCGATCTCGAAATCCTCGCGATCTCAAGGAGTCGATCCACCATGGCCGAGACCACTGTCCGCCGCCGCGTCCGCCACACCCACCGCCCGACCGAGTCGGAGCGGCAGAATGCCGCCGCCGCCCTGCAGCGCGCCTTGGACCGCAGGGACAACGGCGGCTCCACCGGGCACTGAACAACCGGGGCCGCACGTCTGTCGGTCGGCGACACGTTCACCGGTCGGCGTACGTCCCGTCGGCCGCCGCGCAGTCGCCGCCGGTCAGCCGCGGCTGATCTCGAAGTGGTCGATGCGCTCGCCCCTCTTGGCGAGCGCGCTGACTGCTGCCCGACTGCACTCCGCGGGGTAGATGAACGGCACACGTACAGCCGTCCACGTGTCCGCATAGTGGACGCGACGTGTCACGGGGTGGGACGCGCAGTATCGTTCCGGACATGGCACCCAGCATCAATCTCGCAGTGATCCCCGGTGACGGTATCGGCCAGGAGGTCGTGGCCCAGGGGCTCAAGGTCCTCCGCGCTGTTCTCCCGCAGGATGTGAAGCTGGAGACCAAGGAGTACGACCTCGGCGCCCAGCGATGGCACCGCACCGGTGACACCCTCCCGGACGCGGAGCTGGAGGCCCTCAAGGGCCACGACGCCATCCTGCTCGGCGCGATCGGCGACCCGTCCGTGCCCTCCGGCGTGCTGGAGCGCGGGCTGCTGCTGAAGCTGCGCTTCGCCTTCGACCACTTCATCAACCTGCGGCCGTCGAAGCTCTTCCCGAACACGGCGACCCCGCTGGCCGGCACTCCGGACATCGACTTCGTCGTCGTCCGTGAGGGCACCGAGGGTCCGTACACCGGCAACGGCGGTTCGCTGCGCACGGGCACGGAGCACGAGGTCGCCACCGAGGTCAGCCTCAACACCGCCTTCGGTGTCGAGCGCGTCGTCCGCGACGCCTTCGAGCGCGCCGCCGCCCGCCCGCGCAAGAAGCTGACCCTGGTCCACAAGAACAACGTCCTCGTGTACGCGGGTCACCTGTGGAAGAACACCTTCGACAGGGTCGCGGCCGAGTACCCCCAGGTCACCACCGACTACCTGCACGTCGACGCGGCGACGATCTTCTTCGTCACCCAGCCGGAGCGCTTCGACGTCATCGTCACCGACAACCTCTTCGGTGACATCCTCACCGACCTCGCCGCGGCCGTCTCCGGCGGCATCGGCCTGGCCGCCTCCGGCAACATCAACCCGACGGGCGCCTTCCCGTCGATGTTCGAACCGGTCCACGGCTCGGCCCCCGACATCGCGGGCCAGGGCAAGGCCGACCCGACCGCCACGATCCTCTCCGTCGCCCTCCTGCTGCGCCACCTCGGCTACGAGGCCGAGGCCGTGCGCATCGAGGACGCCGTCTCCGCCGACCTCGCGGAGCGAGGGGGGCACCTCCCGGGCCTTTCAGGCTCCGGGGGAGGCAGTGCCCGCAGCACCGACGAGATCGGCGACGCGCTCGCGGTACGCGTAGCGGGCTGATCCGACGACTCCCTCACGAAGCCGCCGGGTCGCACACGCACCCGGCGGCTTCTCCTGTGCGGCCCCGGGTGTCACCATCGAACCCTGGACCGCATTCACGCCATTTCGTGCACGGCCCCCCGCGAGAGATAATCGAACGGGACCGTGGCTTGCCGCGAAGCTCGGACGTCCTAGCATCCGTCCGGCAGGAACTGGCGTGGGCGTGGGTCCTACACACACAAAACCGGTGAAGGACACGCACTCATGACGACGCCCACGATCGAGCTCAAGCCCTCCTCGAACCCGCTGTCCGACGCGGAGCGCGAGGCGATCCTGGTCAAGCCCGGCTTCGGCCGCCACTTCACCGATCACATGGTGACGATCAAGTGGACCGAAGGCCGCGGCTGGCACGACGCGCAGCTCGTCCCGTACGCGCCGCTGTCGATCGACCCCGCCAACATGACGCTGCACTACGGCCAGGAGATCTTCGAGGGTCTCAAGGCCTACCGCCAGCCCGACGGCACGGTCGCCACCTTCCGCCCCGAGGCCAACGCCGAGCGCTTCCAGCGCTCCGCGAACCGGCTGGCCATGCCGGAGCTGCCCGTCGAGACGTTCGTCGCCGCCTGCGACGCGCTCGTCCAGCAGGACGCGGCCTGGGTCCCGGCCCACGGCGGCGAGGAGTCGCTCTACCTGCGCCCGTTCATGATCGCGACCGAGGTCGGGCTCGGTGTCCGGCCCGCCAACGAGTACCTCTTCCTGGTCATCGCCTCGCCGGCCGGCGCGTACTTCCCCGGCGGTGTGAAGCCCGTCTCCATCTGGCTCTCCGAGGACCGTGTCCGCGCCGTCCCCGGTGGCATGGGCGACGCCAAGACCGGCGGCAACTACGCCGCGTCCCTGCTGGCCCAGGCCGAGGCCGCGGCCAAGGGCTGCGACCAGGTCGCCTACCTCGACGCCGTCGAGCACAAGTGGGTCGAGGAGCTCGGCGGGATGAACCTGTACTTCGTGTACGGGAACAAGATCGTCACCCCGTCCCTGACCGGCTCCCTGCTCGCGGGCATCACCCGTGACTCGCTGCTCAGGCTCGCCGCCGACCTCGGCTACGAGCCCGAGGAGAACCGCGTCTCCATCGACCAGTGGCGCGACGACACCGCGAACGGCACTCTCACCGAGGTCTTCGCCTGCGGCACCGCCGCCGTCATCACCCCCGTCGGCACCGTGAAGAGCGCGGGCGCCGAGTGGACCCAGGGCGACGGCACGCCGGGCCCGGTCACCCTCCGGCTGCGCGAGCGCCTGCTGGACATCCAGCGCGGTGTCGCCGAGGACACCCACGGCTGGATGCACCCGCTGGGCTAGTCGGCATCCGCTTGTACGCACGAAAGGCCGCGCCTCCGCCGGGCGCGGCCTTTCCTGTGCGCAGAAGTTCGAGTGTCGTTCAAACCTGACTGCCATGGGTTCCATTTTTCCCTGTTCACTGGTTAGAGTGCTGCTCTAAACAGGAGGTGCGACGACGTGCGACTGACCCCGACCGAGCGCGACCGGCTGCTGCTCTTCGGCGCCGCCGAGCTGGCCCGCGCCCGCCGCGCCCGCGGTCTGAAGCTGAACGTCCCCGAGGCCACGGCCCTGATCGCGGACACCGTCTGCGAGGCCGCCCGGGACGGGCGCCGGCTCTCCGAGGCGATCGAGGCCGCCCGCAGCGTGCTGGGGCCGGACGATGTGCTGCCCGGGGTCGCGGACGTCGTGACCGAGGTCCATGTGGAGGCCGTCTTCGACGACGGATCGCGGCTCGCCGTGGTCTCCCGGCCGCTGGGCGCCGGCCTCGGCGACGAAGCGCCCGGCGCGGTCGTGCCCGGGCCCGCCACGCCGGAGCCGGAGCCCGCGGTACGGCTGGACGTCCGCAACACCGCGACCGTCCCGGTCTCCGTGACCTCGCACTTCCACTTCTTCGAGGCCAACCCGCGGCTCGACTTCGACCGTGCGACGGCGTACGGGATGCGGCTCTGCGTCCCCGCGGGGTCCTCGGTCCGCTTCGGGCCCGGTGAACGGGCCGAGGTGGGCCTGGTGCCCATCGGCGGCGACCGTGTCGCGATCGGGTTCGCCGGGCTGGTCGACGGTCCGCTCGACACACCCGGGGCGCGCGAGGAGGCGCTGCGGCGTGCGGCTGCCTGCGGCTACCTGGGAGCAGAGCGATGAGCATCGATCCGTACGAGTACGCCTCCGTCCACGGCCCCCGTGCCGGGGACCGGGTCAGGCTCGGCGACTCCGGGCTGACCGTCAGGGTCGAGTCCGACGCCCAGAAGCCCGGCGACGAGTTCCTCGCCGGATTCGGCAAGACCGCCCGTGACGGGCTGCACCTCAAGGCCGCCGCCGTCCGGGAGACCTGCGACGTGGTGATCAGCAATGTGCTGGTCATCGACGCCGTGCAGGGCATCCGAAAGGTGTCCATCGGCATCCGCGAGGGCCGGATCGCCGCGATCGGCCGCGCCGGGAACCCGGACACCCTCGACGGGGTGGACGTCGTCGTCGGCACGGGCACGTCCATCGTGTCCGGCGAGGGCATGATCGCCACGGCGGGGGCCGTCGACACCCATGTCCACCTGCTCTCGCCGCGGATCATGGAGGCCTCGCTCGCCTCCGGCGTGACCACGATCATCGGCCAGGAGTTCGGCCCGGTCTGGGGCGTCGGCGTCAACTCGCCGTGGGCCCTGCGCCACGCCTTCAACGCCTTCGACGCCTGGCCGGTCAACATCGGCTTCCTGGGCCGCGGTTCCTCCTCCCACGAGGCGCCGCTCGTCGAAGCGCTCGCCGAGGGCGGGGCCTGTGGCTTCAAGGTCCACGAGGACATGGGCGCCCACACCCGCGCCCTGGACACCGCGCTGCGCGTCGCCGAGGAGTACGACGTCCAGGTCGCCCTGCACAGCGACGGGCTGAACGAGTGCCTGTCGGTCGAGGACACCCTGCGTGTCCTGGAGGGGCGCACCATCCACGCCTTCCACATCGAGGGCTGCGGCGGCGGGCACGTCCCCAACGTCCTGAAGATGGCGGGCGTGCCGAACGTCATCGGCTCCTCCACCAACCCCACCCTCCCCTTCGGGCGGGACGCGGTGGCCGAGCACTACGGGATGATCGTCTCCGTCCACGACCTGAAGACGGACCTGCCCGGCGACGCCGCCATGGCCCGCGACCGGATCAGGGCCGGCACGATGGGCGCCGAGGACGTGCTGCACGACCTCGGGGCGATCGGGATCACCTCATCCGACGCGCAGGGCATGGGGCGGGCCGGGGAGACCGTCCGCCGCACCTTCGCCATGGCCGGGAAGATGAAGGCCGAACTCGGCCCGATGGAGGGTGACGGGCCGGGCGACGACAACGCCCGGGTGCTGCGCTACATCGCCAAGCTCACCATCAACCCGGCCATCGCCCACGGCCTCGCGCACGAGATCGGCTCCATCGAGAGCGGGAAGCTCGCCGACATCGTGCTGTGGCGGCCCGAGTTCTTCGGCGCGAAGCCGCAACTGGTCCTGAAGTCCGGCTTCCCCGCCTACGGCGTCACCGGCGACCCCAACGCCGCCACCGACACCTGCGAACCGCTCGTCCTCGGACCGCAGTTCGGCGCATACGGGGCCACCGCCGCCGATCTCTCGGTCGCCTTCGTCTCGCAGGCCGCCACCCAGCTGGGGGCGGACGCCATGCCGACCCGCAGACGACGCGTCGGCGTCCGGGGCACCCGTGGCATCGGCCCGGCCGACCTCCGCCTCAACTCCCGTACGGGAGCGGTCGATGTGGACGCCCGCAGCGGCCTCGTCACGCTGGACGGCGACCCGCTCAGCTCCGAGCCCGCCGAGTCGGTCTCCCTCAACCGGCTCTACTTCCTGTAAGAACCCCCCGCTTCCCTTCCTCCAAGGATCCGCCGTGACCTTCCGCATGCCGCCCGAATGGGCCCCGCACGAACGCACCTGGATGGCCTGGCCGGGCCCCAACCCCACCTTCGACACCCCGGCCGAACTCGACGAGGCCCGCCGCGCCTGGGCCGCCGTCGCCCACGCCGTCCGCCGCTTCGAACCCGTCACGGTGGTCGTCGGCCCGGGTCAGGAGGACAGCGCCCGCGCCCTGCTCGGCCCGGACATCGAGCTGGCGGTGCGCCCGCTCGACGACGCCTGGATGCGGGACATCGGCCCCACCTTCGTCACCGACGACACCGAACTGGCGGCGGTCGACTGGACGTTCAACGGCTGGGGCGCCCAGGGCTGGGCTCGCTGGGAGCACGACCGGCACATCGCCCGCTCCGTCGCCGAGCTCGCCGGCGTCCCCGTGCACAGCTCGCCCCTGGTCAACGAGGGCGGCGCGATCCACGTCGACGGCGAGGGCACCGTCCTGCTCACGGAGACCGTGCAGCTAGGCAAGGAACGCAACCCCGACTGGACCCGTGAGCAGGTCGAGGCCGAGGTCCACGCGCGCCTGGGCACCGAGAAGGCCATCTGGCTGCCGCGCGGCCTGTCCGGCGACTACGGGACGTACGGCACGCTCGGCCATGTCGACATCGTCGCCGCCTTCGCCCGCCCCGGCACCGTCGTCGCCCACGTCCAGCCGGACCCGGCCCACCCCGACCACGAGATCACCCAGGAGACCGTACGCATCCTGCGCGCGGCCACCGACGCGAAGGGGCGGCCGCTGGAGGTCGTGGAGGTCCTCGCGCCCACCGTGCTGCGGGCCGGCGGGGAGTGGGTCGACTACTCCTACATCAACCACTACGTCTGCAACGGCGGCGTCGTCCTGTGCGCCTTCGGCGATCCGCGCGACGAGCTCGCCGCCGGAATCTTCCGCCGCCTCTTCCCCGGCCGTACGGTGACACTCGTCGACGCCCGCACCATCTTCGCCGGGGGCGGCGGCATCCACTGCATCACCCAGCAGCAGCCGAAGGTCTGAACCGTGCCCCCCGCCCCGCGCACCCGCAACACCGCCCCGCCCCGCGAGGACGTGCTCGCCGCCGTCATGGCCACCGTCGCCGAACGCGGCCTCGACGGCCTGACGATGGCGGGGCTCGGCCGAGAGGTCGGCATGAGCAGCGGCCATCTCCTCTACTACTTCCGTACGAAGGACGAGCTGCTGCTCCAGACCCTGGAGTGGAGCGAGAACCGGCTCGGGGAGCGGCGGCGCCTGCTGCTGTCCCGGCCGGAGAGCGTCCGCGAGCGGCTCGACGCTTACATCGGCCTCTACCTCCCGGCCGGTCACCGCGACCCGCACTGGACGCTCTGGCTGGAGGTCTGGAACCGCTCGCGCGACGCCGGTGACGAGGCGCGCGCCCGGCAGGCCGCGATCGAGGGCGCGTGGCACCGCGACCTGGTGGCGCTGCTCGCCGAGGGCGGTGCGCGCGGGGAGTTCCGCCGGGTCGACGCCGAGCACTTCGCCACCCGGCTGCGTGCCCTGCTCGACGGGTTCAGCGTCCATGTGGTGGTCGGACTTCCCGGCACCAGCCGGTCCCAAGTTCTGGAACGTGTGCGGGAGTTCCTCGACGAAGCGCTGACCGTGGCGGGCTGACGTCACCCGGTCGTGAACGCAACGCACGTAAGTACCCGCGATCGTTGCGCCCTGCACTCTTGTCGGCCTTCCCGCGGTTCGGGCACGGTGTCCCACCATGGGACGAGAGCAGTGGAAGAAAATCTGGGTCGGCTCGGCCGGCAACATGGTCGAGTGGTTCGACTGGTTCGTGTACGCGACCTTCGCGGTGTACTTCGCGGACTCGTTCTTCCCCGAAGGCAACGAGACCGCCAACCTCATGAACACCATGGGCATCTTCGCCGTCGGCTTCTTCATGCGTCCGGTCGGCGGCTGGCTGCTCGGCCGGATCGGCGACCGCAAGGGCCGCAAGGCCGCCCTCACGCTGACCGTCACCCTCATGTCGGCGTCCGCGGTTCTCATCGCGATCGCGCCGACCTATGAGGTCGCCGGATACGGGGGCGTCGCCGTGCTGATGCTGGCCCGGCTGCTCCAGGGGCTGTCCGTCGGTGGTGAGTACGCGGCCAGCGCCACCTACCTCACCGAGGCGTCTGCACCCGAGAAGCGCGGCTTCGCCTCCAGTTTCCAGTACGTGTCCATGACCGCGGGACAGCTCGTCGGTCTCGGCCTCCAGATCCTCCTCCAGCGCAACATGTCCGAGGCGGCGCTGCACAGCTGGGGCTGGCGCATCCCGTTCGTCGTCGGCGCGCTCGGCGCGGGCATCGTCTTCTACCTGCGGCGCTCCATGCTGGAGACCGAGGTGTACGCCGAGTCCGGCGCCGCCGAGCAGCAGGACCGCGGCACGCTGAAGGTGCTGTGGCAGCACCGGCGCGAGGCGTTCCTCGTGATGGCGCTGACCATGGGCGGGACCGTCGCCTACTACACGTACACGACCTACCTCACGAAGTTCCTCTCCAAGAGCGCCGGCATGGAGAAGTCGACCGCCTCGCTCGTCAGCTTCTGCGCGCTGTTCGTCTTCATGTGCATCCAGCCGCTGGCCGGGATGCTGTCCGACCGGATCGGCCGACGCCCCCTGCTGATCACCTTCGCGATCGGCTCGACCTTCCTGACCGTGCCGATCATGACGATGCTGGGGCACGCGGACACCTTCTGGCCCGCGCTCGGCCTCGCGCTCCTCGCGCTGCTCGTGATCACCGGCTACACGTCCATCAACGCCTGCGTGAAGGCCGAACTCTTCCCGACCAACATCCGCGCCCTGGGCGTCGGCCTCTCGTACGCCGTCGCCAACGCGCTGTTCGGCGGCACCGCCGAGTACGTGGCGCTGTGGTTCAAGAACGCCGGCGCCGAATCCGGCTTCTACTGGTACGTGGCGGGCTGCGCAGCGGTCTCGCTCGTCGTCTACCTGACCATGCGCGAGACCCGCGACATCGACCTGAACCGCGTCGCCGCCGTGCGTGCGGGAGAGAAGGCGACGCCGTCCGGGGCGACGAGCGTCACGCCCGCATCCTGAGACGGGGCGGGGCACGGAGGCGGTCCTGTGCCAGACTGCTTCCGTGTCCTCGTTCGTCATGATTATTGGCAACAGGCGCGCCGGTCCGCAGTGATCGTCCCGTACCACCACGTACGGCACGGCCACCGTGCCCCAGACCCGCGCGCAGACCTCTCGCACCCGCGAGGGGTTTTTTGTTTTCCGGCCCTCACCAGGGGCCGGGACGAGGCGCGCGGGATGATGGGGGCAAGTGGAGCCAGATCGTCCGGATCCACTCATCCGACAGGAGTCAGACCAGCATGACCACCAAGGCCAAGCCCACCGACGACAGTTTCCATGTCTTCGACACCACGCTGCGCGACGGCGCCCAGCGTGAAGGCATCAACCTGACGGTCGCGGACAAGCTGACCATCGCCCGGCACCTGGACGATTTCGGCGTCGGCTTCATCGAGGGCGGCTGGCCGGGCGCCAACCCCCGCGACACCGAGTTCTTCGCCCGCGCCCGCCAGGAGATCGAGTTCAAGAACGCCGAGCTGGTCGCCTTCGGCGCGACCCGAAGGGCCGGCGGCAAGGCGGCGGAAGACCCGCAGGTCAAGGCGCTGCTGGAGTCGGGCGCCCCGGTGATCACCCTGGTCGCCAAGTCGCACGACCGCCATGTGGAGCTCGCCCTGCGCACCACGCTGGACGAGAACCTGGAGATGGTGCGCGACACCGTCTCCCACCTGGTCGCCCAGGGGCGCAGGGTCTTCGTCGACTGCGAGCACTTCTTCGACGGGTACCGTGCCAACGCCGCGTACGCCAAAGCCGTCGTCCGGGCCGCCTCCGAGGCGGGCGCCGACGTCGTCATCCTCTGCGACACCAACGGCGGGATGCTCCCCGCCCAGGTCCAGGCCGTCGTCGCCACCGTCCTCGCCGACACCGGCGCGCGCCTCGGCATCCACGCCCAGGACGACACCGGCTGCGCCGTCGCCAACACCCTGGCCGCCGTCGACGCGGGCGCCACGCACGTCCAGTGCACCGCCAACGGCTACGGCGAGCGGGTCGGCAACGCCAACCTCTTCCCGGTCGTCGCCGCTCTGGAGCTCAAGTACGGCAAGCAGGTCCTGCCCGAGGGCGCCCTCGCCGACATGACCCGCGTCTCGCATGCCATCGCCGAGGTCGTCAACCTCACGCCCTCCACCCACCAGCCGTACGTCGGCGTCTCGGCCTTCGCCCACAAGGCCGGGCTGCACGCCTCCGCGATCAAGATCGATCCGGACCTGTACCAGCACATCGACCCGGCGCTGGTCGGCAACAGCATGCGCATGCTCGTCTCCGACATGGCGGGCCGCGCCTCCATCGAGCTCAAGAGCCAGGAGCTCGGAGTCGACCTCGGCGGCGACCGCGAGCTCGTCGGGCGCGTCGTCGAGCGGGTCAAGGCCCGCGAACTCCAGGGCTACACCTACGAGGCGGCCGACGCGTCCTTCGAACTCCTGCTGCGCGCCGAGGTCGAGGGCAGGCCCCGGCGCTACTTCCGCGTGGAGTCCTGGCGCGCCATCGTCGAGGACCGCCCCGACGGCACCCACGCCAACGAGGCGACCGTGAAGCTCTGGGCCAAGGGCGAGCGCCTCGTCGCCACCGCCGAGGGCAACGGCCCGGTCAACGCGCTCGACCGGGCGCTGCGGGTCGCCCTGGAGCGGATCTACCCGCAGCTCGCCAAGCTGGAGCTGGTCGACTACAAGGTCCGCATCCTGGAGGGCCGCACCGGCACCGAGTCCACCACCCGCGTCCTGATCACCACGGGCGACGGCAAGGGCGACTGGGCGACCGTGGGGGTCGCCGAGAACGTCATCGCGGCGTCCTGGCAGGCCCTGGAGGACGCGTACACCTTCGGGCTGCTGCGCGCGGGCGTCGAGCCGACCGAGTAACGCAATCGGACACGTCCGGATCGCGGGCCGGCTCCCCGGCCCGCGGTCCAGGTGTGTGCGGCTCCTGCCGGCTCCTACTGGAGGTGCCATTTCTGGTTGGCCGCACCGGTGCACGTCCAGATCTGGGTGCGGGCCCCGTTCGCCGTCGACTGACCGGTCACGTCCAGGCACTTGTCCGCGGCCGTGTTGACGATGTCGCCCGTCGCGGCGTTGTACGTCCAGCGCTGCGCCGAGGTGCCGTTGCAGGTGTACAGCTGGACCTTCGCACCGTTGGCCGTCGAGCCCGAGGTCACGTCCAGGCAGGCGCCGAGCGTACGGATGGAGCCGTCACCCTGGACGGTCCAGCGCTGGTTGGCCGCTCCCGTGCACTCCCAGAGCTGGACCGGGGTGCCGTCGGCGCCGGTGTTGCCCGTAGCGTCCAGGCACTTGCCGCCGGGTCCGGACAGCGCCCCCGAGGCGGCCTCGGCCCCGGACTGCGTCCCCGACCAGGTGAAGGTCGCCGAGGTGCGGGCGGGGAGCGAGTAACTGAACTTACTGCCGCCCCAGTTGACCGTGATCTGCTGCGCCGAGCCGCCGCCGTTGTACGCGATCAGCGCCTTCGAGCCGTCCGGGTTGCGCCAGGCGACATTGGGCACGGTGGAGCTGGCGGTGGAGGAGATCCGGGAGGCTCCCGGGCGGACGAACTTGGTCAGGTGGCCCATCGTGTAGTACTCGACCGTGTAGTCGACCTGGCCGCTCCTGCTGTCGCCGTTGTGTACGGTGATCAGCCCGTCGCAGGTGCCGCAGCCACCGTTGTGCGGGCCGCGGTTCTGGTCCACCGCCAGGGACCACTTGGTCACCGACTTCGCCCAGTTGCGGGTGTAATCGATGATGTTCATCATGTCTTCGCGCTGCTGGTCGGCGATCCAGGTCCCGCCCGAGTGCTCGGTCTGGAACGCGTCCATCGACGGGTACTGGTTGTGCACCGTCGTCTGCTTGGCGATGTCACCGCCGTACCCGTGCCAGGCCACTCCGCCGAAGTTGGGGTGGTTGCGCACGGCCGCGTCGTCCACGGTGGCCGCGGCGTACGCGTCGTAGGTGTCCCAGTTCCAGTCGTGCGCGAGCACCTTGGTGGCCAGTCCGGCCGAGGCCAGCTTCGGCAGCAGCTCGCTCTTGGTGAAGTAGGCCAGTCCGGAGCCGTTCCAGCTCATCGAGGGGTATCCCGAACAGCACGTCGGTTCGTTCTGTGCGGTGACGTAGTCGACCGGGACGCCCTGATCCCGGTAGGCCTGGAGGTACTTCACGAAGTAGTCGGCGTACGCGCCGTAGTTCTCCGCCTTCAGCCAGCCGCCGTTCAGCTGCCCGCTGTCCTTCATCCAGGCCGGTGCGGTCCACGGGGACGCCACCGTCGTCAGCGCAGGGTTGAGCTGCCTGGCCTGCTTCGTCAGCGGCAGCACGTCCTCCAGATCGTGTGCGATCGAGAACTTCGCGAGTGACGGGTCGGTCTGCCCGGAGGGCAGGTCGTCGTACGTGTAGCCGTACCGTGCCAGGTCCGAACCGCCCATCGGATTGCGTACGAACGACAGTCCGATGCCCTCCGTGGGGGAGAACAGCTTCTTCATCGTGGCGTCGCGGGTCGCCTGGCTCAGCGCCCCGCTGCTCTTCAGCAGGTACGCCGCGGTGTCGGTGAACGAGGCGCCGCCGCCGGTGAAGGTCTGGTACCTGGTGTTCTCGTCGACGGTGATGTTCGTACCGCCGCCCCCGTTACCGGCCCCGAACGTGACCGGGGTCTGCGCCTGCAGCCCCCGGGTGACATGACGGCCGCCCGCGTCGTCGGTGGTGGTCAGGGCGATGTTCACCGTCTCACCGGCGGCCTGCGCGGTGCCGGACGAGAGTCCGGTGAGGCCGGCGGCGGCGAGCGCTGCGGCGAGCAGCGCCCTGGCCGCCCTTCCTGATCGGATCATGGCTGATGCCTTCCTCGGCGGGAGCGTGGGGGACGTGCCGTCGGACGAGAGGGGAGTGAACTGCTCTTACGTGCCCACGTCAAGAGCGCTTTGTGTTCAGGACTTGAACGCAATCGCCTTTCCCGCTGCTCGAAGGATGGGTACGGACCAATGTCGACGTGAAGTATTGACGGCCCTGTTCCGGCGCGGTTAACTCACGCCACCAACGCCGGTACCGGTTCCGGAACCGGTTGCGGTACCGGTTCCACGGCTGCTCGTTCGCTCTGTCCCGTTGTGTCCTGGAGGCCCTCGATGCGTGTCACCATGGCTGATGTCGCCCGCGAGGCCGGCGTCAGCAAGACGACCGTCTCCCGGGTCATCAACACCAAGGGCGAAGTGGACGCGGAGACGGCCGCCCGTGTTCGTGAAGTGATCGCACAGCTCGGTTACGTCCCCAGCTCGGGCGCCGTCGGTCTGGCCCGCGGCAGCAGCCGTACGGTCGGCATGCTGGTGCCCTCGCTGACCTGGCCGTGGATGGGCGAGCTGCTTCAGGGCGTCGTCGACACCGTCGAGGCCGCCGACTACGGGCTGTTGCTCTTCACCTGCAACCGCGGGGCCGAGTCCGTGGAGCGCTTCACCACCCAGGTGTCGGCGCGGGCCTTCGACGGACTGGTGGTGGTCGAGCCCGAGAACACCCTCGACCACCTCACAGCACTGCACCGCGGCGGCCTGCCGATCGTGCTGATCGACGATCGCGGCCACCACCCCGAGTTCCCCTCCGTCGTGACCACCAACCACGAAGGAGGCGCGTCGGCCGCCCGTCATCTGCGGGACGCCGGCCGCACCAGGCCCGTGGTCCTCACGGGCCCCCAGCACTTCGGCTGCGTACGCGACCGGCTGGCGGGATTCGTCTCCGTCCTGCCCACCGACCTCGTCGTCCGCGGCGACTTCACCGAGCCCTGCGGCCGGCTGGCCATGGAGCAACTCATCGCCTCGGGAGCCGAGTTCGACTCGGTCTTCGCGCACAACGACATCTCCGCCGCCGGCGTGCTGCGGGCGCTGCGCGCCGCGGGGCGGACCGTGCCCGGCGATATCGCGGTGGTCGGGTTCGACGACATCCCGATGGCCGAGCACACCGAACCACCCCTGACCACCGTGCGCCAGCCCACCCGTCAGATGGGTGAGGCCGCCGCACGGATGCTGCTCTCCCACCTCGGCGGCACACCCGTGCCCGACGCACCCCTCGTGCTGCCCACCGAACTGGTCGTGCGCCACTCGGCGCCTTAGCGGAGGGGGCTCCGGCCCGCGCCGCACCCGCAGGACCCGCACCGCACCCGCACCGCCCGTACCCGGCGCGCCGAGCGCTGCCCGTTTCCGGATCTTCGAGACCCGCCAGTCCCTCCTGGAGTCGCCATGTCCGCACGCCGTCAGCACACGCTCAGAGCGGTCGCGCTCGCCACCGCGGTGGTCGCGCTCGCCGCCGGATGCTCGTCCGCCAACTCGAACCACAACAAGAGCGGCAGCGCCTCGGGCGTCCTGACCCTCGGAAAGCCGGACGGGCCGCAGACGAACAACAGCAACCCGTTCCTGGCCACGTCGGCGGGCGCCACCCTCGGCTACCGCTACATGATCTACGAGCCGCTGGCGATGACCCGCCAGATCCGCCCCGCCGAGAAGGCCGACCCGTGGCTGGCGACGGACTGGACGTGGGACCTCAACTTCACCAAGGTCACCTTCACCCTGAACGACAAGGCGAAGTGGGCCGACGGCAAGCCGCTGACCGCCGAGGACGTCGCGTTCACCTTCAACCTTCTGAAGAAGCACCCGGCGCTCAACGGCAACGGCATCGCCTTCGGCGGCGTCGAGGTCCAGGGCAAGAAGGTCGTCCTGACCTTCGACGACTCCCAGTACGTCAACCAGAACAAGATCATCAACCAGTTCATCGTGCCCAAGCACATCTGGGAAGGCGTCAAGGACCCGGAGACCTGGCCCAACCGGACGCCCGTCGGCTCGGGGCCGTACAAGCTCAAGACGTTCACCCCGCAGACCACCACCCTGACCGCCACGCCCACGTACTGGAAGGGCGCGACGAAGGTCAAGGAGCTGCGCTACAGCACGTACAACGACAACAGCGCGGCGACCACCGCCCTGGCGAGCGGCAAGCTGGAGTGGTCGTTCGTCTTCATGCCGAACTACAAGCAGCTGTACATCGCCAAGGACCCCAAGAACCACAAGCTCTGGTTCCCCTCCGGGCTCGGCATCCACGGACTGTGGTTCAACACCGCCCGCAAGCCGTTCGACAACCCGGCGCTGCGCAAGGCCATGGCGATGGTCGTCGACCGCAAGGCGATCTACGTCCAGGCCGAGGCGACCCTCTACCCGGAGATCACCAACCCGACCGGCATCCCGCTGCCCGCCGGTGAGTCCTTCCTCGCGCCCGAGTACAAGGGCGCGACCATCAAGCCGGACGTCGAGGGCGCCAAGAAGGTCCTGGAGAAGGCCGGCTTCACGCTCAGCGGCGGCGTGCTGAAGGACCCGGGCGGCAAGCCCGTGAAGCTCACCTTCACCGACCCCGCCGGCTGGAACGACTACATCACCGGCCTCGCGATCATCAAGGACAACATCAAGAAGCTCGGCATCGAGGCCAAGGTCAAGACGCAGACCGCCGAGGCCTGGGGCGCGGACGTCGCCAACGGCAACTTCGACGCCACCCTGCACTGGACCAACAGCGGCGCCACCCCGTACGACATGTACCAGAACATCATGGACGGGGCCCTCCTCCAGCCCATCGGCAAGGCCTCCCAGCTCGGCAACTTCGGCCGCTTCAAGAACACCGAGGCCACCGAGGCGCTGAAGGACTTCGCCGGCGCCACGACCGACGAGGCCCGGGCCACCGCCATGAACACCCTGCAGAAGATCATGGTCGAGCAGGCGCCCGTCATCCCGACCGCGGCCGCCCCCATCGGGGCCGAGTACTCCACCAAGAACTGGGTGGGCTGGCCCACCGAGGCCAACCCGTACGCCGACCCGCAGCACACCCAGCCCTCGTCGCTGGAAGTCGTGCTGAATCTCAAGCCGTCGAAGTAGGGCCGTCGGCCTCACACCCAGGGATCCAGGAACCGGCCATGTCTGAACAGACCCAGAACAACCACGTCGTGCTCGAAGCACGCGGAGTCACCAAACACTTCGCCGTACGGCGCACCGGCCGCGATCTCCTCGCGGGCAGGCGCCGCACCGTCCACGCCGTCGACGACGTCTCGCTGCAACTGCGGCGCGGCACCGTCACGGCACTGGTGGGGGAGTCGGGCTCCGGGAAGTCGACCGTCGCCAGGCTGCTCGCCCAGCTGTATCCGCTCACCGAGGGCGAGATCCACCTGGGCGGTCAGGCGGTGAAGGCCGGACGTGGCCGGTCCTTCCGCAGGTACGTACGCCGGGTCCAGCTCATCTTCCAGGACCCGTTCGCCTCGCTGAACCCCGTGCACACCGTGCGCTACCACCTCACCCGCGCCCTGAAGATCCACGGCAGGGCGGGCAGCGGCGAAGCGGAACTGGAACAGAACCTGACCGCTCTGCTGAACCGTGTCCAGCTGACTCCTCCTCATCAGTATCTGGACAAGTTCCCGCACGAGCTGTCGGGAGGTCAGCGCCAGCGCGTGGCCATCGCCCGCGCGCTCGGCGCCGACCCCCAGGTCCTTCTCGCCGACGAGCCCGTCTCGATGCTGGACGTCTCGATCCGGCTCGGCGTGCTCAACCTCCTCAAAGACCTCAAGGACCGCATGCACCTCGCGATCCTCTACATCACCCACGACATCGCCTCCGCCCGCTACTTCGCGGACTCCACGCTCGTGATGTACGCGGGTCGGATCGTCGAGGGCGGGGACAGCGAGACCGTCACCCAGCGCCCCGCCCACCCCTACACCCAGCTCCTGATCGCCTCGGCGCCCGACCCGGACCGGGTCGTCGACGAGGTGGAGCAGGAGGAGACCGGCAGCGGCGAACCGCCCTCCCTCATCGACCCGCCGGCCGGCTGCCGCTTCCACCCCCGCTGTCCGAAGGCCATGGAGCGCTGCCGCACCGAACCGCCGCCGCGCTTCGACCTGGCCGACGGCCAGTGGGCCGCCTGCTGGCTGTACGACTCCGAAGGCGCTGCGGCGAAGGAGGCTGCGAAGTGAAGTACCTGCTCCAACGGCTCGCCTTCTACCTGGTCACCGCGTGGGCCGCGATCACCATCAACTTCCTCATCCCGCGGCTGATGCCCGGCGATCCGGTGCAGTCCCTCATCGCCCGCTTCCAGGGGCAGCTGGACACCAGTGCCATCGCCTCGCTCAAGGCGCTGTTCGGCCTGGACAAGCACCAGTCGCTCTGGGACCAGTACACCGACTACTGGGTGCACCTGTTCCATGGCGACCTCGGGCTGTCGTTCACCTTCTTCCCGACACCGGTCAGCGAGGTCATCGGCGACGCACTGCCGTGGACACTCGCGCTCGTCGGCATCACCACGCTGATCAGCTTCGTGCTCGGCACCGGCCTCGGGGTCTTCACCGGCTGGCGGCGCGGCTCGTGGATGGACAGCCTGCTGCCCGTCACCACGTTCATCTCGGCCATCCCGTACTTCTGGCTCGGCCTCGTCGCCATCTGGCTGTTCGCCATGAAATGGCCGCTCTTCCCGGCCGGTGGCGGATACGACGACGGGCTGGTGCCCGCCTTCGACTGGCCGTTCATCTCCAGCGCGCTCTACCACGGGGCGCTGCCCGGCCTCACGATCGTGCTCAGCGCCGTGGCCGGCTGGGTCCTCGGCATGCGCAACATGATGGTGACGGTGTCGAGCGAGGACTACGTCATGGTCGCCCAGGCCAAGGGCCTGTCCGAGCGCCGGGTGATGTTCGGGTACGCCGCCCGCAACGCGATCCTCCCCAACATCTCCGGCTTCGCCCTCTCACTCGGCTTCATCGTCGGCGGCACGCTCCTGGTCGAGATGGTCTTCAACTACCCGGGCATCGGCTTCCAGCTCCTCCAGGGCGTCGGAGCCAAGGACTACCCCCTCATGCAGGGCGTCTTCCTCATCATCACGCTCTCCGTCCTCGCGGCGAACCTCCTCGCCGACGTCCTCTACATGCTCCTCGACCCCCGTACCCGAAGGGAGGCGTAGGACATGGCCGTCACCGCCACCGAGGTAGCCGTACTCGACGCCGCCGAGACCCCGGCGCCCAGCAGGCGCAGGTTCCGCTTCCTGCGCGGACGCAAGACCGTCGTCGGACTCGGCATCCTGCTCTTCTTCGTGCTGATCGCCGTCATCGGCCCGTGGATCGCCCCGTACGACCCCGACGCGATGAGCGACCAGTTGCTTCAGCCGCCGTCCGGGGCCCACTGGTTCGGCACCACGCACATCGGCCAGGACGTGCTCTCGCAGATCCTCGTGGGCGCCCGGGGTGTCCTGATCGTCGGATTCGTCGCGGGCATCCTCGCCACGGTGCTGTCCGTGCTCGTCGGGGTCAGCGCCGGCTTCCTCGGCGGCGCCGCCGACGAGGTGCTCTCGCTGCTCTCCAACGTCTTCCTGGTCATCCCCGGACTGCCGCTGATCATCATCATCGCCAGCTTCGTCTCCGACGCGGGCGACCTGCTGATCGCCGCCGTCATCGCCCTGACCTCCTGGGCCTGGGGCGCCCGGGTGCTGCGCGCCCAGACGCTCTCGCTGCGCCGCCGGGACTACGTCGAGGCGGCCCGCGCCACCGGGGAGTCGACCTGGCGCATCATCCTCTTCGAGGTGCTCCCCAACCTGACCGCCGTCATCGCCTCCGGCTTCGTCGGCACCGTCATCTTCGCGATCCTCTCCGAGATCACGCTCGCCTTCATCGGCGTCGCCGACATCTCCAACTGGAACTGGGGGACCGTCCTGTTCTGGGCGCAGTCCAACCAGGCCCTCGCCCAGGGCGCCTGGTGGTGGTTCGTCCCCGTCGGGCTCTGCATCGCGCTGCTCGGCATGTCGCTCGCCCTCATCAACTTCGGCATCGACGAATTCGTCAACCCGCGCCTGCGCACCGAGACCGGCGCCTCCCGGAAGGTCCGCATGCGCGTCGGCTTCACCCCCGTGGCCCGCACGGACAGAACCGACACCGGCTTCACCCCCGTGGCCCGTACCGGCACTTCCGAGAAGGAAACCCGCTCATGAGCGAGCCCGTCCTCACCATCAGCGGTCTCAACGTCGACTACGGGACCGGCGCGGACGCCGTACACGCGCTGCGCGACATCGACCTCACCCTGCACCGCGGCGAAGTCCTCGGCCTCGCAGGCGAGTCGGGCTCCGGCAAGTCCACCCTGGCCTACGCCGTCACCCGGCTCCTCTCCCCGCCAGGCGTGATCACCGGCGGCGAGGTCCACTACCACCAGCGCGACGGCCAGGCGCTCGACCTGCTCACCCTGTCGGCGCCCGAACTGCGCGCCTTCCGGTGGCAGGAGCTGTCGATCGTCTTCCAGGGCGCGATGAACTCGCTCAACCCGGTGCACACGGTCCACAGCCAGCTCACCGACGTACTCCAGGCTCACCGCCCGGAGATGAGGAAGAGCGAGCGGACCGCGCGGGCCAGGGAACTGCTGAACCTGGTCGGCATCTCCGCCGACCGGCTCGGCGCCTACCCGCACCAGCTCTCCGGCGGCATGCGCCAACGCGTGATGATCGCGATGGCCCTCGCCCTGGAGCCCGAGATCGTCATCATGGACGAGCCCACCACCGCGCTCGACGTCGTCATGCAGCGCCAGATCCTGCGCCAACTGGTCAAGCTGCGTGAGGAACTCGGCTTCTCCGTCGTCTTCATCACGCACGACATCTCCCTCCTCATCGAGTTCTCCGACCGGATCGCGATCATGTACGGCGGCCGGATCGTCGAGGAGGCCGGCGCGTCCGACCTCTACCGCGACCCCCGCCACCCGTACAGCGACGGGCTTCTGCACTCCTTCCCCGCCCTGCACGGGCCCCGCCGCGAACTCAGCGGCATCCCGGGATCGCCCCCGCACCTGTCCGCGATGCCGGCAGGCTGCGCCTTCCACCCCCGTTGCGCCAAGAAGGTCGAGGGCTGCGACACCCACGTCCCGGTGCTCGCGGCTCCGGACGGGGACGGCTCCCGCTCGGTGGCCTGCTGGCTCCACAAGGAAGCCCCGGCCCCCGCTGTTCGTTCGTAGCGCCGACGTCACGCACACCCCAGGAGACCCATGAACCTCAGCACCCCCCGGGCCTACGCCCGCGAGCTGACAGCCCAGGCCGTCCCCGGTCTGCCCGCCGACTTCCGCTGGGGCGTCGCCACCGCCGCGTACCAGATCGAGGGAGCGGCGGCCGAGGACGGCAGAACGCCGTCCATTTGGGACACGTACTGCAGGGTGCCGGGCATGGTCGTCCGCGGTGAGAACGGTGACGTGGCCTGCGACCACTACCACCGGATGCCCGAGGACGTCGCGCTGATCGCCGGTCTCGGCGTCGACACGTACCGCTTCTCGCTGGCCTGGCCCCGCGTCCAGCCCGGCGGCCGGGGCCCCGCCAACGCCAAGGGCCTCGACTTCTACAAGCGGCTGCTGGACGAGATGGACACCAAGGGCATCACCCCGTGGATCACGCTCTACCACTGGGACCTCCCGCAGGAGCTGGAGGACGCCGGCGGCTGGCCGGCCCGCGACACCGCCTACCGCTTCGCCGAGTACGCAGCCCTCGCCTACGACGCCCTGGGCGACCGGGTGAAGCACTGGACCACGCTGAACGAGCCGTGGTGCTCGGCGATGCTCGGTTACGCGTACGGCAACCAGGCCCCCGGCCGGAAGAACTTCGGCGACGCCATCCACGCCGTCCACCACCTGCTCCTGGGCCACGGCCTCGCCTCCCGGTACATGAGGGAGCAGGCCGCCGCGCGCGGCAACGACCTCGAACTCGGTCTCACCCTCAACCTGGGCACCGCCACCCCCGAGACCGACAGCCACGAGGACGCCGAGGCCTGCCGCCGCGCCGACGGACTCGGCGCCCGCCTCTACCTGGACCCCGTCGTCAAGGGCGCCTATCCCGAGGACATCGTCGCCGACCTCGCCGCCCAGGGCATCGAACTGCCCGTCCAGGACGGCGATCTGGCGGCCATCGCCACCCCGCTGGACGTCCTCGGCGTCAACTTCTACCGCGGCTCGCTCTTCTCCGGCGTGACGGAGGAGGGCGCGACGACGGACGCCGACGGACTGCCGGTCACCCGCGTCGTCGAGCGCGATCTGCCGCGCACCGCCATGGACTGGGAGATCACCCCCACCGCCCTCACCGACCTGCTCGTCCGGCTGGACAAGGACTACGGCCTGGCGACGGTCATCACCGAGAACGGCGCGGCCTTCGACGACACCGTCTCCGCGGACGGCGAGATCCACGACGCCGACCGCACCACCTATCTCGCCGACCACATCGCCGCCGTCGCCGCCGCCCGCGCCCAAGGCGCCGACGTCCGGGGGTACTTCGCCTGGTCGCTGATGGACAACTTCGAGTGGTCCTACGGCTACGACAAGCGGTTCGGCATCGTCCGCGTCGACTACGACACGCAAGTGCGGACGCTCAAGGACAGCGCCAAGTGGTACCGCGACACCATCCGCCTCACCCGCAACGCGTAGCAGAGACCGCACCCCGTACCGCAGCCCACCGTACGAAGGAGCCGCACATGCCACCCCGCACCCGTCACCGGGCCAGACCCGCGACCGCCGCACTGGCCGCCGCCACCGTCATCGCCGGACTGCTCGCCGGGGCCGTCCCCAGCGCGGCGGCGCCCCTCGCGGCCGACGAACCGGCGCCCGTCGCCGTCGACCGGTTCGAGGGAGAGGTCCCCTTCGCGAACCAGCCCGCCGAGGGCATCTTCACCTGGGGCGGCGACGCCGACGACCCGCCCACCTTGGCGCTGAAGGAACGCCCTGATGCCCCCGAGGGCGCGAAGGTCCTCGAAGGCACCTACGACATCAGCGGCTACGGCGGACTCAGCCACGACTACGCCGCCGACCAGCCCGCCCACGACTGGTCCGCGCACAAGGGCATCCGCTTTTGGTGGTACGGACAGAACACCGCGCCCCTGCCGCCCGGTTCGGGCAAGAGGATCAGCTTCGAGATCAAGGACGGCGGCGCCCACGGCGAGGCCTCCGAGCTCTGGACCACCTCGTTCACCGACGACTGGGAGGGCTGGCACCAGGTCGAGATCCCGTTCGCCGACTTCGCCTACCGCGGCGACTACCAGCCCGTCGGCGGCATCGACCAGGTGCTCGGCCTGAACGAGATGTGGGGCTACGCCCTCACCCTGCCGCCCGGCGCCCCCGGCAAGTTCGCCATCGACGGCGTCGAGCTGTACGGGAAGGCCGACGCCGCCCTGAAGGCGAGCGTCGTCACCGACGCGGCCGTGCACCCCGTCACGCAGGGCGAGACCGCCGGCCTCGACCTCTCCGTCGCCACCACCGGCTCGCTCCCGCTGGACGAGCCCGTCACCGTCGCGTACGAGACGCAGGGCGGCAGCGCCGTCCCCGGCACCGACTACACCCCCGTCAGGGGCACGTACACCTTCCCCGCGGGCACCGCGTCCGGCACCACGCACCACGTCTCGGTCACCACGAAGAAGATCACCGGCGCGGCCTCCGCGAAGACGATCCCGCTCCAGCTCACCGTCACCGGCGCCCGGCCGCCGAAGGAGAACCCGCAGGTCGTCATCGACGCCCACGGACTGCCCTACCAGAACCCGAAGCTGCCGGTGAAGAAGCGGGTCGCCGACCTGCTCGCCCGGATGTCGCCCGCCGAGAAGGCCGGCCAGATGACGCAGGCCGAGCGCAACGCGCTCTCCTCGCAGGGCGACATCGCCACGTACGACCTCGGCTCGCTGCTGTCCGGAGGCGGCTCCGTGCCGACCCCCAACACCGCTGCGGCCTGGGCGAAGATGGTCGACGCCTACCAGCTGCGCGCCCAGGCGACCCGCTTCCAGATTCCGCTGATCTACGGCGTGGACGCGGTGCACGGCCACAACAACGTGATCGGCTCGACGATCATGCCGCACAACGTCGGCCTCGGCGCGACCCGCGACCCGAGGACCGTCGAGAGGACCGGCGCCGTCACCGCCAACGAGGTGCGCGCCACCGGAATCCCGTGGGACTTCGCCCCCTGCCTCTGCGTCTCGCGCGACGACCGCTGGGGCCGCGCCTACGAGGCGTACGGCGAGGACCCGGCCCTCGTGGAGTCCCTGGAGACGGTGATCCAGGGCATGCAGGGCGCCGCCTCCGGCAAGGACCTGGCCCGCAACGACAAGGTGCTGGCCACCGCCAAGCACTACGTCGGCGACGGCGGTACGGAGTACGGCTCCTCGACCACCGGTTCGTACCCCATCGACCAGGGCGTCACCAAGGTCACCCGCCAGGAGCTCGAAGCCGTCCACCTCGCCCCGTTCGCGGACGCGGTCAAGCGCGGTGTCGGCACGGTCATGCCGTCGTACTCCTCGCTCGACATCCTCGGCGACGACGAGGGCCCGGTGAAGATGCACGCCAACGCCGAGATGATCAACGGAGTGCTCAAGGACCGCATGGGCTTCGACGGCTTCGTCATCAGCGACTGGCAGGCCATCGACCAGATCCCCGGCGACTACGCCAGCGACGTCCGTACCTCCATCAACGCCGGACTCGACATGATCATGGTCCCGACGGCGTACAAGGACTTCACGAAGACGCTCCAGGACGAGGTCACCGCGGGCCGCATCACCCAGGCCCGGATCGATGACGCGGTCTCCCGCATCCTGACGCAGAAGTTCAAGCTGGGCCTGTTCGAGAAGCCGTACGCCGACACCTCCAACCTCGACAAGGTCGGCTCGGCCGAGCACCGTGCCGTGGCCCGCGAGGCCGCCGCCAAGTCCCAGGTGCTGCTGAAGAACGACGGCGGTGTGCTGCCGCTGAAGTCCACGCAGAAGGTGTACGTCGCCGGGTCCAACGCCGACGACATCGGCAACCAGGCCGGCGGCTGGACCGTCAGCTGGCAGGGCTCGTCCGGCAACATCACCCCGGGCACCACGATCCTGTCCGCCATGAAGAAGGACGCCGCCTCGGTCACGTACTCCAAGGACGCATCGGCCGCCACGGACGGTTACGACGTCGGTGTCGTGGTCGTCGGCGAGACCCCGTACGCGGAGGGCATCGGCGACGTCGGCAACGGCCACGACCTGGAGCTGTCCGCCGCGGACAAGGCGGCGGTCGACAAGGTCTGCGCCGCGATGAAGTGCGCCGTCCTGATCGTCTCGGGCCGCCCCCAGCTCATCGGCGACCGGCTCGACGGCATCGACGCGCTGGTGGCCTCCTGGCTGCCGGGCACCGAGGGCGACGGCGTGGCCGACGTGCTCTTCGGCAAGCGGGCCTTCACCGGGCAGCTTCCGGTGACCTGGCCGAAGTCCGAGGCGCAGCTGCCCATCAACGTGGGCGACGCGGCGTACGACCCGCAGTTCCCGTACGGGTGGGGCCTGACCACGCTGAAGAAGGCCCCGGCCGGCGGCGAGCTCACGCTCGGCGCCCTCGCCCTGGCCGCCCAGGTGGCGGAGAGGACCGGCCTCGGCCGGACCGACGTGGGCCGGACCATCGTCGGCCAGGCCCGGCTGCTGGTCCAGCAGAAGACCGGCGGGAAGCTGACGGAAGCGGTGTCCAAGCCGTTCGCCGACGCGGACCACCTGCTGCTCACCGGTGACCTGACCGGTGCGGTGGCGAAGCTGAGGGCGGCGTACCGGGCCGCCTGATCCGCGGGTGGGCGGGGGCCTCGGCAGCCCCCGCCCACCACGCGCTTCTCACCCGTTCGGGTTAGCGTCGAAGTATGCGGAACAGAGCGTTCCCCACATTCCTGGTCCCGGCGTTCCTGGCGGGACTCCTCCTTCTGCTGTCGGCCGCCGCCGTGCTCCTGGCCCCGGCCGGCTCCGCCGCCCCGGCCGCACCCGCCGCGACCAGCGCCTCCACCGTCGAGGAGGTGGCCCGGGCCCTGCGCAAGGGCCCGGTGTACGTCGACCCGGCGGCGGCCGGCCAGCTCTCCCGGAGCCAGGCCGACGCCCTGACGAAGAAGATCAAGGACGCGGACAAGCCGGTCTTCGTGGCCGTCCTGCCGCAGAGCCCCGCCTTCCCCGAGGACAGCGTGCTGCGCACCCTGCGCACCGACACCGGGATCACCGGCGTCTACGCGATCCGCCTCGGCAACGGCTTCAACGCGGGCGCCGACCCGCAGGTCATGTCCGGGCAGTCCGTCCAGAACCTCGTCGCGGCGGTGAAGGCCCCCGGCGCGGACACGTCCGCCGCGACCCAGCTGAACGCCTTCGTCGACCGGGCCGTCGACCAGGCCCGCGGCCATGCCCCCGGCTCCTGGGGCGGCGGGGGCACCTCCTCCGGCTCCGGTTCGGCCGCCGCCGGCCTGATCGTGATCGGCGGCGTCGTGGTCCTCGGCGGCGCGGCGGCGTACACGGTCGTGCGCCGCAACCGGAAGCGCAAGGAGGCCGAGGAACAGGCGGCCCTGGACCGGCTCCGGGTCGTCGTGGACGAGGACATCACCGCGTACGGGGAGACCCTGGACCGGCTCGACTTCCACCCCGCGGAGCGCGGCGCCGACGACGCGATGCGCGCCGACTACGCACGCGCCCTCGACTCGTACGAGAGCGCGAAGTCCCGCATGGAACACGCCCGGCATCCCTCGGACGTGCGCGGGGTGACGCAGGCCCTGGAGGACGGGCGCTACTCGCTCGCCGTCCTCGAAGCCCGCCGCACCGGCGGCGAACTCCCCGTCCGCCGCCCGCCCTGCTTCTTCGACCCGCGCCACGGACCCTCGGTCGCCGACGTCCGCTGGTCGCCGTCGGGCGGCACGGCCCGTGAGGTCCCCGTCTGCGGCGCCGACGAGGTACGGCTCCGCAACGGCGACGACCCGATGAGCCGCACCGTCGACGTGGGCGACGGCACCCGGCGCCCGTACTGGGAGGCCGGCCCGGCCTACGGCCCCTGGGCGGGCGGCTACTTCGGCGGCGGCCTGCTCCCCGGCCTGCTGGTCGGCACCATGCTCGGCTCGATGCTCTCCACCCCGGCGTACGCGGGGGAGTACGGCGGCGGTGACTTCTCCGGCGGCGACGTCTCGGGCTCCGACTTCGACTCTTCCGGCTTCGGCGGGGGCGGGTTCGGCGACGGGGGAGGCGGCGGGTTCGGTGACGGCGGAGGGTTCGGCGGCGGCGACTTCGGGGGTGGCAGCTTCTGAAGCGCCGGGGACGCGTCAGGGGTACGGAGCCCATGGCCCCGTACCCCTGAGCGGCTCGGTCGCGGTCCTGTCAGCGACGGTTCGCGTGGTCGCGCTCGAAGGCGGCGAAGGCCGCCTCCTGACGCCACTGGGTCGCGGCCTTCGGATTGTCGGCGAGGTAACGGCCACAGCGCGGGCCCGGCCGGTCACCGCCGGGCCGGCTGCCGGCGCAGGCCGGGACCGGGCGGTAGCCGGAGGGCGCGGAACCGGCGGCCCACAGGCTGCGCCCGTCGCGGAACGCGTACTCCAGCGAGGCGCGGGCCAGGTCCTTCAGCGCGGTGTAGCCCAGGTCGTACGTCCGGGCGGCGTACTGGTACTCGTGGCTGATGTCGATCCGCGAGACGCCCGGGTCGTCCGTGGACAGGACCACGGGGACGCCGTAGCGGCGGTAGGCCTCGAACGGGTGGTCGGCGCCCGCGATGCCGAGGATCTGCTTGTTGCTGGAGAAGGGCACCTCGACCGCGACCTGGCGGCGCGCCATCGTCCGGGCGAGCTGCCGCCAGTCGTCCTCGTGGACCAGGTCGACGCCGTGTCCGATGCGTTCGGCTCCGGCGACGAGCACGGCCTCGCGGATGTGGAACGTCAGGTCCTCCGGCTTGACCAGCCCCGGGGCCAGTTCACCGGCGTGCAGGGTGAGATGGGCGCCCGGGTACTGGCCGCGCAGGTACTTCAGCATCCGCATCTGGAGGCTGTAGTTGCTGAGCGAGCTGTCCCAGTCCTCGGGCTGGACCAGGTTGACCGCGACGAACCTCGGATCGCGCTCCGCCAGCCGCATGCCGACCGCCATCTGCGTGAACACCCGCGCCGGGGAGCTGCCCCGGGAGACCTGGGAGATCCAGCGGACGGGCAGCCGGCAGGCCGGCTCGGGGTGCGCGGTGTCGCAGTGCGCGGTCGCCCGGAACTGCGCGTCGGCGTCGTCGGCCTCCCGTACCGCGTCGTCCACGACCCGGTCGAGCTGCCCGCCGGCCAGGAGCTTGCGGTGGAACGCCGCCAGGTCGGCGTCGTAACCGACCGCCTCCGCGAGCTTCTTGGCGCTGTCCCCGGCGGGGGTGACCATGGTCTCCAGATAGAACTGGTTCTGCTCGACCGCGGTGTTGGCCACATTGGCCAGCAGCTTGCCCCGGTCCCACGTCGCCAGGCCGAACTTGCCGAAGGTGTCGAAGAAGTGGTCGTGTCCGGACTCGTCGGCCGGGAAGTCCTGCATGGACCACGCCCGGATGATCTGCTGCCGGAACGCGGCATCGGTCCGCGCGTCGGCGGCGGGCCGCTTCCCCGGACCGCAGGGCGGCGCGACGGCCGTCATCGTCGCGTCGATGCACAGGCCCTTCTCGCCCGCGAGCTTGATCAGGTACTCGGTGGTGGCCGCCCCCGAGAGGTGATTATGCAGGTCACCGCCCTTGGGCAGGGCCTTGAAGAACGCCTTCAGCCGCGCGGGCCTGCCCTGCAGGGAATCGAGATACGCGGCGGTCCTGCGCTCGGCCGCGGTCACCTCGCGGGGCGAGACGAACCCGGAAGCCCGCGGCGACACATCGGCCGAGGGCGCGGCAGCGGCGGCCGGGATCGCCGGGAGCAGCGTCAGCACGGCAAGGGCGCCGAGCCCGGCGGCAAAGGGGGACTTGGGACGGCGTGCCGTCCGAATGGTTGAGATCACGGCCGAATGATCGCTGCCGGGGAGGACATTTCCGCCCCGAACCACGTCCACAGGACGAAACGTCCACTCGATCGAGTGTGGAACGGGCCGCGCTGGGCGGTCACAGTAGCCTGAGGCCAGGGTATGGGAGGGTGATCATGCCGGAGCCCGGCAGCGCCGCCGACGTCGTCCGTACGTGGGACGCGCGCGCCGACCACTATCTCCGGCTCTTCCGCGACGAGTTGGACGGCAAGCCGTACGACCGGGAGGCTCTGCACGCGTTCGCCGGACGCGTTGCCGAGGGCGGCAGGGTGTACGACGCCGGCTGCGGGCCCTGCGGCCATGTGACGGAGATGCTGGCCGCCCAGGGCCTCGACGTCCTGGGAATCGACCTCTCACCGCGCTGCGTCACCCTCGCCGGGCAGGAGAAGCCCGGCTGCCGGTTCGCCGTCATGGACCAGCGGGACCTCGCGGGGAAGCGGCTGGACGGGCTCGTCTCGTACTACTCGCTCCATGACCAGCCCAAGAGGCACCTGGCCGCCACCCTGGCCTCATGGGCCGCGGCGCTCCGCCCCGGCGGGCAGCTGCTGATCGTGGTGAAGGAGGGGACCGGTGACCACGTCATCGACGATCCGCTGGGGAACGATCTGCGCGTGTACTGGGCGGAGTTCACGGAGTACGAGCTCCGCGCCGCGGCCGGGTCCGCAGCGTTCCGCGTCGACGACTGCACGGTCCGCGAGGCGTACGAGGACGAGATCCCCACCCGTCGCGTCTACCTTTCGGCGACGCGTCGACGGCCCCGAGCGTAGCGTGATCGGCATGACGGCTGAGGGCGAGACGGGTGAGGGCGAAGCCCTGGCCGGGGGCATGGAGAACGCGGGCGCGGTCTTCCGTCGCGGCTCGCTGGTGGAGCGCCCGGCGCCGCGCACCGCGCGCGCCCTCCACGCCCATCTCCGCGCGCTCGGGGAGCGCGGGTTCCACGCGGCTCCGATGCCGGTCGCCCTCACCTCGGACGGCCGCGAGCAGCTGACCTTCATTCCCGGGGACGTCGCTCTGCCGCCGTTTCCGCCGTGGGTGATGACCGAGCCCGCATTGAGATCGGTGGGGAGCCTGCTGCGGCGCCTGCACGATGCGGGCGCCGCCGTGGCGGTTGACACGTCCGTCGAGTGGCCCCGTGCCCTGGCCGATCCGGCAGGGGGAACGGTGCTGTGCCACAACGATGTGTGCCCGGACAACGTCGTCTTCCGCGACGGCCGGGCCGCGGCCCTGATCGATTTCGACTTGGCGGCCCCCGGCCGCGCGGTGTGGGACGTCGCCATGACCGCCCGCTACTGGGTGCCCATGCTCGATCCCGCGTCCGCGGCAGCCCTCTGTCCCGCAGGGCTGGACGCCCCGGCCCGACTGCGGATCCTCGCCGACAGCTACGGCCTCCCTCCCCAGGAGCGCGCTGAACTGCCCGGCGTCATCGAACAGGCCACCGCGTCCTGCCGGGCCTTCGTCGCCGCCCGAGTGGCCGACGGCGACCCGGTCTACACCAAGTCGCTGGCTGAACGCGGAGGCTGGGAGCGCTGGGACCGCGTGCAGGCCTGGCTGGTGGCTCACCGTGAGATGTTCCTGGGCGCCCTGCTGCGCTGAGAGGCAAAAGCGGCTAGACCGCCGCGGGCAGCTCCACCGTCACGCACAGCCCGCCGGTGTCGCGCGGGGTGAGGGTGAGTGTTCCGTCGTGGGCCCGGGTGATGGAGGCGACGATGGCCAGGCCGAGGCCGACCCCCGCGTGGCCGGTATGGACGCGCTCGGTGCCCCGCTGGAAGGGTTCGGTGAGGGTCGCGACCGCCTCGGGAGTGAGCTGGACACCGGTGTTCTCCACGGTGAGCACCACGGCGCCGGGCCGCACGGCGGTGTGGACCCGGACGTTGCCGCCTTCGGGCAGGTTGTGGACGATCGCGTTCTGTACGAGGTTGGTGGCCAGCTGGAGCAGCAGCGTTGGTGATCCGGCCGTGGGCGCGATGTCGCCGCTGGTTTCGAGGGTGACGCCGTGGCCCTCCGCGAGGGGCAGCAGCGTTTCGGTCGCCTCTTCCGCCATGAGCGACAGGTCGACGCGTTCCCGGGTGAAGGACCTCCGCTCGGCGCGGCTGAGCAGCAGCAGCGCCTCGGTGAGGTCGATGGCCCGGGTGTTGACGGTGTGGAGGCGCTCGATGAGTTCGCCCAGATCCTGATCGGGGTCGTTGCGGGCCACATCGAGCAGCGACTTCGAGATGGCCAGGGGGGTGCGCAGCTCGTGCGAGGCGTTGGCCGCGAACCGCTGCTGTTCGGCGACGTGCGCTTCGAGCCGTACGAGCATCGTGTCGAAGACGTCCGCGAGTTCACGGAACTCGTCCTGGCGGCCCGGCAGCTCGATCCGGTGGGAGAACGATCCGTTCGCGGCCATCCGGGCGGCGTGCGTGATGCGGGTCAGCGGGGCGAGCATGCGGCCGGCGAGGAACCACCCTCCCGCGAGACCGAACACCAGCAGGAACAGCATCGTCAGGGCCGCCATCGGAGCGAAGTCGCGCGCGACGGGCATGCTGTAGCCGGGCAGGAAGATGAGCCCGACGTGCTTGACGCGCGTCAGGAACAGCCAGCCGGCGATGAGCATCAGGGCGCCGGCCACCATGAGGAACCCGGCGTAGCTGAGGGTGAGTTTGAGGCGGACGTTCAGCCCGGGCTGCCTATCCACGGTCCCCGTCCCCGCCCGCGGACGCCGTATCGATGCGGTAGCCGACGCCGGGCACGGTGGCGATGATCCACGGTTCGCCGAGCCGCTTGCGCAGTGCCGAGACGGTGATGCGCACGGCGTTGGTGAACGGATCGGCGTTCTCGTCCCACGCCCGCTCCAGGAGTTCTTCCGCGCTGACGACACCCCCTTCGGCCGCGACGAGGACTTCGAGCACGGCGAACTGCTTCCGGGTCAGTGCGACATAGCGGCCGTCCCGGAAGACCTCCCTGCGGAACGGATCCACCCGCAGGCCCGCGATCTCCCGAACGGGAGGCCGGCTGTGGGCGCGCCTGCGGTCGAGGGCCCTGAGCCTGAGGGCGAGCTCCTTGAGGGCGAAGGGCTTCGTGAGGTAGTCGTCGGCGCCGAGCTCGAACCCGGACGCCTTGTCGTCGAGCCGGTCCGCCGCGGTGAGCATGAGGATCGGCATCCCGCTGCCCGATGCGACGATGCGCCGGGCGATCTCGTCGCCGGAGGGTCCGGGGATGTCCCGGTCGAGCACGGCGATGTCATACGCGTTGACCGCGAGCAGCTCCAGCGCGGTGTCGCCGTCACCGGCGATGTCGGCGGCGATCGCCTCCAGCCGCAGGCCGTCGCGGATGGCTTCGGCCAGATAGGGCTCGTCCTCGACGATCAAGACACGCATGCGCTCAGAATACGATTCGCCACATATCGCCGGTGTATCGAAAACCGCATACGTGACGACTACAGCGCCTTGCGTTGACTGGCACGGAGAAGCAGCGATGGACAGTGAGCGAGGCGGACGATGACGCAGGTGGACACGGCGGAGACCGGGCAGGGCGGCCCGGCGGGCACCGGTGCCCCTGCGGAGATGACCCGGACCGCCCGCATACGGCGGGCGGTCCGCGCCCTTTCCGGGCCGGGACCGTGGAAGCGCGGCCCGGTGCTCGCCGCGCTGGCGCTCGTACTGGGCCTGCTCATGCTGGCGCACGAGCAGATCCCCGGCCGAGGCGGCATCGGCAGTCTGGTGGAGACCTTCCTCCCGTGGTTCGTCCTGGGCGTCCTGGTGCTGCTCGCCGCCGCGCTGTGGCGCCGCTCCGCCTCCGCGGTGGTCGCGCTGCTGCTGCCGGCCGTGGTGTGGCTGAACCTCTTCGGCGGGCTGCTCGGCGACCGGTCCCGGTCGGGCGGCGACCTGACGGTGGTCAGCCACAACGTCGGCGCCGAAAACACCGACCCGGCAGGCACCGCCCGCGACCTGGTCGCCTCGGGCGCGGATGTGCTGGCCCTGGAGGAGATCGCCACGCGGGTGAGGGGCACGTACGAGAAGGAACTGGCGCAGGCGTACCCGCACCACACGGTGCTGGGCACGGTCGGGCTGTGGAGCAAGCTGCCGCTCTCGGACACCGGGCCGGTCGACATCCAGCAGGACGTCGGGCCGTTGGGGGCCACCAAGTCGGCCGCCGAGAAGCTGCCCGACACCCGGGCGCTGCGTGCCACGGTGGCCACCGACCAGGGTCCGCTCGCGGTGTACGTGGCCCACCTGGGGTCCGTCCGCGTCACGCCCCGCACCGGCTTCGGGACGGGCAACCGGGATCGCAACGCGAAGGCGCTCGCGGAAGCCGTCGCCGCCGAGAAGAACGAGCGGGTGATCCTTCTCGGCGACTTCAACGGCACCATGGACGACCGCGCGTTCGACGGCATCACCTCGCGGCTGCACTCGGCCCAGGACGAGGCCGGGGCCGGCTTCGGCTTCACCTGGCCGGCGACGTTCCCCGTGGCGCGGATCGATCACGTCCTGGTCCGGGGCGTGGAACCGAAGCGGGCATGGCTCCTGCCGGAGACCGGCAGCGACCACCTGCCGGTGGCGGCCGCCCTCGGCTGGTGACCTCCGCCCGGGCCCTGGGTGGTGCGAGTTTGCTGCTTCGGCAAGGATCTTTGCCGAATCCGGGCCGGGGGCGCACCATCTCCCGTAGATGGAGGTGTTTCGCATGAGCGACATGACGCAGACGTACGACGTGGTGGTCACCGGCGGCGGGGCCGCGGGGCTGAGCGGGGCGCTGGCCCTGGCGCGGGCCCGGCGTTCCGTGCTGGTGATCGACGCGGGCAGCCCGCGCAACGCACCCGCGTCCCATGTGCACAACTACCTGGGCCGCGAGGGCACCCCGCCCTCGGAGCTGCTGGCCGGCGGGCGCAAGGAGGCGGCTCAGTACGGGGCCGAGATCGTCGAGGGCGAGGTCACGGCGGCCGAGCGGCTGCCGGGTGGGGCCGGGTTCCGGGTCGTACGGGCGGACGGGGTCGCCGTCACCGCGCGTCGCCTCCTCGTGACGACCGGGCTCGTCGATGAACTGCCGCCCATCCCCGGCCTGGCCGAGCGCTGGGGGCACGACGTGCTGCACTGCCCGTACTGCCACGGGTGGGAGGTACGGGACACGGCGATCGGCATCGTGGCGCTGACACCGATGGCCGTGCACCAGGCGTTGCTCTGGCGGCAGTGGAGCGCCGACGTCACCCTCTTCCTCCACGACGGGCCCGAGCCGGGCGACGAGGAGTACGAGCAGCTCGCGGCGCGGGGCATCGCCGTCGTCGACGGGGAGGTGGCCGGGCTCGAGGTGAGCGGCGACCGGCTGACCGGGGTGCGGCTGGCAGGCGGCCGGGTCGTTCCGCGCGAGGCCGTCGTGGTCCAGCCGCGGTTCACGGCCCGCTCCGGGGTGCTCGACGGCCTCGGTCTGCGCGCCACCCCGCTGGAGATGGGCGGCCACACTCTCGGCACGTACATCGCGGCCGACCCGACCGGGGCGACGGAGGTGCCGGGCGTGTGGGTGGCCGGTAACGTCGCCAGTCTGATGGAGCAGGTCATCGGTTCCGCCGCGGCGGGGCTGAAGGCCGGTGGCGCCATCAACGCGGACCTCGTCGCCGAGGACACCCGCCGCGCGGTCGAGGCCCGCCGCGCACCCTTCTCGGCGGAGGCCGAGCGCGAGGTCTGCGAGAAGACCCTCGGAAACCGCTCGCACGGACTGCAGGAGACACGATGACCAACGACAGCACCGCCGCGTCCGACGCCGAACTCTGGGACGAGCGCTACCGTGAGAGCCGGCGCATCTGGAGCGGAAAGCCCAACGCCCCACTCGTCCGCGAGGTGGAGGGCCTGAAGCCGGGGCGCGCCCTGGACCTCGGGTGCGGTGAGGGGGCCGACGCGGTGTGGCTGGCCCGCGAGGGCTGGCAGGTCACCGCCACCGACATCTCGCGCGTCGCCCTGGAGCGGGCCGCGGAGCACGGCGCGGAGGCGGGGGTCGCCGACCGCATCGACTGGCAGTTCCACGACCTCGGGGACTCCTTCCCCGAGGGGGAGTACGACCTGGTCTCCGCGCAGTTCCTGCACTCCATGGGCGACCTGCCGCGCGAGCAGATCCTGCGCCGCGCCGCCGCCGCGGTCGCCCCCGGCGGCATCCTCCTGATCGTCGGCCACGCCGGTTTCCCGGCATGGGAGCACAATCACGCGGACATGGAGCTCCCCACCCCGGACGAGGTGCTCGCCTCCCTCGAGCTTCCCGAGGGCGAGTGGGACGTCCTGGTCAGCGAGGAGCACGAACGCATCCAGAACGACCCTGACGGGAACCCCACCACCCGTACGGACAACACCCTGAAGGTGCGGCGGCGTTGAGGGAGCGGGTGCGGTGAGGTGAGTGCCTTCGCTGGGAAGCGGGGGCACTCACTTGTGTTCGCCGGGCCTGACCGGCGCGTGCTCTGCATCACCCTGGTGACCTGTCACTGGGTACGATCGCCCTGAATGGCGAATCGACGTCGGATGTGCTCTCACGAACCCCGGAGGTTCCGTGGCCAAGGGTTACTGGGTCAGTGTGTACCGCACCATTTCAGACCCCGACAAGCTGGCTGCCTACAACGAACTGGCCGGTCCGGCCGTCCGGGCCGGGGGCGGGCGGACCCTCGTCCGTGGCGGCCGGGTCGCCGCATACGACGCCGGAATCGCCGAGCGCACTGTCCTGGTCGAGTTCGACAGCTTCGAACAGGCCGTCGCGGCCCGCGAGAGTGAGGCCTACCAGGAGGCGCTGGCCGCTCTCTCCGACGGCGTCGAGCGCGACTTCCGCATCGTCGAAGGCCTTGAGTGACCCTGCGGGTCAACACCCCTCGCCCGCGCGCACGGGCCTGCCGCCGAACCCCCTTGCGTACCAGTCCCGTTCAGGTCGGGAACTGACCTATATGCCTTCTAGTTTGTTCCTTGTCCAGCGCACCAGGAACGACCACCGAAGGCAGAGATCATGACCGTCAACGAGGCGACCATCCACGACGTCCCCGAGTCCCCGGCCCTCACCGGCGAGCGCGCCGATCTGCTGGAGACGCTGGCCAAGCACCGGCACTTCCTCCGCTTCACCACCCGTGATCTCACCGATGAGCAGGCCGGGCTGCGCACGACGGCGAGCGCGCTGTGTCTGGGCGGTCTCATCAAGCACGTCACCAGCGTCGAACGGAGCTGGGCGGGCTTCATCGTCCATGGCCCGTCGTCCATGCCGGACTTCACGGCGATGACCGAGGCCGACTTTGCGCGGCGGGCCGACGAATTCAAGATGCTGCCCGGCGAGACGCTGGCCGGCGTGCTGGCCGACCACGCGGAGGTGGCCCGCCGGACCGACGAGCTGGTCGCCACCCTGCCCGACCTGGACGCCACCCAGCCGCTGCCGAAGGCCCCGTGGTTCGAGGGCGACGTGCACTGGTCGGCGCGCCGGGTGCTGATGCACATCATGACGGAGACCGCCCAGCACGCGGGCCACGCCGACATCATCCGGGAATCGATCGACGGCGCGAAGACCATGGGCTGACGTCGGCCCGGGGGGCTGCTCTGCAGAACCACGGCATCGCGACGTAAACGCCGAGCGCCCGCCGTCCTCCCCGGAAGGGGCGGAAGGCGGGCGCTCGGTTCTGCGGTGCCCCGGGGATCAGGCCTGCGGTGCGGCGGCCTTGATCGCGGAGATGTCGAAGTTCAGCTTGACCTTGTCGCTGACCATGACACCGCCGGTCTCCAGCGCCGCGTTCCACGTCAGGCCCCAGTCGGAGCGCAGGATGTCCGCGGTGCCCTCGAAGCCGACTCGCTCGTTGCCGTACACATCGGTCGCGGAGCCGTTGAACTCCAGGTCGATGGCGAGCGGGCGGGTGACGTCCTTGATGGTGAGGTCGCCGGTGACGCGGTACTTGTCGCCGCCGAGCTGCTCCGCGGCCGTCGAGCGGAACGTCATGAGGGGGAACTTCTCGGCGTCGAAGAAGTCGCCGCTGACCAGGTGACCGTCGCGGTCGGCGATGCCGGTGTCCACGCTGGCGATCTTGACGTCGATCGACGCGGCGGAGTTCGCCGGGTCGGCGCCGTCCAGCTTCAGGCTGCCCTCGTGCTCACCGAAGGAGCCGCGCACATTGGTGACCATCGCGTGACGGACGGTGAACCCGATGCTGCTGTGGGCCGGGTCGATCGCGTAGTCGCCGGTGAGGGCGGCCAGGGCCGGGTCGACGGCGACGGTGGTGGCGGGGGCGTCGTTGTTCTTGCGGTTGAACAGAGCCATGGCTCCTCCTCGGGGACGTGATCGAGCGGGGCTCGAGTGTTTGTTTAACCTTCAACGAGATTGACTGTAGACCCATCTTGTTCAAAGTTCAACATCTAGCTCCCGACTGTTACGGGCCGAGGTGCGGGCGCTCCGCGTTGCGGAGGCGCCCATGTCCGGCGGGTGGGGTCCGGGGGTCCTCCGGGGCGTCTCCTCGGACGACGAACGCTCCGCGGGTACACGAGGGACCCGGGTCGATGTTCGTCGTCCCGCGGGGACTCCCCTGCACGCCCCCGGACCCGGCCGTCTCGCGTCTGCGACAGTCGTCTCCGCCGGCGTACACACGCAAGACGGCCGGGTGGGGGCGTGCAGGGGAGTCCCCGCAGGAAATGGCGTACGACCCGGGTCCCTCTCGGACCCGGGTGAACACGCCATTTCTGAGGAGACGCCCCGGAGGGACCCCACCCCCACCCACCGGCGTGGCGCACCCGCGCAACACGGGGCACCCGCACCACATCAAGCCCGTCCGGCGATTGAGGACAAAGACCCGCGCCCCGGACCGGGGCAACGACCGGCGCCCGACGCCCACTGGCGGACGCGCGTAGAACTCGGGCACTATCTCCTTGCCCACCTTGTCATGCACAGGAGGAGTCCCTCGTGAATGTCCGTATGACGCTGCGCCCCGCCCTCACCGCCCTCGCCCTCGTCCTCGGCGTCCTCTTCGCCCCCGGAATCGGTGTCGTCACCGGTACGACGGACGCCTACGCCGTCACCAAGCTCACCCACAGCCAGGCGACCGCCCGATTCAGCTCGTCCGGCATCACCTGGTCGTCGTCCGGCGGCTGCTCCAACCGCAACATCTCCACCTGCACCTCGTTCGAGCAGCTCAACCTGGCGACCGCCCAGGGGGCGCAGACCCTCAAGAGCGCCACGGGCTGCGCGCTCAACATCACCGGCGGCACCGAGACCGGGCACGCCAGCGGCACGTACTCGCACTGGAACGGGTACAAGCTCGACTTCGCCAAGACCACCTGTCTCACCAACTACGTCCACAGCGCGTTCAGCTACATCGGCCTGCGCGGCGACGGCGCGCCCCAGTACAAGTCCGGCTCCGGCAACATCTACGCGGACGAGGGCAACCACTGGGACGTGACGTACTACAACTGCGGCGGCTGCTGAGCCGGTGAGCGCGTGTGCCCCTGCCCGGCGGGGCAGGGGCACACGCGACGACGGCAGACGGCTCAGGACCCCACGGTCACCGTGAAGCGCCTCGGGTTGCCGTCGTTGGCGGCGCCCGAGACGTCGGGCTGACCGTCGGGGCGTACGTCGTCGTAGGGGAAGGCGTAGCCGATCGGGCTGTTGGCGTGGACGATGCGCGACCAGTGATTGGTCACCGCGCCCTTGTAGTAGTCGGCCACCGTGGCGCCGCCCGGCTGGTCGGGGTGGCTGAGCATGATCGAGCGGTTGAAGCCGGCCGCGAGCCGGGCCAGCAGGGCCTTCTTGTCGTCGGAGTCCGCCGGGTTGTTGGTGAACGGCCCGTGGTTGCAGGTGAAGATGTCCTTGGAGGCGGGCTTGGTGAAGGTGTGCCCGCCGTTGAACGTCAGGGTGTCGCCGCTGACCCGTCCGGTGAAGACGCCGCGTCCGCCCTGGAGGTCGATCCGCAGATCGGTCGAGCGGTACTTCTGCCAGACCTCGTCGACCTGCGCGGTGAACAGGTCGCGGAACGGCATCTGATCCGGCCGGTCGAAGAAGGGGGCCATCAGGTTCTGCGGCGAGATGACCCGCAGCACGCTGCCGTCCGAGCCCCGTGTGACCAGCTTGTCCCACGGCTGGCCGTCGGCGGCGGCCTGCGCGGTGAGGCCGTCGGCGATCCGCTGTACGGCTCCGTCGGGGAGCGGCGCCACCGTGTGCGTCGCGTCGCCCTCCAGCTTCAGGCCGATGGGCAGCGCCGTCACCAGGTCGACGTAGCTGATGTTCGCGTACAGCTGCTGCGGGTTGAAGGTGAACTCGCAGAACGACCAGGTGCGCCCGTAGTTCGCGTCCGCGGACGTGGCGAAGGCCGGCTCGACCAGGGCCGGGCCCGGGTTGAGGTAGAAGTCCAGGGTGTTGTCGCGGACGAAGTAGACCCGGGCCCCGTACATCTGCGGGAGCGTGAGGACGACCGGGGCGCCGCCCGCCGGGTTCAGCGGGATCGCGCAGTCGACCGGCAGGGGGGTCTGCGGCGCGGCGGGGGAGTCGGGCCGGTAGACGCCACCGCCGGGGCGCAGCAGGACCCAGCGGTCGGTTCCCTGTTCGTGGCCGGTGACGTAGGCGTTGACCCGGCCGGGCAGGGAGCGGTTCTCCAGGGCCAGTTCGCAGGTCGCGGCGGACGCCGACGCGCTCGGGCTCAGCGCGCTGCCCCAGAGGGGGTAGGTGAGCGCGGTCGCGGAGGCGGCGACGCCGCCGGTGAGGAACATTCTGCGCGAAATCATGAGGCGACTCCGGGTGTGTGGGGGCCGCGGACGGGGTGGTCGTGCAGGGGGGGCGTCCGCGGTGCGCCCCACTCTCCCGAGGGCGTGGACGGCCGTCAAGACTTGTGACTGAGAGCGCTCTCAAAAGAAGGAAGTCTTCACAACTCGGCGCAGGTGGCCGGTATTTGGCAGGTTGACGGCGAACTTGCCGAGACAGGGATATCAGGAACTGAACGCGGCGGGTGCGTGACCCGCGCACACGGACTTGGACCTACGCGGCACGGTTGCTCGACCGGAGTGGCCATTGGAGCCGTACGTCGTTGACGGGGTCCTCGACATGGTGATTAATGGCTCATATGTTCCAATGTACGGTTATAGGTCGACCGTCGTACGGTGTTTGGCATGCAGCTTCGGTACACCTTCCGTGTGTACCCGAACGGTCCTCAGCGCGCAGGGTTGGCGAGGGCGTTCGGGTGCGCCCGGGTGGTGTTCAACGATGCTCTGCGTGTCCGCAAGGACGCCTATGAGCAGGGGTTGCCGTTCCCGAAGTCCGGGGAATTGTCGAAGCAGGTCATCACCGAGGCGAAGAAGACTTCGGCCCGTGGCTGGCTGGGTGAGGTGTCGGCGGTGGTGCTGCAGCAGTCGTTGCGGGATCTGGACACGGCGTTCACGAACTTCTTCGCGTCGCTGAAGGGCACCCGCAAGGGGCCGAGGGTCGCGGAGCCGCGGTTCAAGTCCCGTAAGGACAGCCGTCAGTCGGTCCGCTTCACGAAGAACGCCCGGTGGAAGATCACGCCGGGCGGGGAACTCGTGTTGCCGAAGATCGGTGCGGTGCGGGTGAAGTGGTCACGCGCCCTGCCCTCGGTCCCCTCCACGGTGACAGTGATCAAGGACGCAGCCGGACGTTACTTCGCCTCCTTCGTCGTCGAGACCGAACCCGAGACCCTGCCCGCTGTGGATCCGATGGTCGGTATCGATCTCGGACTGGGGCACTTCGCGGTGCTGTCGGACGGGACGAAGATCAGCAGCCCTCGGTTTCTGCGGCGGGCGGAGAAGAAGCTGAAGCGGGAGCAGCGGAGTCTGTCCCGCAAGGTCAAGGGGTCGAGGAACCGGGAGAAGGCGCGGGTGAAGGTGGCCCGTGCTCATGCGCAGGTGGCTGATGCGCGGCGTGAGTTCCACCACCAGCTGTCCACACGGATCATCCGCGAGAACCAAGCGGTGGCTGTGGAGGACCTGGCGGTGAACGGACTCGCCCGCACACGCCTCGCCAAATCCGTACACGACGCGGGCTGGGCGTCGTTCCTCTCGATGCTGGAGTATAAGGCCGCCCTCTACGGGCGGCCTTTCATCCGCATCGGGCGCTTCGAGCCGACCAGCCAGGTGTGCTCCGTCTGCGGTACCAAGGACGGCCCCAAACCCCTGCATGTCCGTGTCTGGCAGTGCCAGGGGTGCGGAGCCGTTCTGGACCGGGACATCAACGCGGCGGTCAACGTTGCACTGGCCGCCGGACTGGCGGTATCAGCCTGTCGAGCGCAGGTAGGACCGGGATCCCTGATCCCGGCACAGCGCGAAGAAGCAGGAACCCACCGAGACGGCCAACCCGCCGTGGCAGGAGCCCTCGCCCTGTAGGGCGAGACGGAAGTCAATACGTCGACCAGCGCCGCGACATCAACAGCGGTGACCTGGCCAAGCGCTTCCAGCAACTGCGGGACGAGACGAACAGCAACCTCAGCATGCTGTACATCGACGTCTACTACACGCACGGCTGGATCGCCGACAAGACCCTTCAGTCCCTCCAGGCGCAGGGCTGGAACGTCTCCAGCGAATGGGCCGACAAGTTCGAGCGCGGCTCGCTCTGGTCGCACTGGGCCAACGACCTCGACTACGGCGGCGCGACGAACAAGGGCCTCAACTCGCGGATCATCCGGTTCATCCGCAACGGCGAGAAGGACGTCTGGAACAACGACCCGGTCCTCGGCCAGAGCGCCATCGACGAGTTCGAGGGATGGACGGGCGAGACCGACTGGAACGCCTTCTACGACAACATCTGGCAGCGCAACCTGCCCGCCAAGTACCTCCAGCAGCAGAAGATCACCCGCTGGGACGGCAACGACATCACGTTCACCGGCGGGGTGAGCGGCACCGTCGAGGACGGGAAGCGGACCTTCTACGACCACGGCCGCAAGGTGCTCAGCGGCACCGACTACCTGCTCCCGTGGGACGGCGGCAAGAAGCTGTACCACTACAGCGAATCCGGTGGTACGAGCAGCTGGGCCGTGCCCTCCACGGGCCCGTACACCGTCTACGAGCTCACCGACAACGGCCGGGTGAAGACCGGGACCGTGCGTCCCGTGGACGGGAGGATCACGCTGAAGGCGCAGGCCGGGCAGCCGTACGTCCTCTACCCGGTCAAGGCGCCGAAGGCCGCCGACGTGAAGTGGGGCGAGGGCACCCTCGTCGACGACCCCGGCTTCAACGACAGCAAGCTGTCCGCCTGGTCGAAGACCGGCACCGCCACCCGCGACACCGACGGCCAGGGCCGCAACAGCGCGAAGCTCTCGGGGACCCCCGCCGCCGAGCTCTCCCAGCGCATCGACGCACTGAAGCCCGGCACGCGCTACACCGCCTCCGCCCTCATCGAGGTCCAGCCCGGGAAGACCCGGCACACCACGCTGTCGGCCGGCGGGAAGTCCGTCACCGTGGACCGCTCCACCGCCAAGGACTACGTCGCCGCGTCCGACTGGCACGGCACGTACTTCCAGCGCGCGAAGGTCAACTTCACCGCCCCGGCCGACGGGCGCACCACTCTGCGCATCCAGGCCGCCGGAGGCAGCGCGGCGACCGTGCGCGCCGATGACGTACGCCTCGTCGCCAATGCCCCGGCGAGGCGGGAGAACACCGTCGTCCACGAGGACTTCGAGAACGTCGACCAGGGCTGGGGGCCCTTCCTCAAGGGTGACACGGGCGGCTCCACCGACCCCCGCACCAGCGTCTCCCAGCTGCACGCCCCGTACACCCAGGCCGGCTGGAACGGAAAGCTGATCGACGACGTGCTCGGCGGCAAGGAGTCCCTCAAGGCGCACGAGGAGAACACCGGGCTCGTCTACCGGACCGCCCCCTGGACCGTCCCGATGACCGACGGCCACCGCTACAAGGTCGCGTACGACTACCAGTCCAGCCACGCCGGCGCCTACGAGTGGGTCGACGGCTATGACCGGATCACCGCGGAGGGTGCACCCGACTCGGTCGAGACCCGGACCACCGCGATCGGCGCCCAGCACACCACCGGTCACTTCACCGAGACCGTCACGGCGGGCTGCGGCGACACCTGGACCGGGCTGCGCAAGCGGGGCGACGCCCCCGACGGCGCCGACTTCGTCCTGGACGGTTTCACCGTGACCGACCTGGGCCCGGCCCCCGCAGGTGAGAAGGCCGCCTGCGGCACGCTCACGCTCGACCCGGCCGCCGAGACCCTGGAGCCGGGCACGGCCAACACCGTGAAGGCGAGCTTCACCAACTACGAGGCCACTGAGGCCGCCGGTGTCTCCGTGGGCCTCACGCTCCCCGAGGGCTGGGAGGCCGAGCCCGCGGGCGCCGTCACCTTCGACTCGGTCGCGGCCGGTGCGAAGGTCACCGCGAGCTGGCAGGTCACCCCGCCGGTGGACGCCGAGTACCGGACGTACCCGCTGAGTTCCGAGGCGTCCTACACGGTCGGCGGTGAGGGGCGCACGCTCGGTGCGCAGACCTCCGTACGGACCCTGCCGCCGCCGCCCACCACGGACAGCTGGGCCAGTGACCTGGACTGGACGGCTACGGAGAACGGCTGGGGGCCGGTCGAGCGTGACCTCTCCAACGGCGAGACCGGCACCGGCGACGGCACCGCGCTGACCATCGGCGGCACGGTGTACGCCAAGGGCCTCGGCAGCCACGCACCGGCGAGCATCCGCTACTACCTGGGCGGCAGGTGCACCTCGTTCACCGCCGAGGTGGGCGTGGACGACGTCCAGAAGAGCGCGGGCAGCGTGCAGTTCTCCGGCAGGGCCGACGGTACGGAGAAGGTGAAGTCGCCGGTCCTCAGGGCCGCCGACACCGCCTGGTCGCTGACGGCGGACGTCACCGGCGCGAAGTACGTCGAGCTGATCGCCGGTGACGGCGGCGACGGCAACGGCAACGACCACGCCGACTGGGGCAACGCCCGCTTCCACTGCGGAAGCTGAGCCCGGGGGCGGGCGGCTGTCATCGGCCGGCCCCCTTTCCGCACTCCCGGGCGGGGGCGGCCGTCATCGGTCGGCCCCCTTTCCGCACTCCCGGGCATCTGCTAGACCAACCACGCCCGGTCTATACCACTCGCACACCGGAGGTAGCCCCGTGTCACTCCTGCCCGACTGGTCCCGCCGCGCCTTTCTCGCCACCGGTGGTGCCACCGCACTGGGCCTGGCGCTCGCCCCGTCCGCCCGTGCGGCGCAGGACGAGTTCGAGACGCTCCGGCTGCGCTGGAACGAGCTGTCGCTCGGCACGGGCTACGACGCGTCTGCCGAGCCCTACGCCTCGAAGCTGGCCGAGACCGGCGCGCTCGCCGCGGAGTTCGCCTCCACGATGGCTCCCGCCGCCGACTCCCTCTGGGCCGGGCACACCTTCGACCCGCCGGCCGGCATCACCTGGAGCTACGGCCGGCTGTGGACGATGACCCAGGCGTACGCTCAGGAGGGCACCGGTCACACCGGCGAGGAGGGCCTCCTCGCCGCTGTCGTCCGTGGCCTCGATCACCTCTCCGCGACGGTCTACAACCCGTCCACGGCCCGGTACGGCAACTGGTGGGAGTGGCAGATCGGCAGCCCGCGCCTGCTCATGGACATCGTCGCCGTCCTCCACCCCCACCTCGGCGAGGAGCGCGTCCGGGCCGCCTGTGCGGCCGTCGACCACTTCATCCCCGACGCCATGCTCAGGGACTACAGCGGCACCTCGACGGGAGCCAACCGGGTCGACCTGTGCCGTTCCGTCACCCTGCGCGGCATCCTGGGCCGGGACGCCGCCAAGACCGCACTCGGGCGCGACGCCCTCTCGCCCGTCTTCCCGTACGTGACCAAGGGCGACGGCCTCTACGCCGACGGCTCGTTCGTCCAGCACACGTGGGTCGCCTACTCGGGGACGTACGGCCAGGTCATGCTCGACGGTCTCGGACGGCTCTTCGCGCTGCTCGCCGGATCCACATGGGCGGTCACCGACCCCAAGCGTCAGATCATCCTCGACAGCGTCGAGCACGCCTACGCGCCGCTCATCCACGACGGTCTGATGATGGACAGCGTCAACGGCCGTGCCATCAGCCGGGGCCTCCTCAAGAGCGACGAGCGCCGGATCATGCGCAGCGACCACTTCCACGGCCAGGGGCTGATCGCCGCCATCGCGCTGCTGGCGGGCGGTGCCTCCGCCGCCGAACGCGACCGGTGGAACGGCATGGTCAAGGGCTGGATCGAACGGGACACCGTGAGCCCGGTCCTCGCCGCCCCGCAGCTCGGCGTCGCCGACCTGTCCCGGCTGCGGGCGGCGGCCGCCGCCCCCGTCCCCGCGGCGGCCGAACCCGTCGGCCACACCCTGTTCGCCGCCATGGACCGGGCCGTGCACCGCCGCCCGGGCTGGGTCGCGAACCTCTCCATGGCGTCGGAGCGGATCAGCGCGTACGAATGCGGCAACGGCGAGAATCCGCGGGGCTGGCACACCGGGGCCGGAATGCTCTACTGGTGGCAGGGCCAAGGCGGCGGCGGCCAGTACACCGACTGGTTCTGGCCCACCGTCGACTGGTACCGGCTGCCCGGCACCACCGTCTCCACCAAGCGCCTCGCCGACCGCGCCGGCGGCGAATGGGGCGAGCCCCGCCCGGCCGTGCGGTGGGTCGGCGGGGCGCACGACGGCGAGTTCGCCGCCGTCGGACAGCATGTGAAGGGTCTCGCCTCCACTCTGGAGGCCCGCAAGTCCTGGTTCTGCGCGGCGGACGCGGTCATCTGCCTCGGGGCGGGCATCACCGCCGCCGACGGGGTCCCCGTCGAAACGGTCGTCGACAACCGGAACCTGGGCCCCGAGGCGCGGCAGGCGTTCACCGTCGACGACCGCGAACTCCCGCGCTGGGCCCACCTGGAGGGGCACGGCGGCTGGGTGCTGCCCGGCGGCGCCGCCCTGCACACCCTGCGCGAGGCCAGGACCGGCGCCTGGTCCGACATCAACACCACCAGCTCCACCGAACGGCAGACCCGCCACTGGCAGACCCTCTGGCTCGACCACGGAACCGACCCGGCAGACGCCGCTTACCTCTATCTCCTGATGCCCGGCGCCTCCCGGCGCACCGTCGCCGCCCGCGCGGCCGACCGCCACTGGCTGACGGTGCTCGCCAACACCGCCGCCGTCCAGGGCGTCGCCGTGCGCTCGCTCGGGCTGACCGCCGCCAACTTCTGGCAGCCGGACGCGGCCGGACGGCTCTCCTCGACCGGGCCGGCCAGTGTGCTCGTACGCGAGAGCCGGGGCACCGCGGCCGTCCGCGTCAGCGGGCCCGACCGGAGCGGTACGCCGTTCGAAGTGGTCTGGGACCGGCCGGTTCGCGAGGTCGTCCTCGCGGACCCGGGCATCGAGGTCCGCGCCACCGGCCGGCGGCTCGTGCTCGGTGTGGACCCGGGACGGGCGGGGGCCACCCTGCGGTGCGACGTCCGGTAAACCAGGGGGCGGAGTACGCACGGACTCTGGGAACCATGCGTGGTGCACGCGTACTCTCGGTAGCTATGGGGGAGTTGAGAGCGGACTGGCGGCTCCGGTTACGACGCGGCGGTGCGGACGGGCCCGTGTGCGGGGCCGGAGTGCTGCTGACCCAGGACCGGATGCTGACCTGCGCCCACGTCGTCGGTGAACCGGACAAGCGGATGTGGGTGGAGTTCGCCGAGAACCCCGGCATTCCGCCCGTCGGCGCCCGGGTCGCGCCCGACGGCTGGCTGCCCGGACTCGACGGGCCCGCCCGCGAGGACATCGCCGTGCTCGCCCTGGACAGCCCTCGGCCGCAGGCCGCGCCCGCGCCGCTGGGCAGGCGGCTGGAGCGCGGCGGCGAGGTGTGGATCGGCGGCTACTCCCAGAGCTTCGACGACGGGATGTGGCTGACCGGCCGGATCACCGGACTCCACGGGGACTGGGTGCAGCTGGACGCCGGGACCAACGCCGAGGTGGTCCGCCCCGGATTCAGCGGAGCCGCCGTCCAGACCCGGGGCGAGCGGCCGGGGTCGGAGGAGGTGGTCGGCCTGGTCGTCAGCTGGCGCGGCGATCTGGAACTGGCGCTGCCCACCGAGAACGACTTGGCGTTCTCGTACATGATCCCCATCGACCGCGTCGCCGCCCTCGTGCCGCTGGTCGCCGAGCTGAGCGGCCCCGACGGCTGGGACAGGGGGCTGGAGCGGCGGCTGCGGCAGTGGTTCGCCGGCGGCGAGGAGCCCGCGGTGCGGTTCGGGGTCGTCGCACCCGGCACCGGCCGCGACCGCGCCCTCCAGCACCAGCTCCACCGGGCCCACCTCGTCTTCCGGGGTGGCGTCACCCGGACCGGGGAACTCGTCGAGACGCTGGTGGCGCAGTTGCGGCTGCCCCGGCACCAGCGCAACGCCTACCGCGACTGGCTGCTGGAGGGCGGCAGGGCCCCGGACCGCACGGACGGCGGCGGACCCGCCGGATCGGGTCCGGTGCTCGCCGTCATCGGCCTCGACGAGGACCCCGACCCGGGGGCTCTCGTACCGCTGCTGGCACGCGTCAGGGCGCTCGGGTTCCGGCTGCTGGTCATCTCCCGCCGCGCCGAAGGCGAGGGACTGACCGAGGTGGCCCGGCACTTGCTGGTGCCCGCCTTCGAGGAGCGGGCCGAGGCACTGGTACGCCGGGTCGAGCACATCGAGGCGGAGTGGTCCGGGCTGCGCGGCATGGTGGACTCCGCCTCCCTGGTCCCGCGCCCCACGGTCGAGGCGGCGGCCCGCCGCCACCGGCTGCGGGAGCTGGAGCTGCTGGCCGATCCCCAGGACCGGCTGACGGAACTGAAGCGCCTGGTACGGGAGTTACGTGACGACCTCGACCGGGTGAACGGCCCCGCGCGGCCCGGTCTGCCCGGGCAGCGGCCCCGGCGCGGCCCGGCGGAGCGCCTATGAGGATCCCGTGCCCGCACCGCCGGTTCACCGGCGCGCCCTGCGCCGGCGCCGTCCAGCCGACCGGCTACTGCGACACCTGCGGCCGTGAGGAGAGCGCGCCCGGACTGCCGCCGCTGCCCGCCGAGCCCGACCAGCACGGCCCCGCCGGACTCCTGGAACTGCCGCTGCTGGATCCGGGCAGCCCGGCCGAGCGCCTCGCCGCCGCCGAGCAGCCGGTCCGCATCGTGATGACGTGCTCGGCCGACGCGTGCCGCACCTCGTTCGTCCCCCCGCACACGGCGGCCCCGCCCCCGGACGAGGGGTACTGCCCACAGTGCGGCGCCCCGTACTCGTACCGCCCCGAACTGACGAAGGACGGGCCGCCGCTCCAGGACCAGTACCGCATCCGCGGCCCCATCGCCCACGGCGGCCAGGGATGGGTCTACCTGGCCGAGGACACCCACCTGGAGGACTTCGTCGCGGTCAAGGGCCTCCTCAACCGGTACGCCGAACGCGGCGCGGCCCAGGCCGGCGAGGAGCGCCGCAGCCTGGTCGCCATCCGCCACGAACGCATCGTCCAGATCCGCGACTTCGTCAGCACCCGCAACGCGGACGGCACCGTCTCCGGCGGCTACATCGTGATGGAGGACGTCGGCGACCGGACCCTGTCGGCCATCGTCGAATCGACCCGCAAGGGCGCCTTCGTCCTCGACATCGAGCACGTCGTCACCTACGGCTGCCAGATCCTGGAGGCCCTCGCCCACCTGCACGGCATGGGGTTCCTGTACGGCGACATGAAGCCGTCCAACGTCATCCACCACCTCGACGGGATCAAGGTCATCGACCTCGGCGGGGTCCGCAAGGCGGGCGCCACCGACCCGCCGCCCGTGATCACCCCCTGGTTCGCCGCGCCCGAGACGGACGGGACCGGTCCCCTCACCGTCGCGCATGACCTCCACACGGTCGGGGTCACCCTGGCCGAACTGGCCGGCTGGGCCGTCGGCGACGACGTGCCGGGGCTCGGCATCAGCTCCTTCCGGCTGGCCGTGGAACGGGCCACGGCCCACGACCCGGAGCGCCGGTTCGGCTCGGCGGAGGAGATGGCGGGCCAGTTGCGCGGGGTGCTGCGCGAGATCCGGGCCCTGCGCGGCAAGCGCGACCAGCCCGAGCCCTCCGCCTACTTCACCCCGTCCACCGAACTGCTCGGCGCCCGCCTGGGCTCGGTGCCCGACTACGCGCACTGGCTGCGCCGCCCGTTGTACGGCCGCCGGGAGACACCCCGGGCGCCCGCGCTCGATTCCGGGCTGCCCACCCCGACCGAGATCGCCCGCAGCCTGCCCGTGCCCCGGCCCTATCCGCGCGACCCGCAGGCCGCCCGCTTCGGGGTCAGCAGCTACGACCCGGCACAGCCGCTGAACCAGCCGGCGCACGGGGAGCGGTCGGTGGAGATCTGCCTGCACAACGCCCGCCTGCTGCTCGGCCAGGACGGCGACGAGGCCCTGGCCGCCGCCCGTGAACAGGTCCAGGCCGCCGCCGCGATCCCCGGCCCGGGGCCCGTGAGGCAGTGGCGGCTCAGCTGGCACTGGGGTCTCGTCGCGCTGCGCAGTGCCGATGTGCTGGACGACCGGCAGCCGATGCTCGAAGCGGCCCTGGAGCACTTCTCCGCCGTGCACCGGGCCCTGCCGGGCGAGTACGCGGCCAAGCTCGCCCTCGCCTACAGCACGGAACAACTCGGCGACGGCCGGCCGGCCGGGGCGGGCCCCTCCGCGTACGAACTCTTCCAGGCCGTGCACGCCCGCAACCCCTCGCACGTCGGCGCGGCCCTGGGACTGGCGAGGCTCGCCCTGGCGCGCGGCGACCGGGCCGCGGCGACCGAGGTCCTCGACCTGGTGCCCGACGAGTCACGGGATCACACCGTCGCCCGGATCGCCGCCCTCCGCATCAGGGCGGCCCGGCTCGCGACGGGGAAGCGGCCCCTGCCGGCGGAGGCGGAGATCGACGCCTGTCTGACCGCCCTCGCCCCGGACCCCGGCGCCCCGTTCCCGGTCGTCACCGGCGATGAGGCGGCCTGGCTGCTGCGGACCGAGCTGTACGAGTGGAAGCTCGACGCGGTCCGGGCCGCGCACCCGGCCCCCCGGCCCCGGGGCGGCCTGCTGCGGATCGGGCTGCCGCCCCCGGGCGCACCCGGGGAGCGGGCGGTGCGGGCGGACCTGGAGCAGTGCTACCGCTGGCTGGCCCGGCAGCGGCAGGGACCGGCCGAGTACGAGCGGCTGATCGACCTTTCGCACGCGGTCCGGCCGCAGACCCGCTTCTGACGGCCCGTGCCCGCAGACCTGTTTTCGACGGCCGTGCCTGCCGGCCCCGCCCCGCACGGCAGCCGCACCCTCGTCCCGTATCCCCTGGAGGCAGTCCCATGGGCGCTGATGCCCCCTCGTCCGGACTGGAGTTCAAGGTGTCCCTGGACGTCCGGCGCGACCAGCAGCCGCACCACGACGCCCGGATCGACGCCCATCTGCGGGTCAAGGCCACGGGCATCGGTCCCCGGGACGAGGTGCCCGCCACCGGACTCGCCGTCGTCCTCGCGCTGGACGTCGCCGCCGGGCGCCGGGAGCCGGCGGCGGCCGCCCTCGCCGCGACGCTGCGCGCCCTGCCCGACGGTGTCTCCTTCGCCGTCCTGGGCGGCGCCGACGAGAGCGGGGTACCGACCCGCTGCTACCCGCTGAGTGGCCGGTGGGCGCTGGCCGACACGATGGACAAGCGCCGAGCCGCGTTCAGCGCGGGCCGGATCGCCCCGGCGGCAGCCGACCGGCCGCCGCCCGGATACCGGGCCTGGCTCGCCGCCGCCCGGGCGCTGTTCGCGGAACGCCCGCTGCCGCTGCGGCACCTGCTGCTGATCACCGACGGCAGCGGCGGGGACCGGGCGGACGGCGCCGGGCCGGACGCGGCGGACGGCGCGCTGCGGGCGGAACTCGACGCCTGCGAGGGCGCGTTCACCGCGGACGTGCTGGCGGTCGGCGGGGACTGGGACCCCGCGCCGCTGCTCGCCGTCGTCGAGAGCCTGCACGGCACCGCCGAGCACGTCCCCGACCGGTTCGGACCCGCGGTCGCGGGGGCGCTGCGACGGCTGCGCCGGGTCCGCAGCCCCGAACTGCCCGTCGTGGTGACCGCGCGACCGGCCGTGCGCGCGGTGGAACTGACGGAGACCGCCCCCCGCCAGCAACGCCTGGAACCCGCGCCCCGCCCGGACGGACAGGACCAGGAGCCGTACCGGACCGGCTTTCCCACCCACCAGTGGGAGCCGGGCACCCGCGACTACCTCCTGACCGTGCACGCCGACGCGAGCACCGACCCGCTCGGCGTGCTGCTGCAACTGGCCACGGTGTCCGTCGCGGATGCCACCGCCCCGCTGCTCGTGCGCTGGCTGCCGCCCGGAGTCGCCGTGGGTGCGGGGGCGACCGGCGGCGGGGGCGGCACGCTCCAGGCCATGAACGCCGCCACCCAGATGCGGACCGCCCTCAACCGCGGTTACGCCGCACTGGACCCCATCAGCCGGACCGAGGCCGAGGCGCAGTTCGGCCTCGCGGTCCGCCTCGCCACCGAGATCGGCGCCGCCTGGGTCCTCCAGGACGTGCGCCAGGTGGCCGACATCCTCGACGGCCGGCGCGGAGTGGTCCGGGTCGGCCCGACCGTCGACCGGGGCACCGTCCGCCGGGGGCAGCTGCACATCGCTTCGGGTCACGGGCTGGACCTGCCCGGCCCCACCCCCGCGGGGAAGCCGGTGAAGTGCCCGCACTGCCGTCATCTCGCCGGGCCCCGTGCCCGGTTCTGCATCGTCTGCGGAAGGAGCCTGTGATGCCTGCGATGCCGTTGCCGACCCGGTGGACGCGCGCCGCCCGGGCCCGCCGCCGTACGCGCTCACGCACCAGGCGGCTGCTGGAACGGCACCTGGCCGTCATGGTGGTGACCGCCCTCGTCTCGGTGACCGCCGTGCTCGTCTCGTACCGGGAGGTCCAGAACGCCGCCGGTGAGATGCGCACCCGCGGCGCACCCGCCGTCCAGGGCGTCGCGGCCACCCAGCTGGCGCTGCTGCGCGCCCACGAGGAGGCGCGGAAGTCGGTGAACGACGGGATCGACGAGGTGGTCGGCGCAGGAGCGGGGTACGAGAACCAGCTGGCGGCCGCCGACCAGGGCCTGTCCCGGCTCTCCGACGTGCAGATCGACGGGCAGCGCGGCCGCGGCGTCCTCGCGACGGTCACCGGCGTGCTGACCTCGTACGGAACCTCCATCACGCCAGGCGCCGTCAAGTACGTCCACGACGACCTGATGCAGCGGGAGAAGTTCGCGGAGGCCAGAACCCTCCTCGACCGGCCGGGCACCGGCGTCGTGCCGCGCCTGGACGTCCTGCAGGGGCACCAGATGCGGCGCGTGGACCGGGTCAGTTCCCTCGGTACGCTTCAGCGGACCGGCTGGGCCGTCGCCGAACTGGGCCTGCTGGTCCTGTTGCTGAGCTGCCTCAGCGCCCTGTGGGTGCTGCGCACCCGCTGCGGTCGCAGCCTCGACCCCTGGCTGCTGGCGGCGCTGCTGGTGACCGTCGCGCTCGCCGTCGTACCGCTGTGGGCGACCGTCCACACCCAGCAACACCTGGACACCGCCCGCCAGTTGCTGGTCGCGATCGAGCAACGGGCCCACGAACACACGAACCTGATCGAGTCCCAGACCTACGTCATCGACAACTCGGCCACCCTGCGCGGCGGGCTCGCGGCCCGCAGCTGGCAGGGCTGGACGTACTACGGGGCACTGGGCGGCGGCGCGCTGATCGTCCTGCTGCCGGCCGCGGGCATCTGCCGGCGCCTCAACGCCGACTACTGGAGGGCCGGATGACCCCGCGCACCCGCGCGCTCGCGCTCGTCCTCGCGCTGCTGATGACCGCGGCCGGCTGTGGGCTCGCGGCCCCCGGCGGCAGCGACGCGGAACCGGAGGTGACGATCCTCGGTCCGTGGACCGATGCCCAGGAGGAGCGGTTCAAGGACGTGCTGGACGGATTCGGGATCCCGTACACCTACCAGGGCACCGCCGCGACCCGCGAGGTGCTGCTCGCCGAGGTCCAGGCGGGCGACCCGCCCGACATCGCGATCCTGCCGGGTGTCGGCGAACTCGTCGAGTACGCGGACGAACGCCGGCTGCGCTCCCTGAAGGGGCTGTACGAACCCGCGGAGTACGGCAACCCGTGGCAGCCCGAGGCGCGGGGCATCGCCGACGATCTGTGGGTGCCGCTCAAGGCCGACCTGAAGTCCATCGTCTGGCACCGCGACGGCGAGGCCCCGGGCGCCGTCCCCGCCCCGCTCGCCTCGTGGTGCATCGGCATGGGCGACGACGGTGCGTCCGGCTGGCCCGGCAGCGACTGGATCGAGGACCTCATCCTCCAGCGCGCGGGCCCGGTGCTGTACGCGCGCTGGGCGACCGGTGACATGAAGTGGACCGAGGCCCCGGTGGCCGACGCCTGGGCCGCGTGGGCCGGGATGCTCGCCCAGGCCCCGGACCGGGCCGCCGCCATGCTGCTCGCCGACCACCGGGGACTCGCCGGGGGGCACGGGCTGCTCTTCGGCGGCGGCTGCGACCTGGAGCACCAGGGCTCCTTCGCGCGCTCCTTCTACGGCGACCGCAAGGACCGGGCGGCCTTCGGGGACTCGGCGCCGCTACTGCCCGGCGGGCCCTATACGGTGAAAGCCCATGAGGTGTCGGCCGACTTCGCGGCGCTCTTCGGCCGGAGCGGCCCGGCCCGCGAGCTGATCCGGCGGCTCGCCTCCCGGGACGCCCAGGAGGAGTGGGGCCGCACGGGCGGGGTGTTCTCGGCCAACGCGGCCGTCCCGCCCAAGAAGGGCGCGGTCGACGCAGAGGTGAGCCGGCGCTTCACGGACCAGCGGGTGCCGCTCTGCCTGGACGCGTCGGACGTCATGCCGGCGGCGGTGCGGGACGCGTTCTACGAGGCGGTCCTGCTGACGATGGCGCACCCCGCGGAGCCGGTGCGGCCGAGGCTGGCGGACATTCAGAAGGTCCAGGACGCCCAGCCGGCGGACACCCCCCGGTTGACCGGCGTGTGCGGCAGGCCACAGTGACCCTTTGTGGAACTCCCACAAACGAAGGCGGGTACGGGCTGGTACTTCGCCTGCATGGCCCAAGGCTTCTGTCCGGCTCCACCAGGAAACCGGGCAGGAGACTGTACGGAGTCGACGGCAGGGTTTTCTTGCCGGTGTTCGTAGGGTCGATGCATGACCGTTGTGGACGAAACCCAGGGCGAGCCGAGCGACACCCGTGGACGTGTGGCGGAACTGCTCGCGCTGCGCGAGCAGGCCCGGCGCGGACCCAGTGACCGGGCGACCGAGGCGCAGCACGCCAAGGGCAAGCTGACGGCGCGTGAGCGCATCGAGCTGCTCGTGGACCCGGGTTCGTTCCACGAGGTGGAGCAGCTCCGCCGCCACCGGGCGACCGGCTTCGGCCTGGAGGAGAAGAAGCCGTACACCGACGGTGTCATCACCGGCTGGGGCACGGTCGAGGGCCGCACGGTCTTCGTCTACGCGCACGACTTCCGGATCTTCGGCGGCGCGCTGGGCGAGGCCCACGCCACGAAGATCCACAAGATCATGGACATGGCCATCTCGGCCGGTGCCCCGCTGGTCTCGCTGAACGACGGCGCCGGTGCCCGTATCCAGGAGGGCGTCTCGGCGCTCGCCGGTTACGGCGGCATCTTCCAGCGCAACACCCGGGCCTCCGGTGTCATCCCGCAGATCAGCGTGATGCTCGGCCCGTGCGCGGGCGGCGCGGCCTACAGCCCCGCCCTCACGGACTTCGTCTTCATGGTCCGCGAGACCTCGCAGATGTTCATCACCGGACCGGACGTCGTCAAGGCGGTCACCGGCGAGGAGATCACCCAGAACGGCCTCGGCGGCGCCGATGTGCACGCCGAGACCTCGGGCGTCGCGCACTTCGCGTACGACGACGAGGAGACCTGCATCGCCGAGGTCCGCTACCTGATCGGGATGCTCCCCTCGAACAACCGGGAGAACCCGCCCGTCGCGGAGAGCGACGACCCGGCCGACCGGCGCGGTGACGTCCTCCTGGACCTGGTCCCGGCCGACGGCAACCGCCCGTACGACATGCACAAGGTCATCGAGGAGCTCGTCGACGACGGCGACTACCTGGAGATCCACGAGCGCTGGGCCCGCAACATCATCTGCGCGCTGGCCCGTCTGGACGGCAAGGTCGTCGGCATCGTGGCCAACCAGCCGCAGGCCCTGGCCGGTGTCCTGGACATCGAGGCGAGCGAGAAGGCCGCCCGCTTCGTCCAGATGTGCGATGCTTTCAACATCCCCATCGTCACTCTGCTGGACGTACCCGGCTTCCTGCCCGGCGTCGATCAGGAGCACGGTGGGATCATCCGTCACGGCGCGAAGCTCCTGTACGCCTACTGCAACGCGACGGTGCCGAGGATCTCCCTGATCCTGCGCAAGGCCTACGGAGGTGCGTACATCGTCATGGACAGCCAGTCCATCGGCGCTGACCTCACCTACGCCTGGCCGACCAACGAGATCGCGGTGATGGGCGCCGAAGGTGCCGCCAACGTCATCTTCCGCCGGCAGATCGCCGACGCCGAGGACCCGGAGGCCATGCGAACCCGCATGGTCAAGGAGTACAAGGCCGAACTGATGCACCCGTACTACGCCGCCGAGCGCGGCCTGGTCGACGACGTCATCGACCCTGCCGAGACCCGCGAGGTCCTGATCGCCTCGCTGGCGATGCTCCGGTCCAAGCACGCCGACCTGCCGTCCCGCAAGCACGGCAACCCCCCGCAGTAGTCCGCGGCCCCGCAGCAACCCTGCAAGGCCCCCGCGAAGACCTGCCGAGTAGACGGAGAGACATTCATGAGCACTGCCACCGAGTCCGTGCTGCGCGTCGAGAAGGGTCAGGCCGACCCCGAGGAGCTGGCCGCCATCACCGCGGTCCTGCTCGCCCGCGCCGCCTCCCGGCCCACCGACGCCCCGGTTCGCCTCGGCCGCAACACCGCGGGCTGGCGCCGCCTGGAGCGCACCCCGGGCTTCCGCGCCCCCCACAGCTGGCAGGGCTGACCCGGTTCAAGCCCCACCCGAATGCAGCCACCCGAAAGGCGTGGCTGCATTCGCCGTTTCCGGCACCCGAATCAAGCCCGTGCCGGGGGCGCCCACAGCAAAGGCCCCGCACTCCCAACCAGGGAGCGCGGGGCCTCACGCACATCCGGGCCCAAGGGCCCAAGGGCCCGAGCGCCTACCGCAGGCGGGCCATCAACGCGTGCTCGACCAACGTGATCAGCGCACTCTTCGCGTCGGCCCGATGCCGCGCGTCCGTCGTCAGGATCGGCGTGTCCGGCCCGATCTGAAGCGCCTCACGGACCTCGTCGGGGGTGTAGGGCTGGTGTCCGTCGAAGCCGTTGAGGGCGATGACGAAGGGCAGGCCGCTGTTCTCGAAGTAGTCGACGGCGGGGAAGCAGTCGGCGAGGCGGCGGGTGTCGACGAGGACGACGGCGCCGATGGCGCCGCGGACCAGGTCGTCCCACATGAACCAGAAGCGGTCCTGTCCGGGGGTGCCGAACAGGTAGAGGATCAGGTCCTGGTCCAGGGTGATGCGTCCGAAGTCCATGGCCACCGTCGTGGTGGTCTTGTCCCCGGTGTGGGTCAGGTCGTCGATGCCCGCGGACGCGGACGTCATCACGGCTTCGGTGCGCAGCGGATTGATCTCCGAAACGGCACCGACAAACGTGGTCTTACCCACGCCGAAGCCCCCTGCCACCACGATCTTCGCCGAGGTAGTGGAGCGGGCCGCTCCGCCGCTAGAGCTTGCGAAGTCCACTGAGCACCCTTTCGAGCAGTGTCACATCTGGCTGGCCGCCGGCGGACTCGTCGCCGCCGGGCTGGTGGATAGCGACGAGTCCGGCCTCGGCCAGGTCGGCGACGAGGATCCGGGCAACGCCGAGAGGGATCGAGAGCAGGGCCGAGATCTCGGCCACCGACTTGATCTCGACGCACAGCCGGCAGATCCGCTGGTGCTCGGGCAACTGCCCTTGCAGCCGGGAAGGATCGGCCGTCGTACTGACCAACGCCTCAATGGCGAGTTGGTAGCGCGGTCGGGTCCGTCCACCGGTCATGGCGTACGGACGAACGAGGGGATTGTGCGCCGCGGGCGCCGCCGGTTCCGGGGCCCGCCGCGGCTGCACCGGCTGAATGCGGGGCTGCTGCGGGGAGTCGTACCGGTGCGGGCGCTGCGGCCGGTGGGGCTGCTGAGGCTGCTGCGGCCAGTCCGAGCCCTGAACGTGCTGCGGCTGCGACTGCGGCTGCTGATACGGCTGGTAAGGCTGCTGCGCGCCCTGTCTGCCGGGGGTGGAAGGGAAGCCGAAACCATTGTCCCCGTGCTCGCCCGGCGTTCGCTGACCGCCGTTGAACTGGTGCCCGCCTGGGGGTGTTCCCACGATTCCTCCTCCGCCTGCCGGTCCCGATCCCAGTGGGTCCGCGCCACCGCACCCTATGGCGCGGTGACGCGAAACGCACAGTCTGTCTACTAGTTAAGAAGACTTCCCTGAAGCTCCGCCCGGAGGTCCGGGGTGAGGACGCTGCCGGCACGGTCGACCAGAAGGGCCATTTCGTACCCAACCAGACCGATGTCGGCGTCCGGGTGTGCGAGAACGGCCAACGAGGATCCATCGGAAACGGACATGATGAAGAGGAACCCTCGCTCCATCTCCACAACTGTCTGATTCACGGCGCCGCCTTCGAAGATCCGCGAGGCTCCCGCGGTCAGCGAGGTCAGACCGGAGGCGACAGCCGCCAACTGGTCCGCACGGTCGCGCGGGAATCCCTCGGACATCGCCAGCAGGAGTCCGTCTGCGGAGACCACCACCGTGTGCGACACCCCAGGGGTGTTGTCCACGAAGTTGGTGATCAACCAGTTCAGATTCTGCGCCGCCTGGCTCATCGGGCTCACACTAACGCTCCTGGTTGTAGGTATTACTGGTGTCCGAACCCGCGTTACGTCCCCGCAGCACGCCACGTCGCAGGTTGCTCAACCTGCCACGCACGTCCTCCGGGGCGCGGGAGACCTGGGGGCCGCCCTGCTGGGTCTGTTCGGCCGTGCCCTCGACCAGATTGGCCTTGGGTACGCGCCGGGGAAGACCGGAGGGGGTGACCCCGCCCGCCTTCGGCTCCCGGAGCTTCTCGGCCCGCTCCCAGCGCTCGTCGTTCGCCGAGCGCCAGTCGTCGGGGCCGGCCTCGTCCGCCTGGGCGGACGAGGGCTGCCGCTGCGGCAGTTCCTCCTGCTGCTGCGGAGCCTGCTGCTGAGCGGCGGCGGGCTGGTCGTTGCCGCGGCCGGTGGGCTGCCAGTGCTGCTGGCCGCCGCGGCGCGGCAGGCCCGCACCGGTCAGCTCGTGACCGGAGTTCGGGACAGGTCCCGAACGGTCGAAGCCTACGCGCTCCTGCGAGGACGCGGGAGCGCTCGCGGGAGATTCCGCCTCGGGCTGCGCCACCGGCTCGTACGCGCCCTGGTACGTGCCCTGATCAGCCCACTCTTCCTGCTGGGGCTGGGGCGCGTACTGGTCGTCATAGGACGGCGAAGGCGCCTGGGGGGCCGCGTACGCAGCCTCCTGGTAGCCGCCCTGACCGTCGTAGCCGTTCTGCTGCCCGGCAAAGCCGGCGTCGCCCCGGTACGGGTCGTAGCCGCCTTCGTACGCGGGCTGCTCGTACTGCTGCTCCTGCTGCCCGACCGCCTGCTGCTCCTGGGCGTACGGGTCCGCGGCGTAGGCCGCATCGCCGTACGCGGCTTCGGCGTACTGCTGCTGCGGCTCCTGGCCCAGCCCCTGCTCCTGCTCCTGGGGGAACGGCGGGCGCTCGCCGCCGGTCTGTGCCTCCAGGGCCGCGCGGCGCTCCTCACGCATCAGCGAGCGGCCCACCGGGTCGAGCTGGGGGGAGTCCGCGGACGGCTCCTCGTAGCGCGAGTCGTCGAAGCCGAGCTCCGCGGCCGTGCGCATCTGCGGCTGCTGCGGCAGCGCGTCGAAGGACTGCTGCTGCGGAATGATCGAGGAGACGGTGAAGTCGTCCTGGACGGGGGCCTCGCCGCCGCCACCGTGGGTGATCGCGTCCGGCAGCATGACCAGCGAGGTGGTCCCGGCCTGCTCGCCCGAGGGGCGCAGCTGGACCCGGATGCCGTGCCGGTCGGCGAGGCGGCCGACCACGAACAGGCCCATGCGCTGCGAGACCGCGGCGTCCACGGTCGGCGGGTTGGCCAGCTTGTGGTTGATGTCGGCGAAGTCCTCGGCGGTGAGGCCGATGCCCTTGTCGTGGATCTCGATCATCACGCGGCTGTCGGGCAGCCGGGTCGCGGTGACCCGCACCTTGGTCTGCGGCGAGGAGAACGTGGTGGCGTTCTCCAGGAGCTCGGCCAGCAGGTGCACGAGGTCGGTGACGGACTGGCCGTGGATCTCGGTCTCCGGCACGCCGGTGAGCTCGATGCGCTCGTACGACTCCACCTCGGAGGAGGCGGCCCGCAGGACGTCCACCAGCGGAACCGGCTGGTTCCAGCGGCGGCCGGGCTCCTCGCCGGCGAGAACGAGGAGGTTCTCGCCGTTGCGGCGCATACGGGTCGCCAGGTGGTCCAGCCGGAAGAGGCTCTCCAGCTGGTCCGGGTCGGCCTCGTTGTTCTCCAGGTCGGTGATGAGGGTCAGCTGGCCCTCGATGAGCGACTGGTTGCGGCGCGAGAGGTTGGTGAAGATCGCGTTGACGTTGCCCCGCAGCATGGCCTGTTCGGCCGCCAGCCGGACCGCCTCGCGGTGCACCTGGTCGAAGGCGCGGGCGACCTCGCCGATCTCGTCCTGGGTGTTGATCGGGATCGGCTGGACACGGGTGTCGACCCGGCCCGGGTCGGTCCGGGAGAGCTGGTCGACCAGCGAGGGCAGCCGCTGCTCGGCGATGCTGAAGGCGGCCGTACGCAGCTGGCGCATGGAGCGGCTCATCTGGCGGGCCATGAGCCCGGCCAGGAGGAAGGCGGCCAGCAGGGCGACGATGACGATCGCGGCGTTGACGATGGCGTCGGTCCGGGCGCTGGAGGAGATCTCCGCGGCCTCGGTCACCGCCTTGTCGACGAGCTCGTCCTCGACGGTGGTGTAGCCGTCGAACTTCGCGGTCGCGGCGGCCATCCAGGTCTCGGGGGTGATGCCCTTCGCCTTGAGCTTCTTGGGGTCCTTGCCCTGGCCGATCTCCTGGGCCATGCCGTCGTAGACGGAGCCGTCGATGCTGGGCGGCGCCACGAACGGCACGCCGGCCGCGTCGGCCTGCTCCTTCGCGGCCTTGAGCTTCGCGGCGCCCTCGGCGGCCTTGCCGGCCATGACCGTCTTCAGCCGGGCGGCGTCGGCCTCCGTACCACCGGAGACGAATTCGCCGAGGGCGATCTGCTCCAGGTAGTTGTACGAGCCGAACGCCTTGACCTGGTCGTTGAACTTGCCGCTCTCCTGGCTGGGCCGCACCAGGAGGTGCGTGCCGATGGAGCGCTGAAGCGATTCTGCGGCCTTGGCCAGCTCGATCGCGTAGACGGTCCGGCCGTAACTGGTGATGTTCCCGGTGCCGAGGCCGAGCTCGTTGCAGAACTCCATGAGGGAGTGCTGGACCTGGGTGTATCCCTCTTCGGTCTTCACCGGGTCCATGGCGGCGGTGTACGCGGCCTTGCGCAGATCCGGGAGCTTGGGCTCCTCCAGCTTGAACAGCTTGAGGCGGCGCTCCAGACCCTGCTTCCCGGGCATGTCCTTGACGGCCGCGTCGAACTTCTGCGCGGCGGCGTCGGTGGTGGCCTGGGCCTGGGTGACGATCTCGGAGTCGCGCTTGTTGGACAGCAGCGGCTGTGCGGTGAGGTCACGCTCGTTGAGCAGCGCCTGCCCGTACTCGGCGGACGCGCGCACGATCAGCGCCGTCTTCTCCGCGTCCTGGGCCTCCTGCCAGGTGTCGAGCGAACCCTTGACCTGGAAGCCGCCCATGATCAGGCCGACCAGCACCGGGATCAGGAGGATCGCGTTCAGCCGGGTGGGCACCCGCCAGTTGCGCGGGGACAGCCGGCTGGTGCTGCCGCCGGCCGGTATCCCTTCGGATACCTCGGCGGACGGCGCCGCGGTGCGCGACGGCGGGGTGAAGTTGCCCCGCTCCGCCTGCGCCGCTGCGCCCTCGTTGTTACGCCTCACTCGACCAACAACCTCTCGGCGTCGGCACCTACGTTGTGCCGTGTTCGTTCAGGGCCGTACTACTCGGGAGTTCGACGAATTGCAGCACGGCTACCGGCCGCCTTCCAAACAGTCGGAATGGGCGATTCCGAGTGACCCGCGCCGCAGATAAAACGGGCATAAAGAACGAGCCCCGCCAAAAGGCGGGGCTCATGTGAGCACAGGGGTACCGATCGTGTGCATCGGGTATCGACCGCGCGCTAATTCTCTTTCGAAACGTTATGAACACGGGGGTGGATCGTGTCAAATGACACAGCCCACCCCCGGGTGACTACGGTAATTGTCGTACGGCAATACCGACTTGTGCCTACTTGAGCCGCGCCATCAAAGCGTGCTCCACCAGCGTGATCAGACCGCTCTTGGCGTCACCGCGGTGCCGCGCGTCGGTCGTGATGATCGGGGTGTCGGGTCCGATCTGGAGCGCCTCGCGGACTTCCTCGGGGGTGTAGGGCTGGTGTCCGTCGAAGCCGTTGAGGGCGATGACGAAGGGGAGCCCGCTGTTCTCGAAGTAGTCGACGGCGGGGAAGCAGTCGGCGAGGCGGCGGGTGTCGACGAGGACGACGGCGCCGATGGCGCCGCGGACCAGGTCGTCCCACATGAACCAGAAGCGGTCCTGTCCGGGGGTGCCGAACAGGTAGAGGATCAGGTCCTGGTCCAGGGTGATGCGTCCGAAGTCCATGGCCACCGTCGTGGTGGTCTTGCCGCCGGTGTGGGTCAGGTCGTCGATGCCCGCCGAGGCGGACGTCATCACGGCTTCGGTGCGCAGCGGATTGATCTCCGAAACGGCACCGACGAACGTGGTCTTGCCCACGCCGAATCCGCCCGCCACCACGATCTTCGCCGAGGTGGTGGCCCGGGCCGCACCGCCACTAGAGCTTGCGAAGTCCACTGAGCACCCTTTCGAGCAGTGTCACATCCGGCGCGCCGCCGGCCTCTCCGTTGCCCGGCTGGTGGATGGCCACCATGCCGGCTTCCGCCAGGTCGGCGACGAGGATCCGGGCCACACCGAGCGGCATCGACAGCAGGGCCGACACCTCGGCCACCGACTTGACCTCACGGCACAGGTGGCAGATCCGCTGGTGCTCGGGGAGCAGCGTCCCCAGGTGCGCCGGGTCGGCCGTGGTGCTGACCAGCGCCTCTATCGCTAGCTGGTAGCGCGGTCGGGTCCGGCCGCCGGTCATGGCGTACGGACGGACCAGCGGCTGGTCGCCCTCACTTTCGTACGACGCGTGGTTCAACGCGCCGTACGGATCGTGTGAGGCAGGTGGCGGGGTCATGAATCCTCCGGGCGTGACAGCAGGGTGTCGGCTTGCCGTCTGAAGGGGCCGGTGGGGGGCTGTAAGCGGCCGGACGGGCGAGAGATGAGTGCGTTACCTGGGCTAATCGTCTGTGTCACCGGTTCGCGGCCGCCTAGTGGAGCAGGCTGCCCTGGAGCTCGGCACGGAGGTCGGGGGTCAGGACGGAGCCCGCCCGGTCCACCAGCAGAGCCATTTCGTAGCCGACCAGACCGATGTCGGCGTCCGGGTGTGCGAGAACGGCCAGTGAGGAGCCGTCCGAGACGGACATCAGGAAGAGGAATCCGCGTTCCATCTCCACCACGGTCTGGCTGACGGCGCCGCCTTCGAAGATCCGCGAGGCTCCCGCGGTCAGCGAGGTCAGACCGGAGGCGACAGCCGCCAACTGGTCCGCACGGTCGCGCGGGAAACCTTCGGACATCGCCAGCAGCAGGCCGTCTGCGGAGACCACCACCGTGTGCGACACCCCAGGGGTGTTGTCCACGAAGTTGGTGATCAACCAGTTCAGATTCTGCGCGGCCTGACTCATCGGGCTCAACTAACGCTCCTGCTGGTGAGTGGGGCCGAGTGGGAAACTGCCGGTCGACGGGCCGTTGTTGGCCTGACGTCCCTGCTGGATGCCCCGGCGGAGATTGGTCAGCCGCCCGCGCACATCATCGGGCGCGCGCGACACCTGGGGACCGGACTGATGGTTCTGCTGCTGGGCGGTACCCGGCACCAGATTGGCACGCGGGACCCGGCGAGGCAGACCGGACGTGGTTATTCCGCCCGCCGCGGGCTTCTTCACCCGCTCCGCCTGCCGGACGAGTTCGTCGTTCGGCGAGGCGCGCCAGGAGCTTGTGGCGCCGCCGGCGTCGCGGCGCGGTGCGGCGGGCGCGGGACGCTCCTCGGCGGGCTGCTGGGGGAAACCGGGTGCCTGCGGCGCGGCGGGCGGCTGCTGGCCGCCCTGCTGCGGACCGTGGAACCAGTTCGTCTCCAGCGTGTCGTAGAGCGGGGTACGGCCGTCGCCGGGACCGGCCGGCGGCAGTGCCTCGGGCTGCGGCTGCTGCGGCAGGACCGGCCGGTACTGCCCGCCCGGAGCCGGCGCGACGGGCGGACGCGGGGCACCGAAGTCCCCGTTGTCGCGGTCACGCTGGCGCGGTGCGGGCTGACCCGGGGCCTGCGCGGGCTGTCCGAAGTCGGGGCGGGCGAACTGCGCGGTGCTCGCCGGGTCCTGCGGCTGCGGCGCGGGCCGCTGCTGCGGAGCCGGCGCCGAGAAGTCCGGCCGGGCGAACTCGGCGGTGGCGGCGGGGCCCTGCTGGTGGTCCATGGGCGGACGCGGGCTGAGCGGCGGCGGGTTCAGCGGCCGCTGGAACTGGCCGGTGGACTCGGGCTCCTCGTGACCGCGCGGCGCGTCGAGCGGGGAGCGCCGCGGTGCGGACGGCTCCTCGTTGCTGCCCCAGCTGGTGGTCTGCGGACGCTGCGGCTGGGGGTTGCCCCCCGGCAGCTCCGCACGCGGACCGCCGACCGGCGGCAGCTGACGGTCGCTCTGACCCGGCCCGCCGGGCTGCTGGAAGCCGCCGCCCCGGCCGTCCTGCCGGGCCTGCTGCGGCTGCGGTGCCTGACGTCCGGGGCCGTTCTGCTCCGGACGCTTCTGGTCGAACAGACTGGGCTGGCCCGCGTCCGTACGGCCGGAGCCGTCACCCTGGCCGCGGGCGCCCAGCCGGGCGCCGCCGCCGAAGGCGCCGGAGAGCCCGCCGCCCTGACGCGGCGGCTCCTGGCGCGAGGCGTCGGGCTGCCGGCCCTGCGGACCGTTGCCGGCGCTCTGGAAGCCGGAGTTCTGCTGGCCGCCGGGCTGACCGGGCCGGCCCTGCTGACCGGGCTGGCCGGGCTGGTTCTGGCCGGGCTGTCCCTGCTGGTTCTGGGGACGGTTCGAGCCGCCGTCGCGAGCCGGCAGGGCCGCCCGCGGACCGGAGCCCGCGCCGACCTGGCCGCGCGTCGCGCCGGGACCGGCGGCGAGCCGCCCGCCCGCGGCCGGCGCGGCGCTGTCGAGACCGGCACGGGGCGCGTTGCCGCCGGCGAGAAGACCGCCGGGGGCGGGCTGCTGGCCCGGGGCCTGCTTCGGAGCGGGCTGCTTGCCACCGTGCGCGACATCGACCGGGAGCATGACCAGCGCGGTCGTGCCACCGGAGTCGGACGGACGCAGCTGGATGCGGATGCCGTGACGCAGCGACAGCCGGCCGACCACGAACAGACCCATGCGGCGGGAGACCGAGACGTCCACGGTGGGCGGCGAGGCGAGCCGCTCGTTGATCGCCGCGAGGTCCTCGGGGGAGAGGCCGATACCCGTGTCGTGGATCTCGACGAGCACCCGGCCGTCGGGCAGTGCGTGACCGGTGACCCGGACCTTCGTCTGCGGCGAGGAGAACGACGTGGCGTTCTCCAGCAGCTCGGCGAGGAGGTGCACGAGGTCGTTGACGACCCGGCCGGCGACCTCGGTGGCGGGCACCGCGGCCAGTTCGATGCGCTCGTACTGCTCCACCTCGGAGGCGGCGGCACGGAGCACGTCGACCAGCGGCACCGGACGGGTCCACCGGCGGCCCGGCTCCTCGCCCGCGAGGACGAGGAGGTTCTCACCGTTACGGCGCATACGGGTCGCGAGGTGGTCGAGCTTGAAGAGCGAGGACAGCTGGTCCGGGTCGGCCTCGCGCGACTCCAGCTCGGAGATGAGGGAGAGCTGACGCTGGATGAGGCCCTGGGAACGGCGCGAGAGGTTGGTGAACATCGCGTTGACGTTGCCCCGGAGAAGGGCCTGCTCGGCGGCGAGACGGACGGCCTCGCGGTGCACGTCGTCGAAGGCCGCGGCCACCTTGCCGATCTCGTCCCGGGAGTGCACACCGACCGACTCGACCGAGGTGTCGACGTCCTGCGGGTCCGTCTCGGAGAGCTGCTTGACGAGCTCGGGCAGGCGGTCCTGGGCGACGCGCGTGGCGGTGTCCTGCAGCCGGCGCAGCGAGCGGATCATGGACCGGGCGACGACGAAGGCGCCGACCAGCGAGACACCGAGCACGAGCAGGATGAGCGCACCGCTGATGATCGCGCTGCGCTGGGACTCGTCGCGCAGCTCGCGCGCCTTGCCCTCCATGTCGCTGAGGAGCGTCTCCTCGATCTGCTTCATGGCCTGGATCTTGGTGGAGTCCTGGTCGTACCAGTCCATGTACGAACGCCGTACGCCCGGGCCGCTCATGCCGTTGGTGTTGCTGAGCACCTTCTTGGCGTAGGTGTCGGCGGCCTTGATCTCGGGCTGGCCCTCGTCGAGCGTGGAAGTCAGCTCGTCGGCGCTCTTGCCCGTGGTCGTGTAGATCGCCTCGAAGGAGCGGCGGGCCGCGTCCTCCTTGCGCTGGGCGGCCAGACCGAACTGCTGGTCGTTGCGGTCGAGGTTCGGCTGCTTGTCGTTGCCGCCCGGCAGCGCGGCGGCGATGATCGCGCGCTGGATCGACGCGTACTCCTTGGCGGAGGAGAAGGCCGCCAGGGCGCGCGTCCGCTTGATCATCTCGGGGCTGCTGGTCGCCTGCGCCATGTCCTGCGAGAGGCTCAGCAGCGAGGTGATCAGCTGGCTGTAGGCGTCGACGGTCTGCAGACTCGGACTGTCCTTGGCGTACGCCTGCTTGCGGATGTCACGGATGGAGCCGAGCTGCGAGGCGATCTGCTGGACGCTGGAGTGGATGCTCTCCAGCGCCTCGTCACCGGCGGTGTCACCGATGTCGGTCGTCGCGGCGAGGAACGCCTTCTTCGCCCGGTCGGTCTTCTTCCGCGGCTCGGTGACCTTGAAGTCGGTCGCGGGCACGTCGTTGGACAGCGGTCCCGCCGACCGGTCGCGCTCCTCCTGGAGCGCCTGGGCCAGCGAGGTCGCCTGCTTCGTCATCCGGGTGAGCAGCTGCATGTGCTCCAGCTGCTGGATGTCGTTCATGGAGTCGTTGATACGGAGACCACCCAGCGTGGTCGCGGCGACCACGGGGAGGGCGAGCAGGGAGACCAGACGCGTACTGATGCGCCAGTTGCGAAGAGCTACTCGCGATCCCGTGTTGACCGGGCCGCGCGGCTTGAGCGCGGAGACCGGATCGGACCCACCGCCCGCCGAGGAGCCGGGGCGCCGGTCGCGCTCGCTGTTGTCGCCGGCCGCGGCCGGTCCGGGGTTCTGGGCGTGCTGGGGCGAGGAACCGCGGTCGGTCCCGCCGCGCGGCTCCTGTTCCGCCGCAGCGCTGCCATCCCTCTTGAAACGTCCCTGCACTAGCGTCGCAACCTCTGGACCAGGCGTTCTCCCGTCATGAACGGAAGGAACGGTGTCGGCGTCGTAGGGCGGCGTGTACCGCCCCATGGTGGTCGTGAGTGACCGGCGCTCTTCCCCTTCCCGCCGCCACTCGGCGCTGCGTTGCGCCCCCTGCGCGCCGGCTTGAAACCGCGGCGGTGCGTGGAATTCCAGCACAGTGGCGGATCTCCAACAAGGGCCAGGTACCGGGCTGTGACCTGGGTGACACGTTGTGATGGGCGGGTAACAAGACGTGGAGACCGTTCACTGTGATACCCGGACATTCGAGGTCGAAGTGGTCAGGGTGGCTGGTGTCCCAGTCGACATGATCAGGAGCGGAATGAATCATTCAGGGATGCAATGTCCGTTTGGTGCGCCGGGTTCTGCTGCCCGAATTGACGGAATTGTCGCTCAGTTGGTGAGCAAACTCACAGAATGATCGCCGTCTTTTCTGCGCCCGCGGTGGGAATCGGATGTTTAGCCTGACGCTTTACAGGGATGGCAGAACCGACAACCGGCGCCCCTCCGGGAGGCGCCCCGACCGACAGGGTCCGTACGGCAGATGAAGACGACGATGATGTTCCGCAACATTGCCAACCCCCGGCGCACCACGCTGGCGCACCTCAAGGACGCCGAAGCGCTGCAGACGCCGGAGCTGCCGGAGCACGCGGTCGACCTGCCGACGCAGACGGCCAACCCGCGCCGCACGATCCTGATGACCGCCCCCGCAGCCACCACGGCCGCCGCGGAGTAATTACGCGCAGCGTCCCCTCTCACCCGCGCTAGCCTGGAGCGTCAGTCTTCAGCTACCCAGCAAGTGAGGGGCGACAGCAACCCGTGCGCATCGCCAGGTTCTCCATCGACGGCAATGTCGCCTTCGGCGCGGTCGAGGGCGACGGGCCCGATGGTCTCGTCCTCGACATCATCAAGGGCATCCCGTACGCCGACTTCGAGCTCTCCGGGACCAAGGTCCCGCTGAGCAAGGTCCGGCTGCTGCCGCCGGTACTCCCCAACAAGGTCGTGGGCATCGGCCGCAACTACGCGGAGCACGCCGCGGAACTCGGTAATGAGGTCCCCGACGTCCCCGTCGCCTTTTTCAAGCCCACCACCTCGGTGACCGGCTCCGGCGACGCCATCGAGTACCCCTCCTTCTCCGACGACGTGCACTACGAGGGCGAGCTGGCCGTGGTCATCGGCCGGATGTGCCGCGAGGTGCCGCGCGAGCGGGTCAAGGACGTCATCTTCGGCTACACCTGCGCCAACGACGTCACCGCCCGCGACGCCCAGAAGCGCGAGAGGCAGTGGGCCCGGGCCAAGGGCTTCGACACCTCCTGCCCGCTCGGCCCCTGGGTGGAGACCGACCTCGACCCCGGCGACCTCGCCATCCAGACCACCGTCAACGGCGAGCAGCGCCAGCTCGGCCGGACGAGCGAGATGATCCGCTCCATCGAGGACCTGATCGTCCACATCACGGAGGCCATGACGCTGCTTCCGGGCGACGTCATCCTCACCGGCACTCCGGCAGGGGTCGGACCCCTCCACGTCGGCGACGAGGTCGCCGTCACCATCGAAGGCATCGGCACTCTCACCAACAAGGTGATCAAGCGTGGTTAACGCACCTGTCCGCGTACGTTTCTGTCCCTCCCCGACCGGCAACCCCCATGTGGGCCTGGTCCGGACAGCTCTCTTCAACTGGGCCTTCGCCCGCCACCACCAGGGCACCCTGGTCTTCCGCATCGAGGACACCGACGCGGCGCGCGACAGCGAGGAGTCGTACCAGCAGCTCCTCGACGCGATGCGCTGGCTCGGCCTCGACTGGGACGAGGGCCCCGAGGTCGGCGGCCCGCACGCCCCGTACCGCCAGTCGCAGCGCATGGACATCTACAAGGACGTCGCCGAGAAGCTCCTCGCGGCCGGCCACGCGTACCACTGCTACTGCACCACCGAGGAGCTCGACACCCGCCGCGACGCCGCCCGCGCCGCCGGCAAGCCGTCCGGCTACGACGGCCACTGCCGCGACCTGAGCGACGAGCAGACGGCGGCGTACGAGGCCGAGGGCCGCACGTCCATCGTCCGCTTCCGGATGCCCGACGAGGCCCTCACCTTCACCGACCTGGTCCGCGGCGACATCACCGTCCAGCCGGAGAACGTGCCGGACTACGGCATCGTCCGCGCCAACGGCGCCCCGCTCTACACGCTGGTCAACCCGGTCGACGACGCGCTGATGGAGATCACCCACGTCCTGCGCGGCGAGGACCTGCTCTCCTCCACCCCGCGCCAGATCGCCCTGTACGCGGCGCTCACCGAGCTGGGCATCGCCAAGCGCACCCCGGAGTTCGGCCACCTGCCGTACGTCATGGGCGAAGGCAACAAGAAGCTCTCCAAGCGCGACCCGCAGGCCTCGCTCAACCTCTACCGCGAGCGCGGCTTCCTGCGCGAGGGGCTGCTCAACTACCTCTCGCTGCTCGGCTGGTCGATCGCCGAGGACCGGGACATCTTCGACATCGACGAGATGGTCGCCGCGTTCGACATCAAGGACGTCAACGCGAACCCGGCCCGCTTCGACCTCAAGAAGTGCGAGCACATCAACGCCGAGCACATCCGCAAGCTGGACGTGAAGACGTTCACCGAGGCGTGCGGCCCCTGGCTGCAGGCCCCGTTCGCCCCCTGGGCACCCGAGGCATTCGACGCGGACGTGTTCGCGTCGATCGCCCCGCACGCCCAGACCCGGGTCACGGTCCTCTCCGAGATCACCGCCAACGTCGACTTCCTGTTCCTCGACGAGCCGGCGACCGACGAGGCGTCCTGGGCCAAGGCGATGAAGGAGGGCTCCGACGCCCTCCTCGTGACGGCCCGCGCCGCGCTGATCGCCGCCGAGTGGAACGCGGAGGCGCTCAAGGCCGCCGTCCTCGCCGCCGGCGAGGAGCACGGCCTGAAGCTCGGCAAGGCCCAGGCCCCGGTCCGCGTCGCCGTCACCGGCCGCACGATCGGCCTGCCGCTGTTCGAGTCCCTGGAGATCCTGGGCCGCGAGCGCACGATCGCCCGCATCGACGCGGCACTCGCGAAGCTGGCCGCGTAACGACGCAGACGGACAGGACACGGACGGGCCCGGCAGCCGCGCACAGCGGCTGCCGGGCCCGTCCGGCCGTTCCGGGGCGCGCGTAGAGTCGGACCATGCCGATCAGAGCTGTCCTCTGGGACGTGGACGACACACTCTTCGACTACACGACGGCCGCCGCCACCGGCATGTCCCGGCATCTGGCGGCCGAGGGGCTGCCCGAGGGCTATGCCACCGCCGACGAGGCCCTCGACGCCTGGGGGCGGCTCACCCGGCTCCACTGGCAGCGGTTCTCCGACGGGGAGACGGACTGGCATGGCCAGCGCCGCGACCGGGCCAGGGACTTCCTCGCACGCCCGCTGGACGATGCGGGCGCCGACGCCTGGTTCGAGCGCCACATCGCCCACTACGAGGCCGCCTGGGCGCTCTTTCCGGACGCGGTTCCCGCACTCGACGCGCTGACCGGGGTCTACCGGCACGCCGTGCTGTCGAACTCCGCCCTGGAACAGCAGCACCACAAGCTGACCGTGCTCGGGGTGCGCGACCGCTTCGAGACCGTCCTGTGCGCGGCGGAGCTGGGCATCTCCAAGCCCGCCCCCGAGGCGTTTCTCGCAGCCTGCGAGGCGCTGGCCCTCGACCCGCACGAGGTGGCGTACGTGGGCGACGAGCCCGACATCGACGCCCGCGGCGCGGTGGCCGCCGGTCTCGCGGGCATCTGGCTGGACCGGCGCGGACGGGGCGGACGGCCCGAACTGGTCCGGATCACGGCCCTTGACCAGCTCCCCGGCCTGCTGTCGGCCGATACCCGTTTTGGAGCGCCGGACACCTTCAGGTAATGTTCTTCCTGCGCCGCCCGAGCGGAACGAAAGATCCGGACGGGAAGCGCAGACAGAAACAACACCCGCAGGGGTTGCGTTTCAGTGGGCTATGGTGTAATTGGCAACACTACGGTTTCTGGTACCGTCATTCTAGGTTCGAGTCCTGGTAGCCCAGCGCAAGACAGCAGGACCAGTACGTTGTAGTAGAACAAGCCCCCGTTGTGTAGCGGCCTAGCACGCTGCCCTCTCACGGCAGTAGCGCCGGTTCGAATCCGGTCGGGGGTACAGATCCTTCCCGCGAGAACATCTGGGTCGCACCCACGCTCTCGATGCAGGATCGCTAGGGCCCCCGTTGTGTAGCGGCCTAGCACGCTGCCCTCTCACGGCAGTAGCGCCGGTTCGAATCCGGTCGGGGGTACTTGCAACACCATGGGCTATGGTGTAATTGGCAACACTACGGTTTCTGGTACCGTCATTCTAGGTTCGAGTCCTGGTAGCCCAGCGCAAGACAGCAACACCAGCAAGTCGCAGTAAACAAGCCCCCGTTGTGTAGCGGCCTAGCACGCTGCCCTCTCACGGCAGTAGCGCCGGTTCAAATCCGGTCGGGGGTACAACAGAGCAACTGGCGAAGGCCCTTCACTCCGGTGAGGGGCTTTCTGCTTGTGTACGCGGGCCGTTCGGCGCGGAAGAGCCCAAGGGTCCGGAAGAGCCCGACGCAACGGGGGAGTGCCGAGTGGGGGCCGCCACGACGCTGGGGCGGCACTGACAGAACGGAAAGGGGCCGCCGGGTCAGCCCGTGCGGCGCAGGGCCTCGCTCAGGCGGGCGGCCGAGTCGATGACGGCCTGGGCGTGCATCCGGCCCGGGTGCCGGGTCAGGCGCTCGATCGGTCCGGAGACCGAGACCGCGGCGACCACGCGGTTCGAGGGGCCGCGCACCGGGGCGGAGACCGAGGCCACCCCCGGTTCGCGCTCACCGATCGACTGGGCCCAGCCCCGGCGCCGTACGCCGGAGAGCGCGGTCGCGGTGAAGCGGGCGCCCTGGAGGCCGCGGTGCAGGCGCTCCGGCTCCTCCCAGGCCATCAGGATCTGGGCGGACGATCCCGCCTTCATCGTGAGCGTGGAGCCGACCGGCACGGTGTCCCGCAGACCGGACAGCCGCTCCGCCGCCGCCACGCAGATACGCATGTCGCCCTGCCGGCGATAGAGCTGGGCGCTCTCGCCGGTGATGTCGCGCAGATGCGTGAGTACCGGTCCGGCCGTGGCCAGGAGCCGGTCCTCGCCCGCCGCGGCGGCGAGCTCCGACAGGCGCGGACCGAGAATGAACCGGCCCTGCATGTCCCTCGCCACCATGCGGTGGTGTTCCAGTGCCACGGCCAGCCGGTGAGCCGTGGGTCGTGCGAGCCCGGTCGCCGCGACCAGCCCGGCGAGGGTGGCCGGCCCGGACTCCAGGGCGCTCAATACCAGAGCCGCCTTGTCGAGAACGCCGACGCCGCTAGAGTTGTCCATACGACGATACTCGCGTCTCACTCTGTGAAACGCAAGTTCAATTTTCCAAGGAAGTTGCGAACCTGTACGGGCGGCCCCACAACGGCCCGTAGCCACCGCCCCGCACGGGGGTGCCGGACGGCGGCGCACCGAATCTCTAGTTGGGCCGGCGACGACGCCGGCCGGAGGGAAAGCGATGGGTAGGACACTCGCGGAGAAGGTTTGGGACGACCATGTCGTCCGGCGCGCCGAAGGCGAGCCCGACCTCCTCTACATCGATCTGCACCTGCTGCACGAGGTGACCAGCCCGCAGGCCTTCGACGGTCTGCGGCAGGCCGGACGCCCGGTGCGGCGCCTCGACCTCACCATCGCCACCGAGGACCACAACACCCCGACCCTCGACATCGACAAGCCGATCGCCGACCCGGTCTCCCGCGCCCAGTTGGAGACCCTGCGCAAGAACTGCGCGGACTTCGGCGTCCGGCTGCACCCGCTGGGCGACGTCGAGCAGGGCGTCGTGCACGTGGTCGGCCCGCAGCTGGGCCTGACCCAGCCCGGCACCACGGTCGTGTGCGGTGACTCCCACACCTCCACGCACGGTGCGTTCGGCGCCCTGGCGTTCGGCATCGGCACCAGCCAGGTCGAGCACGTGCTCGCCACCCAGACGCTGCCGCTGGCCCGCCCGAAGACGATGGCGATCACCGTCGAGGGCGAACTGCCCGACAGCGTCACCGCCAAGGACCTGATCCTCGCGATCATCGCCCGGATCGGCACCGGCGGCGGTCAGGGCTACATCCTCGAATACCGCGGCTCCGCCATCGAGAAGCTCTCGATGGAGGCCCGGATGACCATCTGCAACATGTCGATCGAGGCCGGTGCGCGGGCGGGCATGATCGCCCCCGACCAGACCACCTTCGACTACCTGCAGGGCCGGGACCACGCCCCGCAGGGCGAGGACTGGGACGCGGCCGTCGCGTACTGGAAGACCCTGCGCACGGACGACGACGCGGTCTTCGACGCCGAGGTCGTCATCGAGGCCGCCGGACTGGCGCCGTTCGTCACCTGGGGCACCAACCCCGGCCAGGGCGCGCCGCTGTCGGCGAACGTCCCCGACCCTGCTTCGTACGAGGACGCCTCGGAGCGCAACGCCGCCGAAAAGGCCCTGGAGTACATGGGGTTGACCGCCGGCCAGCCGCTGCGCGAGATCAACGTCGACACCGTCTTCGTAGGCTCCTGCACCAACGGCCGGATCGAGGACCTGCGCAACGCGGCCGCGATCCTGGACGGCCGTAAAGTCGCCGACGGCGTACGGATGCTGGTCGTCCCGGGCTCCGTCCGGGTCGCCCTGCAGGCCGTGTCGGAGGGCCTGGACAAGGTCTTCACCGCCGCCGGCGCCGAATGGCGGCACGCGGGCTGCTCGATGTGCCTCGGCATGAACCCCGACCAGCTGGCCCCCGGCGAGCGCTCCGCGTCGACCTCGAACCGCAACTTCGAGGGCCGGCAGGGCAAGGGCGGCCGTACGCACCTGGTCTCCCCGCAGGTCGCCGCCGCCACCGCCGTGCTGGGCCACCTGGCCTCGCCGGCCGATCTGTCCGACGTCCGTACGCCCGCCGGAGTCTGAGAATCATGGAAGCTTTCACCGCACACACCGGCCGGGCCGTCCCGCTGCGCCGCAGCAACGTCGACACCGACCAGATCATCCCCGCCCACTGGCTGAAGAAGGTCACCCGGGACGGCTTCGAGGACGGGCTCTTCGAGGCCTGGCGCAAGGACGAGAACTTCGTCCTCAACCGCCCGGAGCGCGAAGGCGCCTCGGTCCTGGTGGCCGGCCCCGACTTCGGCACCGGCTCCTCCCGCGAGCACGCCGTCTGGGCCCTGCAGAACTACGGCTTCAAGACGGTCATCTCCTCCCGGTTCGCCGACATCTTCCGCGGCAACTCGCTGAAGAACGGGCTGTTGACCGTGGTCCTGGACCAGAAGGTCGTCGACGCCCTGTGGGAGGTGACCGAGGCCGACCCGACGGCCGAGATCACCGTCGACCTGGAGAAGCGGCAGGTCCTCGCCGAAGGCATCACGGCCGACTTCGAGCTGGACGAGAACGCCCGCTGGCGGCTGCTGAACGGTCTGGACGACATCAGCCTCACCCTTCAGAACGAAGCGGACATCGCGGCCTACGAGGCGGCCAGGCCGGCCCACAAGCCACGTACAATTAACGCCTGAGCAGCACGTTTCCCGTACTGCGCCCCCTGCCATCTGGTAGGGGGCGCAGTCGCTTGTTGAGACCCCGTCGGGCGACAACTCGCCCCAGATGGCACAATCGGTGCATGGAACGCGACAGCCAACTCAAGCTTTACGGCCAAGTCGCCGACCAATTGAAGGAAGCGCACTCACGAGTGCGTGCACTGCAAGTCCCGGAGGGCGTACGGATGGCGCTGAACCGGAAGCTGTTGGTCGTCACGGCCGCGGCAAAGCACGATCTCCCGGATGCGGCAAGGCGTCTGGACCGGTTGATGAAGGACCTCGATGAGGGCCGATTCCCCGAAGGTGACTGACTCTGCGGAACAGCGCAGCGGTCGACTTCGTTGCGGCACTAGGGTGATTAGCCCGTTTCGTGTTTGATTTGCGGTATATATCTGCCTAACGTGCGAAAAAGCCTGGACAGTTTCGTTCGGGCAATGTCTCCGAAGGGGAAGACGTGAACAAGGCGCAGCTCGTAGAAGCGATTGCCGACAAGGTCGGCGGCCGTCAGCAGGCCGCGGACGCCGTCGATGCGGTGCTCGACGCGATCGTTCGTGCGGTTGTCGCAGGTGACCGGGTTTCGGTCACCGGCTTCGGCTCGTTCGAGAAGGTCGACCGCCCCGCCCGCTACGCCCGCAACCCGCAGACGGGTGAGCGCGTACGGGTCAAGAAGACCTCGGTGCCCCGCTTCCGCGCGGGTCAGGGCTTCAAGGACCTGGTGAGCGGCTCGAAGAAGCTCCCCAAGAACGACGTGGCCGTGAAGAAGGCCCCCAAGGGCAGCCTCTCGGGCGGTTCTTCCACCCGTACGACGGCCAAGGCCGCAGCGAAGAAGGCCACCGCCAAGAAGGCCGCCACGGCCAAGAAGACCGCGGCGACGGCGAAGAAGACCACGGCCACCGCCAAGAAGGCCACGCCGACGAAGACGTCCGCGGCGGCGAAGAAGACCACGGGGGCCGCGAAGAAGGCGACCCCGGCGGCTGCCGCGAAGAAGGCCACGCCGGCGGCGGCGGCGAAGAAGGCCACGCCCGCCAAGAAGGCCGTCGCGAGCAAGACCGCGCCCGCGAAGAAGGCCACGGCGAAGAAGGCGCCCGCGAAGAAGACCACCGCGCGCACGACCACGGCGAAGAAGGCCACTGCACGCAAGAAGTGAGGACCGCAGCAGAAGGGCTCCTCACACGCGCCGGGCCGGGCTCCCCTCGGGGAGCCCGGCCCGCGGGCTGTCCGGGACGACCCGTGCCCGGATTCAGAAGGTCTGCAGCGTCACCAGGGTGATCCGGAGCCCGGCGCCCTCGCCCTGCCCCTCGATCCGCACCCGTTGGCCCGGCCGCAGCAGCCGCAGGCCGCCCGCGTCGAAGGCCGGGGCGTCGAAGTCCACCGGGGTGCCGTCGTCGAGCAGCACGCTGCCGGTGCGGGTCTCGGGGTCGTACGTGTACGAGGTCGCCTGCATGGCGGCAGCCTATCGGTCCGCCGCGCGCAGCCCAGCGGCCCAGCGCCCCGCCGTGTAGGGGCCGACGCCCAGCGCCAGCGCCGCCCGCAGATCGTCGCCCGTGTCCACGTCCTGGCGCACCGAATCGATACCGGACAGCGTGATCTCCACCGCCCCCGACGCGAGATGCCGGGCCCTGGACGGGCCGCCGAAAGCGGGGCGCAATTCCACGCCCGGCCCAGCGGCGAGAAATGTCGTTCCGATTCCCGCGGAATCGGTCACGAAAGTCCGGGGAAAAGCGGCCGAAAATTCGAGTACGCGGGACAATTCCGTCGGCCGCAGCGCGGGCAGATCGGCGTTGAGCGCGGCGACCGCCGCCCGTGGCCTGCCCGAGCGCACCACGCGCTCACCGTGTGCGAGAGCGGCGTTGAGCCCGGCCGCCGGGGTGTCGGCCACCACCAGGGCCCCGAGCGCCGCCAGCGCCGCCCCGGCCGCCGCGTCGTCCGTGACGACCACCACATCGGCGACCTCCGGGCAGGACAGCGCGGCGGACACGGTGTCCCGGGCGAACGCCAGGGCCAGCCGCGGCCGCAACAGAGCCCCGGAAGCGGGCGCCAGCCTGCTCTTGGCCAGCGCCAAGGGCTTCAACGGGACGACCAGGGACCAGCAACCGGTCGGGTCGGTGTTCGTGGCGGTCTCCCCCTCGATGCGCATGGCCGCCTATTCTCGCCTGCCGGTGCGACAACCCGGAGGGTCGGTCCCCGGGGCGAGGCGTACGGTGTTCCTCGACAGAGCAGGGGCCTGGGGCCAGACTTGACCGTCGGTAGTCGGTCGGCAGTCGGCTCCCCTATCAGGCCATACAGGAAGGTGTCCGAGTGTCCCGCCGCAGAATCGGCTTCTGGTACCGCCTGGCAGCGGTCATCGCGAAACCGCCGCTGGTGATTCTGTTCAAGCGCGACTGGCGGGGAATGGAACACATTCCGGCCGACGGCGGATTCATCACCGCGGTCAATCACAACTCCTACCTCGACCCGCTTTCGTACGGGCACTTCCAGTACAACACCGGACGCGTGCCGCGGCTCCTCGCCAAGGCGGGCCTCTTCAAGACCCCCTTCGTCGGGATGATGCTGCGCGGCACCGGGCAGATCCCCGTGTACCGCGAGACGACGAACGCGCTGGACGCGTTCCGGGCCGCCGTGGACGCCATCAAGCGCGGCGAGTGCGTCGCCTTCTATCCCGAGGGCACTCTCACCCGTGACCCCGAGATGTGGCCGATGGCCGGCAAGACCGGCGCCGCCCGCGTCGCGTTGATGACCAGGGCCCCGGTCATCCCCGTCGCCCAGTGGGGCGCCAACCTGGCGATGCCGCCCTATGCGACGGACAAGAAGCTGCGGCTCTTCCCCCGCAAGACCCTCCAGGTCCAGGCCGGTCCGCCCGTCGACCTCTCCCGGTTCTACGGCAAGGAGCCGACGCCCGAGGTCCTGCGCGAGGCGACCGAGGTCATCATGCGCGCGATCACCGAGCAGCTGGCCGACGTACGGGGGCTGCAGGCACCCACCGCGTTCTACGACCACCGCAAGGCCCGTGCGGAACAACGGCGCAAGGCCGAAGGAGAGGGAACCAAGTGACGCACCCCGTAAAGGCAGCCGTCTTCGGAACCGGCTCATGGGGTACGGCCTTCGCCATGATCCTCGCCGACGCCGGCTGCGAGGTCACCCTCTGGGGACGCCGGGCCGAGGTCGCCGAGGCCGTCAACACGACCCGTACCAACCCCGACTACCTGCCGGGCATCGAACTCCCGGCCTCCGTCCGGGCCACCACGGACGCGGCCGATGCGCTGCGCGGCGCCGACTTCGCGGTGCTCGTCGTGCCGTCCCAGACGCTGCGCGCCAACCTCGCCGACTGGGCCCCGCACCTGGAGTCGCAGACGGTCCTGGTCTCGCTGATGAAGGGCGTCGAACTCGGCACCGCAAAGCGCATGAGCGAGGTCATCGAGGACGTCACCAAGGTCTCCGCCGACCGGATCGCCGTCGTCACCGGCCCCAACCTCGCCAAGGAGATCGCCGAACGCCGCCCCGCGGCAGCAGTCGTCGCCTGCCGGGACGAATCCGTCGCACGCCGCCTCCAGGCCGCCTGCCACACCCCGTACTTCCGCCCCTACACCAGCACCGACGTGGTCGGCTGCGAACTGGGCGGCGCCGTCAAGAACGTCATCGGTCTTGCCGTGGGCATCGCCGACGGCATGGGGCTCGGTGACAACGCCAAGGGCTCGCTCATCACCCGCGGCCTCGCCGAGACGATCCGGCTGGGACTGGCCATGGGCGCCGACCCGCTGACCTTCTCCGGACTCGCCGGCCTCGGCGACCTGGTGGCGACCTGCTCCTCGCCGCTCTCGCGCAACCACACCTTCGGCACCAACCTCGGCCGCGGCATGACGCTCCAGGAGACCATCGCGGTCACCAAGCAGACCGCCGAGGGCGTCAAGTCCTGCGAGTCCGTGCTCGACCTGGCGCGCCGCCACGGCGTCGACATGCCCCTGACCGAGACGGTCGTCGGCATCGTCCACGAGGGCAAGCCGCCGATGGTCGCGCTCAAGGAGCTGATGTCGCGCAGCGCCAAGGCCGAACGGAGTTAGGGCCTTTCGTGGCGGGGCCGGTCGGTCTCCAGAAGCTGACCCGTTCGGCCCCGGACGGCCCCGGCCGCGCTGACGCCACCCGTACCAGCAGGTACGCTCAACGCGATATGAGCAGCGAGAACCTCCCCCAGAGCACGGAGCATCAGCTCCGCAAGCCGCGTGTGGCCGTCGTGTTCGGCGGCCGCAGCTCCGAACACGGCATTTCGGTGGTCACCGCCGGTGCGGTCCTGAACGCGATCGACCGGACGAAGTACGACGTCCTGCCGATCGGCATCACGACGGACGGCCGCTGGGCGCTCACCGCCGACGAACCCGAACGCATGGCCATCACGGACCGCACGATGCCCGACGTGGCACAGCTGGCCGAGTCCGAGGAGGGCGGCGTGGTGCTCTCCGTCGACCCCGGCAGCCGTGAAGTGGTCTACAGCGAGCCCGGATCGGTCCCCAAGGCGCTCGGCGAGGTCGACGTCGTCTTCCCCGTCCTGCACGGCCCCTACGGCGAGGACGGCACGCTCCAGGGCCTCCTGGAACTCTCCGGCGTGCCGTACGTCGGCGCCGGCGTCCTCGCCTCCGCCGTCGGCCAGGACAAGGAGTACATGAAGCGCGTCTTCACCTCCTTCGGCCTCCCCGTCGGCCCGTACGTGGTCGTGCGCCCCCGCGAGTGGGACAACGACCCGCAGGGCGCCCGCAAGCGCATCACGGACTTCGCCGGCGAGTACGGCTGGCCGCTCTTCATCAAGCCCGCCCGGGCCGGCTCGTCCATCGGCATCACCAAGGTCGACGACGTCTCCGGTCTCGACGAGGCGATCGAGGAGGCCCGCCGCCACGACCCCAAGTTCCTCGTGGAGTCGCTGCTGCGGGGCCGCGAGATCGAGTGCGGGGTGCTGGAGTTCGAGGACGGTCCGCGCGCCAGCGTGCCCGCCGAGATCCCGCCGGTGACCTCGCACGACTTCTACGACTTCGAGGCCAAGTACATCGACGCGGCGTCCGGGATCGTGCCCGCCCCGCTCACCGCCGAGGAGACCGCCGAGGTCCAGCGGCTCGCGGTCGAGGCCTTCGAGGCCGCCTCCTGCGAGGGGCTGGTGCGCGCCGACTTCTTCCTCACCGAGGACGGCGGGTTCGTCATCAACGAGATCAACACCCTGCCGGGCTTCACCCCGATCTCCATGTACCCGCGCATGTGGCAGGAGAGCGGTGTCAGCTACCCGCAGCTGGTGGACCGGCTCATCCAGGCGGCGCTGAGCCGGCCGACCGGACTGCGCTGAGAGTCACCGGCACGGCACAGGGAGTGCGCCCCGGTGGGGGCGCACTCCCTGTGGGCTGCAGGGCTACAGGCTGCTGGGGACCGTCTTCTTGACCGCCTTCGCGAACGCCGCGAGCGGGGTCGCGTCGTGCGCGTAGGCCGCCGAGAGCGACACCTCGACGTACGCCTTGCGCAGGGTGGTCGTGAACCGGGGTCCGTCGTCCTTCCGTTGCTCCAGCAGCCAGTTGACACCGTCGGCGTCGGCGGCCTTCGACTGGGCGTCGTCCATCTTCGCGGGGCGCGCGACACCGCAGCGCAGTACGATCGCCCCGTCCCCCCACCCGGCGGTCAGATCCGAACGGGGCGTGGGATCACTGCGCTCCAGACCGGCGACGGAACTCGGCAGCTCCTTGTGCAGCGCGCGGCAGTAGGCTGCGGCTTCCGAGGACGGCTCGGGCACCGACACCGATGCCGACGGATCCGTGGAAGTACAGCCCACCGCGGCCAGGAGCAGCAGGGCGGCGGACGGACCGAGGAGCACGGGGTGGGGGAGCCGGCGGCAGGAAGACGTCACCGGCCCAGCGTAGACGGGGGCTACAGGTGAACGACCGGACAGGTCAGGGTTCTGGTGATGCCGTCCACCTGCTGGACCTTGGCGACCACCATGCGTCCGAGTTCATCGACCGTGTCGGCCTGGGCCCGCACGATCACGTCGTAAGGGCCGGTGACGTCCTCTGCCTGCATCACTCCCACAATCTTGGCGATGGTCTCGGCGACTGTCGACGCCTTGCCCACCTCGGTCTGGATAAGGATGTACGCCTGTACCACGGAACCTCCAGGGCGGCCACGAGGATCATGTGGGGGAAAGGGACGCCACGTTATCGCGTTGCCGCGGGCCGCGGGGAGACCTGCGGGCCGGATGACGCCCGCAGCGTGGCGTACAGAAGGCACAAGTTGACGTATCTCTTGACAGTACCGACAGCAGTGACGGTCCGCGACCGCAAGCCCAGCGGGGCGGACGGGGGACAGGCATGCCCGTGACCAGCAGGACGGACCGCCCCCGCAGGCGGCCGCGCTCCACGGCCGGGGCGGGCACCCGGCCGCTGAAGCAGGCCGGACACACGTCCGGCCCCATAGATGAGAGGTGAGACTCGGTGAAGGGAACCGTGGGCGAGTTGGGGGAGTTCGGGCTCATCAGGGAACTGACCTCCCGGCTCACCACCACTCCGGCGGTACGGCTGGGGCCCGGCGACGACGCCGCGGTCGTCAACGCCCCCGACCGCAGGGTCGTGGCCAGCACGGACATCCTGCTGGAGGGACGGCACTTCCGGCGTGACTGGTCGACCGCGTACGACGTCGGCCGCAAGGCCGCCGCGCAGAACCTCGCCGACATCGCCGCCATGGGGGCCGTGCCCACGGCACTGCTCCTCGGCCTCGTCGTCCCCGCCGAACTCCCGGTCACCTGGGCCGGGGAGCTGATGGACGGCATCCGCGACGAGTGCCAGGTCGCGGGGGCGGCCGTGGTCGGGGGCGACGTCGTGCGCGGCGACACCATCACCGTCGCGATCACCGCGCTCGGCGATCTGCGCAACCACGAACCCGTCACCAGGGCGGGCGCCCAGCCCGGTGACGTCGTCGCCGTCACCGGCTGGCTCGGCTGGTCCGCCGCCGGGTTCGCCGTCCTCTCGCGCGGATTCCGGTCGCCCCGCGCCTTCGTGGAGGCCCACCGCCGCCCCGAACCGCCCTACCACGCGGGTCCCGCGGCGGCCGGGCTCGGCGCCACCGCCATGACGGACGTCAGCGACGGCCTCGTCGCCGACCTCGGCCACATCGCCGAGGCCAGCAAGGTCCGCATCGACCTGCGCTCCGGGCTCATCGACATCCCGTCCCAGATGTCCGACATCGGGCAGGCCGTCGGCGTGGACCCGCTCCAGTGGGTGCTCACCGGGGGCGAGGACCACGCGATCGTCGCGACGTTCCCGCCCGACGTGAAGCTGCCGGCCCGCTGGAAGGTCATCGGCGAGGTCCTCAACCCCTCGGCGCTGCCGCAGGTCACCGTCGACGGGGCGCCCTGGACCAGCAAGAGCGGCTGGGACCACTTCGGCGACATCGAGGATGCCTAGGGCCTCTCGTTCCTGATCCCCGGCCGGGCTCCGGGGCCCTGTCCGGAGCCAGTAGATTGCGGCGTATGCCCACACCCTCCGCCGTACCGCCCCGCGTGCTCACCGTCGCCGGATCCGATTCCGGCGGCGGTGCGGGCATTCAGGCCGACCTCAAGACGATGCTGGCGCTCGGCGTCCACGGCATGAGCGTGCTGACCGCCGTCACCGCGCAGAACTCCCTGGGCGTACAGGGCGCCTGGGAACTGCCCGCGGAGGCCGTACGCGCCCAGTACCGCAGCGTCGTCGACGACATCGGCGTGAGCGCGGTCAAGACCGGCATGCTGTCGTCGGCGCTGCTCGTCGAGACGGTCGCCGCACTCCTCGCCGGGACGGACGCCCCCGCCGTCGTCGACCCGGTCGGCGTCTCCAAACACGGAGACCCGCTCCTGGCCGAGGAAGCGCTCGACTCCGTCCGTACGAAGCTGCTGCCCGTCGCGACCGTGGCGACCCCGAACCTCGACGAAGTGGCACAGCTCACCGGCATCACCGTCACCGACGAGGCCGGAATGCGGCGGGCGGCCGCCGCACTGCTCGGATACGGGCCCCGCTGGGTCGTCGTCAAGGGCGGGCACCTGCCGGGCGACCCCGTCGACCTGCTCACGAACGGCACCGAGGACCACTGGCTGCGTGCCCCCCGCCACGACAACCGTCACACGCACGGGACGGGCTGCACCCTCGCCTCCGCCATCGCCTGCGGACTGGCCATCGGACAGGACGTGCCCACGGCGGTACGGGCCGCGAAGGACTACGTCACCGGCGCGATCGCGGCGGGCTTTCCGCTGGGATCGGGGATCGGCCCGGTCGACCACGGATGGCGACTGCGGGACGGCCGCTGAGCCGGGCCCCCGCAGGAGCACAGCAAAAAGCCGGTCCACCGAGGTGGACCGGCTTTTTGGGCAACCGGTAGGGCTGCGCTACGACGGGAACGTCAGCGCGCGACCTTGCCGGCCTTGATGCACGAGGTGCAGACGTTGAGCCGCTTCGGCGTCCGCCCGACCACGGCACGCACGCGCTGGATGTTGGGATTCCAGCGACGGGACGTACGGCGGTGCGAGTGCGAAATGCTGTTGCCGAAGCTCGGCCCCTTGCCGCAAACGTCGCAGTTGGCAGCCACGGGTCACTCCAAAACTTCAGATGCACTTACAGTGAATTCCGGCACGCCGGATTCATTGACTGAAGTGGCGGTACCGGGGGAATGTTCCCGACTCTCGCCGGGCAACCGAAGCAGCATACAACGGCTGCGTCGGAGATACGAAACTACCATGGGTGCACAGCCGCCCGTCCCGCCCCCGGACCCGTTCCGGCCGCCGCCGGCACTAGTCTGCGGTGCAGCCCGCCGTCCCGGTACGCGTTTCGAGGAGGACCATCAGGTGCCGCAGACCGCCGACGACCTGGACGCCGTCGCGGTGCGTACCTGGTGCTCCCTGGCGCTGGACGCGCTGGGCCGGGAGCGCGAGGCCATCGACGCGATCAACGTGTATCCCGTCGCCGACGGCGACACCGGCACCAATCTCTACCTGACCGTGGAATCGGCGGCGGCCGCGGTCGAGGCCGTCTTCGCCGCCCATGAGACCGGCGCTTCGCTGCCCTCGACCGCCGACGCGGTACGCGCCATGGCGCACGGGGCGCTCATCGGAGCCCGCGGCAACTCCGGCACGATCCTGGCGCAGCTGCTGCGCGGCATGGCCGGCGTCCTGGCCGAGGGCACGGGCGCCGACCGGCTGCGCCTCGCGCTCACCACGGCCGCGGCCTCGGCCCGGGAAGCGGTCGCCCACCCCGTCGAGGGCACGGTCCTGACCGTCGCCACCGAGGCCGCCGCGGCTGCGGGGCGGGTGGCGGAGGGCGCCGGAGCGCCCGCGGTGGTGCGGGCGGCGTACGAAGGGGCGCGGACGGCCCTGGAGGCGACCCCCGGACAGCTCGCCGTCCTCGGCCGGGCCGGGGTCGTCGACGCGGGCGGGCGGGGACTGGTGGCGGTGCTCGGCGCGCTGGTCGAGGCGGTCTCGGGCCGCGCCCCGGAGCGGGCGTACGAGACACCGGCCGCTCCCGCCCCGCTCCTCACCGCGGCCGGCGACTGCCCCGCGGCGGACGACCCCGAGGGCGGACCGGCCTTCGAGGTCATCTACCTGCTCGAGGCCGGCGACGAGGCCGTGGAACGGCTGCGGACCCGCCTCGACGGGCTCGGCGACTCCCTGGTGGTGGTCGGCGGCGACGGGCTGTGGAACGTCCATGTGCACGTCGACGACGCGGGAGCGGCGGTGGAGGCCGGGGTCGAGGCCGGACGCCCGTACCGGATCCGGATCACGCACTTCGCCGCGGACCGGGTGCACGGCCGCCCCGGACCCGTCCAGCGCGCTGTCGTGGTGGTCGTCCCGGGCGACGGCCTCGCCGGCCTGTGCGCCGAGGCCGGCGCGACGACGGTGCTCGCGCGGCCCGGCGAGCCCCCGGCCAGCGGCGAACTCGTCGACGCCATCCGGCGCGCGCACGCCCGCGAGGTGGTGCTCCTGCCCAACGACGGGGACCTGCGCCACACGGCCGCTGCCGCAGCCGAGCAGGCCCGGGCCGAGGGCATCCGGGTCTCCCTCATCCCCACCAGGGCCGCGGTCCAGGGCATCGCGGCCCTGGCCGTCCATGAACCGGACCGCAGCTTCGACGAGGACGTCGTCGCGATGACCGCGGCGGCCGGCGCCACCCGGTACGCCGAACTGGCCGTCGCCGAACGGCAGTCCTGGACCATGGCGGGCATCTGCCAGGCCGGCGACATCCTGGGGCTGATCGACGGTGATGTGGCCGTCATCGGCGAGGACGTCCCGGAAACCGCCCGGAAGGTGCTGGACCGGATGCTGGCGGCGGGCGGCGAACTCGTCACCCTCGTCCTCGGCGAGGACGTCCCCGACACCCTGGCCGAGAGGCTGGAGGAACACGTCCGCGAGAGATACCTGGCCGTGGACACGGTGGTCTACCGCGGCGGCCACCAGTGCGCTCCGCTGCTGATCGGCGTGGAGTAGCGCCGCCCGCCGGTCCGCAGGAGATTTCGGGCGGCCCGGTGGTGCCCGGCGGACAACTGTCAGTGGCGTGGTGTGCAATGGATCGCGTGTCTGCGTTCGACGAACCCCTCAAGAAGCTGCTCGGTGGCGCCACCGCGAAGGTGATGGCCGAGCACCTCGACCTGCACACGGTCGGTGATCTCCTGCATCACTATCCGCGGCGGTACGAGGAGCGCGGCCGGCTCACGGCGCTGACCGACCTCCCGCTCGACGAGCATGTGACCGTCGTCGCCCAGGTCGACGACGCCCGCGTGATGACGTTCAACGGCGGCCGGGGCAAGCGCCTGGAAGTGACGCTGACCGACGGCCACGGCCGTCTCCAGCTGGTCTTCTTCGGCCACGGCGTCCACAAGCCGCACAAGGAGCTGCTGCCGGGCCGGAGGGCGATGTTCGCCGGCAAGGTCTCCGTCTTCAACCGCAAGATGCAGCTGGCTCACCCCACGTATCAGCTGCTGGACGCCGACTCCGTCGACGAGGCCGGGGCGAGCGAGGCCGTGGACGCGTTCGCCGGCAAGCTGCTTCCGATCTACCCCGCCTGCAAACAGCTCGACTCCTGGCGGATCGCCAAGGCGGTCGACGCGGTGCTGCCCAGCGCCCAGGAGGCCGTGGACCCGCTCCCGCCCGCCCTGCGCGAGGGCCGGGGTTTCACCCCCTTGCCCGAGGCCCTGGTGAAGATCCACCGGCCGCAAACCAAGGCGGACGTCGCCGCGGCCAGGGACCGGCTGAAGTGGGACGAGGCATTCGTCCTCCAGGTCGCCCTCGCGCGCCGCCGGTACGCGGACACCCAGCTGCCCGCCGTCGCCCGCAAGCCGGTCCCCGGCGGCCTTCTCGACGCCTTCGACGCCAAGCTGCCCTTCACCCTCACCGACGGCCAGGTGAAGGTCTCCAAGGAGATCTTCGACGACCTGGCGACCGAACATCCCATGCACCGGCTGCTCCAGGGAGAGGTCGGCTCGGGGAAGACGATGGTGGCGCTGCGCGCCATGCTGGGCACCGTCGACGCCGGCGGCCAGGCCGCCATGCTCGCGCCCACCGAAGTCCTCGCCCAGCAGCACCACCGCTCCATCACCGAGATGATGGGGGAACTCGCCGAGGGAGGGATGCTGGGCGGGTCCGACCAGGGCACCAAGGTCGTCCTTCTCACCGGCTCGATGGGCATGGCGGCCCGCAGGCAGGCCCTGCTCGACCTGGTCACCGGCGAGGCCGGGATCGTCATCGGGACCCATGCGCTGATCGAGGACAAGGTGCAGTTCCACGACCTGGGGCTGGTCGTCGTCGACGAGCAGCACCGCTTCGGGGTGGAGCAGCGTGACGCCCTGCGCTCCAAGGGGAAGCAGCCGCCGCATCTGCTCGTCATGACCGCCACCCCCATTCCCCGTACGGTCGCCATGACCGTCTTCGGCGACCTGGAGACCTCCGTCCTGGACCAGCTCCCGGCCGGCCGCTCCCCGATCGCCAGCCATGTAGTCCCCGCCAAGGACAAGCCCCACTTCCTCAGCCGCGCCTGGGAACGGGTCCGCGAAGAGGTGGAGAACGGCCACCAGGCCTATGTGGTCTGCCCCCGCATCGGTGACGACGAGGACGACAGCGCCAAGAAGAAGACCGCCGCGGGGAAGAAGAAGGCCGCCGAGGAGAAGGAGGCGAAGGAGGCGGAAGGGGACAAGCGCCCCCCGCTCGCCGTCCTGGAGATCGCCGAGCAGCTCGCCAAGGGGCCCTTGACCGGTCTGCGTATCGAGGTGCTGCACGGCAGGATGCACCCCGACGACAAGGACGACGTGATGCGCCGCTTCGCCGCGGGCCAGGTCGACGTCCTGGTCGCCACCACGGTCATCGAGGTCGGGGTCAACGTCCCCAACGCCACCGCGATGGTGATCATGGACGCCGACCGGTTCGGCGTCTCCCAGCTCCACCAGCTGCGCGGCCGGGTCGGCCGCGGATCGGCACCCGGGCTCTGCCTGCTGGTCAGCGAGGCCCATGAGGCGAGCCCCGCCCGTGCCCGCCTGTCCGCCGTCGCCGCCACTCTCGACGGCTTCGAACTCTCCCGGATCGACCTCGAGCAGCGCCGCGAGGGCGACGTCCTCGGACAGGCCCAGTCCGGGGTCCGCTCCTCGCTCCGGGTCCTGAGCGTCATCGACGACGAGGAGGTCATCGCCGCCGCCCGCCAGGAGGCCGTCACGGTCGTGGCCGCCGACCCGGACCTGGAGCACCTGCCCGAACTGCGCGTCGCCCTGGACGCCCTGCTGGACAAGGACCGCGAGGAGTACCTCGACAAGGGGTGACCGGACCGGACCAGACCGGAGAAGGGATGAGGAAGGCGGGCGGCCGGTCGGGCCCCGGCCACCGCGACGCCATATCGTGGGTGGCACGGCGTCCGCAGCACCCTGCGCGCCGCCCCGAACCGAGGACCAGACACCCATGACCCGCGTGATCGCAGGCGTGGCCGGCGGACGCCGCCTGGCCGTCCCGCCCGGCACCGGCACCCGCCCCACCTCCGACCGCGCGCGCGAGGGCCTGTTCTCCACTTGGCAGGCGCTCCTCGGCACCCTCGACGGCATCCGGATCGCCGACCTCTACGCGGGCTCGGGAGCCGTCGGCCTCGAAGCGCTCTCCCGCGGAGCGGTGCACGCCCTGCTCGTCGAGGCCGACGCCAAGGCCGTCCGCACCGTCCGGGACAACGTCCGCACCCTGGGCCTGCCCGGCGCCGAGGTCCGCGCCGGCAAAGCCGAACAGATCGTGACAGGACCGGCGCCCGCGGACCCGTACGACGTGGTCTTCCTCGATCCTCCCTACGCCGTCACCGACGACGATCTTGGCGAGATCCTGCTCACACTCCGTACCCAGGGGTGGCTCACGGACGATGCGGTCGTCACGGTGGAACGCAGCACAAGAGGCGGAGAATTCAGCTGGCCCAAGGGATTCGAGCCATTGCGGGCCCGTCGCTACGGCGAGGGAACGCTTTGGTACGGTCGCGCCGCCGCTACGTGCGAAGACGCACGATGACCGGACCGGAGAGCGAGGGAATCAAGTTGCGCCGCGCCGTCTGCCCGGGGTCGTTCGACCCCATCACCAACGGACATCTCGACATCATCGGCCGCGCGTCGAAGCTGTACGACGTCGTGCATGTCGCGGTGATGATCAACCAGTCCAAGAAGGGCCTGTTCACGGTCGACGAGCGGATCGAGCTGATCCGTCAGGTCACCTCGGACTTCGGCAACGTCCAGGTCGAGTCCTTCCACGGGCTGCTGGTCGACTTCTGCAAGCAGCGCGACATCCCGGCGATCGTGAAGGGCCTGCGGGCCGTCAGCGACTTCGACTACGAGCTTCAGATGGCCCAGATGAACAACGGGCTCTCGGGTGTCGAAACGCTCTTCGTGCCGACCAATCCGACCTACAGTTTCCTGTCGTCCTCCCTGGTCAAGGAGGTGGCGGCCTGGGGCGGCGACGTCTCGCACCTGCTGCCGCCCCTGGTCCACGAGGCACTGACCGGGCGCCTCGCTCAGCAGTGACGCACTGACGTTCCGTCACCAGGTGTCGGGCGGGCTCCGACTGGCCGTACAGTCGTCCCGTCCGTCTCCAATCGGCAGTAGAGAGTGGCGAGCACACGGTGGACGTGCAGAAGAAGCTCGACGAGATCGTCGAAGCGGTCGGAAACGCCCGCTCCATGCCCATGTCGGCATCCTGCGTGGTCAACCGCGCCGAACTGCTCTCGATGCTCGAAGAGGTGCGCGAGGCCCTGCCCGGCGCGCTCGCCCAGGCCGCGCAGGTCATCGGCGGCCACGAGCAGCTCGTCGAGCAGGCCCGCCAGGAGGCCGGCCGGATCATCGAGGGCGCCCACGCCGAGCGTGGCTCGCTCATCTCCGGCACGGAGATCGCCCGGCAGGCCCAGGCCGAGGCCGACCGGATCCTCGGCGAGGCCCGCAAGGACGCGGACGAGGTCCGGGCCGAGGCGGACGAGTACGTCGACAGCAAGCTCGCCAACTTCGAGGTAGTCCTCACCAAGACGATCGGCTCCGTCGACCGGGGCCGCGAGAAGCTCCTCGGCCGTGGCCAGGGCTTCGACGAGCAGGGCTACGAGGACCCGGACTTCGCCGAGGCCCCCGAGCGCAGCGCCGACCCGGCCACGCTCCAGCGCCGGGCCGACGAGTACGTGGACACCAAGCTCGGCGCCTTCGAGGCGGTGCTCGCCAAGACCCTGGAGGCCGTCGGCCGGGGCCGGCAGAAGCTGCACGGCCGGGTCGCCACCGATGATCTCGGTGCGCACATGGCCGCGCAGGACGCGGCGGGCGCCCAGGGCCACACCAGCGACGAGGACCACTGGGCGGGGCTCGCCGAGATCGCCACCCCCGAACCGCTCCCGGTGCCCCAGCAGCACGGCGAGCCGCAGTACGCGGCGCAGCCGGAGCCGCAGTACGCGCAGACGTACGCGTACCAGGAGCAGCAGGACGGCTACCAGGAGCAGCCGCAGCAGGACGCGTACCAGGGACAGGCGCAGCAGTCCGACCCGTACGCCGCCTACCAGCAGCAGCCCGATCCGTACGCCGGGTACCAGCAGCAGGGGTACGACCCGAACCAGGGCCAGGTGCCCATGCCGGCGCAGGGCTACGACGCCTGGCAGCAGCCGGCACAGCCTCCGCAGCCGCCCCTCCAGCAGCACGGCGAGGGCGCCCTGGACGAGACCAGCCTGTTCGACACCAGCATGATCGACCTGGAACAGCTCCGCCGGTACGAACAGGAGCGCTGAACCCTTTCCGGGGACGGGTCAGGTCCTGCCTCCGGGCCGGATTGGGTGCTGGGCGGTGTGTCCAGTATCCTGGTCCTTCGGTCGCGCGTATGTCCGCGATCCCGGCTGCCCGCTTCGACTCCGGACGGGCCGGCCCACCCCCACCCCGCGTGATGCGCACGATTTCGAAAGCAGGAGAAGCCCTGAACGGCCACCTCGACCACCGAAACCCTCTCGTGTTCGATACGCACGAGCTGGGTCGGCGTCCGGGTGCCCTCAAGCGGCTGACCCGCTCGGCGGACGCCCCCAAGGACCTCGGCATCGACGGGGTCATCGGTGTGCCGGAAGGCGCACCCGTGGAGCTGGACGTCCGCCTCGAGTCGGTCATGGAAGGTGTGCTTGTCACAGGCACCGCCCGTGCAACCGCCGAGGGGGAGTGCGTAAGGTGTCTGGAGCCGCTGACCCTCGAGGTCGAGGCGGATTTCCAGGAAATGTTCTCGTACCCTGACGCCGATGACCGGAACCGCAGCAAGACCGCGGACCCGGTCGACGACGCCGAGGACGACGAGGACAGGTACTTCCTCGAGGACGGCTTGTTCGACCTCGAGTCGGTGCTGCGTGATGCGGTGGTGCTCGCACTGCCGATGCAGCCGGTGTGCAAGGAGACCTGTGCCGGTCTGTGTTCCGAATGCGGAATCAGGCTGGACGAGAATCCGGGCCACCACCACGATGTCGTCGATGCACGTTGGGCGGCATTGCAAGGACTCGCCGAGACCGTTCAGGACGGCGAGAAGGACAACATGGGCGGCGTCGAACCCGGCGCCGACGAGAAGCAGGAGAAGTAGCCGTGGCTGTTCCGAAGCGGAAGATGTCGCGCAGCAACACGCGCCACCGCCGGTCGCAGTGGAAGGCTGCGGTCCCCACCCTGGTTTCGTGCGAGCGTTGCCAGGAGCCGAAGCTGCAGCACATCGCGTGCCCCAGCTGCGGCACGTACAACAAGCGCCAGGTCCTCGAGGTCTGAGCGGCTGGTGAGAGGCCCGATGTCTGAGTTGTCCCACGCCAAGAAGCAGGCAGACAACGTCAACACAGCCTCGTCCCACACGCTTCTGGAAGGGCGGCTCGGGTACCACCTCGAGTCCGCCCTTCTGGTGCGTGCGCTGACCCATCGTTCGTACGCGTACGAGAACGGCGGTCTGCCCACCAACGAGCGGCTCGAATTCCTCGGGGATTCGGTGCTCGGCCTGGTGGTCACGGACACGCTGTACCGCACTCACCCCGACCTGCCTGAAGGCCAGCTGGCCAAATTGCGGGCCGCGGTGGTCAACTCGCGTGCGCTTGCGGAAGTGGGCCGCGGCCTCGAACTCGGCTCCTTCATCCGGCTCGGCCGCGGTGAAGAGGGCACGGGTGGCCGGGACAAGGCGTCCATCCTCGCCGACACCCTTGAAGCGGTGATCGGTGCGGTCTATCTCGACCAGGGCCTCGACGTGGCCGCGGAGCTGGTTCACCGGCTCTTCGACCCGCTGATCGACCGGTCCTCGAACCTCGGCGCCGGCCTGGACTGGAAGACCAGTCTCCAGGAGCTCACCGCGAGCGAGGGTCTCGGAGTCCCCGAGTACCTCGTCACGGAGACCGGCCCGGACCACGAGAAGACCTTTACTGCTGCTGCTCGCGTCGGTGGTGTCTCGTACGGCACCGGCACCGGCCGTAGCAAGAAGGAAGCGGAGCAGCAGGCGGCCGAGTCCGCCTGGCGCGAGATCAGCGCCGCCGCGGAAGCACGGGAGGCGGCGGCCAAGTCCGCTGCTGACGGAGGGGCCGCCGACACCCCTGCCGGCCCGGCGTCCACGGACGTTGCTCCTGCCTGACCCGGAGAACCCCTCGGTGCCCAGCGCACCGGGGGGTTCTCCCTGTCCACACCCAGGTCCCGCCAACAGATTCAGGAGCGCCGCCGTGCCCGAGCTGCCCGAGGTAGAAGTCGTCCGGCGGGGTCTCGAGCGCTGGGTCGCCGGGCGCACGGTCGGCGAGGTCGACGTCCTGCACCCGCGTGCGGTCCGCCGGCACCTCGCGGGCGGTGCGGACTTCGCGGCACGGCTCGGCGGCGTACGCCTGGGCACGGCGATGCGCCGCGGCAAGTATCTGTGGGTGCCGCTCGACGACGCGGCCACCTCGCTCCTGGGCCACCTGGGCATGAGCGGTCAGCTGCTCGTCCAGCCCGAGAGCGCACCTGACGAGAAGCATCTGCGGATCAGGGTCCGTTTCGACGACACCGTCGGCACGGAGCTGCGCTTCGTCGACCAGCGCACCTTCGGCGGGCTCTCCCTCCACGAGAACACCGCCGAGGGACTGCCCGACACCATCGCCCACATCGCCCGCGACCCCCTGGACCCGGCCTTCGACGACGCCGCGTTCCACACCGCGCTGCGACTGCGGCGGACGACGGTCAAACGCGCCCTGCTCGACCAGTCACTGATCAGCGGTGTCGGCAACATCTACGCGGACGAGGCGCTCTGGCGCGCCCGGCTGCACTACGACCGGCCGACGGCGACCCTGACCCGCCCCAAGTCGGCCGAACTGCTCGGCCACGTCCGCGACGTGATGAACGCGGCGCTGGCGCAGGGCGGCACGAGCTTCGACAGTCTCTACGTGAACGTGAACGGCGAGTCGGGCTACTTCGACCGCTCGCTCGACGCCTACGGGCGTGAGGACGAGCCCTGCCACCGTTGCGGTACGCCGATGCGGCGCCGCGCCTGGATGAACCGGTCGAGCTACTTCTGCCCCGTCTGCCAGCGACCGCCGCGCGCCTAGTCTGTCCGGGCGTGGGCCTCGTCGTACCGTGCCCGCGCCGCCAGGACCTCGGACATCCGGCCCTCGACGAGCTGGATGAGGCCGAGCAGCTGCCCGGAGACCTGCCGCCCCAGCGGGGTGAGCTCGTAGTCGACGCGCGGGGGGTTGGTCGGCCGGGCCTCGCGGTGCACCAGGCCGTCGCGCTCCAGGGCGTGCAGGGTCTGGGAGAGCATCTTCTCGCTCACCCCGTCGACCCGGCGCCGCAGCGCGTTGAACCGGAGGCTGCCCTCGTACAGCGCGGTCAGCGTCAGACCGCCCCAGCGGCCGGTGACGTGCTCCAGGGTGCCGCGCGAGGGGCACTGCCTGGCGAACACGTCGAAGGGGAGGGCGCTTTCCGGGCCGCCCTCGGACGGTGCGCTGCCGCCGGTCTCTTCCATGAAAACCAGCGTACGCCCGCACAGCGCTTTCCACGGGATTGCGCATTCCGTGGGAGAGCGAGTGGGGCGTACGGGGCCGGAGCGGGCTCAAGGTGTCCCCGGGGCCGTCCCGGGAGCGTCAGAAGGCGAGTGTCAGAAGCCGAAGTCCTGCGTCCACCAGGGGCCGCCGGGGCCGAAGTGGACACCGACGCCCAGCGTCTTGTAGTCGCAGTTGAGAATGTTCGCGCGGTGGCCTTCGCTGTTCATCCAGGCCTCCATCACGGCCTCGGCGTCGGCCTGGCCGCGGGCTATGTTCTCCCCGCCGAGCCCCGAGACGCCGGCGTCGGAGGCGCGGTCCCAGGGGGACTGCCCGTCCGGGTCGGTGTGGTCGAAGAACCCGCGGGCCGCCATGTCGTCGCTGAAGTTCTGGGCGAGCGAGGCCAGCGAGGCGCTCGCGGTCACCGGACTGCAGCCGACCTTGCCCCGCTCCTGGTTGACCAGGGCGAGCACGGCGGCCTGGGCCGAGGTGGGGGCGGGTGACGTGGTGGTCTTGGGAGCGGCCGGCGCGGAGGCCGGAGTCCTGGGCGCGGCCGGGCTCGACGCGGTGGCCGGGGCCGAACTCTTCGTGGGTGCGGCGGAGGGGGCCTTGGAGGCGGAGCGCCGTGCCTGCTCGGTGGCGGCCGCTGCCTTCGTCTTCGTCGTCTTCGTCGGCTCGGAGGTCTTCGACGGGGACGCGGACGGCGTGCCGGCCCTGGGGGAGGCCGACTTCGTGGGCGCCTTGCTGCGCTCGGCACTCCGGCTCGCCGTGGCCGACGCGGATGCGCGTTCGGAGGCGGATGCAGAGGCGGAGGCGGAGGCGGAGGCGGACGCGCGGCCGGCCGGGGCGGTCGTGGAGCCGCCCTGCGACAGGAGGTCCGGGGCGCCCTGGGAGCGCACCTGGTCGGCGGCGGGACCGCCACTCACGTGGTAGGTGTCCCCGCCCGGCAGCAGTCCGGAGGCCACCGCCACGGCCCCGACGGCCATGGCCGCGGAGACGCCGAGCAGTCCCGTGCGTACCGGTATTCCGGACCGCTTCCTGCGGCGCGCTCCCCGGTTGTGGCCGGCCGCCGGCTCCGCGGACTGTTCAGCGGCGGGAGCTGCGGCGGAGCGTCGATGGCGTCCCATCTGCTGTGCCCTTCTGACGATCTGGACGCCGTTGTCGGCGCACCCTGGCTCACCCGATCGAGTGAAGCTATTGCGAGGGGACTGTACGCCATGGCCTATCGGCGAGAAGTGCTCCGAGAGCAATTGGCCGGTTAGCGTTCGGGTATGAACGAAGATGTGCGCCTCACCGCTTGGGTACGCGGCCGAGTACAGCAAGTAGGGTTCCGCTGGTTCACCAGGGCAAACGCTTTGGAGATCGGCGGACTCACCGGATTCGCGCTCAATCTCGAGGACGGCCGGGTGCAGGTTGTGGCGGAAGGGGCGCGTGAGAATTGCCACCGTCTGCTGGATTGGCTGCGCTCGGACGACACACCCGGCCGCGTCGACGGAGTCACTGAGATCTGGGACACGCCGCGGGGCGGATACGAGGGATTCGCGATCCGCTGATCCGGGTCCCGGAAGGCCGGGAAACACGTCTCGTGTTCGGGCCGTGTTCGAGGGGCGCCGGGGTGTGACGGCGAACGGTCCGGTCATGCGTACACATGAAATGACCTGCGGAATGACCGATGGTTGCCAAGATTCGGATGGCGTGCCAGGCTGCGGCAGTAAGGATGACTTCCGCGCCCCTGAGGGCCCCGCTGGAGAGTCGCGCCGCATGATCGTCGAGCCGCGCGCCCCGGGGACGCCCGCTCTACAGGGTGTGATCGTGTTGACCGTCAAACTTTTTGGTGAGACGCTGAAATCCCCGCGCACCTTAGCTGTTCGGCAGAGCTGTTTGGCAGCAGAGCAGCAGTGAACACAGAGCAAGACGGAGCACTGCCGAGCACCGCGGGTGCGATTCCCTCACGACCCACACCGCATCGGTCGGTCACTCAGTGTGGAGGACCATCCATCATGGCAAAGGCGCTTCTCGGTTACGTCGGCGGTTCCGATCCGCGACTCCTCGCCGAGATGCGACGGCTTCAGCAGCGCGTCCAGGATCTTGAGTCCGAGCTCGTACGGATTCAGGACGAGAACGACGCGCTCAACGCCGCCGCCCAGCACCAAGAGTCGCTGCTCGACAGCATCGACATCGACGTACCTCAGGCGGAGCCGGCGCTGACCTGACCGATGGCCCCCAGGGGCCGGTCGGGCTGCACGCGGCAGCCGCACGGGAACATCGCCGGATCGTCACCGGATCATTGAAGATCAATCGCTCTTGATCTGCTTCGTCATGCCTCGTCACTGATCCGGGTACGCGCGCCTTCACGCCTTCATGGAGGCAGTGGATCCGGCGGCACAGCATTGCACGAGATGTGCAGGGGACGCTTCGGCGTCCCTTTTGCTTTTCCCTGAATCTCCCCGAATCTCCTGAACCGCGCCCGTCCGCGCCCGTCCGCCCCGGACGTACACCCCTTCCCTTACCGTCTGATGTGCCCTGCACCTTCATCAGCGAAACCGAGAGCGAAAGGTAGAGTCCGGCGGCGTGCACCTCAAGGCCCTGACCCTGCGTGGTTTCAAATCGTTCGCGTCCGCCACCACCCTGCGGTTCGAACCCGGGATCACCTGTGTGGTCGGCCCCAATGGATCGGGAAAGTCCAATGTGGTGGACGCCCTCTCCTGGGTCATGGGGGAGCAGGGCGCCAAATCCCTGCGCGGCGGCAAGATGGAAGACGTGATCTTCGCAGGTACCACCGGGCGGCCGCCGCTCGGCCGGGCGGAAGTGTCGCTGACCATCGACAATTCCGACGGCGCACTGCCGATCGAGTACGCCGAAGTGACGATCACCCGCATCATGTTCCGCAACGGCGGCAGCGAATACCAGATCAATGGCGACACCTGCCGGCTGCTGGACATCCAGGAACTCCTCTCGGACTCCGGCATCGGCCGTGAGATGCACGTCATCGTCGGCCAGGGCCAGCTGGATTCCGTACTCCACGCGGACCCGATGGGGCGCCGCGCCTTCATCGAGGAGGCCGCGGGCGTCCTCAAGCACCGCAAGCGCAAGGAGAAGGCGCTGCGGAAGCTGGACGCGATGGGGGCGAACCTGGCCCGCGTGCAGGACCTCACCGACGAACTGCGGCGGCAGCTGAAACCGCTCGGCCGGCAAGCCGCGGTGGCCCGCCGGGCCGCCGTCATCCAGGCCGATCTGCGCGACGCCCGGCTGCGCCTCCTCGCCGACGACCTGGTACGTCTGCACACCGCGCTGCGCGGCGAGATCGCCGACGAGGCGGCGCTGAAGCAGCGCCGCGAGGCGGCCGAGGCGGAGCTGAAGGCGGCCCTCGCGCGCGAGGCCGAACTGGAGGGCGAGGTGCGGCGGCTGACGCCGCGGCTCCAGCGGGCCCAGCAGACCTGGTACGAACTGTCGCAGCTGGCCGAACGGGTGCGCGGCACCGTCTCGCTCGCCGACGCCCGGGTGAAGAGCGCCACCGCTCCGCCCGAGGAGGAACGGCGCGGGCGCGATCCCGAGGACATGGAACGCGAGGCCGCCCGGATCCGGGAGCAGGAGGCGGAGCTGACCGCCGCGCTGGAGGCGGCGGAGCACGCGCTGGAGGACACCGCGTCCCACCGGGCCGAACTGGAGCGGGAACTGGCGGCCGAGGAACGCAGGCTCAAGGACGCGGCCCGCGCGCTCGCGGACCGACGCGAAGGGCTCGCCCGGCTGAACGGCCAGGTCAACGCGGCCCGCAGCCGGGCCGGTTCGGCGCAGTCGGAGATCGAGCGGCTGGCCGCCTCGCGCGACGAGGCGCGGGAGCGGGCGGTTGCCGCCCAGGAGGAGTACGAGCAGCTGAAGGCCGAGGTCGATGGCCTGGACGCCGGGGACGCGGAGCTCGGCGAGCGGTACGAGGCGGCCCGGCGCGAACTGAAGGAGGCGGAGGGCGTGCTCTCCGCGGCACGGGAGGACCTCACCACCGCCGAACGCGAGCGCGCGGCGGTCGCGGCCCGCCATGACGCGCTGGCCCTCGGTCTGCGCCGGAAGGACGGCACGGGCATGCTGCTCGGCGCCCGGGACCGGCTGACGGGTCTCCTCGGCCCGGCCGCGGAGCTGCTCACGGTGGCGCCGGGACACGAGGTGGCGGTGGCGGCGGCGCTGGGCGCGGCGGCGGACGCGCTCGCGGTGACGGACGCGGCCACCGCGGCGGAGGCGATCCGGCTGCTCCGCAAGCAGGACGCGGGGCGCGCGTCCCTCCTGCTCGGCGGAAGCGGAAGCGGGAGCGGCGGCGGGAGCGCGGGCGGCCCGGCGCCCTGCGGGGCCGGCGCGGGGGGCCACGTACCGGGGCAGGGCCCACAGGCGCACCCCGCCGCGGTCGCCCATGTCCCGGGGCAGGGGGCGGTGCCCGCGCCGCCGGAGCCCACCGCCGAAGCCATCGAACCGGCCGGCCGGCCGGCCGCACTGGTCCTCGCAGGCAACCCGGCGACCGCCCCCGCCGTCGCCGATCTCGTCAGCGGCCCCCTCGGACTGATGGCCGCGGTCCGCCGGCTGGTGCGGGACATGGTGGTCGTCGCGACGCTGGAGGACGCCGAGGATCTCATCGCCGCCCGTCCGGAGCTGACGGCGGTGACCGCCGAGGGAGATGTGCTCTCTGCGCACTTCGCGCACGGCGGCTCGGCGGGGGCGCCCAGCCTCCTGGAGGTGCAGGCGTCCGTGGACGAGGCGGCGGCCGAGCTGGCCGGACTCGCCGTGCGGTGCGCGGAGCTGGCCGGGACGCAGCGGCGCGCGGCGGAGCGGCGTGGCGACTGCGCGGCGCTCGTCGAGGAGTTGGGGGAGCGCCGCCGGACGGCGGAGCGGGAGAAGTCCGGGGTGGCCCAGCAGCTCGGCCGGCTGGCCGGGCAGGCCCGCGGCGCGGCCGGCGAGGCCGAGCGGATGACCGCGTCGGCGGCCCGCGCCCAGGAGGCCCTGGAGCGGGCGGCCCAGGAGGCCGAGGAGCTGGCCGAGCGGCTGCTGGTGGCCGAGGAGGCCGCCGAGGACGGCGCGGACGAGGAGCCGGACACCGCCGTGCGCGACCGGCTGGCCGCCGACGGTGCCAACGCCCGCCAGACCGAGATGGAGGCCCGGCTCCAGGTCCGTACGCACGAGGAGCGGGTCAAGGCACTCGCCGGACGCGCCGACTCCCTCGACCGGGGCGCCCGCGCCGAACGCGAGGCCCGCGCCCGTGCCGAGCAGCGCCGCGCCCGGCTGCGTCACGAGGGCGCCGTGGCCTCGGCCGTGGCGTCCGGAGCCCGTCAGCTGCTCGCCCACGTCGAGGTGTCCGTCGTACGGGCACAGGAGGAGCGGGCGGCGGCCGAGGCGTCGAAGGCCGAGCGGGAGCGGCAACTGGCGGCGGAACGCCACCGGGGCCGCGAGCTCAAGGGCGAGCTGGACAAGCTGACGGACTCCGTCCACCGGGGCGAGGTGCTCGGCGCCGAGAAGCGGCTGCGGATAGAGCAGCTGGAGGCGAAGGCCCTGGAGGAACTGGGTGTGGAGCCCGCCGGTCTGGCGGCGGAGTACGGCCCCGACCAGCTCGTCCCGCCGTCCCCGGCGGCCGAGGGGGAGGAGCTGCCGGAGGATCCGGAGCACCCGCGCAACCAGCCGAAGCCCTTCGTCCGGACCGAGCAGGAGAAGCGGCTGAAGTCGGCCGAACGGGCGTATCAGCAACTCGGGAAGGTGAATCCGCTCGCTCTGGAGGAGTTCTCCGCGCTGGAGGAGCGGCACAAGTTCCTCTCCGAGCAGCTGGAGGACCTGAAGAAGACCCGGGCCGATCTGATGCAGGTCATCAAGGAGGTCGACGAGCGGGTCGAGCAGGTCTTCACCGAGGCGTACCGCGACACGGCCAGGGAGTTCGAGGGCGTCTTCTCGCGCCTCTTCCCGGGCGGCGAGGGCCGGCTCGTCCTGACCGATCCGGACAACATGCTGGCGACCGGCGTGGACGTGGAAGCCCGGCCGCCGGGCAAGAAGGTCAAGCGGCTCTCCCTGCTGTCGGGCGGGGAAAGGTCGCTGACGGCAGTGGCGTTGCTGGTGTCGATCTTCAAGGCCCGGCCGAGCCCGTTCTATGTGATGGACGAGGTCGAGGCGGCGCTCGACGACACCAATCTGCAGCGGTTGATCCGGATCATGGAGGAGCTCCAGGAGAGTTCCCAGCTCATCGTGATCACGCACCAGAAGCGGACGATGGAGGTCGCCGACGCGCTCTACGGCGTCTCCATGCAGGGCGACGGCGTCTCCAAGGTGATCAGCCAGCGGCTGCGCTGAGGCTTCACACAACCTTCAAGACTTCAACGTGAGACACGAGGGCGACTGGGTAGTCGCTGAGTCAGGACCCCACTATTGACTTCAAAACTTGAACGCATAGTCTCTGCAACGTCGTTTTTACCTTCAAGTGGTGGCACCGGGGAAGTTGTGCGCCACTGGAAGAGCTCACCCCCCACGCCTGACGTTGCGGCCAGGCCCCAGGAGTTCATGTGACCAGCACCTCGCAGGGACCGGCGTCCGGAGCCCGGGCGGCTCATCCGGACCACATCGGCCATGTCATCTTCATCACCGCTGCGGCCGCCATGGGTGGCTTCCTCTTCGGCTACGACAGTTCCGTGATCAACGGCGCCGTCGAGGCCATCCGCAGCCGGTACGACATCGGCTCCGGCACGCTCGCCCAGGTCATCGCCATCGCGCTGATCGGCTGCGCGATCGGGGCCGCGACGGCCGGCCGTATCGCCGACCGCATCGGCCGCATCCGCTGCATGCAGATCGCCTCGGTGCTCTTCACCATCAGCGCCGTGGGCTCCGCGCTTCCCTTCGCGCTCTGGGACCTGGCGATGTGGCGCATCATCGGCGGTTTCGCCATCGGCATGGCGTCGGTGATCGGCCCGGCCTACATCGCCGAGGTCTCCCCGCCCGCCTACCGCGGCCGGCTCGGCTCCTTCCAGCAGGCGGCGATCGTCATCGGCATCGCCATCTCCCAGCTGGTCAACTACGGCATCCTGCAGATCGCCGACGGTGACCAGCGCGGCGAGATCGGCGGGCTGGAAGCCTGGCAGTGGATGCTCGGCGTGATGGTCGTGCCCGCGGTGCTCTACGGGCTCCTCTCGTTCGCGATCCCCGAGTCCCCCCGCTTCCTGATCTCCGTCGGCAAGAAGGACCGGGCCCGGAAGATCCTCTCGGAGGTCGAGGGCAAGAACGTCGACCTCGACGCCCGGGTCACCGAGATCGAGACCGCGATGTACCGCGAGCACAAGTCGAGCTTCAGGGACCTGCTCGGCAGCCGCTTCGGCTTCCTGCCCATCGTCTGGGTCGGTATCGGCCTGTCGGTGTTCCAGCAGCTGGTCGGCATCAACGTGGCGTTCTACTACTCGGCGACGCTGTGGCAGTCGGTCGGCGTCGACCCGACCGACTCGTTCTTCTACTCGTTCACGACGTCCATCATCAACATCATCGGCACGGTGATCGCGATGATCCTGGTGGACCGGGTGGGCCGCCGCCCGCTGGCCCTCGTCGGCTCCTGCGGCATGGCGGTCGCCCTCGCCTTCGAGGCCTGGGCCTTCTCCGCCGACCTGGTCGACGGCAAACTCCCCACCGCCCAAGGCGTGGTCGCCCTCGTCGCCGCCCACGTCTTCGTGCTCTTCTTCGCCCTCTCGTGGGGCGTCGTGGTCTGGGTCTTCCTCGGCGAGATGTTCCCGAACCGGATCCGCGCCGCCGCACTCGGCGTCGCCGCGTCCGCGCAATGGATCGCCAACTGGGCGATCACCGCGAGCTTCCCGAGCCTCGCCGACTGGAACCTGTCGGGCACGTACATCATCTACGCCTGCTTCGCCACGCTCTCGATCCCCTTCGTCATCAAGTTCGTCAAGGAGACCAAGGGCAAGGCGCTGGAGGAGATGGGCTAGGGCCCGCTGCCCGCTCTGCTCGAAATCCGTACGGCCCCGGCGCGCGTATCAAGCGCGAGCGCGCGGGGCCGTACGCGTCTCAGCCCCCGGCCGCCCCGGTCGCCCCGCAGAACAGCCGCAGGCTGCGCCACCCCTCCTCGACCGGCATCCCGCCGCACAGCGGGTGCAGCACCAGGCTGTCCAGCTCCCCGGCGAGAGCCGCGCACTCCCGGGGCGTGACGATCCGGTAGACGCCCTCGTCCCGGAGCTCCGCCACCGTCGTGGCCGCCGAGCGGACGGCCGAGCGGATGTCCTTGGACTGCCAGGAGGCGTACGTACGCGCCTCGTGCAGGAAGTGCTCCCCGTACCGCGCCCACGTCCGGTCCGGATCCTCGGACACGTGCAGCAACGGCGTCCGGGCCGCGGGCATCAGGCAGAATCCCTCCGTGCCGTGCTCCGCGCGCTGCTCGTGGTAGTACGCCTCCAGCTCCGGCAGATGCGCGCTCGGGAACAGCGGCAGCCCCAGCCGCGCCGCCCGCCGCGCCGCCGCCCGCGAGCTGCCGCCCACCAGCAGCAGCGGATGCGGGCGGGTGTACGGCCGCGGGGTGACCGTGACCGTGCGGCCGCGGAACTCGAACGGCTCCCCGGTCCACGCCCGCACCAGCGTCTCCAGCACCTCGTCCTGGAGCCGGCCGCGCCTGCCCCACTCGACGCCCGCCCGCTCGTACTCCTCGGGCCGGTAGCCGATCCCCGCGACCGTCACCAGCCGGCCGGCGCTCAGCAGATCGAGTACCGCGATGTCCTCGGCCAGCCGCAACGGGTCGTGCAGCGGCCCGATGACGGCGGAGACCGTGACCGCGATCCGGCGGGTGGCCCCGAACACGGCCCCGGCCAGCACGAAGGGCGACGGCAGCCAGGAGTTGGCGGCCCCGTGGTGCTCCTCCGTCTGCACCGTGTCGACGCCGTGCTCGTCGGCGTACGCGGCCATGTCCAGCGCCGCGCGGTAGCGGGCCGAGAGGGAATCCGGGGTGGCGTCCGGGTCGACGAGGTTGAACCGGACGACTGTGAAGGCCATGGCGCTGTCTCCTTCGCCGGGCGGGCCGGGGCAGCCGGACCCTAGCTGACGAAGCGTCAGAAGTGTAGGGGTGCGGCCTGCCCGCCGGGCCGCGGCAGCATCGCGTACAGACCGCCCGAGACGACGATCGTGACCGCCCATCCGAGCCCGTTGCGCCCGGTCCAGGATGTCGCGAGCGGGCCGGTGAACCACTCCACACCGGTGAACAGCAGTCCCACCGCCAGGCCCGCCGCCCAGGCCGTCACGGCACCCCACGCGAAACCGCCCGTGTACCAGTAGGCGCTGGTGCGCGTGGTGTCCATGAGCGCGACCGGGTCGTACACACGCCCGCGCAGCTGATCCACGCCGAAGACGCCGATCCAGGCCGAGAACGTCACCGCGAGCAGGCGCAGAAAGGACACGAACGCATCGGTGAAACTGCTCGCCACGAGCATCAGCAGTGCCCCCAGGAACAGACTGATCGCGGCGTTCACGCCGACGGCCCAGGCGCGCGGCATCATGAATCCCAGCGTCTGCGCGGTGAATCCCGCCGAGTACATCGACATGGCGTTGATCAGCACCATGCCGAGTAAGGCGACGACCAGATACGGAACCGAGATCCAGTCGGGCAGCAGCTCCCCGATGAACGAGACCGGATCATGGGTGACGGCGAGCCCCGGCGCGCCGACCGCCATCACCGCCCCCATCAGGACCATCGGCAGCAACACGAGGCCCGCACCCCCCACGGTCGCCGCGACCACCACCCTGCCCGACGCGGCGCGCGGCAGATAGCGGGTGAAGTCCGGCCCGGTGGGCGCCCAGCTGATCCCGCCCGCCGCCAGGGTGCCGATCCCCGCGATCATCGCCGAGGTGGGACCGGCCGGCCGGTCCAGCACCGCCTGCCAGGCCGTCGTCCCCGCCAGGTGCACCAGGACCAGCACGCTGAACCCGCCGAAGAGGTACGCCGACCAGGTGCAGCACAGCCGCAGCGCCCGCACGCCCAGGCCGGACAGCAGGTAGCTGCCCGCGACGAACGCCAGCAGCGTCACCATGATCAGCGCGGAGGTGCTCCGGACGCCGAAGAGCAGGCCGAGCACGGCCAGCAGGGCGTACGCGCCGGTGACCGCGTTCACCGTCTCCCAGCCCCAGCGGGCCATCCAGATCAGCGCACCGGGCGCCAGATTGCCCCGCTGCCCGAAGACGGCCCGCGAGAGGGCCATGCCGGGGGCGCCGCCGCTGCGCCCGGCGACCGAGATCAGTCCGACCATGCCGAACGAGACGACCGGGGCCACGGCCGCGACGACCAGCACCTGCCAGAAGCCCAGTCCGTCGAGGACGACGAATCCCGCCCCGATGGTGAGCAGCAGCACGGTCATGTTGGCGGCGGCCCAGGTGGGGAAGAGGGACCGTACCCGGCCGGTGCGCTCCCTGTCGGGCACGGGGTCCAGCCCACGGGTTTCCACGGCCGGATCGTACCTTTAGCGGCATAGGGTGCGTACCGTCTCAATTTTCGGGGGTGCCGCGCGTCCCTCGCTTGCCGCCGCACGTGACCGATACTGGGTGGGTTATGGAATTCGTCATCCTTGCTGTAGTCATCGCCCTGGTCGCGGTCGGCGTGATCAGCGGGCTCGTGGTCAGCAGCCGCAAGAAGAAGCAGCTGCCCCCGGCACCGTCGAGCACGCCGACCCTCACTCCTCCCGCCGAGCCCCATGTCGGCGAGGAGGCCGAGACGCCGCGCGACACCTCGCGCCGCACCATCGAGGAGGTCGGCCTTCCGCCCGAGGAGGCCCCGGAAACCGCTGAACCGAAGACGCCCGCGGCCCCCGCGCTGGACGTCCCCGAGCCCACCGCCGGCCGTCTCGTACGGCTGCGGGCCCGGCTCGCCCGCTCGCAGAGCACCCTCGGCAAGGGGCTGCTCACGCTCCTGTCGCGGGACAACCTCGACGAGGACACCTGGGAGGAGATCGAGGACACCCTCCTCACCGCCGACGTCGGCGTCGCCCCCACCCAGGAACTGGTCGAACGGCTCCGGGAGCGCGTCCGCGTCCTCGGCACCCGTACCCCCGACGAGCTGCGCACCCTGCTGCGCGAGGAGCTCCTCACCCTGCTCGGCACCGACTTCGACCGTGAGGTCAAGACGGAGGGCGGGGCCGAGACCCCCGGCGTCGTGATGGTCGTCGGCGTCAACGGCACCGGCAAGACCACCACCACCGGCAAGCTGGCCCGGGTGCTCGTGGCCGACGGCCGCAGCGTCGTGCTCGGCGCAGCGGACACCTTCCGTGCCGCCGCCGCCGACCAGCTCCAGACCTGGGGCGAGCGCGTCGGCGCCCGCACCGTGCGCGGACCCGAGGGCGGCGACCCGGCGTCGATCGCCTTCGACGCCGTGAAGGAGGGCATCGCCGAGGGCGCCGACGTCGTCCTCATCGACACGGCGGGCCGGCTGCACACCAAGACCGGGCTCATGGACGAGCTCGGCAAGGTCAAGCGGGTCGTCGAGAAGCACGGTCCGCTGGACGAGATCCTGCTCGTCCTCGACGCCACCACCGGCCAGAACGGCCTGGTGCAGGCACGGGTGTTCGCCGAGGTCGTCGACATCACCGGCATCGTCCTCACCAAGCTCGACGGCACCGCCAAGGGCGGCATCGTCATCGCCGTCCAGCGCGAGCTGGGCGTGCCGGTGAAGCTGGTCGGACTCGGCGAGGGGCCGGACGATCTGGCTCCCTTCGAGCCCGAGGCGTTCGTGGACGCCCTCATCGGGGACTGAACCCCAGCGCCCGTCTGTACGCCCGAGGAGCCCGGCCGCACGCCATGAGCGGCCGGGCTCCTCGCTGGAGCGGCTCAGCCGCAGGGCGCCAGCCGGTGGCAGATGTACGCCAGCGTGCCCAGCAGCAGCCGGGCCTCCGGCGGCGCCGCCGCGGTGTCCAGGGCCGGCGGGCGCAGCCAGCGCACCGGGCCGAGACCGCCCCGGTCCGAGGGCGGCGCGGTGATGTGGGAGCCGGCGCCGAACGCCCGCAGGTCCAGGCCGGTGTCGTCCCAGCCCGTCCGGTACAGCAGTCGGGGAAGCTCGGCGGCCGCTCCGGGCGCGACGAAGAACTGCGCCCGGCCGTCCGGGGTCACCGCCACCGGGCCGAGCGGCAGCCCCATCCGCTCCATCCGTACGAGCGCCCGGCGCCCGGCCTGCTCGGCGACATCGAGGACATCGAAGCTGCGGCCGACCGGCAGCAGCATCGAGGCGCCGGGCACCTCGGCCCACGCACGGGCCGCCGCGTCGAGGGTCGCCCCGGCGGGAACCTCCCGCGCGAAGTCCAGCGGATGCGCACCGGGGGAGGGGCAGCCCGCGTCCCCGCACGAGCAGGCGCCGCCGGCGGCGCGGGCGCCCGGGACGACGGCCCAGCCCCACAGCCCCGTGTACTCGGCCACCGCGGTGCCCTCGGCCGCACGGCCGCGACGCCGTGCGCCGGACCGCTTCTCACGGATGCCGATCGTGAAGCCCATGCCCCCTCCAACGGGTCCAACGCGCCGGTGGTTACGAACCGGAGAGCCTCATGACGCTCCGTCGACCTTGCGACCACGTCGGGAAGGAGCGCGCCTCGGGCGTACGAGACACCACGCGCGCCCCCGAGCGCATCCCTGCGCCTCTCGCTGATCGCTGTCTGTCAAGTGAATCGCGCCCGGCCGGGGTGGCGTTCATTCGAAGGGGTGGCGAATGGTGGCGTTTCTGTAAACACGCTCGCGGAGCGGGTGATCGTAGGATTACCGTCGGTACACGAACCATGGAAGTATGTGCGCCCATGGGTATGCCGGAGGCAACCCGATTTTCTGTTCGATGGTGGGCAACCCGCATACGGACAGCATCGGTTCGCGGCATTCTGATAGAGGTTCGCGCGACAGTATTCGGCGGATGGGGGCGTTCAGTGAGTGGCAGCGGCGCAGGCGATGCGAATGCCGGTAAGCGCCCCAACGGGCAATTGGGATCATGGTTCGTGCGCAGCGGCTGGTCGAAGGGCGAGCTCGCCCGCCAGGTGAACCGCAGAGCACGCCAGATGGGTGCCCACCACATCAGCACCGACACCTCACGGGTGCGGCGCTGGCTGGATGGTGAGCAGCCGCGCGAACCGATCCCGCGCATCCTGTCCGAGCTGTTCTCCGAGCGCTTCGGCTCCGTCGTCGCCGTCGAGGACCTGGGGCTGCGCACCGCCCACCAGGCGCCCTCCGTGGCGGGTGTCGATCTCCCCTGGGCCGGGCCCCAGACGGTCGCCCTGCTCAGTGAGTTCTCCCGCAGCGACCTGATGCTGGCCCGCCGCGGATTCCTCGGCAGCTCCCTCGCGCTCGCCGCCGGACCCGCCCTCATCGAGCCCATGCAGCGCTGGCTGGTGCCCGTCGCCTCCGGCGGATCCGTCGAACCGGAGTCGGCCGCCGCCGCCCGCCGCCCCTCCCGGCTCTCCGGTCCGGAGCTCGACCTGCTGGAGTCCACCACCGCGATGTTCCGCCAGTGGGACGCGCAGTGCGGCGGCGGACTGCGCCGCAAGGCCGTCGTCGGCCAGCTCCACGAGGTCACCGACCTGCTCCAGGAGCCGCAGCCGGCCGCCACCGCCAAGCGCCTGTTCCGCTGCGCCGCCGAACTGGCCGAACTGGCGGGCTGGATGAGCTACGACGTCGGCCTCCAGCCCACCGCCCAGAAGTACTTCGTGCTCGCCCTGCACGCCTCCAAGGAGGCCGGCGACAAGCCGCTGGGCTCGTACGTCCTGTCCAGCATGAGCCGTCAGATGATCCACCTCGGCCGGCCCGACGACGCCCTGGAACTCATCCACCTCGCGCAGTACGGCAGCCGCGACTGCGCCACCGCGCGGACCCAGGCCATGCTGTATGCGATGGAGGCCCGCGCCTACGCCAACATGGGACAGCCCAGCAAGTGCAAGCGGGCCGTCCGGATGGCCGAGGACACCTTCCTCGACGCCGGGATGGACGGCGAGCCCGAGCCCGACTGGATCCGCTTCTTCTCCGAGGCCGAGCTCAACGGCGAGAACTCCCACTCCTACCGCGACCTGGCCTATGTGGCCGGCCGCAGCCCCACGTACGCCTCACTGGCCGAACCTGTCATGCGCAGGGCGGTCGAGCTCTTCGGCGAGGACGACGAGCACCAGCGGTCGTACGCCCTCAATCTGGTCGGCCTCGCCACCGTCCACCTCCTCAAGCGCGAGCCCGAGCAGTCCACCGTGCTGGCCGAGAAGGCCCTGCGCGTCGCCAAGAAGGTCCGCTCGGAGCGGGTCAACACCCGGCTGCGCAAGACCGTCGACACCGCTGCCAGGGACTTCGGGGACATTCCCGAGGTCGCCCGGCTCACCGATCTCCTCACCGAACAACTGCCCGAGACCGCCGAAGCGGTCTGAGCAGCCACAGCCCCGGCCACGACGGCCACCCCGCACCGACCGACTTCGGCTCCCCCGATTGCCTGGTCAGCGGGTGGTCGCCGTGGCCGGTTCGTGTGGTCGTTCCCCTGCCGGAGCGTCGTAACCGCACCGTATGCGGCTCCGGCCGCAGAGTAGGCCGGAGCGTGGGTACGGCACGGGCGGTTCATGGGGACGTAACACGCCGGTCCTCTTAGTCACTGCGGCGAAACATCGTGCGGCATCGGCCGAAACGGCGCTGGGCGAATCTCATGGCGCATAAGGACCGACCGGCACATGGAGGGCGGTCCTACCGGCCCGCACCTTTTCCCCAGTGGTCCCGCACGTGGTTACGTCCCCACCGCCCCCGCACGCGGCCGCACCGACGACGAGGAGACGCCGATGCCCCCAGGCATCACGACGCTTGCAGCAGACGCCCCGACGCTGTCTTCTGCCAACACCGGGTTCATGCTCATCTGCTCGGCCCTGGTGATGCTCATGACCCCGGCCCTGGCCTTCTTCTACGGAGGCATGGTCCGCGTCAAGAGCACCCTCAACATGCTGATGATGAGCTTCATCAGCCTCGGGATCGTCACGATCCTGTGGGTGCTCTACGGATTCAGCCTCACCTTCGGCACCGACGCCGGCTCGGTCATCGGATGGAGCCAGGACTTCGTCGGCCTCAGCGGGATCGGCGTCACGGAACTCTGGGACGGCTACACCATCCCGGTATACGTCTTCGCCGTGTTCCAGCTGATGTTCGCCGTGATCACCCCGGCCCTGATCAGCGGCGCCCTCGCCGACCGGGTCAAGTTCTCCTCGTGGGCGCTCTTCATCACCCTCTGGGTCACCGTCGTCTACTTCCCGGTCGCCCACTGGGTCTGGGGCGCGGGCGGCTGGCTCTTCGAGCTCGGCGTCATCGACTTCGCCGGTGGTACCGCCGTCCACATCAACGCGGGTGCCGCCGCCCTCGGCGTGATCCTCGTCATCGGCAAGCGCGTCGGCTTCAAGAAGGACCCGATGCGGCCGCACAGCCTGCCGCTCGTCATGCTCGGCGCCGGTCTGCTCTGGTTCGGCTGGTTCGGCTTCAACGCCGGCTCGTGGCTCGGCAACGACGACGGCGTCGGCGCGGTCATGTTCGTCAACACGCAGGTCGCCACCGCCGCCGCGATGCTCGCCTGGCTCGGCTACGAGAAGCTCCGCCACGGCTCCTTCACCACCCTCGGCGCCGCCTCCGGCGCCGTCGCCGGACTCGTCGCCATCACCCCGGCCGGCGGCGCGGTCAGCCCGCTCGGCGCCATCGCCGTCGGCGCCATCGCCGGTGTGCTGTGCGCCATGGCCGTCGGCCTCAAGTACAGGTTCGGCTACGACGACTCTTTGGACGTCGTCGGCGTCCACCTCGTCGGCGGTGTCGCCGGATCCCTCCTCATCGGCCTCTTCGCCACCGGCGGAGTCCAGTCCGACGCCAAGGGCCTCTTCTACGGCGGCGGACTCGACCAGCTCGGCAAGCAGGCCGTCGGCGTCTTCTCGGTCCTCGCGTACTCTCTGGTCGTCTCCGCGATCCTCGCCTTCCTGCTGGACAAGACCATCGGGATGCGAGTCGAGGAGGACGACGAGGTCTCCGGTATCGACCAGGTCGAACACGCCGAGACCGCGTACGACTTCAGCGGTGCGGGCGGCGGCTCGGCCTCGCGCTCCACGCCCCCCGCACCCGGCACCACGGCAGCCCCGACGAACAAGAAGGTGGACGCATGAAGCTCATCACCGCAGTCGTGAAGCCCCACCGGCTTGACGAGATCAAGGAGGCCCTCCAGGCCTTCGGCGTCCAGGGCCTCACGGTCACGGAAGCCAGCGGCTACGGGCGTCAGCGCGGCCACACCGAGGTCTACCGCGGTGCCGAGTACACCGTCGACCTCGTCCCGAAGATCCGCATCGAGGTCCTCGTCGAGGACGAGGACTCCGAACAGCTCATCGACGTCGTCGTGAAGGCCGCCCGGACCGGCAAGATCGGTGACGGCAAGGTCTGGAGCGTCCCCGTCGAGACCGCGATCCGGGTACGCACCGGCGAACGCGGCCCGGACGCACTCTGACCGACTGTTCCGCACACGGAAAGGCAGCTGGGTGACGAGCACCGAAGTGACCACCGAATCAGAGGACTCGGGACCCAGCGGCTACGCGGCGGCCCGGCTGCGCCTTCTCCAGGAGAAGGAGCGGTCCGGGCCGCCGCGCCGTGCGGCCCTCGCCAAGCTCACCGACGAGTGGCTGACCGCCCTCTTCACCGCGGCGGCCGAACACGCCGGCGTGCGGGGCGCCGCCCTCGTCGCCGTCGGCGGCTACGGCCGCGGCGAGCTCTCCCCGCGCAGCGACCTCGACCTCCTGCTCCTGCACGACGGCACCGCCGACGCCGGAGCGGTCGCGGCCCTCGCCGACCGCGTCTGGTACCCCGTCTGGGATCTGGGCCTGGCCCTCGACCACTCCGTACGCACCCCCGCCGAGGCCCGCAAGACGGCAGGCGAGGACCTCAAGGTCCAGCTCGGCCTCCTCGACGCCCGGCCCGTCGCCGGAGACCTCGGGCTCGTCGCGTCCCTGCGCACCGCGATCCTCGCCGACTGGCGGAACCAGGCCCCCAAGCGCCTGCCCGCACTCGACGAACTCTGTCGCGAACGGGCGGAGCGCCAGGGCGAGCTCCAGTTCCTCCTGGAGCCCGACCTCAAGGAGGCCCGGGGCGGACTGCGTGACGCCACCGCCCTGCGCGCCGTCGCCGCCTCCTGGGTCGCCGACGCTCCCCGCGAGGGCCTCGCCGAGGCCCGCCGCGTCCTCCTCGACGCCCGCGACGCCCTCCATCTCACCACCGGCCGCGCCACCGACCGCCTCGCCCTCCAGGAACAGGACCAGGTCGCAGCCTCCCTCGGCCTCCTGGACGCCGACGCCCTGCTGCGCCAGGTCTACGAGGCCGCCCGCACCGTCTCGTACGCCACCGACGTCACCTGGCGCGAGGTCAACCGGGTGCTGCGCGCCCGCTCGGTCCGCCCCAAACTGCGCGCCATCCTGGGCGGCGGCCGCGCTCCGGTCACGGACCGGACCCCGCTCGCCGACGGTGTCGTCGAGGCCGACGGCGAGGTCGTCCTCGCCCGCACCGCCCGGCCCGAGCGCGACCCCGTCCTCGTCCTGCGGGCCGCCGCGGCGGCGGCCCAGTCCGAACTCCCGCTCTCCCGCCACGTCGTACGCCACCTCGCCACCGCCGCCAAGCCGCTGCCCGTGCCGTGGCCGGCCGAGGCCCGGGAGGAACTCGTCACACTCCTTGGCGCGGGCGAGGCCACCGTCCCCGTCTGGGAGGCCCTCGAAGCCGAGGGGCTCATCACCCGCCTGCTGCCCGACTGGGAACGCGTCCACTGCCGGCCCCAGCGCAACCCCGTCCACACCTGGACCGTCGACCGCCACCTCGTCGAGGCGGCCGTCCGCGCCTCCTCCCTCACCCGCCGCGTCGGCCGCCCCGACCTCCTGCTGGTGGCGGCCCTGCTCCACGACATCGGTAAGGGCTGGCCCGGCGACCACTCCGTCGCCGGTGAGGTCATCGCCCGCGACATGGCCGCCCGGATCGGCTTCGACCAGCACGACGTGGGTGTCATCGCCACCCTCGTACGCCACCATCTGCTGCTCATCGAGACCGCCACCCGCCGCGACCTCGACGACCCGGCGACCGTCCGCTCCGTCGCCACCGCCGTGGGCAGCGCCGCCACCCTGGAGCTCCTGCACGCTCTGACCGAGGCCGACGCGCTCGCCACCGGGCCCGCCGCCTGGTCCACCTGGCGCGCCTCCCTCGTCACCGAGCTCGTCAAACGCGTCGCGTCCGTCCTCGCCGGCGAGGCGCCCGAGGAGCCCGCGCCCGAGGCGCCCAGCGCCGAACAGGAGCGCCTGGCCATCGAGGCCCTGCGCACCGGCGAACCGGTCCTCGCCCTGCACACCCAGCCCGAGGCGCCGCACGAGGACGGGGGTCCCGAACCCGTCGGCGTCGAACTCCTCATCGCCCTGCCCGACCGGCCAGGCGTCCTGCCCGCCGCCGCCGGGGTCCTCGCCCTGCACCGGCTCACGGTCCGCGCCGCCGATCTGCGGGCCGTGGAGCTGCCCACCGAACTGGGCGAGAGGGCGGACCTGCTGCTCCTCAGCTGGCGCGTCGCGGCCGAGTACGGGTCCCTGCCCCAGGCGTCCCGGCTGCGCGCCGACCTCGTCCGCGCCCTGGACGGCTCACTGGACATCGCGGCCCGGCTGGCCGAGCGTGAGGCGGCCTACCCGCGCCGCCGCGGGGTGAAGGCGCCGCCGCCGAGGGTCACCGTCGCGGCGGCCGGTTCCCGGCTGGCCACGGTCATCGAGGTGCGCGCCCAGGACGCCCCGGGTCTGCTGCACCGGATCGGCCGGGCGCTGGAACGGAGCGCGGTACGGGTGCGCAGCGCGCATGTGTCGACGCTGGGCGCGAACGCGGTGGACACCGTCTACGTCACCGATGAGGACGGCGAGCCGCTGTCGGCGGAGCGGGCCGCGCAGCTGGCCGGGGAGATCGAGAAGGCGCTCGGCTGAGCGTGATGCCGCCCTCGTCCGGTACGTAAACCGGGCGAGGGCTTTGCGTTCTCCGGCGTCCGGATACCCTGGGGGACGACCAGCTGACCCCGCCCCCGACCCTGAGGACCGACGAGCGCCGTGTTCGATACTCTCTCCGACCGCCTTGCCGCGACTTTCAAGAACCTCCGGGGCAAGGGCCGCTTGTCCGAGGCGGACATCGACGCCACGGCTCGCGAGATCCGTATCGCCCTGCTGGAAGCGGATGTCGCGCTGCCCGTCGTCCGGTCCTTCATCGCCAACGTCAAGGAGCGGGCGCGCGGCGTCGAGGTCTCCCAGGCGCTGAATCCCGCCCAGCAGGTCGTCAAGATCGTCAACGAGGAGCTCGTCTCCATCCTCGGCGGCGAGACCCGGCGGCTGCGGTTCGCCAAGACCGCCCCCACCGTGATCATGCTCGCGGGCCTCCAGGGTGCCGGTAAGACGACGCTGGCCGGAAAACTCGGCGTCTGGCTCAAGGGCCAGGGCCACTCCCCGCTGCTCGTCGCCTGTGACCTCCAGCGCCCCAACGCCGTGAACCAGCTGAGCGTGGTCGCCGACCGTGCCGGCGTCGCGGTCTACGCGCCCGAGCCGGGCAACGGCGTCGGCGACCCGGTCAAGGTCGCCAAGGACTCGATCGAGTTCGCCCGGACCAAGCAGTACGACGTCGTCGTCGTCGACACCGCCGGCCGCCTGGGTATCGACCAGGAGCTGATGCAGCAGGCCGCGGACATCCGCGACGCCGTCAGCCCCGACGAGATCCTCTTCGTCGTCGACGCGATGATCGGCCAGGACGCGGTCAACACCGCCGAGGCCTTCCGCGACGGCGTCGGCTTCGACGGCGTGGTGCTCTCCAAGCTCGACGGCGACGCCCGCGGTGGTGCGGCCCTGTCGATCGCCCATGTCACGGGCAAGCAGATCATGTTCGCGTCGAACGGTGAGAAGCTCGAGGACTTCGACGCCTTCCACCCCGACCGCATGGCGTCCCGCATCCTCGACATGGGTGACCTGCTCACCCTGATCGAGCAGGCGGAGAAGACCTTCAGCCAGGAAGAGGCCGCTCAAATGGCCTCCAAGCTGGCGTCCAGCAAGGGCGGGAAGGACTTCACGCTCGACGACTTCCTGGCCCAGATGGAGCAGGTCCGGAAGATGGGCTCCATCTCCAAGCTGCTCGGGATGCTGCCCGGCATGGGGCAGATCAAGGACCAGATCAACAACATCGACGAGCGCGACGTCGACCGCACCGCCGCGATCATCAAGTCGATGACCCCGAAGGAGCGCGCCGAGCCGACGATCATCAACGGCTCGCGGCGGGCCCGTATCGCCAAGGGTTCCGGTGTCGAGGTCAGCGCCGTGAAGAACCTGGTCGAGCGGTTCTTCGAGGCCCGCAAGATGATGTCGAAGATGGCGCAGGGCGGCGGCATGCCGGGGATGCCCGGGATGCCGGGCATGGGCGGCGGTCCCGGCCGGCAGAAGAAGCAGGTCAAGCAGGCCAAGGGCAAGCGCAAGAGCGGCAACCCGATGAAGCGCAAGGCCGAGGAAGCGGCCGAGGCGGCCCGCCGTGAGCAGGCCGCCCAGGGCGGCGCGCTCGGCCTGCCGGCCGGTCAGGACGACAAGAACTTCGAGCTGCCGGACGAGTTCAAGAAGTTCATGGGCTGAGCAGTCAGCCGATTTACGTCCCCGAGGGGGCGCCCGCGTCGCAGCGGGCGCCCCCTCGGGGACGTCACGGCCGGTCCTACGTGGTGCAGATGAGGTAGCGGAACACGTTGGGCATCCAGACCGTGCCGTCCCGGCGCAGATGCGGATGCAGTGCCTCCGCGACCTCCTTCTCCACCTGGGACCGGTCCGTCGCCCGTACCGCGGCGTCGAAGAGCCGCGTCGACAGCAGGCCCCTCACCGCGCTGTCCACGTCCGCGTAGCCGAACGGGCACGCCACCCGCCCCGAGCCGTCCGGCTTCAGCCCGGACCGGAACGCCACGTTCTCCAGGTCGTCCCGCCGCGCGCCGCGTCCGCTCGTGCCCCGGGCCGCGTCCGAGCCCTCCGCGAGCCGGGTCGCCACCCGCAGCACGGCGTCGGTGGCGCACCGCTCGGGCGGCCCCCAGCCGGTCAGGACGACCGTGCTGCGCCGGCCCGCCGAGGGCACCGCGGCCCCGAGCGTCCGCACCAGCTCGTCCGCGTCGTCGGGGGCGCAGCCGATCGGGGTGAACGCGGTGATCAGGCTGTAGGGCTCCTGGCCGGCCGCCGGCGCCGGAGGGGACTCCAGGAGCCGCGGTCCGGCGGAGCCGGGCCCGTTCTCGCCCTCCGGGCCCGGCAGCAGCCGCGTCCGGGCGAGAGCCAGGCGTTCCAGATCGGTGTCGACGCCGGTGACGTGCGCCCCGCGGGCGGCCGCGATCAGCAGCGCGAGCCCGGAGCCGCAGCCCAGCGCGAGCATCCGCGTGGCGGGTCCGACCTCGAGCCGCGTGTACACCGCCTCGTAGAGCGGAGCGAGCATCCGCTCCTGGATCTCGGCCCAGTCACGGGCGCGGGACCCGGTGTCCACGGACGCGGACGGCTCCGCCTGCGTGTGGTGCCGGACGAGCGTAGGTGTCATGGAATGCGCCCCAATCCGCCGAGATGCCGGTCATGCCGAACGGTGTGCTGATGGACGATCTCCCCGTGGCCGTACGTCCGCGCTTCCCCCGTATGCCAGAGAACTGCGCATCCGCCGCCGCGTCCAGGGGTCTACGGGCAATGGTTGCCCGCGGCGGCGGCCGGCGATGCGCCCGGGGCCGGGGCGCCCGTGGGACATGGGCGCCCGGAGGATCTGCTGTCCCGCGCTGCGGTACCAGTTTCACCCGGCACGCCGGGGTGGGCACGTCGAGCGCTCCTGGCCGGGCCGCGCGGAGCCTGCGGCGCTGCTGGGGGAGGGTCCGCGGGGCGGACGGACCGCCGGGTAGTGTCGGTGTGCGCGCCCGGCGCCCGCCCCATCGGCGGGCGGGCGTACGCGCCGTCTACGCGCCGGGGCGTACACGGCGCTACGTACCACCTTGGTGCGAGCTGTGCGTCTTCTCCGCAGATCAGCGCACCCGCCCTCGTCAGGACACATCAACGGCAACTGACTGGTACGTGCAAATTATTTGGGATGGCCCGGAATCGGAACACCGGGGCACTCGCGCTCGTTGTCACGACGTGAGCACGACACCACCTGTACTTGCCGCAGAGCTGGCACAGGCGTGGGCCGACATTCAGCGGTACCACTCCGAGCTGCCCGATCTCGCCGCACCCGAGTCCCTGATCGGAGAGTCCTCGTCCGCCTGTGGCGCCGAGCTCTCCTTCGAGCGACTGCTCCATGAGGCAGTCCACGGCATCGCCGCCGCCCGAGGTGTCCGCGACACCTCGCGCGCCGGCCGATACCACAACCGCCGATTTCTCGCGATCGCCGAGGAGTTGGGCCTCGATCACGCCGAGGAACCCCACCCCAGCAGTGGGTTCTCGCTGGTCACGCTCAACCCCGAAGCCAAGCGCCGGTACCGGCCGACGATGGAACGGCTGCAGCGCGCCCTCAAGGCGCACACCGTGGCCACCGCCGCCGACACCAAGCGCTCCTTCCGCGGGCCCGCGGCCCGGCACGGCTCCTCCGGAGGAGGCGTGCGGGTCAAGGCCGTCTGCGACTGTGGCCGCAACGTGCGCGTCGTCCCGTCGGTCCTCGCGCAGGCCCCGATCGTCTGCGGCGGCTGCGGAAAGCCGTTCCGGATCCCGGAGGCAGTGGTCGCGGTGGGGTGAGGCGATGGCGTGTGGCACAATGGCTAGCTGTACTCGACAGTCGCATAGGACCCCTCTCTCCTCCGGCTGACGCGTCCATCGGGCACTCCGAGTACCGCAACCCCACGTGGCATCTAGTTGTGCCCAACCACGTCAGAGACCAGGAGACACCACTTCCGTGGCAGTCAAGATCAAGCTGAAGCGTCTGGGCAAGATCCGTTCGCCTCACTACCGCATCGTCGTCGCCGACTCCCGTACCCGCCGTGATGGCCGGGCCATCGAGGAGATCGGCCTGTACCACCCGGTGCAGAACCCCTCGCGCATCGAGGTCAACGCAGAGCGCGCGCAGTACTGGCTGTCCGTCGGCGCCCAGCCGACCGAGCCGGTTCTCGCGATCCTGAAGCTCACCGGTGACTGGCAGGCGCACAAGGGCCTCCCGGCCCCCGCGCCGCTGCTGCAGCCGGAGCCCAAGCCCGACAAGCGCGCCCTGTTCGAGGCCCTCACCAAGGACGCCGGCGAGGAGTCCAAGGGCGAGGCCATCACGCAGAAGGCGAAGAAGGCCGACAAGAAGGCGGACGAGGCTGCTGACGCTGCCGCGCCCGCCGAGTCGACCGAGGCCTGAGCATGCTCGAGGAGGCTCTCGAGCACCTCGTGAAAGGCATCGTCGACAACCCCGACGACGTGCAGGTCGCCTCGCGTGATCTGCGCCGTGGACGTGTGCTCGAGGTCCGGGTCCATCCCGATGACCTCGGAAAGGTGATCGGCCGCAACGGCCGCACCGCACGCGCGCTGCGTACCGTCGTGGGCGCCATCGGCGGCCGTGGTATCCGCGTCGACCTCGTCGATGTGGATCAGGTTCGCTGACAGAAGTTGAACACCGGCACGGGCCGGGGAGGGCCATGCGCCCGCCCCGGCCCGTCGTCGTACGACAGGAGAGACACAAGGTGCAGTTGGTAGTCGCGCGGATCGGTCGCGCCCACGGCATCAAGGGCGAGGTCACCGTCGAGGTGCGAACGGACGAGCCGGAGCTCCGGCTCGGGCCCGGCGCCGTACTGGCCACCGAGCCGGCCTCCACGGGGCCGCTGACGATCGAGACCGGCCGGGTGCACAGCGGCAGGCTGCTGCTGCGCTTCGAGGGCGTACGGGACCGTACGGCCGCCGAGGCGCTGCGCAACACGCTGCTGATCGCCGACGTCGACCCGGACGAGTTCCCCGAGGACCCCGAGGAGTTCTACGACCATCAGCTGATGGACCTCGACGTGGTCCTCGCCGACGGCACGGAGATCGGCCGCATCACCGAGATCACACATCTGCCGTCCCAGGACCTCTTCATCGTGGAGCGTCCCGACGGCACCGAGGTCATGATCCCGTTCGTCGAGGAGATCGTCACCGAGATCGACCTGGAGGAGCAGCGCGCGGTGATCACGCCGCCGCCGGGTCTGATCGACGAGAGCCAGGCGATCGTGGTGTCCGCGCGTGACGAGGAGGCGACGGCCGGCGACTTGACGGAAGGCTCCGCGGCGGACTCGGCCGACGCACCCGGGAAAGACGTCTGATGCGCCTCGACGTCGTCACGATCTTCCCCGAATACCTGGAACCGCTCAACGTCTCGCTGGTCGGCAAGGCCCGCGCCCGCGGGCGCCTGGACGTGCACGTGCACGATCTGCGGGAGTGGACGTACGACCGCCACAACACGGTCGACGACACCCCCTACGGCGGCGGCCCCGGCATGGTCATGAAGACCGAACCGTGGGGCGACGCACTGGACGAGACGCTGGCGGACGGATACGAGGCGGGGGCGCGTTCCCCGGTGCTCGTGGTGCCCACGCCGAGCGGCCGGCCGTTCACCCAGGAACTCGCCGTCGAGCTGTCCGAGCGGCCCTGGCTGATCTTCACCCCGGCGCGTTACGAGGGCATCGACCGGCGGGTGAGCGAGGAGTACGCCACGCGTATGCCGGTCGTCGAGGTGTCCATCGGCGACTACGTGCTGGCCGGCGGTGAAGCCGCGGTGCTGGTGATCACGGAGGCGGTGGCCCGGCTGCTGCCCGGCGTGCTCGGCAACGCCGAGTCGCACCGGGACGACTCCTTCGCCCCTGGCGCGATGGCCAACCTGCTGGAGGGCCCCGTCTACACCAAGCCGCCCGAGTGGCGTGGCCGGGGCATCCCGGACGTGCTGCTCAGCGGTCACCACGGGCGGATCGCGCGCTGGCGCCGGGACGAGGCCTTCCGTCGTACCGCGCTCAACCGCCCCGATCTGATCGAGCGCTGCGAGGCGAGCGCCTTCGACAAGAAGGACCGCGAGATGCTCTCGATCCTCGGCTGGTCACCGGAGCCCGGCGGCCGATTTTGGCGCAGGCCCCCGGCCGTGGAACAATAGGCCGCTGCTGTACGTCCGCGTGCGCCCCTGCCACAGGGGGAACGACGCCCGTCCGACGCGATCAGCACCCTCATTCATCACTCTCCCGTCGATGACCTGTGGCATCGGCGAAGAAAGCAGACACCATGGCTTCCCTGCTCGATGACGTCAATGCCGCTTCACTGCGTACCGACGTTCCGGCGTTCCGCCCCGGCGACACCGTCAACGTCCACGTCCGCGTGATCGAGGGCAACCGCTCCCGTATCCAGCAGTTCAAGGGCATTGTCATCCGCCGCCAGGGCGCGGGCATCAGCGAGACCTTCACGGTCCGCAAGGTCTCCTTCCAGGTCGGCGTCGAGCGCACCTTCCCGGTGCACAGCCCGATCTTCGAGAAGATCGAGCTCATCACCCGCGGTGACGTGCGTCGCGCCAAGCTGTACTTCCTCCGTGAGCTGCGCGGCAAGGCCGCGAAGATCAAGGAGAAGCGCGACCGCTGATCTGATTCCCTGGTCCACAGGACAGCCGGATAAGCTCTGGCCCCGATGGACACGGAAGCAGAACCCCTGGAGCGCGACCGCTCCTCCGCACCCGCTACGGGAACGGAGGAGCGGTCGCGCTTCTCGCGTATCCCAAGCCGCTTTTCGCGTGTCCCGAGCCGTTGCGCCGCCTCGGTGTCCTGGCGGGGGACCCTTGCGCTCGGTGCCGTCTGCGCGGTCGGCGTGCTGCTCTTCAGCACCTTCGTGGTCCAGCCCTTCCTGATCCCCAGCGGCTCGATGGAGCCCACCCTGCAGGTCGGGGACCGGGTGCTCGTCAACAAATTGGCGTACCGTTTCGGCTCCGTGCCCCGGCGCGGCGACGTGGTGGTCTTCGACGGGACCGGCTCCTTCGTCCAGGAGGCGCCGCCGGAGAACCCCGTGAGCGGGCTGCTGCACGGTGCGGCGGCCTCTCTGGGGCTCGCGGAGCCCGCCGAGACCGACTTCGTGAAGCGGGTGGTGGGTGTGGGGGGTGACCGGGTGGTCTGCTGCGACAAGCGCGGGAGGGTCGAGGTGAACGGCCGGCCGGTGAACGAGGACTACCTGTTCGCGGGGGACACGGCGTCCCGGGCGCCCTTCGACATCGTCGTGCCCGACGGCACGCTCTGGATGATGGGCGACCACCGGAGCAATTCCCGCGACTCCCGCGACCACCTCGGCGAACCGGGCGGCGGCATGGTGCCCGTCGACAAGGTGATCGGCCGGGCCGACTGGTTCGGCTGGCCGCTGGACCGGCTGGGGACCGTCCCGGACACCACGGCCTTCGAGGGCGTGCCCGCACCCGGTCCGGCGCATGGGTAACCGCGGGCGGAACCGCGCGGCGGACCCGGAGATCCCGCTGCCCACCGGCACCCGGCCGACGGCCGCGCGCTCGCTGCCCACCCGCGCGGAGCGGCGCAAGCTGGCGCGCAAGGTGAAGCGGAAGCGGCGCAGGTCGGCGGTGAAGGAGATACCCCTTCTCATCACCGTGGCACTGCTGATCGCCCTGGTCCTCAAGACGTTCCTCGTACAGGCCTTCGTGATCCCGTCGGGGTCGATGGAGCAGACCATCCGGATCGGGGACCGGGTGCTCGTGGACAAACTGACGCCCTGGTTCGGGTCCAAGCCGGAGCGAGGTGACGTCGTCGTGTTCACCAACCCCTCCGACTGGCCGCCGCCGAACCCGGTGGAGGCGTCCAAGGAGTCACCCGTCGTCATCAAGCAGATGAAGGAGGCGCTGACCTTCATCGGGCTGCTGCCCTCCGACGACGAGCAGGATCTGATCAAGCGCGTGGTCGCCGTCGGCGGTGACACCGTGAAGTGCTGCGAGCAGGACGGCAGGCTCACGGTGAACGGGGTGGCTGTTGACGAGCCCTACATCTATCCCGGCGATTCGCCCTCCACGATCAAATTCGAGGTAAAGGTTCCAGTCGGAAGAATCTTCGTGATGGGGGACCATCGCTCCAATTCCGCTGATTCCCGTTTCCACCTGGACAAGACGGGGCACGGCACGGTTTCCGAGGACGCGGTAGTGGGACGGGCCGTGGTGATCGCCTGGCCCTTCGGGCACTGGCGCGAGCTGGAGGAACGTTCGGCGTTCTCCTCGGTCCCGGACGCGCGCGCCGGGACGGCGGCCGGACCCCGGTCGTCGAATAGTGTGTCCCAGGATCCCAACGGATTGACCCGTCTCCCGACCCCTGCGGAACTCCCGCTCGTTATGGGAGTGGTGGGCCTGCACCGGCTAGGGCGCAGGCGGTGGCACGGAATAAGGAGTGGATGTGGGGGATTTGGCGGTCGGCGCGCGATCCGGACACGACGAACCCGAGGACCGGCCGGACAATCCGGGGAACACGGAGCCTGCCGGGACCGCGGCGGACCCGACGGAGAGTGAAGCCGGCTCCCAGGAGGGCAGTGGCAGCACGGCCCGGAAGAAGCCCCGCTCCTTCTGGAAGGAACTGCCCCTCCTCATCGGCATCGCGCTCATTCTCGCGCTGCTGATCAAGACATTCCTGGTGCAGGCGTTCTCGATCCCCTCGGACTCGATGCAGAACACGCTGCAGCGGGGCGACCGGGTGCTGGTCGACAAGCTGACACCGTGGTTCGGCTCCGAGCCGGAGCGGGGCGAAGTGGTCGTCTTCCACGACCCGGGGGGCTGGCTGGAGGACACCGCCGCACCCGACCCGAACGTGGTGCAGAAGTTCCTGAGCTTCATCGGCCTGATGCCTTCGGCCGAGGAGAAGGACCTGATCAAGCGCGTCATCGCGGTCGGCGGTGACACGGTGGAGTGCAAGAAGAACGGCCCCGTCACGGTCAACGGCAAGGCGCTGGACGACAAGTCGTTCATCTTCGAGGGCAACACGCCCTGCGACGACGAGCCGTTCGGGCCGATCAAGATCCCCGAGGGCCGTATCTGGGTGATGGGCGACCACCGCCAGAACTCCCTCGACTCGCGCTACCACCAGGAGCTGCCGGGCGGCGGCACCGTTTCGACCGACGAAGTCGTCGGCCGGGCCATCGTCGTGGCGTGGCCGGTCAACCGGTGGGCGACGCTGCCGGTACCGAAGACCTTCGACCAGCCGGGGATCAACGCCGCGGCGGGGCCGGGAGTACTCGGTGTGGCCGGGGCGCTGCCCCTCGTGTTCTGGCGGCGGCGGAGGCTGACCGCTCCGGGCCCCGGGGGCCGGTAGGGGGTCATCGTCTGCCGAGGACCGTAGGGTCCTTCGGCGGGCGCGCAGGCATCGCGGACCCCGCCGGCCGTTCGCGGAACTCCCGTTCGTTGTCCGGGGCAGGTGCTTCGAACGCACACGCCTCCGTGGTGGGCGTGGACACAGTAAGGACGTGGATGTGAGTGACGTGGCTGCCGGTGCGCGACCGGGACAAGAGGAGCCTCCGGAGAGGCCCGGCCGGTCCGCCGCTCTCACCTTCGGACCGCCGGGGGAGACACCGGATCCGGAGGCGCCCGCAGATGCGCAGGCCGCGGCCGGGGACGGAAAGAAGGCAAAGAAGCAGCGCCCCTTCTGGAAGGAGCTGCCTCTGCTGATCGGCGTCGCGCTGGTGCTCGCGCTGCTGATCAAGACGTTTCTCGTGCAGGCGTTCTCGATCCCCTCGGATTCGATGCAGAACACGCTGCAGCGGGGCGACCGGGTGCTGGTCGACAAGCTGACGCCCTGGTTCGGAGGGGAGCCCGAACGAGGCGAGGTGGTCGTGTTCCACGATCCGGACCACTGGCTCGCCGGCGAGCCGACTCCCCGGTCGAATGCCGTGCAGGACGTGCTGAGTTTCATCGGCCTCATGCCGTCGGCCGAGGAGAAGGACCTGATCAAGCGGACGATCGCGGTCGGCGGCGACACCGTGCAGTGCAAGGCTGGCGGTCCGGTCGAGGTCAACGGGAAGGCGCTCGACGAGCCATACATCTTCCCCGGCAACTCGGCGTGCGACGACAAGCCCTTCGGGCCGTTCACGGTCCCCGAAGGCAAGATCTGGGTGATGGGCGACCATCGGCAGGAGTCCGCGGACTCGCGCTATCACATCGACGGAGCGACGAAGGGCTTCGTGCCCGTCAAGGACGTCGTGGGGCGGGCCGTGGTGGTGGCGTGGCCGGTCAACCGGTGGGCGACGCTGCCGGTACCGAAGACCTTCGACCAGCCGGGGATCAACGCCGCGGCGGGGCCGGCGCCGGGAGTACTCGGTGTAGCCGGGGCGCTGCCCCTCGTGTTCTGGCGGCGGCGGAGGCTGACCGGCGGGCGTACCGCCGGGTAGGGTGCCGACTCGGATCAGCGATTGTCGATCTCCGATGGGGGACGCTGCGATGAGTGCAACAGGACGTACGGGAGACGGCCGCGGCCGGCTCGGCAGCAAGCTGTCGGGTCTGGCCGTGGCCGTCGGCTGTGTGCTCTTCCTCGGAGGCTTCGCCTGGGCGGCTGTGGTGTACCGGCCGTACACGGTGCCGACCGGGTCGATGACCCCGACGGTGAACGCCGGGGACCGGGTCCTCGCCCAGCGCGTGGGCGGCGACGAGGTGCGCCGGGGCGATGTGGTGGTGTTCACCGACAAGGCGTGGGGCGACATGCCGATGGTGAAGCGTGTCGTGGGGATCGGCGGCGACAAGATCGCCTGCTGCGAGAAGGGCGGCCGGCTCACGGTCAACGGCATACCCGTCGACGAATCGTATCTTCCGGCCGGTGACCCCGCCTCGGCGAACGACTTCACGGCCGAGGTCCCGAAGGGCAACCTTTTCCTCCTGGGTGACGACCGCACGTCCTCGCTGGACTCCCGGGTCCACTTGGAGGAGGGCGGACAGGGTTCGGTGCCCCGAAGCGCCGTACAGGCCCGGGTGGACGCCGTCGCGTGGCCGCTGGGCGGCATGATCGGACGGCCGCAGACCTTTGCGGCGCTGCCCGGCGGGGTGTCCTCCCCGGGGCCGCTGAAGCTTCAGCTGTGGGCCATGGCCGGCGGGGTGGCGCTCATCCTGGGCGGTGCCGTGTACGGGCCCGTCGCGGGCCGGTCCGCCCGGTCGAAGCGGAACAAGCGGGAGAGGGCGACCGCGGGTGCCCGCTGAGAGGCGCAAGGTCGCCCGCCTGGTGCTCCTCGACCCGGAGGACCGCATTCTGCTGATGCACGGGTTCGAACCGGAGGACCCGGCCAGCACGTGGTGGTTCACCCCCGGCGGCGGCCTCGAGGGCGACGAGACCCGCGAGCAGGCCGCCCTGCGCGAGCTGGCCGAGGAAACCGGGATCACGGACGTGGAGCTGGGCCCGCTGCTCTGGCAGCGGATGTGCTCCTTTCCGTTCGACGGGCGGCGCTGGGAACAGGACGAGTGGTACTTCCTGGCCCGCACGACGCAGACCGCGACGGACACCAGCGGGCAGACCGGGCTGGAACGCCGCAGTGTCGCGGGTCTGAGGTGGTGGACCTCCGCCGAACTGTCGGCGGCGCGTGAGACGGTGTACCCGACCAGACTCGCCGAGCTGCTGCGCACGCTGCTCGACGAGGGTCCTCCGGGTACGCCGCTGGTTCTGACCCCCGAAATCGCCTGAGCGACCGGGGACGCAGGGCCCTGGCGCACAATGGGGGAACGCACGGCTGAAGGGGAACATGCCAATGAGCGCCGAGGACCTCGAGAAGTACGAGACCGAGATGGAGCTGAAGCTCTACCGGGAGTACCGCGATGTCGTCGGTCTGTTCAAATATGTGATCGAGACCGAACGGCGCTTCTACCTCACCAACGACTACGAGATGCAGGTGCACTCGGTCCAGGGCGAGGTGTTTTTCGAGGTGTCCATGGCGGACGCCTGGGTCTGGGACATGTACCGGCCCGCACGTTTCGTCAAGCAGGTACGGGTCCTGACGTTCAAGGACGTCAACATCGAGGAGCTCAACAAGAGCGATCTCGAGCTTCCGGGTGGCTGAGTTGTCCACAACGGCGGAGTTTTCCACCAAGATCCAATAGTTCCGGGCGGACGCGTCACAGTCGGTGCCGGAGGTGGTGCCGATATGAACGCACGGGGGGCACTCGGGCGGTACGGCGAGGACCTGGCGGCACGGTTGCTGACCGATGCCGGCATGTCCGTGGTGGAACGGAACTGGCGCTGTCGCGCCGGCGAGATCGACATCGTCGCGAAGGACGGTGACGCGCTCGTCATCTGCGAGGTGAAGACCCGCAGGGCGGGCGCCTTCGAGCATCCGATGGCCGCGGTCACCCCGGTCAAGGCGGACCGCCTGCGGCGGCTGGCCGAGCTCTGGCTGGCCGGGCACGGCGGTCCGCCGCCCGGCGGGGTGCGGATCGACCTGGTCGGCGTGGTGCTGCCGAGGCGCGGCGCACCCGTGGCGGAACACGCCCGGGGGGTGGCCTGATGGCGTTTGCCCGGGCCTGCTCGGTGGCCCTCGTCGGCGTCGAGGGCGTGGTGGTGGAGGTCCAGGCGGACCTGGAGGCCGGCGTCGCGGCGTTCACCCTGGTGGGACTGCCGGACAAGAGCCTGGTGGAGAGCCGGGACCGGGTCAGGGCCGCCGTGGCCAACTCCGGGGCGGAGTGGCCGCAGAAGAAACTCACCGTGGGACTGTCCCCGGCCTCGGTGCCCAAGGGCGGATCCGGCTTCGACCTGGCCGTCGCCTGCGCCGTGCTCGGCGCCGCCGAGCGGATCGATCCCGCGTCGATCGCCGATGTCGTGATGATCGGGGAGCTGGGGCTGGACGGCAGGGTGCGGCCGGTGCGCGGCATCCTGCCCGCCGTCCTGGCCGCGGCCGAGGCCGGATACCGGCAGGTGGTCGTCCCCGAGCAGACCGCCGGCGAGGCGGCGTTGGTCCCCGGGGTCTGCGTGCTCGGGGTGCGCAGCCTGCGGCAGCTGATCGCCGTGCTCTGCGAAGAGCCGGTGCCCGACGAGCCGGAGGCCCATGACCAGGGGCGCCCCGACACCATGCTGGCCGGGCTGATGGTCCCCGGCGCCGGTATGGGCACCGGGATCGCCAGGGCCTCGGCGCACGGCGAGGGCGGCCGGCCGGATCTGGCCGACGTCGCGGGCCAGGAACGGCCGCGCATGGCGCTGGAGGTCGCCGCGGCGGGCGGCCACCACCTCTTGCTCTGGGGACCGCCGGGCGCCGGCAAGACCATGCTGGCCGAACGGCTGCCGGCCATCCTGCCGCCGCTGACCAGGCAGGAATCCCTTGAGGTGACCGCAGTGCACTCGGTGGCGGGCATCCTGCCACCGGGCGAACCACTGGTCTCCCGCCCGCCGTACTGCGCGCCGCACCACTCGGCGACCATGCAGTCACTCATCGGCGGCGGCAACGGACTGCCGCGCCCCGGAGCGGTCTCGCTCGCGCATCGGGGGATTCTCTTTCTGGACGAGGCGCCCGAGTTCTCGGTACGGGCGCTGGACGCGCTGCGTCAGCCACTGGAGTCGGGGCATGTCGTGGTGGCGCGCAGCGCCGGAGTGGTGCGGCTCCCGGCCCGGTTCCTGATGATGCTGGCAGCCAATCCCTGCCCGTGCGGGAGGCACACGCTGAGCGGGGCCGGCTGCGAATGCCCGCCCTCGGCCGTCCGCCGGTACCAGGCCAGGCTCTCCGGTCCCCTGCTCGACCGGGTGGACCTGCGGGTGACCGTCGACCCCGTCAGACGCGAGGACCTGATGGGCCAGGGCGGCAGGGGCGAGTCGACCGATGTCGTCGCCGCCCGGGTGCTCCGGGCCCGGGCGCGGGCCGCGGAGCGGCTGGCGGGCACCCCGTGGGCGACGAACAGCGAGGTGCCGGGGCATGAACTGCGGACCCGGCTGGCCGCGGCCCCGGGCGCGCTGATGGCGGCCGAGCGGGACATGGAGCGGGGCCTGCTCACGGCGCGCGGTCTCGACCGGGTGCTGCGGGTGGCGTGGACCGTCGCGGATCTGCGCGGAGCCGACCGCCCGGACGCCTCGGACATCGGGGTGGCCCTGGAACTGCGCACCGGGATTCCGCGCGGAGCCCCGATGGGCGCGGGGGCGTCATGAACGGCCAGGGACGGGAGGGCTGCGCGTCGGCGGGCGGAGCGGGCGCGACGGCCGAGCCGCAAGGGCCGGTGGCCGACGACCGGCGGATGCCCGGCCGCCCGGGCGCCGACGACGGCGGCGCGCGCGACCGGGAACGGCTGGCCCGGGCGGCGCTGACCCGGGTCATGGAGCCGGGGGACATGCGCGGCGGGCGCTGGCTGCGGGAGTGCGGTGCCTCGGAACTGATGCGGCGGATCACCACGGCGGACGGTTCGGCCGAACGGTTGAGCGGGATGACCGCGAGGCGGCTGGCCGGCTACCGGCTGCGGGCCCGGACCGTCGAGCCCGAGCGGGACCTTGCGGCGGTGGCCGAGGCAGGCGGGCGATTCGTCTGTCCCGGGGACCGGGAGTGGCCGAGCCAGCTCGACGACCTGGGTGACGCCAGGCCGACGGGGCTCTGGGTACGGGGCAAGCCCGATCTGCGGCTCTGGGCGCTGCGCTCGGTCGCCGTGGTCGGGGCCCGGGCCTGCACACCGTACGGGGCGCACATGGCGACGACGCTCGGCGCGGGCCTCGCGGAGCGGGGGTGGGTGGTCGTCTCGGGGGCTGCCTTCGGGGTCGACGGAGCGGCTCACCGGGGAGCCCTGGCCGCCGGCGGCGCGACGATGGCGGTCCTGGCGTGCGGGGTGGACGTCGCCTATCCCCGGGGCCATGCCGAACTGATCGGGCGCATCGTGGGACAGGGGCTCGTCCTCGGTGAACTGCCACCGGCCGACCACCCCACCCGCAGCAGATTCATCCTCCGGAACCGGGTGATCGCCGCGTTGACGCGGGGGACCGTCGTCGTCGAGGCCGAGTACCGCAGCGGCTCACTGGTCACCGCCCGGTGCGCGCAACGGCTCGGCCGCCACACCATGGGTGTTCCGGGTCCCGCCACCAGCGGTCTGTCGGCGGGTGTCCACGAACTCCTGAGAGGCGAAGGGGTGCTGGTGACGGATGCCGCCGAAGTCGCTGAGATGGTGGGCGACATCGGGGATCTGGCGCCGCCCAGACGCGGTCCGATGCTGCCCCGCGATCAGCTGGATCCGGTCTGCGCCGCAGTGCTTGACGCCCTCCCCGCCCACGGCTCCGTCGACGGACGGGAGGTAGCGCGTGCGGCGGCGACGAGTGCGGACGAGGCACTCGGCAAGCTGTACGAACTGCACTCACTGGGGTTCGTCGAACGCGAAGGCGACGGATGGAGGTTGACGAAGCGGCCGACATGCAATGGCGACGCGCGGCGAGGCGGTTCTTGACCTGGGGCATACGGGTGAAAAGGTGATGCCGATGACCCCGGTGGATCCTTCGGCGACGCCTCCGGGGCCGGCGCGCGACGCGGCGGCCCCGGGCACCCGTCGTGCCCTCGCCCAACTGCGCGGTCGTATCCGCCGCCATGTCCCGCTCCAGGTCCGTGCGCCGGGAAGCGCTCAGCCTCGATCCCTTATCCTGCGCGGACCGCGACACTTCAGTCACGCTACGCTCACAAGGATTCCGGCCCAGACACAAGTCCCCCAGCACTTCACGGCAGAACGGCTCAAGGCACCACATGCCCCAGCACACCTCCGGGTCTGACCGCGCGGCAGCGCCACCGGCTGCGCGTGGCACTGTGCGCCCGCCCGCGCCCTCCTCGCTCGACGAGCTGTGGCGCTCGTACAAGACCACGGGCGACGGGCGGCTGCGGGAACAGCTGATCCTGCACTACTCGCCCCTGGTGAAGTACGTCGCCGGCCGGGTCAGCGTGGGTCTGCCGTCCAACGTCGAGCAGGCCGACTTCGTCTCCTCGGGGGTCTTCGGGCTGATCGACGCGATCGAGAAGTTCGACATCGAGCGCGCGATCAAGTTCGAGACGTACGCGATCACCCGCATCCGCGGCGCGATGATCGACGAACTGCGGGCGCTGGACTGGATTCCGCGCTCCGTGCGCCAGAAGGCGCGGGCGGTGGAGCGCGCCTACGCCACCTTGGAGGCGCAGCTGCGGCGTACGCCCTCGGAGGCGGAGGTCGCCGCCGAGATGGGCATCGCGCTGGAGGAACTGCACGCGGTTTTCAGCCAGTTGTCGCTCGCCAACGTGGTGGCGCTGGAGGAGCTGCTCCATGTGGGCGGCGAGGGCGGCGACCGGCTGAGCCTGATGGACACACTGGAGGACACCGCCGCCGACAACCCGGTGGAGGTGGCCGAGGACCGTGAGCTCCGAAGACTTCTCGCCCGCGCGATCAACACCCTCCCGGACCGTGAGAAGACGGTCGTCACGCTCTACTACTACGAGGGGCTCACCCTCGCCGAGATCGGCAACGTCCTCGGGGTCACCGAGAGCCGCGTCAGCCAGATCCACACCAAGTCGGTGCTGCAACTGCGTGCGAAGCTGGCCGACGCCGGACGCTGAGCCGCCCGGACCGCCACGCCTGCCCCGCGACGGGCGGCCACCGGCAGCGGGCGCTTCGGCCAACGGTCGGGCCCGCCCGCCCTCCTCACGAACACCGGCCGCCGTAGAGTGGTCGTGTGCCCAGGATTCGAGCGGCCTCCGTGGCCGAGCACCGGACCATGCAGCGCGGCGCCCTCCTGGACGCAGCGCGCTCCCTGCTGTCCGAGGGAGGCACGGAGGCTCTGACCTTCCCCGCCCTCGCCGAACGCACGGGTCTCGCACGGTCCTCCGTCTACGAGTACTTCCGTTCCCGCGCCGCCGTCGTCGAGGAACTCTGCGCCGTCGACTTCCCCGTGTGGGCGGCCGAGGTCGAGGGCGCCATGGAGCGGGCGAAGACGCCCGAACGGAAGATCGAGGCGTACGTCCGGCGGCAGCTCGCTCTCGTGGGGGACCGTCGTCACCGGGCCGTCGTCGCGATCTCCGCCAGCGAGCTGGACGCGGGCGCGCGCGAGAAGATCCGGGCGGCGCACGGCGGTCTGATCGCCATGATCGTGGAGGCGCTCGGAGACCTCGGGCACGAGCAGCCACGGCTGGCGGCCATGCTGCTCCAGGGCTCCGTGGACGCGGCGGTCCGGCGGATCGAGCTGAGCGTCGCCGAGGAGCCCGACGTGATCGCGGACACCGCCGTCGCCATGATCCTGAACGGCGTCCGGGGTCTAGGCGGCGACCAGGGCTGACACCCTCGCGCGGTGTGGCCCCTGCCTACGAGGGGCCGGGTACGGGGACGCCCGACACCGGCAGCAGCCGGGAAGGTCCGCGCCGCAAGAGGGACGGCGGCAGCAACGACAGCGGGTCCAGATACGCCTCCGCGCGCCGCAGGCCCCAGTGCAGACAGCCCGGGGCGCAGTGGGACGGCCCGGGCGACAGCACCGCCACCACTTGGCCCGCCGCGACCTCGTCGCCCTTCTCGACCAGCGGGCGCACCGGCTCGTAGGTGGTCCGCAACGGCGGATCGCCCGTCCCCGCAAGCTCGATCACGACCACTCCGCGCCCCGCCACGCCGCCCGCGAAGGACACCCGGCCCGCCGCGGCCGCGAGAACCCGCGCGCCCGGAGCGGCGCCGAGGTCAACCCCGCGGTGCCCCCGCCCGTACTCGGTGGCGGGCGGCTCCCACCCTCGCAGGACCGGCGGCCGCCCCTCCAGCGGCCAGACCCGGCCCCCGGCCGGATCAGCCGCGGCCGCCCCCGCCACACCTGGGGGCGGCCGTTCCGCCGCCAGGGCGTACAGCCCGCCGCCCCCCACCGCGAGCAGAGTCACGAGCGGCAACAGTGCCGTGATCAGCAGCCCCGAGGCGGCCACCACCGCCCGACGGGCCCGCAGCCCCGTCCCGCCGGCCACCGCACCGCGGCGCCCGGCACGGCCGCCTCTGCGGAACCGGAAACGGCAGCCCCGTTCAGATGTGAATCGCATGCCGTCAGCGTCCCCCCGGTCCCCGCTCAGCGGGGATCATGGACCGGATCTGTGGACTACCGGCCGGTTGTGGACAGCGCCGTCACCCGGCACCCGGCCGGTCCCGTACACTTTCTCTGGCGATCCGGGTCACCGGGTCGACTTCGCACGCCCCGCCACCTCCCTCTTCGGGGGTGGCCGCGCTCCTCGGTCCTTCGTGGCACGGCGCGTCGGGGCGTCAGGCGCGAGCGCAAACCTGCGGTCGCGATAACCGAGCACTCAAGGAGTACGGCCATGGCCGTCGTCACGATGCGGGAGCTGCTGGAAAGCGGCGTCCACTTCGGTCACCAGACCCGTCGTTGGAACCCGAAGATGAAGCGCTTCATCTTCACGGAGCGCAACGGCATCTACATCATCGACCTGCTCCAGTCGCTGTCGTACATCGACCGCGCCTACGAGTTCGTCAAGGAGACCGTCGCCCACGGCGGCTCCATCATGTTCGTGGGTACGAAGAAGCAGGCCCAGGAGGCCATCGCCGAGCAGGCGACGCGCGTCGGCATGCCGTACGTCAACCAGCGTTGGCTCGGTGGCATGCTCACCAACTTCTCCACCGTCTACAAGCGCCTTCAGCGTCTGAAGGAGCTCGAGCTCATCGACTTCGAGGACGTGGCCGCCTCCGGCCTCACCAAGAAGGAGCTCCTGGTTCTCTCCCGCGAGAAGGCCAAGCTGGAGAAGACCCTCGGTGGTATCCGCGAGATGCAGAAGGTGCCGAGCGCCGTCTGGATCGTTGACACCAAGAAGGAGCACATTGCCGTCGGTGAGGCGCGCAAGCTCCACATCCCGGTCGTCGCGATCCTGGACACCAACTGCGACCCCGACGAGGTCGACTACAAGATTCCGGGCAACGACGACGCGATCCGCTCCGTCACCCTGCTCACCCGCGTGATCGCCGACGCCGTCGCCGAGGGCCTCATCGCCCGCTCCGGCGCTGCGACCGGCGACTCGAAGCCGGGCGAGAAGGCTGCCGGCGAGCCGCTCGCCGAGTGGGAGCGCGACCTGCTCGAGGGCGACAAGAAGGCCGACGCCGAGGTCCAGACCTCCGCCGAGACCGAGAAGGTCGCGGACGCGGAGGCCACCGAGGCCCCCGCCGCCGAGGCTGCTGCCGAGGCCCCCGCGGCTGAGGCCCCCGTCGCCGAGGCTCCGGCCGCGGACGCGGACGCTGAGCAGGCCTGACACCCGTCACGGCTGAAGACGGCGGGGGCCGGTGCCACAGGCACCGCCCCCGCCGTTCACCCGTAGATCTTTCAGACTTCGAGAGAGACATACAGACTCATGGCGAACTACACCGCCGCTGACGTCAAGAAGCTCCGTGAGCTCACCGGCGCCGGCATGATGGACTGCAAGAAGGCGCTCGACGAGGCCGACGGCAACGTCGACGGAGCCGTCGAGGCCCTCCGTATCAAGGGCCAGAAGGGCGTCGCCAAGCGCGAGGGCCGTTCTGCCGAGAACGGCGCCGTCGTCTCCGTCGTCTCCGACGACAAGACGTCCGGCGTCCTGCTCGAGCTGAAGTGCGAGACCGACTTCGTCGCCAAGGGTGACAAGTTCCAGGCCGTCGCCAACACGCTCGCCGCGCACGTCGCCGCCACCTCCCCGGCCGACATCGAGGCGCTTCTCGCCTCCGAGATCGAGCCCGGCAAGACCGTCCAGGCGTACGTGGACGAGGCCAACGCCAACCTCGGCGAGAAGATCGTCCTGGACCGCTTCGCGCAGTTCGACGGCGCCTACGTCTCGGTCTACATGCACCGCACCATGCCCGACCTGCCCCCGCAGATCGGTGTTCTGGTCGAGCTGGACAAGGCCGACGCCGATCTGGCGAAGGGCATTGCCCAGCACATCGCCGCCTTCGCGCCGAAGTACCTGTCCCGCGAGGACGTCCCGGCCGAGGTCGTCGAGGCCGAGCGTCGTGTCGCCGAGGAGACCACGCGCGCCGAGGGCAAGCCCGAGGCCGCGCTCCCGAAGATCGTCGAGGGTCGCGTCAACGGCTTCTTCAAGGAGGCCACCCTCCTCGGCCAGCCGTACGCGCTGGACAACAAGAAGTCCGTCCAGAAGGTCCTGGACGAGGCCGGTGTCACCCTGAAGCGCTTCACGCGCATCAAGGTCGGCATCTGAGTCCGTCCGCGAAAAACGGTGGACCCCGATAGGGTCTGGTGCAGTCGACGGCCGCACACCGCCGTACGACCGCAGATCTGACGAGGAGGCCATTGCCGCTGAGGGACATCGGACCCACCGGCAATGGCCTTCTTCGTATGTGCACGAGGAGAATCTCCATGAACAAGGGCGCGGACGCCGCAACAGGTGACCACAGGCGCGACGACGGCAAGGTGCGCGGACGCTTCATGCTGAAGCTGTCCGGAGAGGCGTTCGCCGGCGGCGGGGGTCTCGGCGTCGACCCCGACGTCGTGCACACCATCGCCCGCGAGATCGCGGCAGTCGTCCGCGACGGCGCGGAAATCGCGGTCGTCATCGGCGGCGGCAACTTCTTCCGCGGTGCCGAGCTCCAGCAGCGCGGCATGGACCGGGCGCGGTCCGACTACATGGGCATGCTCGGCACCGTCATGAACTGCCTCGCTCTTCAGGACTTCCTGGAGAAGGAGGGCATCGACTCGCGCGTCCAGACGGCCATCACCATGGGCCAGGTCGCGGAGCCGTACATTCCGCTGCGCGCCGTACGGCACCTGGAGAAGGGGCGCGTCGTCATCTTCGGCGCCGGCATGGGCATGCCGTACTTCTCCACCGACACCACCGCGGCACAGCGCGCCCTGGAGATCGACGCCGAGGCGCTGCTGATGGGGAAGAACGGCGTGGACGGGGTTTACGACTCCGACCCGAAGACCAACCCCGGCGCGGTGAAGTTCGACGCGCTGGAGTACAGCGAGGTGCTCGCCCGCGATCTCAAGGTCGCCGACGCCACCGCCATCACGCTCTGCCGTGACAACCAGCTGCCGATCCTCGTCTTCGAGCTGACCGCCGAGGGCAATATCGCCCGCGCGGTCAAGGGTGAGAAGATCGGCTCGCTCGTGAGTGACCGGAGCACCCGGGCCTGAGAACCGGGGGGCCGAGCCGAGGAGACCCGGGGCGTTCCCGGGGGCCCGCTGCACGGCCACGAAGGATGGACAACGGCCTGCCGGTCGGACACCGTGCAGGTGAGGACGCGACGCAGGACCCGCCGGGCCCGAGCACGCCGGGCCCACTCAAGACACGCAGGAGCACGTGGTGATCGAAGAAACCCTCCTCGAGGCCGAGGAGAAGATGGAGAAGGCCGTCGTGGTCGCGAAAGAGGACTTCGCCGCGATCCGCACCGGCCGTGCGCACCCGGCGATGTTCAACAAGATCGTCGCCGACTACTACGGCGCGCTGACCCCGATCAACCAGCTGGCCTCGTTCTCGGTGCCCGAGCCCCGTATGGCCGTCGTGACGCCGTTCGACAAGACCGCGCTGCGCAACATCGAGCAGGCCATCCGTGACTCGGACCTCGGCGTCAACCCGAGCAACGACGGCAATATCATCCGGGTGACCTTCCCGGACCTCACCGAAGAGCGCCGTCGCGACTACATCAAGGTCGCGAAGACCAAGGCCGAGGACTCCAAGATCTCGATCCGGGCCGTCCGCCGCAAGGCCAAGGAGACGCTCGACAAGCTGGTCAAGGACAAGGAGTCCGGCGAGGACGAGGTGCGTCGCGCCGAGAAGGAGCTCGACGACACCACCGCGAAGTACGTCGCGCAGGTGGACGAGCTGCTGAAGCACAAGGAAGCCGAGCTGCTCGAAGTCTGATGAACGACCTTTCCCGGGGCGTCCCGCAGGGCGCCGGCCACAGGGCTGCGCCCGAGATGCGGGCCGCTCCGGCGGGTCCTGCATACGATGTGCATGGCGCCCAGCAGACTCGGCCCATGCCCATCGTGCCGGACGTTCCCGACGCAGGTAGAGACACTGACGATGACCGGGACCGGGGAGCCGGACGCCTGAGCGGCGGCCCCCCGTTCCGCGACGAGAAGCCGCAGGAGCCCATGTCCACCGCGCCGCCACCCCCGCAGAAGAAGCGTGCGGGCCGTGATCTGGGTTCCGCCATAGGGGTCGGCGTCGGGCTCGGTGCCGTCGTCGTCGCCTCGCTCTTCATCGTCAAGGCCGTCTTCGTCGGCGTGATCGTGGTCGCCGTCGTCGTGGGCCTGTGGGAGCTCACCTCCCGGCTTCAGGAGCGCAAGGACATCAAGGCGCCCCTCGTGCCGCTCGCGATCGGTGGCGCGGCCATGGTCGTGGCCGGTTACGCGCGAGGAGCCGAGGGCGCGTGGATCGCCATGGCGCTGACCGCCCTGGCGGTGCTCGTCTGGCGGATGACCGAGCCGCCCGAGGGGTACCTGAAGGACGTCACGGCCGGGGTCTTCGCCGCGTTCTACGTGCCGTTCCTGGCGACCTTCGTCGCCATGCTCCTCACCGCCGACGACGGACCGCAGCGGGTCCTGACCTTCCTGCTGCTGACGGTGGTCAGCGACACGGGTGCGTACGCCGTCGGCTGGCGGTTCGGCAAGCACAAGCTCGCACCCCGCATCAGCCCCGGAAAGACCCGCGAGGGCCTGTTCGGAGCCGTGGCCTTCGCGATGGTGGCCGGTGCGCTGTGCATGCAGTTCCTGATCGACGACGGCTCGTGGTGGCAGGGCCTGCTGCTCGGCCTCGCGGTCGCCGCCAGCGCGACCCTGGGCGACCTGGGCGAGTCCATGATCAAGCGCGACCTCGGGATCAAGGACATGGGCACGCTGCTGCCCGGCCACGGCGGGATCATGGACCGGCTGGATTCCCTGCTGCCGACCGCACCGGTGGTCTGGCTGCTGATGGTGATTTTCGTCGGCTCCGGCTGAGAAGCGGTGGGGTCACCCCTGGTGACCTGCGGTTTTGCTGGCGAGGGTTCGTTGTCCACAGGGCGGCGGGCCCTCGCTGTTCTGTCTGCGACACTGGAAGAACCATGCCTAAGCCCGGAGAACTCCAGTTTGTCGCGCCCCGCGGAGCCAAGAAGCCGCCGCGGCACCTCGCCGACCTCACGCCCGCCGAGCGCAAGGAAGCCGTCGCCGCGATCGGCGAGAAGCCCTTCCGCGCCCAGCAGCTCTCGCAGCACTACTTCACGCGGTACGCGCACGACCCGGCGGAGTGGACCAACATCCCCGCCGCGTCGAGGGACAAGCTCGCCGAGGCGATGTTCCCCGATCTGATGTCCGTGCTCCGCCACATCAGCTGCGACGACGACACCACCCGCAAGACGCTGTGGAAGCTGCACGACGGGACGCTGGTCGAGTCCGTCCTGATGCGCTACCCCGAGCGCGTCACGATGTGCATCTCCTCGCAGGCCGGCTGCGGCATGAACTGCCCGTTCTGCGCCACCGGGCAGGCCGGTCTCGACCGCAACCTGTCCACCGCCGAGATCGTCCACCAGATCGTCGACGGCATGCGCGCCCTGCGTGACGGCGAGGTCCCCGGCGGCCCCGCCCGGCTCTCCAACATCGTCTTCATGGGCATGGGCGAACCGCTCGCCAACTACAACCGCGTCGTGGGCGCCATCCGCCGCCTGACCGACCCCGAGCCCGACGGCCTCGGCCTCTCGCAGCGAGGCATCACGGTCTCCACCGTCGGCCTCGTCCCCGCGATGCTCCGCTTCGCCGACGAGGGCTTCAAGTGCCGTCTCGCCGTGTCGCTGCACGCCCCGGACGACGAACTGCGCGACACGCTCGTGCCGGTGAACACCCGGTGGAAGGTGCGCGAGGTCCTGGACGCCGCGTGGGAGTACGCGGAGAAGTCCGGCCGCCGCATCTCCATCGAGTACGCGCTGATCCGCGACATCAACGACCAGGCGTGGCGGGGCGACCGGCTCGGCCGGCTGCTCAAGGGCAAGCGGGTCCACGTCAACCTGATCCCGCTGAACCCGACGCCCGGCTCGAAGTGGACCGCCTCGCGGCCCGAGGACGAGAAGGCGTTCGTCGAGGCGATCGCCGCCCACGGGGTGCCGGTGACCGTCCGGGACACCCGCGGCCAGGAGATCGACGGGGCCTGTGGACAGCTGGCGGCCTCCGAACGCTGAGGCCGGAACCGGGCGTGTAGCCTGGGCTCGAAATCAACTTCATATTCCGACAGGGGAGCGCCACAGCGCTGAGAGTGCGGCACCAAGGACAGGTTGGCCGCAGACCCTCTGAACCTCGCCCGGGTCATTCCGGGTAGGAAGTTCGGACCTTACTCAAGCTGTTGCGCCCTGCCCGCTTCCGGTTTCCACCGGGGCGGGCAGGGCCGCGTCTCTTCCTGGTCATCCCAGGAGGAATCACATGAGCACCACCAAGAAGATCGCCGTGACGGCCGTCGCCGCCGCGCTCGGCGCGACCGCGCTGGCCGGCTGCGGAAGTTCCGACGACCCGGCCTCCGGCAGCGGCGGCACCAAGGGCACGGGCTCCAAGACCGTCACCCTCGTCAGCCACGACTCCTTCAACGCCTCCAAGGACGTACTGAAGGAGTTCACCCGGCAGACCGGCTACACCGTCAAGGTGCTGAAGAGCGGTGACGCGGGCGCTGCCCTCAACCAGGAGATCCTGACCAAGGGCTCGCCCCGCGGTGATGTGTTCTTCGGCGTCGACAACACCCTGCTCTCGCGCGCCCTCGACAACGGCCTGTTCACGCCGTACGAGGCCAAGGGGATCGGCCAGGTCGCGGCCGACGTCCAGCTGGACGCGGACAAGCACCGGGTCACGCCCGTCGACACCGGCGACATCTGCGTCAACTACGACAAGAAGTACTTCGCCGACAAGAAGCTCGCGCCGCCGAAGTCCTTCGACGACCTGGCGAAGCCCGCGTACAAGAACCTGCTCGTCACCGAGAACGCGGCGACCTCCTCGCCCGGCCTCGGCTTCCTCCTCGGCACCGTCGCCACCTATGGCGAGGACGGCTACCAGGATTACTGGAAGAAGCTGAAGAGCAACGGCGTCAAGGTCGTCGACGGCTGGGAGCAGGCCTACAACGAGGAGTTCTCCGGCTCCGCGGGCGGCAAGAAGGCCAAGGCCGACCGGCCCCTCGTCGTCAGCTACGCCTCCAGCCCGCCCGTCGAGGTGCTGTACGCCGATCCGCAGCCGAAGACCGCCCCGACCGGCGTCGCCACCGGGACGTGCTTCCGGCAGATCGAGTTCGCCGGTCTGCTCGACGGGGCGAAGAACCCGGCGGGCGGCAAGGCCCTGCTGGACTTCCTGATCGGCAAGAAGTTCCAGGAGGACATGCCGCTCAACATGTTCGTCAGCCCGGTCACCAAGGGCGCGAAAGTTCCGGAGCTCTTCACGAAGTTCGGTGCCACGGTCGACAGGCCGACGACCGTCGCCCCGGACGAGATCGCCAAGAACCGTGAGCAGTGGGTCCAGTCATGGTCCTCGCTCGTAGTGAAGTAGCGAAGACTCCCGTACGCGGACCGGGCGCGCGCGGGAAGGCCGCGCGCGCCCGGTCGCTGCGCGGGGGCGCGGTACGGCTCGGTCTGATGGCCGTGCCCGTGGCGTTCTTCGCGTTGTTCTTCGCCTATCCCGTCGTCGCGATCGTGGGACGCGGGCTCAAGGCGGACGGGGTCTGGCAGTTCGGGCGGTTCGGCGAGGTGCTGAGCCGGCCGGACATCGGGGGCGTGCTCTGGTTCACCCTCTGGCAGGCGCTCGCCTCGACCGCGCTGACCCTGCTGATCGCGCTGCCCGGTGCGTACGTCTTCGCCCGGTTCGACTTCCCGGGCAAGCAACTGCTGCGGGCGATCGTCACCGTGCCGTTCGTCCTGCCGACCGTTGTCGTCGGTACGGCGTTCCTCGCGCTGCTCGGCCGCGGCGGCTTCCTTGACGAACTCTGGGGCGTCCGCCTCGACACCACGGTGTGGGCGATCCTGCTGGCCCATGTGTTCTTCAACTACGCCGTCGTCGTGCGCACGGTCGGCGGACTCTGGTCCCAGCTCGACCCCCGGCAGGAGGAGGCCGCGCGGGTGCTCGGCGCCGGACGCCTCGCCGCCTGGCGCCGCGTGACCCTCCCCGCCCTCGGGCCCGCGGTGGCGGCCGCCGCGCTGATGGTCTTCCTTTTCACCTTCACCTCCTTCGGCGTCGTACAGATCCTCGGCGGCCCCGGCTTCTCCACGCTGGAGGTGGAGATCTACCGGCAGACCGCACAGCTCCTCGACCTGCCGACCGCCGCCGTGCTGACCCTGGTGCAGTTCGTCGCGGTCGGCGCCGTACTCGCCGTGCACGCGTGGACCGTGCGGCGCAGGGAGAGGGCGCTGAAGCTGGTCGACCCGGCGCAGACGGCCCGCAGGCCGCGCGGGGCGGGGCAGTGGACGCTGCTCGCCGGGGTGCTGCTGACAGTGCTGGTGCTGATCCTGCTGCCGCTCGCCGTCCTGGTGGAGCGGTCGCTCGACGTGTCCGGCGGTCACTCTCTCGCCTACTACCGCGCGCTGGCCTCGGCGGAGGCCAACAGCGGTACGTTCCTGGTCGCCCCCATCGAGGCGATCGGGAACTCACTGCGGTACGCCCTGGTCGCCACCCTCATCGCGCTGGTCGTCGGGGGACTGGCGGCCGCGGCTCTGACCCGGAAGGCGGGCCGGCTCGTCCGGGGCTTCGACGCGCTGCTGATGCTGCCGCTCGGCGTCTCCGCCGTCACGGTCGGCTTCGGCTTCCTGATCACCCTCGACAAACCCCCGCTGGATCTGCGTACTTCCTGGATTCTGGTGCCGCTCGCCCAGGCCCTGGTCGGGGTGCCCTTCGTCGTACGCACGATGCTGCCGGTCCTCAGAGCGGTGGACGGGCGGCTGCGCGAGGCGGCCGCGGTGCTCGGCGCCTCGCCCTTGCGGGCCTGGCGCGAGGTGGACCTGCCGCTGGTGCGCCGGGCGCTGCTGGTCGCCGCCGGATTCGCGTTCGCCGTGTCGCTGGGCGAGTTCGGGGCCACCGTGTTCATCGCGCGGCCCGACAACCCCACGCTTCCGGTGGCCGTCGCGAGGCTGCTGGGCCGGTCCGGGGAGCTCAACTACGGCCAGGCGATGGCCCTGAGCACGATCCTGATGCTCGTGTGCGCTGTGTCGCTGCTGCTGCTCGAACGTATCCGCACGGACCGATCCGGGGAGTTCTAGAGATGCTGACACTGGAATCGGCCACCGTGCGCTTCGGCGACCGGGCCGCGCTGGACCGGGTGGACCTGGAGGTCGCCGAGCACGAGATCGTGTGCGTCCTGGGGCCGAGCGGCAGCGGGAAGTCGACCCTGCTGCGGCTCGTCGCCGGACTCCAGGACGCCGACGGCGGACGGGTCCTGCTCGACGGCGCGGACCAGGACGGCGTGCCGGTGCACCGGCGCGGGCTCGGCCTGATGTTCCAGGACCACCAGCTTTTCCCGCACCGTGACGTCGGTGCCAACGTCGCCTTCGGGCTGCGGATGCACGGCGTGAAGCGGGGCGAGCAGGACCGCCGGGTCGCTGAACTCCTCGACCTGGTGGGCCTGCCCGGCGCCGAACGGCGGGCCGTGGCCGCGCTCTCGGGCGGCGAACAGCAACGCGTCGCCCTCGCCCGGGCGCTGGCCCCCCGGCCCAAGCTGCTGATGCTGGACGAGCCGCTCGGGCAGCTGGACCGCAGTCTGCGCGAACGCCTCGTCGTCGAACTGCGCACGCTCTTCGGCCGGCTGGGTACGACGGTGCTCGCCGTCACCCACGACCAGGGTGAGGCCTTCGCGCTCGCCGACCGGGTCGTCGTGATGCGCGACGGACGCATCGCCCAGGTGGGCACGCCGCTGGAGGTCTGGCAGCGCCCCGCCTCCGCCTTCGTGGCCCGCTTCCTCGGCTTCGACAATGTGGTGGAGGCGACGGTCACCGGTGAGGTGGCGGACACGGAGTGGGGGAAGGTGCCGGTACCGGCGGGATCGCCGCAGGGGGCGTGCGATCTGCTGGTGCGTCCGGCCGGGGTCGTGATCGGCGGCCCGCGGGACGGTCTGCGCTGCACCGTGGGCGCGCGCACCTTCCGCGGCAACCACGTCGCGGTGAAGCTGCACCCCGAACAGGGGCCGGTCCTGGACGCTGAGTGCGCGCTGAACAGCACTCCGGACGAGGACGCGCGGGTCGGCGTCACCTTCGCCGCGGCGGAGAGCGTCGTGCTTCCCGCCCTGTTCTGACCGGCGGGGGGAGGCCTGAAGGCCGGCGGGGGGAGGCCTGAAGGCCAGTGGGGTGAGGCGTGAAGGCTACGCCTCCGACAGCCGCGCGAGCGCCTCGGCCGCTTCGTCCACCGAGTCTACGAGCGCGATACGGGACTCCATCGGCCGGCCCGCCGCGAGGGCCCGGAGCAGCGGCCAGGCGGGCAGCTCCCGCGTCCAGTGGTCACGGCCGACCAGCACCATCGGGGACGGATCGCCGAGCGAGCCGTAGTAGTTGGGGGTGGTGCTGTCGAAGATCTCCTGGACCGTGCCGGCCGCGCCGGGCAGGAAGATCACCCCTGCCGTGGAACGGGCCAGCAGCCCGTCCTCGCGCAGGGCGTTGGCGAAGTACTTCGCGATGTCCCGGGCGAACGGGTTCGGCGGCTCGTGCCCGTAGAACCAGGTCGGGATCGACACGGAGCGTCCGCCCTCGGGCCAGCGCTCGCGCACGGCGAACGCGGCCAGCGCCCAGTCGGTGACCGACGGGGTGAACGAGGGGACCGCGCCCAGGAGTTCGCACGCCTTGTCCAGCATGGCGTCGGGGTGCGGGGCCGCGTAGGCGCCGAGGTTCGCCGCCTCCATCGCGCCCGGGCCGCCGCCGGTGGCCACCATCAGGCCGCTGCGGGCCAGGGTCCTGCCGAGGCGGGCTGCCGCCGCGTACGAGGCGCTGCCCCGGGGTGTCGCGTGACCGCCCATCACACCGGCCACCCGCGCCCCGGCGAGGAGTTCGTCCAGCGCGTCGGAGACCGCGTCGTCGTGGAGCGCCCGCAGCATGGAGGCGAAGACGTCGCCGTCCGAGCGGGTGCGGCTGGACCAGCGGTAGGCGCGGGCGTCGGGCGTCGCCTCGTAACCGCCCTGCGCCAGCCCGTCGTAGAGGGCGTCGGGCGAGTAGAGCCGACCGCGGTACGGATCGAAGGGGAGACCGGGCACCGGAGGGAAGACGAACGCCCCGTCGGCCCGCACCTTCTCGGCCGCTTCCGGCCCCATCGGGCAGCCGAGGAAGACGGCGCCGGACGTGTCCGTGGCCAGCAGCGCCGCGCCGCGGTCCGTCAGGTCGAGGGACTGGACGCGCAGACCCGCCAGCGAACCGGCGGCGACCGCCGCGTCGAACGCGGCGAGCGACTCGATCTCGGCGCCGGGTGCCGGCGTGCTGACTTCCGGGGTCTCCACCCCCTCATGCTACGGACCGGCCGGGGGAGATGCCCCGGCCGGAGCCCGTTCAGGCCGTCAGCGGCAGTGCGGCCAGCTCGGCGATCGCCCACGTCAGCGGGGCGAAGACGAGCAGCAGGACGGCCGCGCGCAGCGCCGTCGCCGCGCGCAGCGCCGAGGCCGGTGCGCCGAGGCGCAGCAGCGCCCGGGCCGTTTCGGCGCGCGCCTGCTTGGCCTCCAGCGCCGACGTCAGGAGCGTCGCTGTGGTGCAGCCGATGACGAGGACGGCGCCGAGGGCGGTGAGCGGACCGAAGGGCCGGGGCCCGGTCCCGTACAGCGCGTAGGCGGCGACGACGGCCGAGAGAACCGCGCAGACGATTCCCAGCGGGCGGCCGATCCGGTGGGCCTCGTCCATCAGGACCCGGCCCGCCAGCAGGCGTACGGCTCCGGGCCGCATCGCCTGCACCAGGCGTCCGCACAGGTAGGTCAGCCCCGGGCCGGCCGTGGCCAGGCCGATCGCCGTCAGGGTCCAGCCGACGAGCACCCAGGCCGGTGTGGCGTCGAGCTTGCCGGGGAGCGGGAAGGGACTGCCGGGCGCGCCCCGGTTCGCGTACGCCTCGACGGCGAGCCCGGCGGCCGTCAGGGCCACGCCCCACGGCAGCCCGGCGGGCGGCGCCGCCGGGGCCGGGAACTGCTCCTCGGGCAGCAGGTCCTCCGCCTCCTCCGTGGTGCCCTCGGCCCGCACCGGAGCGGTGCGCAGGGCCAGCGCGCTCGCCGTCGCGGCGGCAGCCGGCACCAGGGTCAGCAGGACGAGGACCGCGGCCAGGGGCAGCGGCGCGTCGGCGGCCAGCAGGCCGGCCGCGGCGCCGTCGAACGGCAGCCCGGACAGGTCGCCGCGCAGGTGGAGGAAGAAGAGCAGCGCCACCATCGAGCCGAGGGTGCACGAGACGGCGGTGGAGACCGCGGCGAGCACGCTCAGCCGCACCGGCCCGAGGCCGACGGCGGACAGTCCGGCGCGCGGGCGGGTGCTCGGGTCCGTACGCGCCACCGCTACCGCGAACTGCACCGTCGCGGCCAGGGGCACGAAGCACCACAGCAGTCGCAGTACGGAACCGGCGGAGTGCGCCGGGTGCCCGGAGGCATAGCCGAGCGTGCACAGCAGGAGGAAGCCGACCCCGGCGGAGGCGGCCGCGACCAGCAGCCGCCGCACCAGGACCAGTGGATGGGAACCGCGGGCTAGACGGAGAGCGAGCACGCCGCGCGGCCCTCCGTATCGGTCACGTCGGGCAGGCCGACCGTGGCGACCCGGCGTCCGTCCAGCAGCGGCACCACGCGGTCGGCGAGCGCGGCGATCTCCGCGTCGTGCGTGGCGAGGACCACCGTGATGCCGTGCGAGCGGGCCGCGCTCGTCAGGGTGCGCAGCACATGGGCGCGGTCGGTGCGGTGCAGCGTCGCGGTCGGCTCGTCGGCGAAGATCACCGAGGGTGATGCGGCGAGTGCGCGGGCCACCGAGATCCGCTGCCGCTGGCTCTGCTGGAGGGTGTGCGGCCGCTTCCGCGCGCACATGCCGATGTCGAGGCGTTCCAGCCACTCCATGGCGGTCTTCTTGGCCTCGCGGTGGGAGGAGCCGCGCAGCAGGAGCGGCAGCGCGGTGTTCTCCCAGGTGTTCAGTTCCGGGACGAGCTGGGGTTCGGGGGCGATCCAGCCGAACTTGTCGCGGCGCAGCCGTTCGCGCAGCCGCGGGCCCATGGTGTGGACGGGGACGCTGTTGAACCACACCTCGCCCTGCTGGGGCACGAGCTGGCCGGAGAGGCAGTGCAGCAGGGTCGTCTTGCCGCTGCCGCGCGGGCCGGTCACCGCGAGGATCTCGCCGTCGCGGATCCCCAGGGAGACCCCGCCGAGCGCGGGTGAGCCGTTGTGGGAGTGCTGCAGGGAACGCGCCCAGATCACGTCGTTGTCCGGCGGGGCCACCATGGCGTACACCTCGGTTCAGATCAGATATCCCGTTCCCCCGTACGGGGGAACGAAGGCGGGGCCGATCGGTCACTCGGCACCGTAGGGATTCGGATCGCGGTGTGCGCACAGCACACGGCCCGGGTGCGCTTCTTCCCACTCGAATGGGCGCATCCGGGCCGTGTGGACCGTATGAAATGACCGCCGGAGGGCCGTCACGGGACGGTCAAGCGGCGGTCAAGCCGGGGCCGGCCGCTGGGCCGTCCGGACCAGCGGTCAGAGCCTCGTCAGGACTGCTGGTCAGAGCTTCGTCCAGGCCTCCGTCAGGACGGACCGCAGGATGCCCTCGATCTCGTCGAACGTGGACTGGTCCGAGACCAGCGGCGGCGCGAGCTGGACGACCGGGTCGCCGCGGTCGTCGGCCCGGCAGTACAGGCCGTTGTCGTACAGCGCCTTGGAGAGGAAGCCGTACAGGACGCGCTCGGTCTCCTCGTCGGTGAACGTCTCCTTGGTGACCTTGTCCTTCACCAGCTCGATGCCGTAGAAGAAGCCGTTGCCGCGGACGTCGCCGACGATCGGCAGGTCGTGCAGCTTCTGCAGCGTGGTGAGGAAGGCGCTCTCGTTGTCGAGGACGTGCTGGTTGAGGCCCTCGCGCTCGAAGATGTCGAGGTTGGCGAGGCCGACCGCCGCGGACACCGGGTGGCCGCCGAAGGTGTAGCCGTGCAGGAAGGTGTTGCCGCCCTCGTAGAACGGCTCGGCGAGCTTGTCCGAGATGATGCAGGCACCGATCGGCGAGTAGCCCGAGGTCATGCCCTTGGCGCAGGTGATCATGTCCGGCACGTAGCCGAACTTGTCGCAGGCGAACATCGTGCCGAGGCGGCCGAAAGCACAGATGACCTCGTCGGAGACGAGCAGCACGTCGTACTTGTCGCAGATCTCGCGGACCCGCTGGAAGTAGCCGGGCGGGGGCGGGAAGCAGCCGCCCGCGTTCTGCACGGGCTCCAGGAAGACGGCGGCCACGGTGTCCGCGCCCTCGAAGAGGATCTCCTGCTCGATCTGGTCGGCGGCCCAGCGGCCGAAGGCCTCCGGGTCGTCGCCGTAAATCGGGGCGCGGTAGATGTTGGTGTTCGGCACCTTGTGCGCGCCGGGGACCAGCGGCTCGAAGGGGGCCTTGAGGGCAGGCAGGCCGGTGATGGACAGGGCGCCCTGCGGGGTGCCGTGATAGGCGACCGCACGCGAGATGACCTTGTACTTGGTCGGCTTGCCCTTGAGCTTGAAGTACTGCTTGGCCAGCTTCCAGGCGGTCTCGACGGCCTCGCCGCCACCGGTGGTGAAGAAGACCTTGTTCAGGTCGCCCGGGGCGTAGTCCGCGAGGCGCTCGGCCAGCTCGACGGCCTTCGGGTGGGCGTAGGACCACACCGGGAAGAAGGCCAGCTCCTGCGCCTGCTTGTACGCGGCCTCGGCGAGCTCGTGACGGCCGTGGCCGGCGTTGACCACGAACAGGCCGGACAGCCCGTCGAGGTAGCGCTTGCCCTTGTCGTCGAAGATGTAGGTGCCCTCGCCACGCACGATGGTGGGTACGGGCGCGTTCTCGTAGTCCGACATGCGGGTGAAGTGCATCCACAGGTGGTCGTACGCGGTCCGGCTGAGGTCCTTGCTCACGGCTATCGGGTTCCCCACATATAGGTCTGCTTCTTGAGCTTGAGGTAGACGAAGCTCTCGGTGGAGCGCACACCGGGGATGGCCCGGATGCGTTTGTTGATCGTCTCCAGCAGGTGGTCGTCGTCCTCGCAGACGATCTCCACCATCAGGTCGAAGGAGCCCGCGGTCATCACCACGTACTCGCATTCGGTCATGGCCGACAGGGCCTCCGCCACGGGGTCGAGGTCTCCCTCGACGTTGATCCCCACCATCGCCTGCCGCCGGAACCCCACGGTGAGGGGGTCGGTGACGGCGACGATCTGCATCACGCCCTGGTCGAGCAGCTTCTGGACGCGCTGCCGCACGGCCGCCTCGGACAGGCCCACGGCCTTGCCGATCGCGGCGTACGGACGACGCCCGTCCTCCTGGAGCTGCTCGATGATTGCGAGGGACACGGCATCGACCGCTGGGGACGATCCGTTCCCGGTCCTGGAGTCTGCGCTGCGACTGGCCACGGAGCCACTCTGCACCGGGACTCGTCTGTCTTGCAACCCTCAATCGATGAAATTCGTTGTCGTGAGGCTCAGATCTCACCGAATCCGAAGTTCGCGCCCTGTGGGTATGTCGAAACCGTTACCCATGCGGTTACGCTGGACGTCTCACCCATTGGACGTGTCGACAGGAGGGGTGGTTGTGACCACCGAGGTGCGCCGTCTGCGCAACTACATCAATGGCGAGTTCCGGGACGCCGCCGACGGGCGGACCATCGATGTGGTCAACCCGGTGACGGAGGAGGTCTACGCGACCTCCCCGCTGTCCGGCGAGGCCGACGTCGATGCCGCCATGGCCGCCGCCGCCGCTGCCTTCCCCGCGTGGCGCGACGCCACGCCCGCCGAGCGCCAGCGCGCCCTGCTGAAGATCGCGGACGCCTTCGAGGAGCGTGCCGAGGACCTCATCGCGGCCGAGTCCGAGAACACCGGCAAGCCGCTCGGGCTGACCCGCACCGAAGAGATCCCGCCGATGGTGGACCAGATCCGCTTCTTCGCGGGCGCCGCACGGCTGCTGGAGGGCCGCTCGGCCGGCGAGTACATGGAGGGGCTGACCTCCATCGTCCGCCGCGAGCCGGTCGGTGTGTGCGCGCAGGTCGCGCCGTGGAACTACCCGATGATGATGGCCGTGTGGAAGTTCGCCCCGGCGCTCGCCGCGGGCAACACCGTCGTCATCAAGCCGTCCGACACCACTCCGGCGTCCACCGTGCTGATCGCCGAGATCATCGGGCAGATCCTGCCGAAGGGCGTCTTCAACGTCATCTGCGGCGACCGCGACACCGGCCGCGCGATGGTCGAGCACCGGACGCCGGCCATGGCCTCCATCACCGGTTCGGTGCGGGCCGGCATGCAGGTCGCCGAGTCGGCCGCCAAGGACGTCAAGCGCGTCCACCTGGAGCTGGGCGGGAAGGCTCCCGTCGTCGTCTTCGAGGACACCGACATCCCCAAGGCCGTAGAGGACATCTCGGTGGCGGGGTACTTCAACGCCGGACAGGACTGCACGGCCGCGACCCGCGTGCTCGTCCACGAGTCGATCCACGACGAGTTCGTCACCGCGCTCGCCAAGGCCGCCTCCGACACGAAGACCGGGCAGCCGGACGACGAGGACGTGCTCTACGGCCCGCTGAACAACGCCAACCAGCTCGCCCAGGTCACCGGCTTCATCGAGCGGCTCCCCGCCCACGCCAAGGTCGAGGCCGGCGGCCACCGCGTCGGCGAGAAGGGCTACTTCTACGCCCCGACCGTCGTCTCCGGGCTCAAGCAGGACGACGAGATCATCCAGAACGAGGTCTTCGGCCCGGTCATCACCGTCCAGTCCTTCACGGACGAGGCCCAGGCCCTCGAGTGGGCGAACGGCGTCGAGTACGCGCTGGCCTCCTCCGTCTGGACCAAGGACCACGCGCGCGCCATGCGGATGTCCAAGAACCTCGACTTCGGCTGCGTGTGGATCAACACCCACATCCCGCTGGTCGCCGAGATGCCGCACGGCGGGTTCAAGAAGTCCGGCTACGGCAAGGACCTCTCCGCCTACGGCTTCGAGGACTACACCCGCATCAAGCACGTCATGACCTCGCTCGACGGCTGACCGTCGCGGTATTCGGTACGGATACGGCCCCGGGCACCCGCTCGGGGCCGTTTCCGTATCCATCGCCTGGCGCGCCTGCGACCGGCGCCTCCCGATCCGTGCCTCCCGGCCCGTTTCCGCCTCGACAGGTTGTGCCCAACGGGCGGGCTTCGCTGGACGGTTGGTCCATTGCCCGCCGCACCGGCCGACCGGCATCCTGCGCAGGTGCGAGCGATCCGGAACCACCTCATGTCCCGCCGGTCCCTGCTCCGTGCCACCGGGGCGGGAGCGGCCGGCGCCACGCTGGCCGCCTGCGGAGTCCCCGCCGCCTATGTGGAGCCGGGTGACCGTGCCGGCCGCGACCACTCCGCCGGCGATCACACCGTTCATTTCGCCAACTGGCCGCTCTACATCGACACCGACGACGAGGACGAGTCGAGGCGGCCCACCCTCGACGCGTTCGGCGAGCGGACCGGGATCTCCGTCACGTACACCGAGGAGATCAACGACAACGACGAGTTCTTCGGCAAGATCAGTCCGGCCCTCATGAACCACCAGCAGACCGGTCGCGACGTCGTCGTCATCAGCGACTGGATGGCCGCGCGCTTCGTCCGGCTCGGCTGGGTCCAGGAGATGGACCGGGGCAAGCAGCCCAACGTGGCGAAGTACCTCGACCCGCAGCTTCGCTCGCCCGCCTTCGACGAGGGCCGGACGCACACTGTCCCTTGGCAGTCCGGCATCACCGGCATCGCGTACAACCGCAGGAGGCTCGGCCGGGAGATCAAGCACACGAGCGACCTGTGGGCACCCGACCTGCGCGGCAAGGTCACCCTGCTGTCCGGGCTCGACGAGGCCTTTGCCCTGCTGATGCAGGGCAACGGCGTCGACATCACCCGCTGGGAGCGCGAGGACTTCCACGACATCTGCGACCAGGTGGAGAAGCTGGTGAAGAGCAAGCACATCCGTCGCTTCACCGGGAACGACTACATCAAGGACCTCTCCACCGGAGACGTGCTCGCCTGCCAGGCCTACTCCGGCGACGTCATCCAGCTCCAGGCCGACAACCCCGACATCGAGTTCGTGGTGCCCGAGGAGGGCGCCGAGCTCTGGGCGGAATCGCTGATGATCCCCAACCTCGCCCGCCACAAACGCAATGCCGAGAAACTCGTCGACTACTACTACGAGCCCGAGGTCGCCGCCGAACTCGCCACCTGGGTCAACTATGTCTGCCCCGTCCCCGCCGCCCGGGACGTCCTGGCCTCCTCCAAGGACGAGGAGACCGCCGCGCTGGCGGAGGACCCCCTGATCTTCCCCGACGACGGCATGCGCAAGCGGCTGGCCATAGCCCGCGACATCACCTCGGAGGAACGCGCCGGGTTCGCCAAGAAATGGAACGCCGTCGTCGGCTTGTGAAGGTGCGCCCGGGGTCGCGTGAAGAGCCGGTAAACACGGGCGTACGCTGCGGACATGAGCGAGCGACGCGCCTTGCAGAGGCGCATACGCGTGTGGTTGGCCGTCTTCATCGTCTGTCTGGTACTGAGCGGGCTCACCGCCTTCCCGCTCGTCCACGAACTGCGCTGGGCCGAGGACCTGCTGAGCTCCTCCGCCTCGCCCGTCCCCGAGCACTTCCCGGCCCTGATGGAGTGGATCACCCGGGTCCGTACCGGCCTGGACGAGGCCGATGCCACGTACCCCTTCGTGCTCTACGGCACCGACTGGCTGGCCTTCGCCCATCTCATGATCGCGGTCGCCTTCTACGGGCCCTACCGCGACCCGGTCCGCAACATCTGGGTCATCGAGTTCGGCATGATCGCGTGCGCCGGGATCATTCCGCTCGCCCTGATCTGCGGACCGATCCGCGACATCCCCTTCTGGTGGTCGGTCATCGACATGTCGTTCGGCGTCATCGGGGTGATCCCGCTGCTGATCGTCCACCGCCTGATCAAGCGGCTGGAGGCCATGGAGGGGACGCCGGAGCCGGTGCCCGCCGGCGAATCCGCTCCAGCGGTCTGAATTACCCGGGCGAATCCGCTCCAGCGGTCCGAATCACCCGGCGGACGGGGCGCCGAAAGCCGCCACCACGACGTTCATCGCCGTGGCGTTCATGTCGCTGCCTTTCGCGTCCGTCGCGTTGACGCTGTAGACGAGGGTGCGGGAGAGGTCGCGGGTGGCCGCGATGGCCGTGTTGTATCCCCAGCGGCCACCCGTCTTGCCCCAGACCTCGCGTCCCCCCAGCGTCATCACCGAGAGGCCCGCGCCGAACGCGGCGGGCCGGCCCGTGCCGTACTCCCGCACCGAGGCGTCGGGCAGTGTGAACATCGCCTCCAGCAGCGGTCCGCGCACCACCTGCCCGCCGAACAGCGCCCGGGTGAACCGCTCCAGATCGGCCGTGGTGGATATCAGGTCCCCTGCCGCCCAGGCGTCGCTCGCCCCCCACACCGTCACATCGCGCAGCTCGCCCTGTGTGCCGAAGGCCTGGTATCCGTGGTTGTGCCGGCCGCGTATCTTCGGATCGGTGCCGGGGAAGTAGGTGTCCTTCAGGCCAAGGGGCTCCAGGACGCGGCGCGAGACCTGGGAGGCGTACGTGCCCCCGGTGACCCGCTCGATCAGCAGCCCTGCGACGGTGTAGCCGATGTTGGCGTAGTGCTGCTGGGTGCCGGGCGCGAAGTCCGGCCGGTGCGCGGTGGCTTCGCGCACCACGTCCGCCGGATCGGTCACGTCGAAGCGGTGCGCGTACCAGTCCTCCAGCGTGTCGCCGTTGCCCGGGTCCACGGACGGGATGCCGCTGGTGTGGTTCAGCAGTTGGCGCACCGTGACCTTCCCGTACGCCGCCGGGATCAGGTCCGGCAGATAGTGCCGGGCCGGACGGTCCAGGCCGATTCTGCCCTCCCCGGCCAACTGGAGGACCACGGCCGCCGTGAACACCTTGGTGACCGAACCGGCCCGGAAGCGCCCGGCGGGGTCCGCCGCCCGCTGTGACGTCAGGTCGTGGACGCCGGCGGTTCCCCGCCAGACGCCCGCGGTGCCCGATACCCGCACCAGTGCGGCCGTGGCATCGTCTTTCGGGAGCCCGCTGATCGCGGCCCGCAGCGCCTTGGCGTCGGCTGCCCCGACGGCCGGTGACGCGGGGGCGGCCCGGCCCGTCACGGAGGGGCCGGCCGCTGCCAGGGCCGGTGAGGCGGGGCCCGCCGTGATGCCGATGAGCAGAGCGGCTGCGATGACGATGCGGGACGTGCGGGCGTTCATGTCAGGTGCCTCCTGTGCGTGGAACCGGGTGGAGTCCTCAACTGCTTGTGGAGTCCATCCTGTTCATCCGCTCGCTCGGGCGGATCACCCGAGCGAGGGTTTCCCCGGGGGAGACTTGCTCCCCTGCGCGGGGGAGCCGCCTGTCGTCTCTCCCTCCGCGGAGGGAGAGACGACGCCGCATTCGTAGGCGCAGATCACTGCCTGGATCCGGTCGCGCAGGCCCAGTTTGGACAGGACGTTGCCGACATGCGTCTTCACGGTGTGCTCGCTGACGACCAGCGCCGCCGCGATCTCCGCGTTCGACAGCCCGCGTGCCAGATGGAGCAGCGTCTCGTGCTCACGTGCGGTCAGCACGTCCAGGCGCGCCGACGGCTTCGACGACACGGTCGCCGGGTGCGAGGTGTACGCGGCGATCAGCCGGCGGGCCACCGAGGGAGCCAGCAGCGAGTCGCCGGCCGCCACCACCCGTACCGCGTGCACCAGGTCGTCCCGGCGGACGTCCTTGAGCAGAAAACCGCTCGCGCCCGCGTGCAGTGCCTCGTACACGTACTCGTCCGAGTCGAACGTCGTCAGCATGACGGTCCGGCAGTCACTCCCGGACGTGATGGTGCGGCAGGCCTCGATGCCGTCCGTGCCGGGCATGCGGATGTCGAGCAGTGCCACCTGCGGAGCCAGCCGCCGCACCGCGTCGACCGCTGCGGCACCGTCGCCGGCCTCGGCCACCACCTCGATGTCCGGCTGCGCGTCCAGGATCATCGCGAAGCCGCTGCGCACCAGCTCCTGATCGTCGGCCACCACCACGCGGATCGTCATTGCCTCGGTCCTGTCTGCTGTTCCGTTTCGGGCCGCGGGTGCGGGATCGTCACTCCGACCCGGAAGCCGCGGCCGTCCGGATCGCGACCGGTAAGGGCCGTGCCACCGTGCGCCGCGGCGCGTTCGCGGATGCCGGTGAGCCCCAGCCCGGATCCGCCCCCGGATCGCCCGGGTCCGCTCCCGTCATCGGTGACCGTCAGGGTCAGTGCGTCGGGTCCGTGCTCCAGCCGCACTCGTGCCGAATGCGCGTCCGCGTGCCGGACGACATTCGTCAGGGCCTCCTGCACGATCCGGTAGACCGTCGCCTCGACCGCCAGCCCGGGTGGCCGGGGGTTGCCCGTGACCTCGTACGAGACCGCGAGACCGCCCAGGCCGACCCGTTCCACCAGGCCGGGCAGCCCGTCCAGCGCGGGCTGCGGCTCGCGCGGTGCGTCCGGTGCGCCCTCGTCCTCACGGAGCACGCCGAGCATCCGGCGCAACTGCACCATCGCGTCCCGGCCCGCCTCCGAGATCGCGTCGAAGGCCGCCTCGGCACGCTCCGGCGCCGCCCGTACCGCCACCGGCCCGGCCTCCGCCTGCACGATCATCAGGCTCACCGCATGCGACAGGATGTCGTGCATCTCCCGGGCGATGCGGGCCCGTTCACGGGCCGCGGCCTGCTCGGCCTCGATGCGGTGCGTCAGCTCCAGCTGCCGCGACCGGTCCTCCACGGCCCGCAGATACGCCTTGCGGGTGACGGCGAGCCTGCCGAAGGCGTAGGCCGCGGCGAACACGAAGAGGGAGAAGAGGAGCTCCCGCAGGGCGTCGCTGTCCAGGCCGACCGAGACCACCACACCCAGCGCGGTGAGGGTCGAGACCCCGATCCGCTTCGGCGGCGAGGAGAGCTCGGCCACGGTGTAGAAGGCCACGAGGCCGGTGTACGGGAGAGGCTGGCCAGGTCCGTCGACGGCGTACCGGTACACAGCGCCCGTTGCGAGCACGGCGAGAAGGACCGCGACCGGGGCCTGGCGGCGGACCACCAGCGGCACCACTGTCAGGGTGGTCAGCCCGTACGCCGTCCATGTCGCTTCCGGGAGATCGGGAGCGCGCGGCACGAGGAACGGCATGGTCATGGCGCCCTGGACCAGCAGCGCGATGAGCAGATCGAGCGTGCGGGGCCCGGCCCGTCCCGCTCGCTCGGTGATGTCGCGTATACGCATGGGGCGGCGGCCTCAGGGCTTCCGTGCCACCGCGCCGAACTGGGCGACCTCCGCGTCACGGGTGCCGGGCGCGGGCCGCCAGCGGGCGCACGAGACGATGCCCGGATCGACTAGGTCCAGGCCGTCGAGGAACGCGGCGAACTCGAAACGGCCGCGGGCGGTGATCGGGGGAGTGGCGTTCTCGTTCCAGAACCGCATCGCGGCCTCGTTGCCTTCGCCGCCCAGCTCCAACGTGGGGTGGGTGAGGACCAGATAGCTGCCGGACGGCACCGCGGCCATGAGCCGCTGGACGATGCGCAGCGCCTCGTCCGTGTCGAGGACGAAGTTCAGGATGCCCAGCAGCATGACCGCGACCGGGCGCTCCAGGTCGAGGGTCGGCTGGGCGGCACGCAGGATCTGTTCCGGGTGCCGGGCGTCCGCTTCGATGTACTCGGTCGCTCCCTGCGGCGAACTGGTCAGCAGCGAGCGGGCGTGGGCCAGGACGATCGGGTCGTTGTCGACGTAGACGACGCGGGCGTCGGGGGCGGTGTGCTGGGCGACCTCATGGGTGTTGTCCGCCGTCGGCAGGCCGGTGCCGATGTCCAGGAACTGGCCGATGCCCGCGTCACCGGCCAGATACCGCACCGCCCGCCCCAGGAACGCCCGGTCCGCCCGCGCCACTTCGCCGATGCTCGGATACATGGCCGTGACGTGGTCGCCGACCGCCCGGTCCACCGGGAAGTGATCGTGGCCGCCGAGCCAGTAGTTCCAGACCCGGGCGTTGTGGGCGACGTCGGAACGGACGCGGGCGGGCAGGGGGTTGCTGCGGGGGGCGGTCACGTCTGGCTCCTTGGCGCGGGCCTGTCATTCCGGGCGATGAGATCGCGTCCATGATGCCGGACCGGTCAAGCTCCGTGGACGGACGGGGAGTTGCGGATCACCTTGTGCAGGACGTCGATCCGGTTGGTGGTGAGGGAGTCCACGCCCATCCGGATCAGCCTGCGCATCGTGCGGCCGGTGTCCGCCGTCCACGCCGACACCAGCAGCCCGTCCCGGTGGTTGCGGTCGGTCAGCTCCCGGCTCACCAGACCGAACCGGTAGTTCAGCCAGCGCGGCCGCACGACGTCCAGCAGCGCTGCCCGTGGCGGCGCGAGCGTCGTCCAGGTCATCGCGATCTCGGCGGACGGGTCGGCGGCCCGCACCCGGAGCATCGCCTCGGGCCCCGCGCAGTAGTAGACGCGCTCGGCGGCCCCGCACTCGCGGACCACGCCGACGGTCCGGCGTACGGAATCGTCGGTGGACCCGGGCAGGTCGAGCATGAGGCGGTGCGCCCCGGGCAGGAGCAGGGCCTCGCGCAGCGTCGGCACCGAGCCCGCGGTCAGTTCGGTCAGTTCCTGGTGCGTGAGCCGGTCCAGCCGCAGGTCATGACCCCACAGCCGCTCCAGCGTGGCGTCGTGCAGCAGGACCGGCACACCGTCACGCGTGATCCGGACGTCGATCTCGACCGCGTCCGCCCCCCGTTCGAGGGCGGAGCGGACCGAGAGGAGGGTGTTCTCGCGCACGCGGTAGGGATCGCCGCGGTGCGCCACGGCGGTGACAGGGGTGAGAGCGGTGACAGCGGTGAGAGGGGTGACAGGGGTGACCATGGGGTCATTGTCACCGCTGAGGGATCACCGGCCCGTCTGCTCCAGCCAGTTCGTCGTGTACGTGTCGATCTCGGCGGACAGCGTGCGCTTGCCGGCCGCGTCGAGGAAGGACGCCTCGACGGCGTTCTTGGCGAGCGAGGCGAGGCCCCGCTCGTCGAGGTCCAGGAGGCGGGCCGCCACCCCGTACTCGTTGTTGAGGTCGGTGCCGAACATGGGCGGGTCGTCGCTGTTGATGGTGACCAGGACGCCGGCCTCCACCATCTCCCTGACCGGGTGCTGCTCGATGTCCTTGACCGCCCGGGTCGCGATGTTGGAGGTGGGGCAGACCTCCAGGGCGATGCGGTGCTCGGCGAGATGGTCCAGCAGCCTCGGGTCGCGCACCGAACTGGTGCCGTGGCCGATGCGCTCGGCGCGCAGCGAGGTCAGCGCGTCCCAGACCGTCTGCGGACCCGTCGTCTCCCCGGCGTGCGGCACGGAGTGCAGGCCCTCGGCGAGCGCCCGGTCGAAATACGGCTTGAACTGCGGCCGCTCCACACCGATCTCGGGGCCGCCCAGACCGAAGGAGACGAGCCCCTCCGGACGCAGGTCCACGGCGAGCCGGGTGGTCTCCTCCGCGGCCTCCAGGCCGGCCTCGCCCGGAATGTCGAAGCACCAGCGCAGCACCACCCCGAGCTCGGCCTCGGCGGCCTTGCGGGCGTCCTCGATGGCCTCCATGAAGGCGAGCTCGGGGATGCCGCGGCGGGTGGAGGAGAAGGGGGTGACGGTCAGCTCCGCGTAACGGATGTTCTGCCGCGCCATGTCGCGGGCGACCTCGAACGTCAGCAGCCGGACGTCCTCCGGGGTGCGGATCAGGTCCACGACCGAGAGGTACACCTCGATGAAGTGGCCGAAGTCCGTGAACGAGAAGTAGTCGGCCAGCGCCTCGGGGTCGGTGGGGACCTTGGAGTCGGGGTGGTGCGCGGCCAGTTCGGCGACGATGCGGGGGGAGGCGGAGCCGACATGGTGGACATGGAGCTCGGCCTTGGGCAGCCCCGCGATGAAGGGGTGCAGATCGGTCATCGGATCCTCCGGGGGCGTGGGTGATGCGGGCCCGGTACGTCGGGGGTCCGGGCAGGGGACGGGAGTCATCGTAGGACGGGGCCCGCCCGTACCATGACGGGATCACGATGGGGGAGGCCCATGTCAGACAACACAGAACGGCCCGCTGACGGGGGGTCGGCACCGCGCGATCCGTGGGCTCCGCCGGAGACCCGGGTGCCGTTGGACAAGAACCCCGCCGATGCCCGGGTGCCCTTGGACAAGAACCCTGCGGACGCCCGCCCGCAGACGGACGCGGACGCCGGACACGCCGGCCCGCCGCCCGTGCACGACCAGCAGACGGTCACGTCGATGCCGAACGCCGGGACCGGTCCGATACCCACGGCCGGATTCGGCCCTCCCGGCCAGGGACAGCCGGCCGGCCCCTGGCAGGACCCGGGCGCGGTGCCGCCACCGCCGGTCGGGCCGAACGGCCCGGGCCAGCCGGTCCCGCCGCCGATGGGGCAGTACGGCTACCCGGGCGCGCAGCAGTCGCAGTACGGCTACCCGGTCGCCCCGGGCCCGCAGTACGGCGGCTACCCCGGCTACGGCGGCCAGCCCGCGTGGGGTGTCGGGCCCTCCAACGGCATGGGCACGGCGGCCATGGTCATGGGCATCCTGGCCGTCTGCCTCTTCTGCGTCTACGGCATCCCCAGCATCATCCTGGGCACGCTCGCGCTGATCTTCGGCATCATCGGGCGCAAGCGGGCCGCCCGCGGCGAGGCGGACAACGCCGGGCAGGCGCTGGCCGGAGTCATTCTGGGGTCGATCGGGATCGCCATCGGCGTCGTCATCATCGGCGGCATCATCTGGCTCGCCACGCACGCGGACGAGTTCGACGACGACACGTACGACGGCGACACCTACGGGACGTCCCTGGTCATCGAGGACGCGCGATGACCACCCCGGCCGCGCCGGGTACGGCCCGGTAGACGGCCGGGAGCCGGGCCCGTGGGCCCGTGGGACGCACCCCACGGCCCACGGGCCCGTTTCATATGCCGTCCGCCCCGTCCCGCAGCGCGGCCCGCGCCTCCATCAGCGCGAACCCCAGCAGATTCAGGCCGCGCCACGTCGCCGGGTCCTCCGCACGCGGATCGTCGGCCGCAAGTCCGATGCCCCAGATCCGGTCCATCGGGCTTGCCTCGACCAGCACGCGGTCGCCCGTGCCCAGCAGGAATCCGCCCAGCTCCGGGTTCTGGCCGAATTTGTGGACGCTGCCCGCCACCACCAGCCGGTACCGCTCGCGTTCCCAGACGGCACCGTCGAAATCGCGGACCAGCCGGCCCACCTTCTTCGCCTCGGCCGGACTCTTCGCCGCCACCGCCCGCTCCGCGGCCTCCGCGTCACCGAACAGCCTTGCCTTGCCGGCCATCATCCAGTGCTCGGCCGACGCGTACGTCACCCCGTCGACCGTGAACGGCGAGGGCCACCACTGACTGAGGCAGCTCGCACCGATCCGGCCGTCCGGGCGCGGCCGGTGCCCCCAGAACAGCAGGTACTTCACCTTCTCGCCCCGGCCCGCCCGCGACACGAGCCCGCTGACATCCCGGACATCCCCCATGTGTTCCATGACACCCGAGTCTGGCATCCGCCACTGACACTCCGTACGGGTAATTCCGTATCGACGCGACACATGGTCGACAGATTCCGTCGCGTAACCAAAAGGCAACAACGGAATCACTTGTTGGGTCGGGTCCCCTCTGCCAGGATCGGCACTCAAATCGAGCAGAAGCTACGCCGCCCTCCCCTCGGGGCAGCGGCGGAGGAGAGCGTGATGGGCAACAGCTTCCAGGTACAGGACCGTTTCGCGGACGGCGCGCAGTACATCGGCGGAAGGCTGCGGTCCGGCACATCAGGACGCAGGCACGAGGTGGTGAATCCGGCCACCGGTGACACCGTCTACAGCTACGAACTGGCCGGAACCGCCGACGTGGACGCGGCCGTCGCCGCGGCGCGCGAGGCGTTCCCCGGCTGGTCCGGGGCCACCCCGGCCGAGCGGTCCGAGGCCATGCACCGCTTCGCCGCCGTCCTCGCCGAGCAGGCGGACGACTTCGCTTACGCGGAGTCCCTCCAGTGCGGCAAGCCGGTCAAGCTCTCCACCGGGTTCGACGTCCCCGGCACGATCGACAACACCTCCTTCTTCGCCGGCGCCGCCCGGCACCTGGAGGGAAAGTCCGCCGCCGAGTACGACGGCGACCACACCTCGTACGTACGGCGAGAGGCGATCGGGGTCATCGGCTCCATCGCCCCCTGGAACTACCCGCTCCAGATGGCGGCCTGGAAGGTCCTCCCGGCCATCGCAGCCGGGAACACCATCGTGCTCAAGCCCGCCGAGATCACCCCGCTGACCTCGCTGATGTTCGCCCAGGCGGCCACCGAGGCCGGCATCCCGGACGGCGTGATCAACATCGTCACCGGGGCCGGCCGGGACGCGGGCGAACACCTCGTCGGCCACCCCGACGTCGTGATGACCTCCTTCACCGGCTCCACCGCGGTCGGCAAGCGCGTCGCGGAGATCGCCACCTCCACCGTCAAGCGCCTCCACCTCGAACTCGGCGGCAAGGCCCCCTTCGTGGTCTTCGACGACGCCGACCTGGAGGCCGCGGTCCACGGAGCCGTCGCCGCATCCCTCATCAACACCGGCCAGGACTGCACCGCCGCCACCCGGGCCTACGTACAGCGCCCGCTCCACGACGCCTTCGTCCGGGGCGTCGCCGCCCTGATGGAGACCGTCCGGCTCGGCGACCCGTTCGACCCGAAGACCGACCTGGGCCCGCTGATCAGCCACGCCCAGCGCGACCGGGTCGCCGGCTTCGTCGAGCGCGCCCGCGCCTGTGCCACCGTCGTCACCGGCGGCGAGGTCCCCGGCGGCGCCCTGGCGGACGGCGCCTACTACCGGCCGACCCTGATCACCGGCGCCGCGCAGGACAGCGAGATCGTCCAGTCCGAGATCTTCGGACCGGTCCTGGCCGTGCTGCCCTTCGACACCGACGACGAGGGCATCGCTCTGGCCAACGACACCCCCTACGGACTCGCCGCCTCCGCCTGGACCCGCGACCTGTACCGCGCGGGCCGCGCCACCCGCGAGATCAAGGCCGGCTGCGTGTGGATCAACGACCACATTCCGATCATCAGCGAGATGCCGCACGGCGGATACAAGGCCAGCGGCTTCGGCAAGGACATGTCGTCGTACTCCTTCGAGGAGTACACGCAGGTCAAGCACGTCATGTACGACAACACCGCGGTCGCCCGGAAGGACTGGCACCGCACGATCTTCGGGGACCGATAAACCTGCCGGTCCGGCCGCACACCCACCCGAAAGGGCAACGCGTATGGAGAGTTTCGAGCCCGAGCGTCTCTCGGCGGCCCAGCTGGCCGCGATGCGCCGGAGTCTGACCAACGGCAGGGGAGCCCTCACCCGCCGGTCACTGCTGCGCGCCTCAGGCCTGGGCGCGCTCGCGATCGGCGGACTCGGGACGCTGAGCGCGTGCGGCATCCCGCCCGCCCAGCGGGAAGGCGACGCGGCGGCGGCCTCGGACGACCACTCGGCCAAGGAGAAGCAGATCAACTTCTCCAACTGGACCGAGTACATGGACGTCAGCGAGGACGAGAAGCACCGGCCCACCCTGGACGCGTTCACCGAACGCACCGGGATCAAGGTGAAGTACACCGAGGACATCAACGACAACGTCGAGTTCTTCGGGAAGATCAAACCGCAGCTCGCGGCCGGCCAGGACACCGGACGCGACCTGATCATCGTCACCGACTGGCTGGCCGCCCGCATCATCCGGCTCGGCTGGGCCCAGAAGCTCGACCCGGCAAACCTGCCGCACGCCTTCGCCAACCTCTCGCCCCAGTTCCGCACCCCCGACTGGGACCCGGGCCGCGCCTACTCGTATCCCTGGACGGGCATCCCGACGGTCATCGCGTACAACTCCAAGGCGACCAACGGCCGCAAGGTCGACTCCGTGACGCAGCTGCTCGACGACCCCACGCTCAAGGGCCGGGTCGGCTTCCTCTCCGAAATGCGCGACTCCATCGGCATGACCATGCTCGACATGGGCAAGGACCCGGGGAACTTCACCGACGCCGACTACGACGCCGTGATCGGCCGCCTCCAGAAGGGCGTCGACAAGAACCAGATACGCCGCTTCACCGGCAACGACTACACCGCAGACCTCGACAAGGGCGACATCGCCGCCTGCGTCGCCTGGGCGGGCGACATCATCCAGCTCCAGGCCGGAAACCCGGACATCAAGTTCGCCATCCCGGCCGCCGGATACATCACCTCCAGCGACAACATGCTGGTCCCGGCCAAGGCCCGGCACAAGACCAACGCCGAGAAGCTCATGGACTACTACTACGAGCCCCCGGTCGCCGCCCAGCTCGCCGCCTACATCAACTACGTCTGCCCGGTCGACGGGGTCCGCGACGAACTCGCCAGGATCGACAAGGCGATGGCCGCCAACACGCTGATCCTCCCCGACAAGGCCATGGCCGCGAAGTCGCACGCCTTCCGCTCCCTCACCGCCGAGGAAGAGACGGCGTACGAGGAGAAGTTCGCCAAGCTCATCGGCGCCTGACGCCACGCACGGCCTTCTCCAGGTCCACCCCGATCTCCCCTGATCTCCCTCTGACACCACTGGGACTGCGATCCATGACACAGCAGCAGACAGGCGGCGACGTCCGCCTCACCGGGATCAGCAAGACGTACGGCTCCTTCGCGGCCGTCCAACCGCTCGATCTGACCGTCCCGCAGGGCTCCTTCTTCGCGCTGCTCGGCGCGTCCGGCTGCGGCAAGACCACCACCCTGCGGATGATCGCGGGCCTGGAGGAGGCCACCACCGGCACCATCGCGCTGGGCGGCCAGGACATCACCGACCTTCCGCCCTACAAGCGGCCCGTCAACACCGTCTTCCAGAGCTACGCGCTGTTCCCGCACCTCGACATCACGGAGAACATCGCCTTCGGGCTCCGCCGCCGCGGCATCAAATCGGTCAAGAAGCAGGTCGACGACATGCTGGACCTCGTCCAGCTCGGTGACTTCGCCAAGCGCAAGCCCCACCAGCTCTCCGGCGGCCAGCAACAGCGCGTCGCGGTCGCCCGCGCCCTGATCAACCACCCGCAGGTGCTGCTGCTCGACGAACCGCTCGGCGCCCTCGACCTCAAGCTGCGCCGCCAGATGCAGCTCGAACTCAAGCGCATCCAGACCGAGGTCGGCATCACGTTCATCCATGTCACCCACGACCAGGAAGAGGCCATGACGATGGCCGACACCGTCGCGGTGATGAACGCGGGCCGGGTCGAGCAGCTCGGTGACCCCGCCGATCTGTACGAGAACCCGCGGACCACCTTCGTCGCCAACTTCCTCGGGACCTCCAACCTCATCGAGGGCGAAGTCGTCTCCACCGGCACGGACATCGTCGTCGCGGCCGGCGGCGGCAAGCTCCGGCTGCCCACGGACCGCTGTCAGGCACCGGCCGCGAACGGAGGCAGGCTGCTGCTCGGCATCCGCCCCGAGAAAATCTCGCTCGCCCACCGCGACGAGGAGGACGCGATAGCGGAGGGCCGCAACCGGGTCACCGGACGGATCGTCGACTCCAGCTTCATCGGCGTCTCCACGCAGTACGTGGTGGAGAGCCCGGCAGGGAAGTCCCTCCAGGTCTACGAGCAGAACATCGAGCGAGACGCGCGGCTCACCGCCGGGGCAGAGGTCGTCCTGCACTGGAACCCGGCGCACACCTTCGGCCTCGACGCCGCCCAGGACATCGACGCCGGTGTGGAGACGGTGGAGGACGCCGCGTGACGCTCACCGAGGAGGCGCCACCGGCCCCCGTCACCGCGCCGGAAGCGCGCAAGCCCGCCACCCGCAAGCGCCTCGTCCCGTACTGGCTGCTGCTCCCCGGCATCCTGTGGCTCATCGTCTTCTTCGCGCTGCCGATGGTCTACCAGGCCTCGACCTCCGTACAGACCGGCTCCCTGGAGAAGGGCTTCGAGGTCACCTGGCACTTCCAGACCTACTGGGACGCGCTGACCGACTACTACCCGCAGTTCATCCGGTCCCTGCTCTACGCGGGCACCGCGACGCTCCTGTGTCTGCTCCTCGGCTACCCTCTCGCCTACCTCATCGCGTTCAAGGCGGGCCGCTGGCGCAACCTGGTCCTGGTGCTGGTCATCGCCCCGTTCTTCACCAGCTTCCTGATCCGTACGCTCGCCTGGAAGACGATCCTCGCGGACGGCGGCGCGGTCGTCGACGTACTGAACACACTGCACGTCCTGGACGTCACCAGCTGGCTCGGCTGGACCGAGAACAACCGGGTGCTGGCCACGCCGATGGCCGTGGTCTGCGGTCTCACGTACAACTTCCTGCCGTTCATGATCCTGCCGCTCTACACCTCGCTGGAGCGGATCGACGGCCGGCTGCACGAGGCCGCCGGGGACCTGTACGCCACCCCCGCCACGACCTTCCGCAAGGTGACCTTCCCGCTGTCCATGCCGGGTGTCGTCTCCGGGACGCTGCTGACCTTCATCCCGGCCAGCGGCGACTACGTCAACGCGGAACTCCTCGGCTCCACCGACACCAAGATGGTCGGCAGCGTCATCCAGACCCAGTTCCTGCGCGTCCTCGACTATCCGACGGCGGCCGCGCTCTCGTTCATCCTCATGGCGGTCGTCCTGCTCATGGTCACCGTCTACATTCGCCGCTCCGGGACGGAGGACCTGGTCTGATGCCCCTACTGCGCCGGCTGCGACGCCACCTGGTCGTCATCGCGGGTCTGCTGACCCTCGCCTACATGATCCTTCCGAACATCGTCGTGATGGTGTTCTCCTTCAACAAGCCCAACGGGCGCTTCAACTACTCCTGGCAGCGCTTCTCGCTGGAGGCGTGGAAGGACCCCTGCGGAGTCGCCGACATGTGCGGCTCTCTCTCGCTCTCCCTGCAGATCGCCGTCTGGGCCACGATCGGGGCGACCGTGCTCGGCACGATGATCGCGTTCGCCCTGGTCCGCTACCGGTTCCGGGCGCGCGGCGCGATCAACTCGCTGATCTTCCTGCCGATGGCGATGCCCGAGGTCGTCATGGCCGCCTCGCTGCTCACACTGTTCCTCAATATGGGCGCGCAGCTCGGCTTCTGGACGATTCTGATCGCGCACATCATGTTCTGCCTCAGCTTCGTCGTCACGGCCGTCAAGGCGCGCGTCATGTCGATGGACCCGAGGCTGGAGGAGGCGGCGCGCGACCTGTACGCGGGACCCGTGCAGACCTTCGTGCGGGTGACTCTGCCGATCGCCGCGCCCGGAATCGCCGCGGGAGCGCTGCTCGCCTTCGCGCTCTCCTTCGACGATTTCATCATCACCAATTTCAACGCGGGCTCGACCGTCACCTTCCCCATGTTCGTCTGGGGGTCGGCGCAGCGCGGCACGCCCGTACAGATCAACGTCATCGGCACGGCGATGTTCATCATCGCGGTGCTGGTGGTTCTCGCCGGCCAGCTGCTCGCGAACCGGCGCAAGAACGCACGGCCCTGAAAGTTCCGAAGGAGTTGGAAACCATGGCCCCAGCCGCCATGCGTACGGCCGCACAATCACTCTCCGACGCGAAGCCGGTGTCGTTCTGGCTGGACGACCCCGGCAGGCCCGAGGCGCTCGGCGCCCTCACCGGCGACGAGCACTGCGATCTCCTCGTCATCGGCGGCGGCTACAGCGGACTGTGGACCGCGCTGCTCGCCAAGGAGCGCGAACCGGAACGTGATGTCGTACTGATCGAGGGGCGCGAGACGGGCTGGGCCGCATCGGGCCGCAACGGTGGATTCTGCGCGGCCTCCCTCACCCACGGCCTGCCCAACGGACTGGAGCGCTGGCCCGGCGAGATCGCGAAGCTGGAGGAGCTGGGCGCGCGCAACCTCGACGCCATCGAGGCGGCCGTGGCCCGCTACTCCATCGACTGCGAGTTCGAGCGGACCGGCGAGATCGATGTAGCCACCCAGCCCCACCAGCTCGAAGAGCTCCGCGCATGGCATGAGGAGGCTGAGCGGCACGGCTTCGGCGGGGCCGAGTTCCTCGACCGCGACGCGCTGCGCGCCGAAGTCGACTCACCGACTTTCCTGGGCGGCCTCTGGGACCGGAGCGGTGTCGCGATGCTCCATCCGGCCAAGCTCGTCTGGGGTCTGAAGCAGGCCTGTCTGGACCTCGGAGTGCGGATCTACGAACACACCCGCGGGCTGGAGCTGGCCAGAACCGGAACCGGAATGGCGGTCCGCACCCCGTACGGAAAGGTCCTCGCCCGCCGGGTCGCCCTGGGCACGAACATCTTCCCCTCGCTGGTCAAGCGGGTCCGTCCGTACACCGTCCCGGTCTACGACTACGCGCTGATGACCGAGCCGCTGACCGAGGACCACCTCGCCGCCATCGGCTGGAAGAACCGGCAGGGACTGGGGGACAGCGCCAATCAGTTCCATTACTTCCGGCTTTCCGCGGACAACCGCATTCTGTGGGGCGGATACGACGCGGTCTATCCGTACGGTGGCCGGCTCAGCGCCGGACTCGACCAGCGGCCCGAGACGTTCCTGAAACTCGCCGGACAGTTCTTCGAGTGTTTCCCGCAATTGGCGGGCGTGCGTTTCAGTCATGCCTGGGGCGGCGCGATCGACACCTGTTCCCGCTTTTCCGCATTCTTCGGTACGGCCCATCAGGGCCGGGTCGCCTATGCCGCCGGATTCACCGGACTCGGCGTGGGGGCCACCCGGTTCGGCGCGGACGTGATGCTCGACCTCCTCGCAGGGGAGCGGTCCGAGCGGACCGCCCTGGAGATGGTGCGGACCAGGCCGATGCCGTTTCCGCCGGAACCCCTGGCCTGGGCCGGGATCGAGTTGACGAAGCGGTCGCTGGCCAGGGCCGACAGCAACGGCGGCCACCGGAATCTGTGGCTGCGGACGATGGACCGGCTGGGGCTCGGGTTCGACAGCTGAGAGGGGATGTGACCCAGCTCACTGCCGATGGGTAGCCGGTCCCGCGTAATGAATCGGCTCCACCCCGCTCTCCTCCGTGAACGCACCGGCGACCAGCCGCCGGTGCACCACGGAGCGGAGGCGGGTCATGGCGGGCTCGGGGGTCAAGGCGGCAGTCGAGTGGCTTGCTTCGGTGGCGCCGGATCCCGGCGCGTGCCGGCGCGAGTGGGAACGCGATCCGCGAGGGATCGCGCTCCTGCCCGCCGGCCGGCGCTGGGACGTGCTGATACTTCCGGGGGAGCTGGGCTGTCGGACGCTCGACGTGCTCACCCGTCTCATCGACCGGCCGGGACCGGTCCTCTCCGGCTTCGGCGACGCCCGCATGGGCTTCTTCGTGCCGCCGGGCACGGTCGCCCACTGGGTGGGGACGGGGGTGCGGGGCGCGGGCAGGGGTGCCTGGATCGTCGTCCCCCACCCGGGGCGGGCCGCCGCCGGCGGGGTCCGCTGGCTGATTCCGCCGGACGGGTCCGGCACACTCACCGACGCCGCGCTGCTGGAACTCGCGATGCATGAAGCAGCAGCGGAAGGGCGGGATTAGGGCCGGTCCGACCCTGATCCGCCGGGCAGGCGGCCCAGCCCCGTGAGCGCCAGAGGTCTTGACAACCTGATTGGTCTGGACCATGTTGTGCGCCACGTTCAATTCCCCCCTGCACGGAGGCCGTTGTGGAACGCACGGGACCCCCCACCCGCATGACCGGACTTCTGGCCGCCTTCTCGGCTGCCCTGCTGGCCGTCGGCGGCCTCGCCGCCACGGCGCCGGGCGCCAGCGCGGCCGACGCCGAACTGGCGCGCAACGGCACCTTCGAGGCCGGTCTGACCGGCTGGAACTGTACGGGCGGCAGCGGGGCCGTCGTCGGCTCGCCCGTGCACGGCGGCACCTCGGCGCTGAAGGCGACCCCGGCCGGCAGCGACAACGCCACGTGCTCCCAGACCGCGACGGTAAAGCCCGACTCCACGTACACGCTGAGCGCCTGGGTGCAGGGCAGTTACGTCTACCTGGGCGCGGAGGGCACCGGAACGACGGACGTGTCCACGTGGACGCCGTCCGCCGGGACCTGGCAGAAGCTCACCACCACCTTCAGGACGGGCGCGTCGACGACCTCGGTCAAGGTCTACACGCACGGCTGGTACGGCACCCCCGCCTACTACGCCGACGACCTCAGCCTCGTCGGCCCCGGCGGCGACCCCGTTACGCTCCCGGCGGTCCCCGCGGGTCTCAAGGCCGGCACGCCCACCTCGTCCTCGGTCCCGCTGTCCTGGACCGCCGCCGCGGGCGCCACCGGCTACAACGTCTACCGGGGCGGCACCAAGGTCCTTAGCGCCACCGGTACCTCGGCGACCGTGACGGGCCTGGCCGCCTCGACCGCGTACAGCTTCCAGGTCACCGCCACCAACGAGGCGGGCGAGTCCGCGAAGTCGGCCGCCGTCTCGGCCACCACCACGGCGGGCGGCGGGGGCGGCGGCGGCTCGGAGCTGCCGGCCCACGCGCTCGTCGGCTATCTGCACTCCAGCTTCGCCAACGGCTCCGGCTACACCCGGATGTCGGACGTGCCGGACTCGTGGGACGTCATCGACCTGGCCTTCGGCGAGCCGACCTCCGTCACCTCCGGCGACATCCGCTTCTCGCTCTGCCCGGTCGCCGAATGCCCGAACGTCGAGTCCGTGGCCGAGTTCAAGGCGGCCATCAAGGCCAAGCAGGCCGCGGGGAAGAAGGTGCTGATCTCCATCGGCGGCCAGAACGGCCAGGTGCAGCTCGCCACCACCGCCGCCCGCGACACCTTCGTCTCCTCGGTCAGCAAGATCATCGACGAGTACGGTCTCGACGGCCTGGACATCGACTTCGAGGGCCACTCGCTGTCGCTGAACACCGGGGACACCGATTTCCGGAGCCCCACCACGCCCGTCGTCGTGAATCTGATCTCCGCGGTGAAGACCCTCAAGGCCAAGTACGGCGCGAAGTTCGTCCTGACCATGGCCCCCGAGACCTTCTTCGTGCAGCTGGGCTACCAGTACTACGGCTCCGGGCCGTGGGGCGGCCAGGACCCGCGCGCCGGGGCCTACCTCCCGGTGATCCACGCGCTGCGCGACGACCTCACCCTGCTGCACGTCCAGGACTACAACTCGGGCTCCATCATGGGACTGGACAACCAGTACCACTCCATGGGCGGCGCCGACTTCCACATCGCGATGACCGACATGCTGCTGACCGGGTTCCCGGTCGCGGGCGACCAGACCAAGGTCTTCCCCGGCCTGCGCCCCGACCAGGTCGCGATCGGCCTGCCGGCCTCCACCCAGGCGGGCAACGGACACACCTCGCCGGCCGACGTCACCAAGGCGCTGAACTGCCTGACGAAGAAGACCGACTGCGGCTCGTACGCCACGCACGGCACCTGGTCCGGGCTGCGCGGGCTGATGACCTGGTCCATCAACTGGGACCGCTTCAACAACGGGGAGTTCTCGAAGAACTTCGACGCCTACTTCGGCGGCTGAGCGCCCGCACCATCACGAGCGGCACGGCGGCCGAGCACCCGCAGCGCCACGAGCAGCACTCCGCACAGGCACCAGCTGCCGGCCACGTCGAGCGGCCAGTGGTAGCCGCGCAGCACCAGACCGATGCCCGTCGCCACCGTCAGCAGGACGGCGGCGACGGGCATCATCCATGCGCGTCGCAGGTACGGCGAGAGCAGAAGGGCGGCGGCACCGTACGCGACCGCGGCGGTCGCCGCGTGGCCGGACGGGTAGTACCCGGTGGCGTCGGTCAGCGGCCCGGGACGGGCGATCCACTCCTTGAGGGGGACGACGAGCAGCGGCACCGCGGCCATGGCCAGGGCGGCGACGAGAGGAGCCCGGCGCTCGCCTCGCGCCAGAACCCAGACGATCGCGCAGCCGAGGACCGGGAGCGCGACCTGCATATTGCCGAGATCGGCGAGGAATTCGGTGAGCCCGGCGGGGCCGTGTCCGACGAGGGCACGGCCGACGCGCTCGTCCACGCGGCGCAGCGGGCCGTCGGCCACGATCTGCCAGGTGGTGAGGGCGAACACGGCCGACAGGCCGGACACCAGGGAGACGAAAAGGGCCGTCCGGCCCGGAACAGGGGGGGTTGTTCCGGGCCGGACGGTGGGATCGGGTTGCCGCGCGCCCCGGGGGGTGTGGGGCGGGCGGCCATCCGATCGGTGAGGAGTTCCGGAGCCGGAGGCTCCAGTGGCGTGCGCGAAGGCACAACCAGGACGGCGCTGGGGAAGCTCCGGCCCGGTGTCGCCCGCAGTCCCCTGCGGGCGGGGTGTTTCTCTCATCTGCGGAAACCGTACGTCAGGCGGTGGGGGACCGACAGCGGGAACGGTATCCCGCCATCGCCCCCGCACACGTTCTTCACAGACCCTCACCCGGGCCCGGGCACCTCCGGTGAAAACGCCCGGGGCCGGGCCGGCGGATCAGATCCCGGCGAACGACTGCTCGAGGACGTCGAGGCCCTCGTTCAGCAGGTCCTCGCCGATCACCAGCGGCGGCAGGAAGCGCAGGACGTTCCCGTACGTGCCGCAGGTGAGGACGAGGACGCCCTCTGCGTGGCAGGCCTTCGCGAGCTGGGCTGCCGCCTCCGGGTTCGGGTCCTTCGTGCCGGACTTCACGAGCTCGATCGCGATCATCGCGCCGCGGCCGCGGATGTCACCGATGAGGTCGCCGTTGGGCAGCTTCGACTGCATCTCGGCGAGCCGGCCCTTCATGACCTCCTCGATGCGCTTGGCCTTTCCGTTCAGGTCCAGCTCGCGCATCGTCTCGATGGAGCCGAGCGCACCCGCGCAGGCGACCGGGTTTCCGCCGTACGTGCCGCCGAGGCCGCCGGCGTGTGCCGCGTCCATGATCTCGGCGCGGCCGGTCACGGCCGAGAGCGGAAGACCGCCGGCGATGCCCTTGGCGGTCGTGATCAGGTCCGGGACGATGCCCTCGTCCTCGCAGGCGAACCACTGGCCGGTGCGGCAGAAGCCGGACTGGATCTCGTCGGCGACGAAGACGATGCCGTTGTCCTTGGCGAACCGCGCGATCGCCGGCAGGAAGCCCTTCGCCGGCTCGATGAAGCCGCCCTCGCCGAGGACCGGCTCGATGATGATCGCGGCGACGTTCTCCGCGCCGATCTGCTTGGTGATCTCGTCGATGGCCTGCGCGGAGGCCTCCGCACCGGCGTTCTCGGCACCGGTCGGCCAGCGGTAGCCGTACGCCACCGGCACGCGGTAGACCTCGGGCGCGAACGGGCCGAAGCCCTGCTTGTACGGCATGTTCTTCGCCGTCAGCGCCATCGTGAGGTTGGTCCGGCCGTGGTAGCCGTGGTCGAAGACGACGACCGCGGTGCGCTTGGTGTAGGCGCGGGCGATCTTCACCGCGTTCTCGACGGCCTCGGCGCCAGAGTTGAACAGCGCGGACTTCTTCGCGTGGTCGCCCGGCGTGAGCTCGGCGAGCTGCTCACAGACCTCGACGTACCCCTCGTACGGCGTGACCATGAAACAGGTGTGGGTGAAGTCGGCGAGCTGGGCGGAGGCGCGGCGCACGACGGCCTCGGCGGAGGCGCCGACGGACGTCACGGCGATGCCGGAACCGAAGTCGATCAGACGGTTCCCGTCCACGTCCTCGATGATCCCGCCGCCCGCACGGGCCGTGAACACCGGCAGGGTGGAGCCCACACCTGCGGCGACCGCCGCGAGACGGCGGGCCTGCAGCTCCGCGGACTTCGGGCCGGGAATGGCGGTGACGACGCGGCGCTCCTGCGGAATTGCGGTCATGCGGGGCTCCTGGGGGTGTTTCGGACGCTTCTGTTTCTGCAGGCTAGGGGCGGGGGAGGGGGTCGGGCATGTTCCGATCGGGAGTGGTGGAGCGCGTGTCCTTGTCCGCGACGGACAGAAGACGGACGGAAGGCGGCCAGGAGGCGGTACGGAAGTGAGGCGGCCGCCTCCTGCGCTCACTGTCCGGGCGCTTTCCTCAACGGACCGTGTCCAGGCACTAGATTGAGCGGGCAGCGGTCGGACCCGGGCTGGTCAGGGGGCAACGGTTCATGGACAACGAAGGCACGCACGGCACCCGGGGCACGCGGGGTGCGCAGCCGCCCGGCGGCCGGCCCGGGAGCTCCGTGCCCCACCCGGCCGGTCCGCCGCCCGCGCTGCCCCCCGGCCCGCCGCCCGCCGCCCCGCCCGCGTTCCCTCCGGCCGTCCCGCCGCCCGCCGCCCCGCCCTCCGTCCCGCAGCGGCCCGCGACGGCCCCCGGGCAGGCCCGGCCGGCCGGGCCGCGCTCGGCCACGGCGGAATGGCTGAACGCGCCGCGCCCCGAGACCGAGGCGGGTGTATGGCGGTACGCCTACGCCCCGCGGCCCGCCGAGCGGCCGCCGCGCCCCTCGCTGGTGGGCCCGGCCGCCACGATGGTCCTGTGGCTCCTGCTGTGGCTGCTGCTCACGGAGCGCGCCGTCCCCTATGTCTCCAAGCCGATCGAGATCATCACCGGCCCCGAGTGGTGGTCCTTCGGCGGGCTCAAGGAGGACGCACCTGCGCTGGTGGTCAACTCCACCACGCTCTACTACCAGGTCCTGGTCCTCGGCCTGGGCTTCTGGGCCGCCCGGATCGGCGGCTGGGCCCACGTCTTCCGGTACTTCGCCGGGCCCAGGCTCGGCCGGGCCAGGCTGCTGCTCTCGGCATCCGGTGCGGCACTCGCGATCTGGCTGGTCTGGACGCGGCGGGTGCCGCTCGCCGACATCGTCCTGCCCGCGGTCCCGACCAGCTGGATGCAGGGCGGCGGCAACCAGTACGCGGCGCTCCTCGTCTCGATCGTGGCCTACGCCGTGATCGGCACCGCGATCGTGTGGCCCTTCGCCAGAACCGGCCAGTGGCCGGCGGCGCTCGGCGCGCTTCGGGGCCGCGGTGAACCCGCCCCCCAGCAGTCCCGGACCGCTCCCGCACAGGCCGGACCCGGCCTCGCCCACTGGCCCGAACTGCGGACCGCCGGCAGCACCGACGCGGCCGAGGCGCTCACCGCCGCCGTGCACGCCGACCGGCTGAACGACGTCGACTGCGTACGGCTGCGCCACGCCTGGAGTGCCGCCCGGACCCGCCCCGACCTGCGCGCCTCCTTCACCGACACGGTGCTGCGCAAGGGTGCCGACGCCTTCCTCCACCCCTCCGGCCGCCGGGACCTGCCCCGGCGGACGGCCGTGCACGACCCGCTCACCGGCCAGGTCCGGATCGGCGCCTGCGCCGACGACCCGCGCAACCCCTATGCGCGGCGCGGATCGGGCATGGCGCTGGAACCCGCCTCGCTGGGCACCTCGCTGCTGGTCGTCGGACCGCCCGGCTCCGGGAAGACGGAGCGGGTGGTCCGGCCCGTCGTCGAATCGCTCGCCCTGCGGGCGCTCACCGGCCAGGCGGCCGTGCTCGCCGTCGGCGGGGCCGGCGACCGGCTCGGCCCGGACGGGGCCTACGACGTCGTCATCAGGATCGGCGACCCCGCGTCCCTGCACGACTTCGACCTGTACGGCGGGACGACCGACCCCGACGAGGCGGCGGCCGCCCTCGCGGAGGGCCTCGCCGGAGACCTCCCCGCCCTCGACACCCGGCGGGCGGCGACCGCGCTCGGCCAGCTGCTCGGCCCGTACCGCGCCGTCCACGGCACCTTCCCTCCCGTACCCGAACTCCGCGAACTCCTCGAAGGCTCCGCGGCCGCGCTCGGCGGCCTGCGCGAGGCCCTCGAGGCGACGGGCCACCACGCGATGCTGCGCGAGCTGGATGCCCGGCAGCGGCAGGCGGCCGGCGCCGGTGACCCGGCCGCCGTACTCGCCGACCGGATCGCCGTGCTCGACCGGCCCGCCTTCGCCGGGTTCTTCGCCACCGGGCCGGGCGCCCGCCCCTTCTCGCTGCGCTCCCTGGAGCGGCATCCGCTGCGGGTGCGCGTCGAACTGCCGGAACGCGCCCACGCCGAGGCGTCCCGGGTACTGGCCCGGATCGTCCTCGCCCAGTTCAACGCGATCGCCGCGGCCCGCGCCGACCGTTCGCTCTTCGTCTGCCTGGTCCTGGACGACGCGACCCACACCGTCACCGCGGAGACCGTCCGGGGCATCCGCCGGCTGCGCTCCGTCAACGCCGGGGCCGTCCTCACCCTCCGTACGCTCGACGACGTTCCCGAGGAGCTGCACACGGCGCTGCTCGGAGCGGTCGGCTGCACCATGGCCTTCCCCGGCGTCACCACCTGGGACGGCAAACGCTTCGCCGAGGCCTGGGGCAAGGAGTGGGTGGAGGTCCGCGAGGTCGCCCAGCACGGCGTCTTCGCCGACCAGCCGCTCACCCGCGCCCTGCACGCCCTGCGCAAACTGGCCACCGGCAAGGCCGTCACCACCGACGCGGTGACCGTCCGCCAGGTCGAGCGGGAACGCTGGTCCGCCTCCGGACTGGCGTACGAGCTGCCCGTCGGCCACGCGGTGCTCTCCCTCACCACGGTCGACGGCGAACACGCGCCGCCGCTCCTGGTGCGGCTCGACGGCTGACGGAGGCGGGCACGGCCGGTGCGACGGTGACGGGAACTCTGCCACCCTGGCAGAATCGCTCGTAGCCGTTCATACGGGACGGCGAAATCTCCCCCTCCCAAAGGTCCCCGATCCCATGCCCCCCACGCTCGCCTCGCTCGTCCAGCACTCGGCGCTCAAACTCACGGTGCGTGCGGGGGCGGACCGGCTCGACACGCCCGTGCGCTGGGCGCACGCCAGTGAGCTCGCCGACCCCGTCCCCTACATGGAGGGCGGGGAACTGCTCCTGGTCACCGCGACCAATCTCGACGCGGAGAACCCGGAGGTCATGCGGCGGTACGTGCGACGGCTCGCCGGCGCCGGAGTGGTCGGGCTCGGCTTCGCCGTCGGGGTCACCTACGACGACGTGCCGCAGCCCCTCGTCGACGCCGCCGAGGAGGCCGGGCTGCCCCTGCTGGAGGTGCCGCGCCGCACCCCGTTCCTCGCCATCGCCAAGGCCGTCTCCTCGGAGATCGCCGCCGACCAGTACCGGGCCGTCACCGCGGGCTTCGAGGCCCAGCGGGAACTCACCAGGGCGGCCCTCGCCGGGGACGGCCCCGCCGAACTCCTCACCCGTCTCGCCGCGACCGTCGACGGCTGGGCCGCGCTGTACGACGCCTCCGGCGCCGTCGTGGCCGCCGCCCCCGACTGGGCGGCCCGCCGCGCCGCCCGGCTCACCGCCGACGTGGAACGCCTGCGCGAACGCCCCGCGCCGGCCAGCGTCGTCGTCGGCGACACCGAGGACCGCGTCGAGCTCCAGTCCCTCGGCACCGGCCGGCGGGTCCGCGGCGCGCTCGCCGTGGGCACCGGGGCCGCGCTCGGCACCGCGGAGCGCTACGCGGTCCACTCGGCGGTCGCCCTGCTCACCCTCACCACGGCCCGCTCCCGCTCCCTCCAGGGCGCCGAGCAGCGGCTCGGCGCCGCGGTGCTGCGCATGCTCCTGGCCGGCCAGCCCGACCACGCGCGCGGCGTCGCCGGGGATCTGTACGGCGGGCTGCTCGACGCGCCCTTCCGGCTCCTCATCGCCGAAGCCGCCGACCCCTCCACCACGGCGCAGCTGACCGAGGCCATGGAAACCGCCGCCGCCCGGTCCGGGGAGACACTGCTGATGGTGCCCGAGGGTGAACGCCTCGTGGTGCTGGCCGCCGACGGCGGCCACGCCGTCGCCGCCGTCGCCGCCTATGCCGAGGCCCAGGAGGCCGCGCCCCCGCGCGAACCGTCCACGCAGGACGCGGAGGTGGTCGTCGGCCTCTCCGCGCCGGCGGGGCCGATCGCCGTCTCGGCGGCGTACAAACAGGCCGAACAGGCCCTCTCGGTCGCCCGCCGCCGGGGCAGGGCCCTGGTCGAGCACGAGGAACTGGCGGCCGGCTCCGTGCTGCCGCTGCTCGCGGACGACGCGGTCAGGGCCTTCGCCGACGGCATGCTCCGCGCCCTGTACGAGCACGACGCCAAGGGCCGCGGCGACCTCGTGGCCTCCCTGCGGGCCTGGCTCTCGCACCACGGTCAGTGGGACGCGGCCGCGGCGGACCTGGGAGTGCACCGGCACACCCTGCGCTACCGCATGCGACGCGTGGAGGAGATCCTCGGCCGTTCGCTGGACGACCCGGACGTCCGGATGGAGCTGTGGCTCGCCCTCAAGATCGCGAGCCCCCCGGCCCCCTAGGGAGTGTCCGCCAAACCGGCGCACCCCGGCGCTCGCGTGCTCCACGGCGGACAAACGCCAGGCGGACGGGTCGGCCCTACGGTGGGGACGGAACACCCCACGACATCGAAGGGCCGGAACCTCCATGACCTCCACCCACGCCTTCTGGCTGGCCGGCCGAGAGGCCACCGGCGAGGAAAGCTTCGACGTCACCAACTCCTGGGACGGGCGTCTCGTCGGCACCGTCAGCGTGCCCACCGATGCCCAGGTCGAGGAGGCCGTCGCCGCCGCACACGCCGTGCGCGAGGAGTTCGCCGCGACCCCGGCCCACGTCCGCGCCGCCGCGCTCGACCACGTGGCCCGGCGCCTGACGGAGCGCACCGAGGAGATCGCCCAGGTGATCTCCGCCGAGAACGGCAAGCCGATCAAGTGGGCGCGCGGCGAGGTCGGCCGGGCCGTCTCCGTGTTCCGCTTCGCGTCCGAGGAGGCCCGCCGCTTCAACAGCGGTGACGCCCAGCGCCTGGACACCGACGCCGGCGGCACCGGCCGTCTCGGCCTGACCCGCCGCTTCCCGCGCGGCACGGTCCTCGGCATCGCCCCCTTCAACTTCCCGCTGAACCTGAGCGCCCACAAGGTGGCCCCGGCCATCGCCGTCGGTGCCCCGATCATCCTGAAGCCCGCCCCGGCCACCCCGATCTCGTCGCTGATCCTCGGCGAGCTGCTGGCCGAGACCGACCTGCCCGCCGGTTCCTGGTCCGTACTGACGGTTCCCAACGACCGCATGCCGGCCCTCGTCCAGGACGAGCGCCTGCCCGTGATCTCGTTCACCGGGTCCGCCCAGGTCGGCTACTCGATCATGGACTCGGTGCCGCGCAAGCACTGCACCCTGGAGCTCGGCGGCAACGGCGCGGCGGTCGTCCTCGCCGACTACGCCTCCGAGGCGGACCTCGACTGGGCCGCGACCCGCATCGCGACCTTCTCCAACTACCAGGGCGGCCAGTCCTGCATCTCGGTGCAGCGCGTCATCGCGGACGCCGCCGTCTACGACCGGCTCCTCCCCAAGATCGTCGCGGCCGTCGAGGCGCAGGTCACCGGTGACCCGTCCGACGCCACCACGGACGTCGGCCCCCTCGTCGACGAGAACGCCGCCAAGCGCGTCGAGTCCTGGGTCGACGAGGCCGTGCAGGCCGGCGCCCAGCTGCTCACCGGCGGCAAGCGCGACGGGTCGACGTACGCGCCGACCGTCCTCGCCGAGCTCCCCGACGGCGTCACCCTCTGCCACGAGGAGGTCTTCGGGCCGGTCCTCTCGGTGCAGAAGGTGGACGGTGAGACCGAGGCGTTCGCCTCCGTGAACTCCTCCAAGTACGGCCTGCAGGCAGGCGTCTTCACCCACGACCTGCAGACCGCCTTCCGCGCCCACCGCGCCCTGGAGGTCGGCGGCGTGATCATCGGCGACGTCCCCTCGTACCGCGCCGACCAGATGCCGTACGGCGGCGCCAAGCAGTCCGGTGTCGGCCGAGAGGGCGTCCGGTACGCGATGGACGACTACACCTACGAGCGCGTCCTGGTCCTCACGGGCCTCGCCCTGTAAGTCACGTCAGCACGGGCTGTCGAACGACGGCCGGGGCCCCACTGTGCGGGGGGCTCCGGCCGTTTCGGCATCCCGCACGCCGCGGCGGGCAGTGGAGTGGCGAGCGACCCGATCGGCGCCCGAAGGCTGGTGACACCGGCAGGAATCGGGTACATACGGACGAGTAGCACCGACAGGTACGCACGGGCGGACGGTTCCCCGGCCGCCGAGCGGACCTGGCGGGACCACCCACCCCACGAAGCGGCGAGGTGAGCTCCTCATGTCCGCACCATCCGCACAACGTCCGTCCGCACAACCGCACACGCCCAAGGTGACCGAGCGCGAAGCGCGACAGGTGGCCGAGGAAGCGCGCGAGCAGGACTGGCGCAAACCCAGTTTCGCCAAGGAACTCTTCCTGGGCCGCTTCCGGCTCGATCTGATCCATCCCCATCCGCTGCCCGCAGCCGAGGACGTCCGGCGCGGCGAGGAGTTCCTCTCCCGACTTCGCGATTTCTGCGAGACCCGGATCGACGGCGCCCTGATCGAGCGCGAGGCCAAGATCCCCGACGAGGTCGTGAACGGCCTCAAGGAACTCGGCGCGCTGGGCATGAAGATCGATGTGAAGTACGGCGGTCTCGGCCTGACGCAGGTGTACTACAACCGCGCCCTCGCCCTGGCCGGCTCCGCCAGTCCGGCGATCGGCGCCCTGCTCTCCGCCCACCAGTCCATCGGTGTGCCGCAGCCCCTGAAGACCTTCGGCAGCCAGGAGCAGAAGGACACCTTCCTGCCCCGGCTCGCCCGTACCGACATCTCGGCGTTCCTCCTGACCGAGCCGGACGTCGGCTCCGACCCGGCGCGGCTCGCCACCTCCGCCGTCCCGGACGGGGACGACTACGTCCTGGACGGCGTGAAGCTCTGGACCACCAACGGGGTCGTCGCCGACCTGCTGGTCGTCATGGCGCGCGTACCGAAGTCGGAAGGGCACAAGGGCGGCATCACGGCCTTCGTCGTCGAGGCCGATTCCCCGGGCATCACCGTGGAACACCGCAACTCCTTCATGGGCCTGCGCGGCCTGGAGAACGGCGTCACCCGCTTCCACCAGGTGCGCGTACCCGCGGCGAACCGCATCGGCCCGGAGGGCGCCGGGCTCAAGATCGCCCTCACCACGCTCAACACGGGCCGGCTCTCGCTGCCGGCGATGTGCGTCGGCTCCGGGAAATGGTGTCTGAAGATCGCCCGTGAATGGTCGGCCGTCCGTGAGCAGTGGGGCCGGCCCGTCGCCCGCCACGAGGCCGTGGGCGCCAAGATCTCCTTCATCGCGGCGACCACCTTCGCCCTCGAAGCCGTGGTCGACCTCTCCTCGCAGATGGCGGACGAGGACCGCAACGACATCCGGATCGAGGCCGCGCTCGCCAAGCTGTACGGCTCCGAGATGGGCTGCCTCATGGCCGACGAGCTGGTCCAGATCCGCGGCGGCCGGGGCTTCGAGACCGCGGACTCCCTCGCCGCCCGGGGTGAGCGGGCCGTCCCCGCCGAGCAGATGCTCCGGGACATGCGGATCAACCGGATCTTCGAGGGCTCGACGGAGATCATGCACCTCCTGATCGCCCGGGAGGCGGTCGACGCCCACCTCAAGGTCGCGGGCGACATCATCGACCCCGACAAGCCGCTCTCCGCCAAGGCCAGGGCGGGGGCGAACGCGGCCGGCTTCTACGCGAAGTGGCTGCCGAAGCTCGTCGCCGGACCGGGACAGCTCCCGGGCACCTACGGGGAGTTCCACCCGTCCGGTCACGCCGACCTGTCCGGTCATCTGCGCTACGTCGAACGGGGCTCCCGCAAGCTGGCCCGTTCGACCTTCTACGCCATGTCCCGCTGGCAGGGCCGGATGGAGACCAAGCAGGGTTTCCTCGGCAGGATCGTCGACATCGGCGCGGAACTCTTCGCCATGAGCGCCGCCTGCGTCCGGGCCGAGCACCTGCGCGCCGAGGGCGACCACGGCCGGGAGGCGTACCAGCTGGCCGACACCTTCTGCCGGCAGTCCCGCATCCGGATCGAGGAGCTCTTCACCCGGCTCTGGTCCAACACCGACGACCTCGACCGGAAGATGGTCGACGGAGTCCTCGCGGGCACGTACACCTGGCTGGAGGAGGGCATCGTCGACCCGAGCGGCGAAGGCCCGTGGATCGCCGACGCCACCCCGGGCCCCTCGACGCGGGAGAACGTGCACCGGCCGATCCGCTGAACCAATGCGCCCGAGGCGGCGGGGCGCGTCCGCACCGGGCGTGCCCCGCCACCGTGTCCGGGGCGCGTCCGCACCGGACGCGCCCCGCCGCCGTGTCCGCGGCGCGTCCACTCGATGGACGTGCCCCGCCGCCGCGTGGCCGGCACGGCAGGATGGCCGTCCGTGACCGTCATCCATGTCCCCGGTTCCAAGTCCGTCACCGCGCGCGCCCTCTTCCTGGCCGCAGCCGCGAACGGCACCAGCACCCTCGTACGCCCCCTCGGCTCGGACGACACCGAAGGCTTCGCCGAGGGGCTCACCGCCCTCGGCTACGCGGTGGAACAGGAGGCCGAGACCTGGCGCATCACCGGCCGCCCGTCCGGACCCGCCGCCACCGAGGCCGACGTCTACTGCCGCGACGGCGCGACCACGGCCCGGTTCCTGCCGACCCTCGCGGCGGCCGGCGCCCGCGGCAGCTACCGCTTCGACGCCTCCGCCCAGATGCGTCGCCGCCCCCTCGCCCCGCTCACCGAGGCGCTGCGCACGCTCGGTGTCGACCTCCGCCACGAGGGTGCAGAGGGCCACCACCCGCTGCGCATCGAGGCCGCCGGCATCAAGGGCGGCGAACTGACCCTGGACGCCGGGCAGTCCAGCCAGTACCTCACCGCGCTGCTGATGCTCGGACCGCTGACGGCGCAGGGGCTCACGATCACCGTCACCGATCTGGTGTCGGCGCCGTACATCGAGATCACCCTCGCGATGATGCGGAGCTTCGGCGTCGAGGTCACCCGCGGCGGCCCCGGCAACGCCGTCTTCACGGTGCCGCCCGGCGGCTACCGCGCCACCACGTACGCCGTCGAGCCCGACGCCTCCACCGCGAGCTACTTCTTCGCCGCGGCGGCGCTGACGGGCGGCGAGGTCACCGTCCCCGGCCTCGGGCAGGGCGCCCTCCAGGGGGATCTGCGGTTCGTCGACGTGCTGCGCCGCATGGGCGCGGAGGTGAACATGACGGCCGACGCCACGACCGTCCGGTCCACCGGTGAACTCCGCGGCCTCACCGTCAACATGCGCGACATCTCCGACACCATGCCCACGCTCGCCGCGATCGCCCCCTTCGCCTCGGGCCCGGTCCGCATCGAGGACGTCGGCAACACCCGGGTCAAGGAGTGCGACCGGCTGGAGGCGTGCGCCCGGAACCTGCGGAACATGGGCATCACCGTCACGACCGGTCCGGACTGGATCGAGGTCCTTCCGGGCAGCCCGAAGCCCACGGACATCGAGACGCACGGCGACCACCGCATCGTCATGTCCTTCGCCGTCACCGGTCTGCGGACGCCCGGCATCACGTACGACGACCCCGGCTGCGTACGCAAGACGTTCCCCCGGTTCCACGAGGTTTTCGCCGGGTTCGCGGAGCTCCTGGAGGGGCGGGCCCCCGCCGGCCCGGGGCGATAGGCTCCCCGGACGCCGGCAGATCAGCGAATGGGGACACGCATGTACGGGGTGAGGGACCAGCGGGGCCGACGGCGCCGGCTGGCGGTCGTCGGGATCACGGCCGCCCTGGCGCTGGGCATGTCCGCCTGTGGCGGTGACGAGGACGGTACGGACGGCGCCGCCTCGGGCGGCAAGAACACCAAGGCGCCGGCCAGGCCCTCCGCGCCCGCGGCACCCGACGAGGCCCGGCTGAAGGCGGCGTCCTTCACCGACGGCGAGAGCGTCGGCGCGTACACCGCCTCCGAGTACGTCCTCGACGGCCCGCTCGGCGACGCGTACACCGCCGTCCCGGACGGCTGCCAGCCGCTCGTCAGCCTCTCCGGCGAGGTCAGCGACCCGGACCCGGCCGCGCAGGTCCAGCGCAAGGTCGACGTCCCGGACGAGATGCTCGGCACCACCGTCGACATCACCCTGCGCAGCTACGCGAACGGCGGCGCGGCCACCGTCATGAAGGCCCTCGACAAGGCCGGCCGGGACTGCGCCGGAGGGTTCACCGAGCAGCGGGCCGTCGCCGCCGCGAAGTACCTGAAGGTCGAACCGGCCAAGGCCCCCGCCTTCGCGGCCGAGGCCGACGAGGCGAAGGCGTACCGCTTCACCATCCTCGATGTGAAGGGGCAGCAGAAGCTGTACGAGTACCTCACCGTCGTCCGCTCCGGCTCCACGACCCTCGCCTTCCGGGCGGAGATCACCTCCACCAAGGACATCGGCGGGGTGCCGCCCGAGGTCATGGCCGCCCAGTGGGCCAAGTTCCGCGCGGCGAAGGGCTGAGGACTCCATGAGCGGACAGCCACGACGCGGCGCGGGGGGCGCGCTGTCCAGGCGCACAGCCGATGCGGTGACAATGGGGGGCATGAGCGACAGCCCCGCCCCCCTCGCCGACCCGCACCTCGTCTTCGACGCCGTGGAAGGCCGCCGGGATCTCGTCATCCTCGGCTCCACCGGGTCCATCGGCACCCAGGCCATCGACCTGGTGCTGCGCAACCCCGACCGCTTCCGCGTCACCGCGCTCTCCGCGGCGGGCGGCCGGGTCGCCCTCCTCGCCGAGCAGGCGCGCCGACTGAGGGTGCACACGGTCGCCGTCGCCTCTCCCGACGCCGTGCCGGCCCTGCGTGAGGCGCTGCGCAAGGAGTACGGAGCGGGGGAGCAGCCTCCCGAGATCCTCGCCGGACCCGACGCCGCCACGCAGTTGGCGGGCAGCGACTGCCACACCGTGCTGAACGGGATCACCGGCTCGATCGGTCTCGCCCCCACCCTGGCCGCGCTGAAGGCGGGCCGCACGCTGGCGCTCGCCAACAAGGAGTCGCTGATCGTCGGCGGCCCCCTGGTCAAGGCGCTCGCGGCCCCCGGCCAGATCATCCCGGTCGACTCCGAACACGCCGCGCTCTTCCAGGCGCTCGCGGCCGGCACGCGCGCCGATGTGCGCAGGCTCGTCGTCACGGCGTCCGGCGGCCCGTTCCGGGGACGCACCAGGAGCGAGCTCGCCGACGTCACACGCGAGCAGGCCCTCAATCACCCGACCTGGGCCATGGGCCCGGTCATCACGGTCAATTCGGCCACGCTCGTCAACAAGGGTCTTGAGGTCATCGAGGCGCACCTCCTCTACGACATCCCCTTCGACCGGATCGAGGTCGTGGTCCACCCCCAGTCGTACGTTCACTCGATGGTGGAGTTCACCGACGGCTCCACCCTCGCCCAGGCCACCCCGCCCGACATGAGCGGGCCGATCGCCATCGGCCTCGGCTGGCCGCAGCGCGTCCCCGACGCGGCGCCCGCCTTCGACTGGACGAAGGCCTCGGCCTGGGAGTTCTTCCCGCTCGACACCGAGGCCTTCCCGTCCGTCGGACTCGCCCGGCACGTGGGAGCGCTGGGCGGCACCGCTCCGGCGGTGTTCAACGCGGCGAACGAGGAGTGCGTGGACGCGTTCCTGGCCGGGCGGCTGGCCTTCAACGGCATCATGGACACGGTCACGGCGGTGGTCTGCGAACACGGAACGCCGCCGGCGGGAACTTCCCTGACGGTCGCGGACGTCCTTGAAGCGGAGGCCTGGGCACGGACCCGGGCCCGTGAACTCTCGGCCAAGGCCACCGCGGAGGCGCGCGCATGAGTATGACGACGATCCTGCTGACGATTCTCGGCATCGCCGTCTTCGCCGTCGGGCTGCTGTTCTCCATCGCCTGGCACGAGCTGGGCCACCTGTCGACCGCGAAGCTCTTCGGCATCCGCGTCCCCCAGTACATGGTCGGTTTCGGCCCGACCGTCTGGTCGCGCAAGAGGGGCGACACGGAGTACGGGATCAAGGCCATCCCCGCCGGCGGCTACATCCGCATGATCGGGATGTTTCCGCCGGGACCGGACGGGAAGCTGGAGGCCCGGTCGACCTCACCGTGGCGCGGCATGATCGAGGACGCCAGATCCGCCGCCTTCGAGGAGCTGGAACCGGGCGACGAGAAGCGTCTCTTCTACACGCGCAAGCCGTGGAAGCGCGTCATCGTCATGTTCGCCGGACCGTTCATGAACCTGATCCTGGCCGTGGCGATCTTCCTCGGCGTGGCCATGACCTTCGGGTTCCAGACCCAGACGACCGATGTCGCGGGCGTCCAGAAGTGCGTGATCTCCCAGAGCGAGAAGCGGGAGACCTGCAAGAAGTCCGACCCGGTCTCGCCCGCGAAGGCGGCGGGCCTGAAGGTGGGCGACAAGATCGTCGCCTTCAACGGCCAGAAGATCGACGAGTGGTCCGTACTCTCCGACAAGATCCGCGACACGATCGGCCCCGCCACCATCACGGTCCGGCGCGACGGGCAGGAGAAGACCCTCCACGCCGTGCTCCAGAAGAACGCCGTGGCGAAGAAGGACTCCCACGGCGAGGTGGTCCCGGGATTCGTGACCGCCGGCTACCTCGGCTTCGCGGCGCGGACGGAGATCGTCCCGCTCTCCTTCGGTGACTCCGTGGTCCGTATGGGCGACATGATCGAGAACGGTGTCGACTCGATCATCGCCCTGCCGTCCAAGATCCCGGCCCTGTGGGACGCGGCCTTCAACGACGGTGAGCGCGCGGACGACTCCCCGGTCGGCGTCATCGGCGCGGCCCGCATCGGCGGCGAGGTGATGAACCTGGACGTGCCGGCGCAGAACCAGGTCGCGATGATGTTGTTCCTGCTCGCCGGTTTCAACCTCTCGCTGTTCCTCTTCAACATGCTGCCGCTGCTGCCGCTCGACGGCGGCCACATCGCGGGGGCCCTCTGGGAGGCGCTGCGCCGGAACACGGCACGTGTCTTCAAGCGCCCCGACCCCGGCCCGTTCGACGTCGCCCGGCTGATGCCGGTCGCCTACGTGGTCGCCGGGGTGTTCATCTGCTTCACCCTGCTCGTCCTGGTCGCCGACGTCGTCAACCCGGTCAAGATCTCCTGACCGGACCGTCCGCGGATGTATCCCGAGTGACGGCGGATGCGCACGATGCGTCCGGGAGCCCCTTTCTGCGGGGGCACTCGGACGCGGTGTGCCTCACCCCGTGCTCGGTGCCGTAACCTCGAAGGCCGGAGCCCGCCGACTTCGGGACCTCGATCCACACCTTGGGGATGCTCAGCGCATGACTGCGATTTCTCTCGGAATGCCCACCGTTCCGACCCAGCTCGCCGTACGGCGGGTCAGCCGCAAGATCCAGGTCGGGTCGGTGGCGGTCGGTGGGGACGCGCCGGTTTCGGTGCAGTCGATGACGACGACGCGTACGTCGGACATCGGCGCGACGCTCCAGCAGATCGCCGAGCTGACCGCCTCGGGCTGTCAGATCGTGCGGGTGGCCTGCCCGACCCAGGACGACGCGGACGCGCTCGCGACGATCGCCTCCAAGTCGCAGATCCCGGTGATCGCCGACATCCACTTCCAGCCGAAGTACGTCTTCGCGGCGATCGACGCGGGCTGCGCGGCGGTACGGGTCAACCCCGGCAACATCAAGCAGTTCGACGACAAGGTCAAGGAGATCGCGCGCGCGGCGAACGACGCCGGGACGCCGATCCGCATCGGCGTGAACGCCGGTTCGCTGGACGCGCGGCTGCTGAAGAAGTACGGCAAGGCCACGCCGGAGGCCCTCGTCGAGTCGGCCCTGTGGGAGGCGTCCCTCTTCGAGGAGCACGGCTTCCGCGACATCAAGATCTCGGTCAAGCACAACGACCCGGTCGTCATGGTCAACGCCTACCGGCAGCTCGCCGCACAGTGCGACTACCCGCTGCACCTGGGCGTGACCGAGGCCGGCCCCGCCTTCCAGGGCACGATCAAGTCGGCCGTCGCCTTCGGCGCCCTGCTCAGCGAGGGCATCGGCGACACGATCCGCGTCTCCCTGTCCGCGCCGCCGGCCGAGGAGGTCAAGGTCGGCCTCCAGATCCTGGAGTCGCTGAACCTGAAGCAGCGACGGCTGGAGATCGTGTCCTGCCCGTCCTGCGGCCGTGCGCAGGTGGACGTGTACAAGCTGGCCGACCAGGTGAGCGCCGGCCTCGACGGCATGGAGGTGCCGCTGCGCGTCGCCGTGATGGGCTGCGTCGTCAACGGCCCCGGCGAGGCGCGCGAGGCCGACCTGGGCGTGGCCTCCGGCAACGGAAAGGGCCAGATCTTCGTCAAGGGCGAGATCATCAAGACGGTGCCCGAGTCGAAGATCGTCGAGACCCTCATCGAGGAAGCCCTCAAGATCGCCGAGCAGATGGAGAAGGACGGCGTCGCCTCCGGCGAGCCCGAGGTCTCCATCAGCTGACCCATGACAACCACGGGCTGACCCATGACAACCACGACAGCGCCCCGCCGGAGAAACCCTCCGCGCGGGGCGCTGCTCGTGAGCGAGGTCACCGGCCTCCGCAGAGCCTGTTCACGGGCACGAGCGGCGTGCCCCAGCCTCTTTGGGTACAGTGCGGAAATCAGCAGACCGCATGGTGAGGCCCCCTCGTGTTGACGCAGACCACCACCCGGGTCCTCGAACCCAGCGACCTCGGCGCCGCCCTCGCGGTGCTGGAGAGCGAACCCGTAGCCAACGCCTTCGTGACCTCCCGGGTCCGGATCGCGGGCCTCGACCCCTGGCGCCTCGGCGGCGAGATGTGGGGCTGGTACGCGGGCGGACAGCTGCGCTCCCTCTGCTACTCGGGAGCCAACCTCGTCCCCATCTGCGCCACCCCCGAGGCCGTCCGGGCCTTCGCCGACCGCGCCCGCAGGGCCGGCCGCCGCTGCTCCTCGATCGTGGGTCCCGCCGAGCCCACCGCCCAGCTGTGGCGGCTCCTCGAACCGGGCTGGGGCCCCGCCCGCGAGGTCCGGGCCAACCAGCCGGTCATGGTCACCGAGAGCCCGTCCGCCGACGTGGCGCCCGACCCGCTCGTCCGCCGCGTCCGCAAGGACGAGATGGACCTCCTCATGCCGGCCTGCGTCGCCATGTTCACCGAAGAGGTCGGCATCTCCCCGCTCGCCGGCGACGGCGGGCTCCTCTACCAGGCCCGCGTCGCCGAACTCATCGCCGCCGGCCGCTCCTTCGCCCGGATCGAGGACGGCAAGGTCGTCTTCAAGGCCGAGATCGGCGCCACCACCGCGCAGGCCTGCCAGATCCAGGGAGTCTGGGTCGCCCCCGAATTCCGCGGCCGCGGCCACTCCGAGACCGGCATGGCCGCCGTCCTGCGGTACGCGCTGGCCGACGTCGCACCGATCGTCAGCCTGTACGTGAACGACTACAACACCCCCGCACGCAAGGCGTACCGCCGCATCGGCTTCCGTGAGACCGGCGCTTTCATGAGCGTGCTGTTCTGAACCCGCGGGAGCGTGCCGCGCCGTGCCCGCACGTGCACGCTTCTCCCGTCCCGCCGCCGGCCCGTCCCGGTCCGTACCCCGCACCCCGTCCCGGACAGTAGGGTCGGTTCATGGCAGCAGCTTCCGGGGAAGGACCCCACACCCCCAGCGTCCGGATCGCACCGATCGATCTCGCCGCACGCGTGGACGAGGCGCTCGCCGTGCAGGCCCTCGCCTTCGGGCTCGGCCCCGAAGAGGTCGAAGTACGCCGCCACATCGTCCTCAGACACCTCGACCACCCCTGCGCACGCGCGCTCGGCGCCGTCGCCCCGGACGGCGGCCTCGTGGGATTCGTCTACGGCATGCCCAACGAACGCGGCCACTGGTGGTCCACCGTCGTCGAGCCCCACCTGCGGGCCACCGGCACGGCGGGCTGGCTCGACGACTCCTTCGTGATCACCGAACTCCACGTCCACCCGGAGTTCCAGAACCGCGGCATCGGCCGCACCCTCATCACCACCATCACCGACGCGGTCGACCAGCCCCGCTCGATCCTCTCCGCCATCGACACGGAGAGCCCGGCACGCGGTCTGTACCGCTCGCTCGGTTACCGGGACCTGGCCCGGCAGGTGCGATTCCCCAGCGCTCCCATGCCGTACGCGGTCATGGGAGCACCACTCCCACTGCTGCGCCGCACCCACGCCTGACGGCAGGTCCGGGCATATCGATTTCCGCCCGCCGGTGCCGCCCGGCTAACCTCGGGCCCATCACCCTTCCGAGCAGGAGTTCATCATGGCCCAGGTCCAGCGCATGTCCCGATTGATGATCAAGACACTGCGCGACGACCCGGCGGACGCCGAGACGCTCAACCACAAGCTCCTCGTCCGCGCCGGGTACGTACGCCGCACCGCGGCCGGCATCTGGTCCTGGCTGCCGCTCGGCAAGAAGGTCCTGGAGAACATCACCCGCGTCGTCCGCGAGGAGATGGACGCCATCGGCGGCCAGGAGGTCCTGCTCCCCGCGCTGCTCCCCAAGGAGGCGTACGAGGCGAGCGGCCGCTACGACGAGTACGGCGACCTGCTGTTCCGGCTCAAGGACCGCAAGGGCGCCGACTACCTCCTCGGACCCACCCACGAGGAGATCTTCACCCAGATCGTCAAGGACATGTGCGCGTCCTACAAGGACCTGCCCGTGATCCTCTACCAGATCCAGACCAAGTACCGCGACGAGGCCCGCCCCCGCGCCGGCGTGCTGCGCGGCCGCGAGTTCCAGATGAAGGACTCGTACTCCTTCGACACCACCGACGAGGGTCTCGCCGAGGCGTACCAGCTGCACCGCGCCGCCTACATCAGGATCTTCGAGCGGCTCGGCCTCGACCACCGCATCGTCTCCGCGGTCTCCGGTGCCATGGGCGGCTCGGCGTCCGAAGAGTTCCTGGCCCCCGCGCCCGCCGGTGAGGACACCTTCGTCGACTGTCCCAACTGCGACTACGCCGCCAACACCGAGGCCGTGACCTACAAGGCCACCCCGGTCGACGGCTCGGCGACCGCCCCCGTCGAGGAGCTCGACACCCCCGACACCCCGACCATCGAGACGCTCGCCGCCCACCTCGGCGTCCCGGCCTCCGCGACGCTCAAGAACCTGCTGGTCAAGGTCGACGGCGAGATCGTGGCCGTGGGCGTGCCCGGCGACCGCGAGGTCGACCTCGGCAAGCTCGGCGAGCACCTGGCCCCGGCCGTCGTCGAGCTCGTCACCGCCGAGGACTTCGTGGGCCGCCCCGACCTGGTCCGCGGCTACGTCGGCCCGCAGGGACTGGAGAAGGTCCGCTACATCGCCGACCCGCGCGTCGCCGCCGGCACCTCCTGGATCACGGGTGCCAACACGGAGGGCAAGCACGCGAGGAACGTCGTGGCGGGCCGCGACTTCGAGGTCGACGACTACCTCGACGTCGTCGTCGTCGAGGCGGGGGACCCCTGCCCGAAGTGCGGCGCCGGCCTCCAGGTGGACCGGGCCATCGAGATCGGTCACATCTTCCAGCTCGGCCGCAAGTACGCCGACATCTTCTCCCTCGACGTCCTCGGCCAGCAGGGCAAGCCCGTCCGCGTCACGATGGGCTCGTACGGCATCGGCGTCTCCCGCGCCGTGGCCGCCCTCGCCGAGCAGACCGCCGACGACAAGGGCCTGTGCTGGCCCCGCGAGATCGCCCCGGCCGACGTGCACGTCGTCGCCGCGGGCAAGGCGCTCCAGACCGAACTCGCCCTCGACGTCTCCGAGAAGCTGAACGCCGCCGGCCTGCGCGTTCTGGTCGACGACCGCCCGGGTATCTCGCCCGGCGTCAAGTTCACCGACTCCGAGCTCATCGGCGTCCCGAAGATCCTGGTCGCGGGCCGCCGCTCGGCCGAAGGCGTCCTGGAGCTGAAGGACCGGCGCACCGGTGAGCGCGAGGAGCTCACGGTCGACGAGGCGATCGCCCGCCTGACCGCCCAGGACTGATACCCCGTCATACGCCGAGGGGCCCGCACGGACGCGTTCCGTGCGGGCCCTTCGGCGTACGTGCCTCAGAGCCAGCCCGCGAACTCCAGCGTCACTTCGCCCTCCTGGCGGCGGCCCGCCGCCAGCGCCCGGGTGCCGGACTCCACCGCGCGGAACAGCGTCCAGCCGTGCAGCCGTTCACGGTCCACGTCCAGCGCCTCCGCGAGCCTCTTGATCCTGCGTCGGGCGGTCATGGCGCCACCGGGCGAGGCGATCAGGTCCTCGACCCGGTCCCGCACCAGCCGCGCCAGATCGTAGGCCCGCTCGCCGACCACCGGCTCGGGGCCGACCGTGAGCCAGGGCGCGCGTTCGCCCGAGAGCACCTTGCTCTGGCGGAAGTTGCCGTGCAGCAGCAGGGTCTCGGGGGAGTGGGCGACCAGTTCCTCACGGGCCGCCAGGGCCGCCGAGACCAGGGGCTCCAGCACCGGATCGGCCTCCGCCGACGCCCGCATGGCCTCCAGGCGCAGCCCGGTCCGTCCGGCGACCGTCTCGAAGGAGTGCCCCGCCGGCGGGTCGACCCACAGCCGCCGCACCGTCCCGGCAGCCTCCAGCAGCGCCTTCGCCTCCGGGAGCGAGCGCAGCGACACCTCGGGGTGCAGTCGCTCCAGCAGCAGGGCGCCCCCCGCCTCGGAGACGGACGGGATCAGCTTCACCGCACCCCAGCCGTTCCAGTGCGCCAGCGCGGCCCTCTCCAGCTCCGGGGCCGCCCCGGCGGGGGCGAGCTTCAGCGCTCCCGGAGTGCCGTCGGCGTCGCGTACCAGCAGGACCAGGCTGCTGCGCCCGCCCGGGGCGGCGACCCGTTCCACGGTCGTCCCCCGCCCGATCGCGGCCAGCGCCTGCTCGGTCAGCCCGACAAGCCCCGCGAGCCAGTCCCCGGCGGCCGTATCCCCGTACGACTCGCCGAGCGCTCGCACCAGACGCTGAGGCGGTTCAAAACCCATACGTGCCGTGTTCCCTTTCAGAGCCTGCTCAGTGCGCCGGGCCGGCCGGCCCGGCGTCGGGCCCCGCTTCCGCGCCGGCCTCCGCCGCCTTGTCCCCCGGACCGGTCCCGTCCGTGCGGGAGCCGTCCGCGGCCCGCTCTGCGAGCCCGGGAAAGGGTACGCCGCTGCCGCGCCAGCGGACCGCGCGCACCGCGGCCTCCCGCAGCGCGTCCGCCGCCGACCGCCGCAGCGGGCCCTCACAGGCCCGCACGAGGTCGGAGTAGACATCGGCGACCCGCTCCTCCAGCACGGCGGCCAGGCGCACGGCCGAGGCCGCGTCCGGCACCGCGAACGGCAGTGCGTACGCGGGGCCCGCCGCCACCGGCTCACCGCCCAGGTCGCGCACCGTACGCACCAGGGCGTCGCGCCGGGCGCGGTGGGCGTGGTGCGCGGCGGTGGCCTCGGCGCGGCGGTCAGCCGCGACGCGGGCGCCCGCCACTCCGTACCCGTACACAGCCGCGTGTTCGGCGGCCAGGGCCGCCTGCGCGGCCTCCAGCGTCCCGTCCTCGCTCATGCCTTCGTCTCCTTGGCCAGCGCGGTCAGCAGATAGGCGTGCGCCGAGGCCGCCGCCGCGACCGACGCGAGCAGCCGGGCGAGCTCCGGCGGAGCCTTCATCAGGGCCTCGGTGTGCGAGGCGGCGGCGCGGCGTTCCGCGGCGGCCAGCTCACTGACCGCCGCCCCGGCCCCGCCGCTGCCGGGCCGCGTCCGGACGAGACCGAGCGCGTCGCCCGGGCCGAGGGCCGTGATGTGGGCGCGCACCGCGTCCCGCAGTGGGGTGAGTCCGGCCGCGGTCTGCGGATGGGCCGCGACCACCGCCTCGTACTGGGCGAGCAGCGAGGTGCTCACGGAGCGGGCCGCCGACCGCAAGGACGACTCCGCGGAGGAACGGTCCGCCGCGGTCCGGGCGCCGGGCCGTGCGGACTGCTCGGGCCCGGCGCGCCCGTCATCGTCGACGCCGCAGCCGGCCAGCACCGCCCCCATGGCGATCGCTCCCGTCGCGGTCAGCGCTCCCCTGCGCGTCGTCCCCGTGCGCCGCACTTGTTCTCCTTCGGGCCTGGACCTGTCTTGACTGGATCTGTCCGGAAGTGATCACTGTTGGTGAGCGTACTCGCGCCCCGAGGGCCGGCGGACAGCAACACCCCCTGGGACCGGATACCCTTTGACCAGACACGCGACGAACCCCACAACAGCACACGCGGCCGAGGAGTCACCCGGATGAGCACCACCCAGAGCGAGAGGCTGCGCGGGCTGGTAGAACCGCTCGTCAGCGCGGAGCAGCTGGATCTGGAAGAGATCGAAGTGTCCCGGGCCGGCCGCCGCCGCGTACTGCGGATCATCGTGGACTCCGAAGAGGGCGTGGAGCTCGACGCCTGCGCGGATCTGAGCCGCGCGATCTCCGAGAAGCTCGACGAGACCGACGTGATGGGCGAGGACGAGTACGTCCTCGAGGTCAGCTCTCCCGGTGCCGACCGCCCGCTGACGGAGCACCGCCACTACGTACGCGCCACGGGCCGCCTGGCCCGGCTGACCCCGGTCGAGGGCGACGAACTGGTGGCCCGCATCCTCGCGGTCGACGAAGAAGGCCTCGATCTCGAGGTGCCGGGCGTCAAGGGCCGCAAGCCCACGTCCCGCCGGATCGCCTTCACCGAGATCGCCAAGGCGCGCGTGGAGTTGGAATTCAACCGCAAGGACAAGAAGGAAGAGGAGGCGTAGCCGTGGACATCGATGTGAAGCTTCTGAAGGGCTTGGCGCAGGACAAGGAGATTCCGTTCGACGTGCTCGTCGGGGCGATCGAGTCGGCCCTCCTCATCGCGTACCACCGCACGGACGGCAGCTACCGCAAGGCCCGTGTGGAGCTGGACGAGCGCGGCCATGTGACCGTGTGGGCCAAGGAGGACCCGGCCGACCTCGAGGAGGGCCAGGAGCCCAAGGAGTTCGACGACACCCCGTCGGGCTTCGGCCGGATCGCCGCGACCACCGCCAAGCAGGTCATCCTGCAGCGGCTGCGCGACGCCGAGGACGACCGGACGTTCGGCGAGTACGCGGGCCACGAGGGCGATGTCGTGACCGGCGTCGTCCAGCAGGGCAAGGACCCGAAGAACGTCCTGGTCGACATCGGCAAGCTCGAAGCCATCCTGCCGGTGCAGGAGCAAGTGCCGGGCGAGGAGTACACCCACGGTCTGCGGCTGCGCACCTATGTCGTACGGGTCGCCAAGGGCGTCCGCGGTCCGTCCGTGACGCTGTCGCGGACCCACCCGAACCTCGTGAAGAAGCTCTTCGCGCTGGAGGTCCCGGAGATCGCCGACGGATCCGTCGAGATCTGCGCGATCGCCCGCGAGGCCGGCCACCGTTCCAAGATCGCCGTCCGCTCCACCCGCTCGGGCCTGAACGCCAAGGGCGCCTGCATCGGCCCGATGGGCGGACGTGTGCGCAATGTCATGGCCGAGCTGCACGGCGAGAAGATCGACATCGTGGACTGGTCGGACGACCCGGCCGAGATGGTCGCCAACGCGCTGTCGCCCGCACGGGTGAGTGAGGTCGAGGTCGTTGACCTCGGCGCGCGCTCGGCCCGGGTCACCGTGCCGGACTACCAGCTGTCGCTGGCGATCGGCAAGGAGGGGCAGAACGCCCGTCTCGCCGCCCGCCTGACCGGCTGGCGCATCGACATCCGCCCGGACACCGAGACCGACGCCGAGCGCGACGTCGCGGACCGCGAGCGGGCCGAGCGGGCCCGGGAGCGCTCCGAGCGACGCTGACCCGCGACGGCCCCGGACGGGCCTGCCCGGACCGGACCGACAGAGCGCGGTCCGGGCAGGTCCGACCGGTGGCCGACAGGGCGGCAGGGAATAGATCTCGTCGCCACGCCGCTGAGATCACGACAACATCCGTTCGATTTTTGCCCCAAAGGGGTGAGGTCGGTGCGGGGAGGTAGACTTAAACGTGTCTGGCCGGACGCACGCTCGCGCTTGCCCCGAACGAACCTGTGTGGGATGCCGGGAGCGAGCGGCCAAGAGCGAGTTGCTGCGCATCGTGGTGGACGGGGATGCATGCGTCCCCGATCCTCGCGGTACGCTGCCCGGCCGGGGTGCCTATGTACACCCCGTCTCCGTCTGTCTGGACCTGGCGGTTCGCCGCCGGGCCTTCCCCCGGGCCTTCAAGGCCAAGGGGCCGTTCGACCCCGCTGCGGTGCAGCGGTTCGTCGAGCGGGTGACACCGTAAGAAGTGACACCGTAAGAAATTGAACGGCACGGGTCCCCGTGCGGTCAGGTACCTCGCGAGTTGGAAGTAGGTCGAGATTGCGATGAGCACTCGATGAGTACGCGATGAGTACGCCCATGAAGTAGCGACGGTCCGGCGGTAACCCGGACCTAAAAGGAGCGAAGTGGCTAAGGTCCGGGTATACGAACTCGCCAAGGAGTTCGGAGTGGAGAGCAAGGTCGTCATGGCCAAGCTCCAAGAACTCGGTGAATTCGTACGTTCGGCGTCCTCGACGATCGAGGCGCCGGTTGTACGCAAGTTGACTGACGCACTGCAGGGGCCCGGCGGCAACGCCGGCAAGTCCGCTGCAAAGCCTGGCGCGCCCCGTAAGGCCGCCCCGGCAAAGCCCGCGGCGCCCTCCCCGGCCGCTGCGGCACGTCCCGCTGCCCCGAAGCCCGGCGTCCCGGCCCCCAAGCCGGCCGCCGCCGAGGCCCCGAGCAGCGCCCCCGCAGCACCTTCCGCACCGTCTGCGGGCCCGCGTCCGGGCCCCAAGCCGGCGCCGAAGGCCGCTCCGGTCACCCCGGTCCCCGCAGCCGAGTTCTCGGCTCCGGCTCCGGCCCAGCCGGCAGCACCGCAGCAGCAGGCCCCGCGTCCCGCGGGTGCCACCCCGGGTCCCCGTCCCGCCACCCGCCCGGCTCCGGCCGGCGGTCAGCGCGATGGCGGCCGCGACGGTGGACAGCGTGACGGCGCCCGTGGTGGAGAGCGTGGCGCCGAGCGCCCCGCCCGCCCCGCAGGCCAGGGCGCAGCGCGCCCCGGCGGCGCCCGTCCGGCCGGTCCCCGTCCGGGTAACAACCCCTTCACCTCCGGTGGCTCGACGGGCATGGCCCGTCCGCAGTCGCCCCGTCCCGGCGGCGCCCCGCGCCCCGGTGGCGGCTCGGAGCGCCCCGGCGCCCCGCGTCCGCAGGGCGGCCCCGGCGGCGCCCCGCGCCCGCAGGGTCAGGGTCAGGGCGGCGCACGTCCGTCTCCCGGCGGCATGCCGCGCCCGCAGTCCCCTCGTCCCGGCGGCGCCCCCGGCGCCGGCGGTAACCGTCCGAACCCGGGCATGATGCCGCAGCGTCCCGCTGCCGGCCCGCGTCCCGGTGGTGGCCCCGGCGGTGGCCGTGGTCCCGGTGGCGGCGGCGGTCGTCCCGGCGGCGGTGGCGGCGCAGGCCGTCCCGCGGGCGGCGGCTTCGCAGGCCGTCCGGCCGGTCCCGGTGGCGGCGGCGGCGGTTTCGCCGGTCGTCCCGGTGGCGGCGGTGGCGGTGGCGGCGCAGGCCGTCCCGGTGGTGGCGGCGGCTTCGGCGGTCGTCCCGGCTTCGGTGGACGTCCCGGCGGCCCCGGTGGCCGTGGTGGCACGCAGGGCGCCTTCGGCCGCCCCGGCGGTCCCGCGCGTCGTGGCCGCAAGTCGAAGCGGCAGAGGCGCCAGGAGTACGAGGCCATGCAGGCCCCGTCGGTGGGCGGCGTCATGCTGCCTCGCGGCAACGGACAGGCCGTCCGGCTGTCGCGCGGTGCCTCCCTCACCGATTTCGCCGAGAAGATCAACGCCAACCCGGCGTCGCTCGTCGGCGTGATGATGAACCTCGGCGAGATGGTCACTGCCACGCAGTCCGTCTCCGACGAGACGCTGAAGCTCCTCGCGGACGAGATGAACTTCGTCCTGGAGATCGTCAGCCCGGAGGAGGAGGACCGCGAGCTGCTCGAGTCCTTCGACATCGAGTTCGGCGAGGACGAGGGCGGCGAAGAGGCCCTGGTCTCCCGTCCGCCGGTCGTGACCGTCATGGGTCACGTCGACCACGGTAAGACCCGACTGCTGGACGCGATCCGCAAGACGAACGTCATTGCGGGCGAGGCCGGCGGCATCACGCAGCACATCGGTGCGTACCAGGTCGGCGCCGAGGTCAACGGCGAGGACCGCCGTATCACCTTCATCGACACCCCGGGTCACGAGGCGTTCACCGCCATGCGTGCACGTGGTGCGAAGTCCACCGACATCGCGATCCTCGTGGTGGCGGCGAACGACGGTGTGATGCCCCAGACGATCGAGGCGCTGAACCACGCCAAGGCGGCCGACGTGCCGATCGTGGTCGCGGTCAACAAGATCGACGTCGAGGGTGCGGACCCGACCAAGGTGCGCGGTCAGCTCACCGAGTTCGGTCTGGTGGCCGAGGAGTACGGCGGCGACACGATGTTCGTCGACATCTCCGCCAAGCAGGGCCTCAACATCGAGGCTCTTCTGGAGGCCGTCGTCCTCACCGCCGACGCCTCGCTCGACCTGCGGGCCAACCCGGAGCAGGACGCGCAGGGTATTGCGATCGAGTCCCACCTCGACCGCGGCCGCGGTGCCGTCGCGACCGTCCTCGTCCAGCGAGGCACGCTGCGCGTCGGCGACACGATGGTCGTGGGCGACGCCTACGGCCGAGTGCGCGCCATGCTCGACGACAAGGGCGAGAACGTCGAGGAAGCGGGTCCCTCGACCCCCGTCCTCGTGCTGGGTCTCACCAACGTCCCGGGTGCCGGCGACAACTTCCTGGTCGTCGACGAGGACCGTACGGCCCGTCAGATCGCCGAGAAGCGTGCCGCTCGTGAGCGCAACGCCAACTTCGCCCGCAAGGGTGTCCGGTTCTCCCTGGAGAACCTGGACGAGGCGCTCAAGGCCGGTCTGGTCCAGGAGCTCAACCTCATCATCAAGGGCGACGCGTCCGGTTCGGTGGAGGCTCTCGAGTCCTCGCTGCTCCAGCTCGACGTCGGTGAAGAGGTCGACATCCGGGTCCTGCACCGCGGTGTGGGTGCGGTCACCGAGTCGGACATCGACCTGGCGACCGGCTCCGACGCCATCGTGATCGGCTTCAACGTGCGCGCCGCAGGGCGTGCCGCGCAGATGGCCGACCGCGAAGGTGTGGACGTCCGGTACTACTCGGTCATCTACCAGGCGATCGAAGAGATCGAAGCGGCCCTCAAGGGCATGCTCAAGCCGGAGTACGAAGAGGTCGAGCTCGGTACGGCGGAGATCCGCGAGATCTTCCGCTCGTCCAAGCTGGGCAACATCGCCGGTGTGCTGGTCCGGTCCGGCGAGGTCAAGCGCAACACCAAGGCGCGCCTGCTGCGCGATGGCAAGGTCATCGCGGAGAACCTCAACATCTCCGGTCTGCGCCGCTTCAAGGACGACGTCACCGAGATCCGCGAAGGCTTCGAGGGCGGTATCAACCTCGGAAACTTCAACGACATCAAGATCGACGACGTCATCGCGACGTACGAGATGCGCGAGAAGCCGCGAGGCTGACCCGTACCTCAACAGTCGGGGCCGGTCGACGGGACATATATCCGTCGATCGGCCCCGGCCGTTCCGTGTACGGTTCTTGTGTCCCTGCCAATCACCGGCGGGGCGCGAACCCGAACCGGCGGGACATCCGGACACACATGTATGTGGGGACACTGTCCTTCGATCTGCTTCTCGGCGACGTACGGTCGCTGAAGGAGAAGCGTTCCATCGTCCGTCCGATCGTTGCCGAGCTCCAGCGCAAGTACGCGGTGAGCGTGGCGGAGACGGGCGGGCAGGACCTCCATCGCAGGGCCGAGATCGGCCTCGCCGTGGTCTCCGGGGAAACCCGGCACCTCACAGACGTGCTCGACCGGTGCGAGCGGTTGGTCGCCGGCCGGCCCGAGGTGGAACTGCTGTCCGTACGACGGCGGCTGCACAGCGACGAAGACGATTGAGCAAGGGTAGAAGGAGACGGACCAGTGGCCGACAACGCGCGGGCTAAGAAGCTGGCGGACCTCATTCAGGAGGTGGTCGCCGAGAAACTGCAGCGTGGAATCAAGGACCCGCGCCTGGGTACGCACGTGACCATCACGGACACCCGCGTCACCGGCGACCTGCGGGAGGCCACGGTCTTCTACACGGTCTACGGCGACGACGAGGACCGGGCGAGCGCGGCGGCCGGCCTGGAGAGCGCCAAGGGCATCCTGCGCTCCGCGGTCGGCTCGGCGGCGGGGACGAAGTTCACCCCCACCCTCGCCTTCGTGGCGGACGCGCTGCCCGAGAACGCCAAGGCGATCGAGGACCTCCTCAACCGGGCGCGTGCCTCGGACGCCAAGGTGCGCGAGGCGTCCTCGGGCGCCACGTACGCCGGCGACGCGGACCCGTACCGCAAGCCGGAGGACGAGGACGAGGACTCACCTTCCGCATGACGCAGAACAAAACGCCGGACGGCCTTGTCATTGTCGACAAGCCGTCCGGCTTCACTTCGCACGACGTCGTCGCCAAGATGCGCGGCATCGCCCGCACCCGCCGCGTCGGCCATGCCGGCACGCTGGACCCGATGGCGACGGGTGTGCTCGTGCTCGGCGTCGAGAAGGCCACCAAGCTCCTCGGCCACCTCGCACTGACCGAGAAGGAGTACCTCGGTACGATCCGGCTCGGCCAGGACACCGTCACGGACGACGCGGAGGGCGAGATCACCTCGTCCACGGACGCCTCCGGCGTGACGCGCGAGGGCATCGACGCGGGCGTCGCCGCTCTGACCGGCGCCATCATGCAGGTGCCGTCCAAGGTCAGCGCCATCAAGATCGACGGCAAGAGATCCTATGCGCGGGTCCGGGGCGGCGAGGAGTTCGAGATCCCGGCCCGTCCGGTGACCATCTCGTCCTTCCAGGTCTACGACGTCCGTCCCGCCGTCGCCGAGGACGGCACCCCGGTGGTCGACCTCGTCGTCTCGGTGGTCTGCTCCTCCGGTACGTACATCCGGGCCATCGCGCGCGACCTCGGCGCCGGGCTCGGCGTGGGCGGCCACCTCACCGCTCTGCGGCGTACCCGCGTCGGTCCGTACGGCATCGATGCCGCGCGGACGCTCGACCAGCACCAGGAGGAGCTCGTCGTCATGCCGGTGGCCGAGGCCGCCGACTCGGCGTTCCCCCGCTGGGACGTCGACGAGAGGCGGGCCAAGCTGCTGCTCAACGGCGTGCGGCTCGACATGCCCGCGTACCCGCCGGGTCCGGTCGCGGTCTTCGGGCCCGACGGGCGGTTCCTGGTCCTCGTCGAGGAGCAGAAGGGCAAGGCCAAGAGCCTCGCCGTCTTCGCCTGACCTTCCGGGTGCCTTCGGCTGGCCCCTCGTGGAGCGGGCAGTGCCCCCAGTGCCCGCTCCACGACCCCCCACCGGATTCTGTCCGGCGAACGCCCCCGATTCACCCCAACGTGCAGGCGCTCGGAGTGAACCGGGGTGCGAACGGGGGCGCTTTCACCCTGATCGCTTCTCGTGTCGATCACCACGGGCCTAACGTCGGATCATGGGATGCGGGGACCGGGCGACGCTGGTACGACTGTGCGATCCGGCGGGCCGGCCGCGGGGGACGGGCTTCGTCGCGGACGACCGGGGCACGGTCGTGACCAGCCACGAGGCGGTCGCCGGACTCCCGCACCTCCTCCTGCACGGCGTCGGCGGCCGCACCTGCCGCGTCGATGCCTCCGACCTCACCGCCCTGCCGGAACTCGGCCTCGCGCTCCTGCCCACCGGCGGCCCCGAGGCGCTCGGCGTGCCGCCCCTGCCGATCGCCCCGCGCGAGCGGATCGACGCCGGTACGTATGTGTCGATCGCCGCCCACGGCTGGCGCGAAGCGCGCGTGCTCGGCGCGACCTCGGCTACGTACACAGCCGACGGCCGCACCCACACGATCGGCCGGGCGCTGGAACTGGCCCTCGGCACGGACGGCCGCGACGCGCTCCGGCTCGGAGGCACGGCCGTCGGCGGGCCCGTGCTCGACCCCGACAGCGGCGCCGTCATCGCGGTCCTGGGCACCGCCCTGCGCACCCCGCACGCCGCCGCCGGATGCGCGGTGCCCCTGGCCGGCCCGGACCGGGACGGCGCACTGGGCGCGCTGCTGCGGCGCAACGCGCGCGGGGTGCCGGGATACGGGATCGATCTCAACGTGGCGGGGGCGCTCCAGCTCACCGCCATGTCGGCCGGCTTCGCGGAAGGACCGGGCGCGGGGCGTGATCCGGTGGAACGACCTGATGTGGCCGCGGAGTTCGACGCGTTCGCGACGGCCGGCTCCGCGGTGATGCTCGGGCTGGTCGGAGCGCCTGGCACCGGCCGGACCACCGAGCTCGCCGCGTTCGCCGCCCGCCGGGCCAGGGGGCCGGTGCCCGCACTCACCCTGTGGCTCCGGGGCGCCGATCTGCTGGCCGACGACGCCTCGGTCGCCGACGCGATCGCCCGCACGCTCCGGCAGGCCGGGCGCATCGTCACCGCCGCCGGGGCCGCGGGCGACATGGCGACCGCCACCCCCGAACGGGTGGCCCGGCTGGCCGCGGACGGCGGCAGCCCGCTGCTCGTCCTGCTGGACGGCCCCGAGGAGATGCCGCCCGTCCTGGCCCACCGGCTGGCCCGGTGGACAGCGGGCACGGTCGACTGGCTGCGGGAACACGGGGCACGGCTCGTCGTCGCCTGCCGGCCCGAGCACTGGAAGACGGCGGGCGCGCTCTGTGTGCCCGGCGCGCTGCACCGCCCCGCCCGTCCCGCCAGGCGGCTCCCGCCGGCCGTACGCATCGGCGACCTGACCGTGGGCCAGGCCGAACGGGCCCGGGAGCGGTACGGCCTCCCGCCCGACGCGCTCGCCGCCGGCCACGACCGGCATCCGCTCACCCTTCGGCTGCTCGCCGACGTGCGCGAGGCCCTGCCGGCGGACACCCCGGGCCGGCCCGGCACGGAAGAGGTCTTCGGCGCCCATCTGGACCTCATGTGCCTGCGCATCGCGGTCCGGATCGCCGCCCAGTGGCGTCCCGCGCCGCACGGCACGGCGGTGCGGCGGCTGGCGGCGCGGGTGGCGGGCCAGGCCCATGAGGCGGCCCGGCGCTGCCTGGGGCCGGGGCAGGGAGAGCTGGACCGGGCCGCGTTCGAGGAGATCTTCCCGTGGCGCACGGGCTGGGCGTCCGCGGTGCTGACGGAGGGCCTGCTGGTGCCGGCGGGGGCCGGATACCGGTTCGCACACGAGGAGCTGGGGGACTGGGTCCAGGGGGCGCATCTGGATCTGGACGCGGCACTGCGGGCGCTGGTGCACCGGTGGCATGCGGAGACGGGGGCGGTTGCGGTTGCCGGGGAGCGCGGTAACCGGGTGCCGCAGCCGCGCCGACCGGGTGGGCAGGCCGCACGCGAGGCGCCGGAAGAGGAGGCGCCCCCGGCAAAGGCGCCCGCGCCGGAGCAGCCGCACCGGCTTCCCGTGCCGCGCCACCGGATCGGCCCGGTGATCGAGGCACTCCTCCTCCTGGGCCGCCGCCAGGGCCCGGCCGTGCTGGCCCACCGGCTGGCCGACCTGATCGACGCACTGGACCGGCTGTCCGCGGGGGAGCGCGAGGGCGCGGCGACGCCCGCCGAGTCCCCCAAGCCTCGGGAAACGGCCCCCGACCGCGCCCTGCCCCTCCCCGACGCGCGCTGGTGGGCCGGGCACCTGCTGTCCGAGACGATGCTGCGGGTCCCTGACGCCCGGCCCTACCTCGGGGTGCTCCGGCTGCTCGCCGGGCGCATCGTCCGGAATGCGGCCGACGGAGGCGGATCCGGGGCGTGGGGCGCGTACGCCGAGTTCGGGCCGTGGTTCTGGCGGCGGCTGCGGCTGCCCGAGGCGGACCGGATGGATCTGTTCCGGCGTCTCGTCCCCGCCGACGGGCCCCCGCGCTCCGAAACCGCCGAGGAAACCGCCGGCGAAACCGATCCTGCAACCCACGCGGCAACCCACGCCGAAGCCGCCGGCGACCGGGACGGCGGGCGATTCCTGGACGCCGTCGCCCGGCGGCTCGCCGCCCAGCCGCGGACGATCCAGCCGCTCCTGTGCGCCTGGTTCACCGACGAGCGCCCGCTCGCAGCCGAGCCGGACGTGATCCCGCGCCCGACCGTGGCGGCGGCCGCGCAGGCGCTCCTCCACGCCCGTCGCGACCTCGCCGTGGACGAACTGACCGACGCGCTCGTCTCGTCCGGCCACCCCCGCGCCGACGAGCTGCTCGCCGCGCTGGCCGAGGACGAACCGGCCGCGCTCTGCCGGGCCGTCGAACGCTGGTCACGCGACGACGACCGCCGCGCCCGCCGGATCGCGGCGGCCTCCTACGGAGCGCTCGTGGCCGGGCACCTGACCCGGGACACGGAGCGCGCCCTGCTGCGCCGCGCCGCCCTCGCCCTGCTGGCCCGCCCCGCGGACACCGATCTGCACGGCCCCGCGCTCGCCCTGCTCGTGGCCGACCCGCAGACCCGGGACCGCTATCTGCCGCAAGCCCTTCGGGCCTTCGCCGCGGACGGGCCGAAGATCGACGCCGCCGCGCTCGCCGTCGCCCTGCCGACCCATCCGGAGGAGGTGCTGGCCGCCTACCGGGAACGGCTCGTGCGGCCCGGGGACGGCGCGGGCGAGGTGCTGCGCGCGCTCGCCGGGATCGATGCTCCCGCGCTGGCCCTGCACGCCGCCGGACTCGTACGCGCCTATGCCGGCAGTCACCCGGGCGACACCTCGCACACCGCCGCGTACCTGGAGCGCAGGCTGGAGCACGGGCCGGCCGCACGGGCCCTGCTGCTTCCCCTGCTGACCGGACTGCTCAGGGACCGCCCGGCGGCCGCACCGGTCCGGGGCTCGCTCGCCGGGGTGCTGGCCTCGCCCGGCAGCCCCGCCTCCCAGCCACTGCGGGACACCTTGCTGGAGGTGCTGCTCGACTTCGAGCAGGGCGGCGGGCACCGGGACCCGGTGGTGCTGGAGGCGCTGCTGCGCGCCGCCGCGACCGGCTGCGCGACGCGGTCACCGGCCCGCACCCGGGCCCTGGTGCACCGCACCGGGATGCTGCTGGTCCGCACCCCCGAGGGGGCAGCTCTGTTCGACCGCCTGCTGGTCGCGCTCGCCCGGGCCGTACCCGGGTTCGGCGCCCTGGTCATCGGGTGGCTGGCCGATGCCCCGCAGGAGTGGGCGGCGGTCGTCGGCCCCGGCGCGCGGCGGACGGTGGAGGCCCTGGAGGGCGTCCCGCCCGTCGACGAGGGGCCCCCGGGAGCCCCGATGACCATGCCGATGCAGGCCGCAGGGCGTGAGCATGGCAGTCTTAGACCTGCGTAAGAGACACACCCACGTACACAGGTTCGGGCGAGGAGCGGTCAGAGTGCAGCGCTGGCGTGGCTTGGAGGACATCCCCCAGGACTGGGGACGCAGCGTCGTCACCATCGGCTCCTACGACGGGGTGCACCGCGGACACCAGCTGATCATCGGCCGGGCCGTCGAGCGGGCCCGCGAGCTGGGGGTGCCGTCGGTCGTCGTGACGTTCGACCCGCACCCCAGCGAGGTCGTCCGGCCCGGCAGCCATCCGCCGCTGCTCGCCCCGCACCACCGCCGCGCCGAACTGATGGCCGAGCTCGGCGTGGACGCGGTGCTGATCCTGCCGTTCACCACCGAGTTCTCGAAGCTCGCTCCGGCCGACTTCATCGTGAAGGTGCTCGTCGACAAGCTGCACGCCCAGCTGGTCATCGAGGGCCCCAACTTCCGGTTCGGTCACAAAGCCGCGGGGAACGTGCGGCTGCTCACCGAACTCGGCGACACCTACGACTACCGCGTCGAGGTCATCGACCTGCGGGTGCGCGGCGAGGCAGGCGGCGGCGAGCCGTTCTCCTCGACCCTCACCCGGCGCCTGGTCGCCGAAGGGGATGTGGCCGGCGCCGCGGAGATCCTCGGCCGGCCGCACCGCGTCGAGGGCATCGTCGTCCGCGGGGCGCAGCGCGGCCGCGAACTCGGCTTCCCCACCGCGAACGTGGAGACCCTGCCGCACACCGCGATCCCCGCCGACGGCGTGTACGCGGGCTGGCTGCATGCGAGCGGCGAGGCGATGCCCGCCGCGATCTCGGTCGGCACCAACCCGCAGTTCGACGGCACCGAGCGGACGGTGGAGGCGTACGCGATCGACCGCGTCGGCCTCGATCTGTACGGCCTGCACGTCGCCGTGGACTTCCTCGCGTACGTACGCGGCATGCTGAAGTTCGACTCGATCGACGACCTGCTCGTCGCGATGGCCGCCGATGTGAAGCGGTGCAGCGAGCTGATCTCCGCGTACGACCGGGGCTGAGGGCCTCCCCTCCGCCCCGGCCCTGATCCGCCGGAGAGGCCCTAAGTCCGCGCCACCGCCGTCGCACCGGCCCAGTGGCACGCCACCTGGGTCTCGCCGCCGCCCGAGAGCACCGGCAGGTCCTTCGTACGGCAGGCGTCGGCGACACCGGCCCGCTCCGCCTCGCCCGAGGCCAGCACCTGGCAGCGCAGATGGAAGCGACAGCCCGACGGCACCTTGGACGGGTCCGGCGGCTCACCGGTCAGCACCACGGGATCGCCCTCGGCCTCCGGCAGCACCGACAGCAACGCCTGGGTGTAGGGATGCTGCGGAGCGGTAAGGATCTGCTCCACGTCACCCGTCTCCACGATCCGGCCGAGATACATCACCGCGACCCGGTCCGCGATGTTCCACGCGAGACCGAGGTCGTGCGTGACCACCAGCGCGGACAGGCCCAGCTCGTCCCGCAGGCGCAGCAGCAGCGCCAGGATCTCGCCGCGCACGGAGGCGTCCAGGGAGGCCACCGGCTCGTCGGCGACGATGAGTTCCGGCTCCAGGACCAGCGCGCCCGCGATCACGACCCGCTGACGCTGACCGCCCGACAGCTCGTGCGGGTAGCGGAGGAAGAACCGCTCCGGAGGCCGCAGTCCCGCCCGGGACAGCGCGTCGGCCACCGCCTTCCGCTCGTCGCCCGGGTAACGGTGGATCCGCAGGCCCTCGGCCACCGCGTCGTACACCGTGTGCCGCGGGTTCAGCGAACCGCTCGGGTCCTGGAGCACCAGCTGGACCCGCTTGCGGTACGCCTTCAGCGCCCGGCTGCCGTAGTCGAGCGGCTTGCCGTCGAAGGTGACCTGCCCGGCCGTCGGCGGGACCAGGCCCAGCAGCGAGCGCGCCAGCGTCGTCTTGCCGCAGCCCGACTCGCCGACCAGGGCGACGATCTCGCCCGGCCTGATGTCGAGGTCGACGCCGTCCACGGCGCGGGCCGGCCCGGCGCCGTGCCTGCCGGGGAAGGTGACCTGGAGCTCCCGCGCGCTGAGCAGGTCCGTGGTGGTGGTCATGCTGTGCTCCTTGCTTCCTCGGCGCCCCGCGTGGCGGCTCCGTCCGGCCCGACCAGCACGCAGGCGGCCTCCCGCCCCGGCCCCGCCACCCGCAGCACCTGGTCCTGCGTGGTGCAGGAGTCCAGGGCCACCGTGCAGCGCGGATGGAACGTGCAGCCGGCCGGCAGCGCCGACGGGTCGGGCGGGTCGCCCGGCAGTCCCCGGGGCGCGAACCGCGAGGCCGGGTCCCCGATCCGGGGGAAGGCGCCCGACAGGGCCTTGCTGTACGGGTGGTGCGCCCGCTCGTAGACCTCGGACGCGGGCCCCTGCTCCACGACCCGTCCCGCGTACATCACCGCGAGCCGGTCGCAGGTGTCCGAGAGCACCGCGAGGTCATGGCTGATCATGATCAGTCCGAGGTCCTGCTCGGAGACCAGCTGCTCGATCAGCCGCAGGATCTGGGCCTGGATCATCACGTCGAGGGCCGTCGTGGGCTCGTCGGCGATGATCAGGCCCGGATCGCAGGCGAGCGCCATCGCGATCATGACGCGCTGCCGCTGCCCGCCGGAGAGCTCGTGCGGATAGGTGTCCGCCCGGGCGGCGGGCAGACCCACCTGTTCCAGCAGCTCACCGGCGCGCTTGCGGGCGGCGGCCTGCGTCGTCTTCCCGTGCAGCACGATCGGCTCGGCGATCTGGTCGCCGATGCGGTGCACCGCGTTCAGCGAGTGCATCGCGCCCTGGAAGACGATCGAGGCGCCCGCCCAGCGCACGGCCCTGACCTGGCCCCATTTCATGGCGAGGACGTCCTCGCCGTTCAGCAGGATCTCGCCGGTGACCTTCGTGCCCGCGGGCAGCAGCCGCAGCAGGGCGAGCGCCAGCGTCGACTTCCCGCAACCCGACTCCCCGGCGATGCCCAGCTTCCTGCCCGCGTCGACCTCCAGATCCACCCCGCGGACGGCCTCGGCCCCGCCGGCGTACGTCACCGTCAGATCGCGTACCTCGAGAAGAGGCGTCGCGCGGATGTTCGTCGTGCTCAACGGGTCACCCCCAGCTTGGGATTGAGGACGGTCTCGATGGCACGGCCGCACAGCGTGAACGCCAGGGCCACCAGGGCGATGGCGATGCCGGGCGGCGCCAGGTACCACCAGTCGCCCGCGCTCACCGCGCCGGCCTCGCGCGCGTCCTGGAGCATGCCGCCCCAGGAGGTGATGGTCGGGTCGCCGAGCCCGAGGAAGGCCAGGGTGGCCTCCGTCAGGATCGCGCCGGAGATCACCAGCGTGGTCTGCGCGAGCACCAGCGGCATCACGTTCGGCAGGACGTGCCGGAGCATGATGCGCCCGTGCCCGCCGCCGAGCGCGCGGGCGCGCTCGATGTACGGGCGGGACTCCACGGCAAGGGTCTGCGCCCGCACCAGCCGGGCCGTCGTCGGCCAGGTCGTGACGCCGATCGCGATGATGACCGTCCACAGGGAGCGGTCCATCACGGTGGCGAGCGCGATCGCCAGGACCAGGGTCGGCATCACCAGGAACCAGTCGGTGACCCGCATCAGGACGGTCGCGTACCAGCCGCGGAAGTGCCCCGCGACGATCCCGATGACCGTACCGATGGCCACACAGAGGAAGGCCGCCAGCAGCCCCACGGTGAGGGAGACGCGTGCCCCCCAGATCAGCAGGGCAAGGACGCTGCGGCCGAACTGGTCGGTCCCGAGAGGGAATTCGGCGCTCGGTGACTCCAGCGCGCCGCCCGGCGCCTCGGTCACGCTCTGCGCGTCCGAGCCGGTCAGCGCGGGAGCGAACACCGCGATCAGTGCGATCAGCGCGAGTCCGGCCAGTCCCCACAGGCCGCCCCGGTGGCCGCGGTACTCCCGCCAGAACCGGGCCATCGAGCGCCGCTTGCGGGCCCGGGCCAGTGCGCCGGGGCTCTTGGCCGCCTCCGGCCCGGACTCCTCGGGTACGGGGGCCTTCGCCCCCGGCGTGGACGCGGGCATGGATTCGGTCGTCATCGGCCCACCCGGGGATCGAGCAGCGGATACAGCAGATCGGCCAGGGTGTTCGCCAGGATCACCGCGGTGGCGAAGACGAAGAACAGCGCCTGGACGAGCGGAAGGTCGGGGACGCTCAGCCCTTGGTAGAAGAGTCCGCCGAGACCCGGCCAGGAGAACACCGTCTCGACCAGGATCTGCCCCGCGACCACATGGCCCAGGTTGACGAACATCAGCGTGAAGGTCGGGAGCATCGCGTTGGGCACGGCGTGCCGACGGCGGACCGTGTCGTCGCGGAGTCCCTTCGCGCGTGCCGTCGTCAGATAGTCGCTGCCCATCTCGTCCAGAAGCGAGGAGCGCATCACGAGGAGCGTCTGCGCGTAGCCGACCGCGACCAGGGTGATCACGGGGAGCACCATGTGGTGCGCGACGTCGAGCACGTACGCGAAGCCCGTCTCGTTGCCCGACTCCAGGCCGCCCGTCGGGAACATGCCCGGGATCGGTCCGACGCCCACCGAGAAGACGATGATCAGCAGCAGACCGAGCCAGAACGAGGGCACGGAGTAGAGAGTCAGCGCGAGCGCGGTGTGGAAGCGGTCGCTCTTCGATCCGTTGCGCCAGGCGGTACGGGTGCCGAGCCAGATGCCCAGCGCGCTGTAGAGGACGTACGCCGTTCCGGTGAGGAGCAGCGTCGCCGGGAGGGCCTCGGTGATCTTGTCGATGACCGGGGCGTGGTACTGGAACGAGGTGCCGAAGTCGCCGGTGAGCGCGTCGCCCACGTAATCGGTGAACTGCTGCCACATCGGCTGGTCGAGGCCGAACTGGTGGCGCAGCGACTCGAGTTGCTCGGCGGAGACGCGGCGTCCGCCGGTCATCTGCTTCACCGGGTCGCTGGGGATGAGCCGGAAGAGGAAGAAGCTGGTGACCAGTACGGCGAAGAGGGAGACGGCCGCGCCGATGATCTTGCCGGCCACGTACTTCAGATAGGCCTTGGTGTCGCGCGCCCGTGGGCCGCGGGCGGCCGAAGGTGCGGCAGGAGCCGGACCGTCCGTGTCCGCATCCGCCTGTTTCACGAGCGCCGGAGTGCTGTCAGCTGTCATAGGAACTCTCGTTACTCGTGCTGCGTGTGGAGGGACCGGCCGGCGGGCCCGAGGCTGTCCGGGGCCCGCCGGCCGATCGCTCTCAATCCGTCCGCGGGAACTGCCCGCGGTCCGCGGTCCTACTCGCGGTCGTCCGCGGTGGTGCGGCGGCGCCTGGAGAGGAGGAACCCGCCACCGGCGAGGACCACCACGGCGACGACGATGCCGATGACGATGCCCGTGGAGCTCGAACCGGAGCCGCTGTCACCGTCCCCGTCACCGCTGCCGGCCGGAACGGCCGACCACCAGCTCCAGTACCCGTCCTGGCCGTAGATGTTGCCGGCCGCCTCGGGCATGGTCGTGATCGACTTGATCTGGTCCGTGCGGTACGCCTCGACCGCGTTGGGGTACGCGATGACGTTCATGTAACCGGAGTCGTACAGCCAGGACTGCATCTGGCCGACGAGATTCGCCCGCTTGGCGGGGTCGTACTCGGCGAGCTGCTTCTTGTACAGCCCGTCGTACGTCTTGTCGCAGATGAAGTTGTCCGTGGCCGCGCTCGCCTTGGCCTTGGCCGGCAGGGCCGCACAGGTGTGGATGCCGAGGACGAAGTCCGGGTCCGGGTTGACGGACCAGCCGTCGAAGGCGAGGTCGTACTCACCGGCGTACCAGGGCACGGAGACGTCATCGAGGCAGTCGACCTTGAGGCCGACGCCGAGCTTGCCCCACCACTCCTTGAGGTACTTGCCGATCGCCTTGTCGTTCGGGTCCGTCGCGTGGCACAGGATGCGCAGGTCGAGTGCCTTGCCGTCCTTGCCGACGCGCTTGCCGCCCTTGAGCGCGTAACCCGCCTGGTCCAGCAGTTGGCCCGCCTTCGCGGGGTCGTAGGCGAGGTTCTGGCTCGCCGACGGCTGCCAGCTGTACTCCGAGAAGCGCGGCGGGATGTATCCCTGGCCCTCGACGGCGTGGCCCTGGAAGACCTTGTCGATGATCGTCTTGCGGTCGATCGACAGGAACAGCGCCTGGCGGACCTTCTGGTCCAGCAGCGCCTTGTTCCCGTTGCCGAACTTCTTGCCGTCCTTGGTCTGTGCGCCCGGGTTGGTGGCCAGCGCGAAGAAGCGGCGGCCGGGACCCTCGTTGACCTTGATGTTCGCGTCACCCTTGAGCGACGCGGCCTGGGCGGGCGTCAGCGCGGGGGAGCCGGCGACGAAGGAGACCTCGCCCTTGCGGAGCGCGGCGACCGCGGCGTCCTGGTCCTTGTACGTCTTGAAGACCAGCTCGTCGAACTTCGGGCTGCCGCGCCAGAAGTCCTTGTTGGCCTTGAGCTTCACGTACTGGTCGACCTTGTAGTCGCTCAGCACGAAGGGCCCGTTGCCCACGACGGGGAAGTCCGTGTCGTTGTTGAACTTCGAGAAGTCCTTGACCTTCTCCCAGACGTGCTTGGGGACGATCGGCACATCGAGCGCGGCCATCGTGGCCTGCGGTTCCTTGAGCTCGATGACCAGCTTCGTCGGGCTCGGAGCCGTCACCTTCCTGAAGTTGGTGACGAAACTGCCGTTCGCCTGGGCGGCGCTCTCGTCGGTCATGATCTTGTTGAACGTCCAGGCCGCGTCCTCCGCGGTGGCCTGCTGACCGTCCGACCACTTGGAATTGGGCCGAATGGTGTACGTCCACGTCAGCTTGTCGGCTGACGGCTCCCACTTGGTGGCGAGACCAGGGACGGCGTGATTGTCCTTCGGGTCGTAGTTCGTCAGGAAGTCGTACATGAGCCGGGAGACGCTGGTGCTCAGCAGCTTCTGGGCGAGGAACGGGCTCAGGGAGTCGACGCTCTGCGCGACCGCGACGGTCAGCGTCTTGTCGCCGCTGTCGGCGGCCTGCGCCTGCTGGGGAGCAGGCGCGAAGGGCACACCCGGCACGACGGACCCGGCTGCGAGAGCGAGGGCGGCGGCGCCGGAGGCCAGGAGGACACGCGGACGTGAGCGTGGCTGGGCTGAGGACGGTGGGACTCTTTCGACCATGGTCAGGGACCTCGCGTCAGGACTCGCACGGAGAAGGCGGGTTGATCTGTGGTTCGCCAGCTGGTGAAGCGAAGGTTTATCAGCGGTGGTCGAGCCGCGTCAACGGTCACCGAAACGGCGTGTGGTCTGCGGGAATGCGATGAGGGTCCCCATCGCCGGAGCGATGCGGACCCTCATTGGTTTAGACCTCTGACGCCTTACTGCTGAGGCGCTGGCGGCGGCTGTGGAGGCTGCTGCTGCCACCCCGCCGGCGGGACGGGACCCTCGAGTCCGGGATGTGCGGACTGCCCCGGCTGACCTGGCTGTCCACCGTGCTGCTGCGGCTGCGGCTGCGGCTGCGGCTGCGGCGGGCTGGCCTGACCGGTCGCCGACTGCGCCTGGGAGGGCAGTGACTGCTGCCAGTTCTGCCCGGCGCCGGGCGCCTGCTGCGGGGGATAGGGCTGCTGCGGGTGCCCGCCGTAGGGCGGCTGCTGCTGCGGGTACGGCTGACCGGGCTGCTGCGGGTACGGCTGACCGGGGTGCTGGGGCTGCTGGGGTGCGTACGCCTGCTGCGCCGGCATCTGCTGACCGGGCATCGGAGGGGCGTACTGCGGCGGCGGGTTGCCGCCGTTCGCCGTCCAGAGCCCCTGCTGCTGCTGGGCGCGCGCGAAGTCCTCGGCGACGAGGGCGGAGAGGTGGAAGTACGCGTCCCGTGTCTTCGGGCGCATCATGTCGAGATCGACCTCGGCGCCGGCCGACAGGTGCTCGTCGAACGGGACGACGACCACGCCGCGGCAGCGCGTCTCGAAGTGCTGGACGATGTCATCGACCTTGATCATCTTGCCGGTCTCGCGGACCCCGGAGATGACGGTGAGGGACCGCTGGACCAGTTCCGCGTATCCGTGCGCCGACAGCCAGTCCAGCGTGGTGGAGGCGCTTGACGCACCGTCGACCGACGGGGTCGAGATGATGATCAGCTGGTCGGCGAGGTCCAGCACACCGCGCATCGCGCTGTAGAGGAGTCCGGTGCCGGAGTCCGTGAGGATGATCGGGTACTGCTTGCCCAGCACCTCGATCGCGCGACGGTAGTCCTCGTCGTTGAACGTGGTCGAGACGGCCGGGTCCACGTCGTTGGCGATGATCTCCAGACCGGAGGGCGCCTGCGAGGTGAACCGCCGGATGTCCATGTACGAGTTGAGATGCGGGATCGCGTGGACCAGGTCACGGATGGTGGCCCCGGTCTCACGGCGGACCCGGCGGCCCAGCGTGCCGGCGTCGGGATTGGCGTCGATGGCGAGGATCTTGTCCTGCCGTTCGGTGGCCAGGGTCGCTCCGAGGGCGGTGGTCGTCGTGGTCTTGCCCACGCCGCCCTTGAGGCTGATCACCGCGATCCGGTAGCAGGAGAGCACCGGGGTGCGGATCAGGTCGAGCTTGCGCTGCCGCTCGATCTCCTCCTTCTTGCCGCCCAGCTTGAAGCGGGACGCGCCCGAGGGGGTGCGGCTGCTCTTCGCCTTCTGCTTGCCCCGGACGAGCCGGTCGGAGGAGAGCTCCACCGCGGCCGTGTAACCGAGGGGCGCGCCCGGCACCGAACGCTCGCGCTGGTCGTGGGTGACCGGCATGGGCCAGGCGCTCCCGGCGCGGGGGTCGGCGGGCGGGCCCTGCGGCGCTCCCTGCGGCGGCAGCTGCTGGGGGTGCGGCTGCTGCGGGTGGGGCTGTTGCGGGTGCTGCTGCGCGGGCAGATTCGGGGTGGGCTGGGCCGGCGGCTGGGCGCCCTGGGGGAATCCGTAACCGCTCGGGGGCTGCTGCTGCGGCTGCTGCTGGGGGGCCTGGGGCAACTGAGGCGCCTGAGGTGCAGGCGGGGGCAGTGCCGCGCCCTGCTGTCCGGGCCACTGGTGGGCCTGCGGTGGCTGCGGCGCCTGCGGCGCGGGCGGCGGCGGGAGCTGCGCCGGAAGTGCCCCGCCGGGCAGGGCCTGATGGGGCTGCTGCTGGGGGAAGCCGTAGCCACCCTGCGGCCCTGGGGCTGCCGGCTGGGACTGCTCGGCCTGCTGCGGGACCGGGGGAGCCTGCGGGCTCTGCGGCGTCTGGGCCGCCGGAGCCTGCGGGAAGCCGTAGCCGCCCGCTCCTGCGTCGGCCGGGGCCGACGCAGGCCAGTGGGTCGCCGGCTGGGGTGCCGCGGGCTGCGGCGCCGCCGGCTGGAACGACGGCGGCAGCGGCGGCAGCCCGCCCGAGGCCGGTGCCGGGGTCCAGGGGGCGGGTGCCGCGTCCTGAGGTGCGCCGGCCGACGGTACGCCGAGGGGGGCCGCGTCCGGGAGGTCGGTCGTGGGTACGGCGTCCGAGGGTTCCGGGTCCGTGGCCGAGTCGGTGTCCGTGGGTACGGCGTCTGCGGGCTCATCGGCGTGCGGCCCGTCGTCGGAGACGTCGTGGCTCGCGGAGCCGGCCGCGGCCGCGTCGTCGTCGGCCTCACGGGGCTCGTCCTCCGCCGCGGCGGAGGACGCTGACGCGGCGGAGGAGGCGGACGCGTCGGACGGCACGGCGTCGGCGGGAACCGGAACCACGTCGGACGGCGCGTGGTCGGACGGCGAGGAGTCGGACGGCGAGTCCGGACCGACCGCTGCCTCCCCGCCCTCCCGGGAGCCGTTCTGCCCGGTGTCCGCCGCATCCTCGCCGGCACCAGCACCAGCACCGGCGCCGGTCTCGGCCGCACCGTCGGCGTGCGCCTGGGCCGCGGCCTCGCGCTCGGCGATCTCCCGCTTCAGCGCGGCGGACGAGAACCGCATGGTCGCGCCGCTCTCCACGTCGCCGCCCCCGAAGGGGTCGGGCGCACCGCCCGCGCCCGGCACCGGAGGTTCGGCTGCGGCACCGTGGACCGGTGCCGGCGGCGCCGGGGACCAGTCGGGCTCGAAGCCGCTGCCGGCCGGCAGCCCGGGCACGGACACCGGGGCGCCGGTGGGCGGCGGGGGCGGTGCCAGGTGCGTTCCTGCGCCGCCCGACGAGTCGCCCGGCGGGTTCTGCGTGTACCAGGCGGGCGGGGTGTAGTCGATGGTGAACTCACCCGTCATCTCGGCGGGCTCCGCGTCGGACGACTCGTCGACGGGCTTGTTCCAGCCCCCGCGCATCTCGTCCCGATCGCCGTTCACTTTGCCTCCTGGTGTGGTCGAGCGCCCTTGTGCCGTGGTGGGTGGGGGCGACCGTTCCCTCAGGTCCCGCCCGGAGTTTCCCCGGGCAGGGCCTGGTGCGAACCGCCCGGCTCTCCCCCTGGGACGCGCGTTGCCTGCCCGCAGGTCTCCTGCCGCGTCCGGGTCCACCCTAATCGTGATCGGGCTCGTCACGGCAGGCCGTACGGCACCGCGGCCGCTGTCCCGTACGTCACGTACTGCTCCCAAGTGGGCCAAGTGCGGCCGGGAGTGAGGCGTAAAGCGGTCAAACGGGCACATCTGCGCAGGGAAACCTGAACAATTCGCACACGCCCTGGCAGGCGTCAGTCCATCCGGCGGGCGCTGCCCAGCAGTCCCGATTCCGCATCGGTCGCCCGGATCATCACGAACTGCCGGTCCCGCTGCGTGCACCAGAGGGTGACGCCGTCCGTCAGTGTGGACAGGGCCCGGGTCTCGGCGGGCCCCAGGCCCATGAGATGCCCGATCTGTGCGGCTTCGTCGGGAGAGACCCGTTGAATGCCGACCAGGGACGACTTCTCCATGAGTCCGGCCGCCACCGGACTCAGGTACGGCAGCAGTGTCACCACCGACTGCCACGGTGCGGACGCCAACCGGCCGCGCGGCGGCCTTATCCCGCAGTCCCGGACCACGACGACCGGCGATCCGGCCGATGCCCCCTGCGGCGGCACCCGCCCCACCTCGTGCAGCGCGATGCCACAGCCGTCACCGCCCGCGGCCCGCACCAGCCCCTCCCAAGCCGCGGCACGCCCCGTCTCGACCACGGTCCGGGCACCAGTGGCCGCCGCCCGCAGCGCGAGCACCTGGGCCGTCCAGAGCCCGCCGATCAGCGTGATGTCGTACGGAGTGGGCCGGACGAGGCCGAGCACGGCGGGGCGTCCCTCGCCGTCCACGCCGATCACCACACCGTCGTCGCCGACCGGCAGGGCCAGCGACGCCAGTTGTTCGGGGCGGACCGTGTGCCGGGGCCGGCGCGGGCCGGCCGGCCAGAACCCCGGTCGCCCGCGGCCCAGGACGGATGCGGACATCAGCGGGTACCTCCGAGGGGCAGGGTGGCGAGCACTCCGGGCAGCTGTTGGCGGTCGAGCCGTACCAGCGACGTCTTCACGCCCCGTGCCGTGCGCTCCAACTCGTGCCGTGCCGCCACGAGTTCCCGGTCGTCGCTGCCGGTGACGCGGATGTGGCCGGTGACCGTGATCTCCTGCCGGTCGCCGTGTCCCAGCGTGAGAGCGAAGGTCGTGGCCAGGGCCGGGACCGAGGTCAGCAGCGCGACGAGCTGCGGCATCGGGGCCTCGCCGCCCAGCTCCGGCCAGCGGCTCACCCAGTACGTGGTGTGCGGCCTGTCGTCGCACCGCCAGGTGCGCGAGGTCTCCCGGGTGCGGCGGGCAACGGCCCCGTCCCGGTCCGCCCGCGCCGTGACCGACGGATCCACGCAGGCGGACGTGGCGATCGCCGCGCGGAGTTCCTGTTCCGTGAGGACCGTCGCGGACAGCCCCGCCCCGGTCAGCCGGCCGGCCAGCTGGTCGGCCGCGCGCACCAGGCACCTCTGCGCACCGGTGAGGCCGCCGCCCCGCGCCCGTACGGCCTCCGGGCAGAGCTCCGGGGCCAGCTTCAGCGCGATCCAGGTGATCCGCAGCGCGGGGGTGCCCGCCAGGGCTTGCAGCGGCGCGTAGTTGCGGGCCACGACCGACTGCCCAGGCAGCTGCGGCGCGGGAGCCGGCTGGGTGTGCTGCACGATCTGCGCCGACTCCAGCCGGATGCCGTCGACGTCGAGCGCGTCCCCCACGAGCGCCAGGGGAAGCGGCCTCGCGGACCGGTCCCGGCGCAGCGCCGTGCCGTCCGCCTCGATCCTGAGGACGGCCGTCAGATACGTACCGTCGCCGGCCATGCCGACCGGGCGCCGGTCGCGGCCCTCGAACGCGTACGTACGCAGAGCCGGTTCGCACTCGACGACGGGCGCGATGCCCGGTTCCGTACCGCCGGCCGGCCTTGACGACTCGGCCCTGCGCCTACGGGCGCGCAGCGCGAGGACGGAGTGCAGCAGCGCGGGAAGGGAGCGCCGGCGGCGCCGCACGACGGCGAACACCACGAGCAACGCGGCCGGCACCGACACGGGGGCCAGCAGCAGCGGGTCCGCGACCCAGGCGCACAGCAGCAACGCCGCCGCGATCTCCAACAGGACGAGCTGGTGCAGCCGCAACGGCCCGATCGATCCCTTCCGCCCGCCCCACCGCGCGATGCGCTGTCCGCCGCCGCGCACCGGCGGGCCGGGCGCTGCGGCGCGGAGGCCTTCGGGAGGCCGGGTGTCCGGGGCCGGAGCCGTCCGCGTCGCGGAAGCCGTCATCGCGGCATCCCCCCGTTCATCCGGGCCGGTGCGCCTCCCGGCGCGACCCGCGCCGGGCCCGTCCCACCGGGGGCTCCGGCGGGGTGAATCACCCTACCCGGCCCACAACTCCGCTGGATCTACAGGCATAGTAGGGAGCCGGTCCGGCATCGGGGGTCCGGTACGGGACGCCGGCCGCGGCCGCTCCCGGTGCCGTGCGGTCGGACACGGGGAGACGGACGGACTCATGGCATCGCGGCGCGACGACCTCAACGCGTACACCTTCGCGAAGCGGCGCATGGTGGCGGCGTTCCTCCAGCCCTCGCCCACCGGCTCCGACGAAGGCGCCCCGCGCCCCCTGCGCGCAGTCGTCCCGGGCCTCGTCGCCGGCGCCCTGATCCTCGCCGGGTTCGGCGCCTACGGCATGTTCCGGCCGGCCGCCCCCAAGGACTGGGACAGCCCCGGTGCCAAGGTCATCGTCGGCAAGACGTCGACCACCCGCTACGTGGTGCTCACCACCGGCAAGGGCGCCGGCCGCAGGACGCAGCTGCACCCCGTGCTGAACCTCGCCTCGGCCCGGCTGCTGCTGAGCCCGCAGAACTACGGCGTCATCCAGGTCGCCGACGAGATCCTCGACGCGGGCAGGCCCCCGCGCGGTCCGGTCCTCGGCATCCCGTACGCCCCCGACCGGCTGCCCGAGGAGAAGGACGCGGGCACCGCCAAGCGCTGGGCGGTCTGCGTTCAGCCGGGCGGCCGGGGGAACACCGTGCAGAAGGCCGCCTTCGTCCTCGCCGCACGCGACGACCACCTGACCGAGGGCGCCGGCCGGCTCACCGGCGGCCAGGTCCTCTACGTCCAGGGACAGGACCGCACCCGCTACCTCGTCGACGCCCGCGGCACCAAGTACCGCATCGACGAGACCGCCGCCGACCTCGGCCATCTCACCGGCGCCCTGGTCGGCAGCGCGCACCCGCAGTCCGTCACCGACGACTGGCTGGCCACCCTGCACGACGGCAGCCCGGTCGCCTTCCCGGCAATCCCCGGTGACGTCGGGGCCCCGGCCCACATCGAGGGGCACCTGTCCGCGCGCGAGAACCGCGTGGGCACAGTGCTGCGCACCAGAGACGGAGGGGGCACCGCCCACTACGTCGTCCTGGACGGCGAGGTCCGGAAGGTCTCCGAGTTCACCGCCTGGCTGCTCATCAACTCCCCGCAGACCGCACGCCTCGACCTGGCCGGGCAGGCGCGCCCCGCCGGCCTCCAGGACTTCGTCCCCGCAGCCGAGCCCTTCGCGGGCCAGGCCGCGCACTGGCCCGCGCGCAGAGCCGTCCGCGTCAACGCCACCGACGCCGGCGCCCCCGGCCGTGACACCGTCTGCAACGTGCTGCGCCGCACGGACGACAGGGGCCGGACGACGCTGAGCACCTGGGCCGGCACCGAGTACCCCGCCTCCGTCGGCGCCGGCGGCACGAGCACCTACGTCACCCCGGGCAGCGGGCTGCTCTACACCCAGGTGAGGGAAGGCCAGACCAGCCGCGACGGATCACTCTTCCTGGTGACCGACACCGGACTGCGGTACGCGGTTCCGGGGAACGGCGACAGCGGCGCCGCAGGGACCGGCACCGGAGCGGAAGACGGCCCGGACAGCCGGCCCCGGCCCGGTCCGGCGCAGATCAGGCTCGGATACGAGAGGACGACGCCGGCTCTCGTCCCCATCGCCTGGTCCGAGTTCCTCGCCAAGGGCCCCCGGCTCGACACCGACAGCGCTCGCCGGCCCCAGGGTTCCTGAGGACGACCGGGCACGCTGCGGCGGACACCAGTGGACACACGCGGGGGAGAGAGCGCGATGCCGTACCGGAAAAGGGTCCTGCTGGCGGCGGCGGCAGCGCTGGGCGCCGTCATGGGGCCGCAGGCCGCGTATGCCGTGCCGGGGCCGGACGGTCTGCGCCCGGCCGGCGTCGGCGCGTGCGACTTCCCGATGAAGGAACAGTTCGAGGGCCGCCCGTGGCCGCTCCAGCGGGTGCTCCTCGACGAGCTGTGGCAGGACACCCGGGGCAGGGGGATCCGCGTCGCCGTGATCGACACGGGGGTGGACGACACCAACCCTCAGCTCAGGGGCGCGGTGGACGCCTCCGCAGGCGTCGACTACACCGACGGCGGCGGCAGCGACGGGACCGTGGACGAGGTCGGTCACGGCACCAAGGTCGCCGGCATCATCGCCGCCCGCCCCCGCACCGGCACCGGGTTCGTCGGCCTGGCCCCCGAGGCCACCGTCATCCCGATCCGTCAGAACGACGGGCGGCACAACGGCGAGGGCAGCACGATGGCGGCCGCGATCGACCACGCGATCGCCAGGGGCGCCCAGGTCATCAACATCTCCCAGGACACCACCAGGCCGCTGGCCGACGACTCCGTGCTGGGCCGGGCGGTGGCACGGGCGGTCGCCGAGGACATCGTGGTCGTCGCCTCCGCGGGCAACGACGGCAGGGACGGCAGACGACGGAGTACCTACCCCGCCGCCTTCGACGGAGTGCTCGCCGTCGGCGCCTCCGACCGCAACAACGAACGCGCGCCCTTCTCCCAGTCAGGAGATTTCGTGGGGGTGGCCGCACCCGGGGTCGACATCGTCTCCACCGTCCCGGGCAACGGCCAGTGCACCGACAACGGCACCAGCTTCTCCGCGCCGTACGTCTCCGGGGTCGTCGCACTCATGCGCGCCAAGTACCCGGACTGGACGTCGGCGCAGATCATCGCCCGCGTCGAACAGACGGCGGAACGCACCGTCAACGGGCGTGACCCGTTCGTCGGATGGGGTGTAGTCGATCCGGTCCGCGCCCTGTCCGGGGACGACACCCCGCAGGACGCCCCCCGCCCGGACGCACCGCCCGCCGCCGCCCCGGCCCCCGACCCCGCGCACCTGTCGATGGCGGAGACCCCGCAGCAACGGAGCAAGCGCTACGCGGCCTGCGCACTGGCCGCGGCGGCCGTGCTCGTCGCTGTGGTGGCCGGCACCGCGACCGTGGCGCGCGACCTCCGCAGACGCCGCCTGCCGCGCCGAAGGTGACCCCGCAGAGCCGTTTCACGCTGCTCGGGCAGACAGGGGCGGTGCGGTGAAGTGGCTAGGGTGACCAGGGACTTCAACGGGTGACGGGGGATCAGTAACCGACCGGAGCGCCTTCGCCGGAACTGGTGCGCCCCCTGCCCCGCACCCCCTCCCAGCGAACCGAGAGAGGACCTCCGCATGACCAACCCCGCAGGCGGTTTCGGACTGGCCGACGATCCGGTCATCCAGGCCAGGAACAAGATCGTCAAAACGGCCGAGGCGGTCTCCACGCAGTCCCGGGAACTGGCCGACATCCTCGCGACGGCCGGAGCGGGGTGGACCGGCGTCGGCGCCTCGGGATTCACGTCCGCACAGCTCGTGATCAACGAGGACCACGACGAGATCCGCCGGCTGCTGAACGTGCTGCTCCACGCCGTGGGCAGCACCAAGAACCTCAGCAACGCCAACGACGAAGAGGTCCGCGCGGCCTTCAACGCGGTCAGGACACCGGCCTCGGCGGGCAGCGCCTCCGGGCTCAACGGCGTCTGAACCGCTCGCCTTTCCCCCCGCAGCCGAGCCAGAGGAGAGATCGGATGGGGCACGACCCGCACACCAAGGTCAGGTACGAAAGCGTCCAGGAGATGGCGAACCGCATCCGTGTGGTCTCGCAGAACATCTGCCGCGACCTGGAGGAGATGGACGGCGCGCTCAAGGTGGTCACGGACACCTGGGACGGTGAGGCGCACACCGCGTACGTGGTGCTCCAGCGCAAGTACCACGGCAAGGCCGACGACATGAAGGGCCGGCTGGAGCACGTCGCGAGGATCATCGAGTCCGGCAAGGACAACTACCGCACCACGGACCTCAAGGCCTCACGCCTGTTCACCGAGGCTTACTGAACACCCGGCAGGCACGGCGTACAGCCGGAGGGGCACGTTCACCCGAACGTGCCCCTCCCGCCGTACTACGTCAGGTCGAACTCGCCGTCCCGGGCCCCCAGCACGAACGCACGCCACTCGGCCTCCGTGTACCGCAGCACGGTCTCCGGATCCAGCGAGGACCGCATCGCCACGGCCCCGCCCGGAAGGTGCGCGATCTCCACGCGCTCCTGCGCATCCTCGGTGCCGGGCGCACTCAGCCATTCCACCCCCGAGATGTCGAGTGCGTACAGCTCGTCCTTCTCCGCCTGCGTTCCCATGGTCAACGGTTCCTCTCCGTACGTGGCTCTGCACGGCACCGTACAGGCACCACCGCGGCCTTTGGCGAGGTCGCCGAACTCCCGGCGAACGACGCCCGTGTGTGCTCCCGTGACGTCGTGCGCACCGCCCCCGCCACTCTCAGGGCCGCTCCGGAAGCCTGCCCGTCTGCACCAGCGGACTGCCCCGCCGCCGGGTGGCGAAGTAGCCGCGCCCGGGCAGCATCGGATGCCCGCGCACCGTCCCGATGAGGTCCCCCTCGGCCGGGTTGCCGGACAGCACCACGCCCTGCGCCCCCAGCTCCTTGATCCGCTGCATGAACGGCTCGTACATCGCACGCGACGCCCCCGCCGAACCGCGCGCGATCACGAAGCGCACCCCGGTGTCCCGCGCGAACGGCAGATACTCCGCCAACGGGGCCAGCGGACCGCCCGCGCCCGTCGCGACCAGGTCGTAGTCGTCGACGAGGATGAAGATCTGCGGACCGGTCCACCAGCTCCGGTCCCGCAACTGCCGCGGTGTCACGTCCGGCGGGGGCTGCCGCCGGGCGAACACACCGGCCAGGGCCTCCATGTGCGTCCCCAGCGCGTCCGCCGTCGGCGCGTACTCCAGCAGATGGCTCTCCGGCAGCGCGCCCAGCAGCCCCCGCCGGTAGTCCCCGACGACGAGCTTCGCCTCGTCGGGGGAGTACCGCTGCGCGAGCTGCTTGGCGATCAGGCGCAGCAGATTGGTCTTGCCCGACTCGCTCTCGCCGAAGACCAGGAAGAACGGGTCGGTGTCGAAGTCGACGAACACCGGTTCCAGATCCGTCTCGGCGATCCCGATCGCGATGCCCCGGTCGGGGAACTCGAACCCCTTCGGCAACCGCTCCGCCGGCAGCTTCAACGGCAGCAGCCGTACGGAAGGAGCCGCGGGGCCGGGCCAGTTGGCACGCACCGTCGCAACGAGCGCGGCGGTCGCGTCGGCGAGGCCCGTCGCCTCGGTCACCGAGTCGATGCGCGGCAGCGCGGCCATGAAGTGCAGCTTCTCCGCCACCTGGCCCCGGCCCGGCACCCCGGCCGGCACCCGGGCGGCGACCTTCCGGTCGAACTCGGAGTCCATGACATCGCCGAGCCGCAGCTCGAGCCGCCCGAGGATCTGGTCCTTGAGCGCGGCACGCACCTCCATGTACCGCGCGGCCGAGAGCACCAGATGGACCCCGTAGCCGAGACCGCGTGCGGCGATGTCCGTGACGACCGGCTCCAGCGACTCGTACTCGCTGCGGAACCCGCCCCAGCCGTCGATGACCAGGAACACGTCCCCCCACGCCTCACCGGGCAGCTCACCGAGAGCCCGCCCGCGCCGGTAGGTCGCGATCGAGTCGATGCCCCGGGCGCGGAAGAACTCCTCACGCCGGGCCAGCACCCCCGCCACCTCCGCGACCGTGCGCCGCACCCGCTCCGGGTCCAGCCGCGAGGCGATCTGACCCACGTGCGGCAACTCCGCCACCGGGGCGAGCCCGCCGCCACCGAAGTCGAGCCCGTAGAACTGCACCTCCCGCGGGGTGTGCGTGAGCGCGAACGAGGCGATCAGCGTCCGCAGCAGCGTCGACTTGCCCGACTGCGGCCCGCCGACCACCATCAGGTGCCCCGCCGCCCCGGAGAAGTCGCGGTACAGCACCTCGCGCCGCTGCTCGAACGGCTTGTCGACCAGACCGAGCGGGACCGTCAGCCCGCCGGGCCGGGTGTACTCCGTGGCGGTGAACCCGCGCCCCTCGTCCGGTGCGAGCCCCGGCAGCAGCTGATCCAGCGCGGGAGCCCGGTCCAGCGGCGGCAGCCACACCTGATGGGCGGGCACCCCCTGGCCCTCCAGCCGCCGCACGACCACGTCCAGCACGGTGTCGGCGAACGCGTCCTCCCGCACCCGCACCGGACCGGCCGGCGAGGCGCCACCGGCCTCCGCTTCCGCCACCGGCACCGGCATCGCACGGAACAGGGCGGCCCGCCGCGCGGCCGGCACCTGCCCCGCCGCCGGTGCGTGTCCGCCCGCGCGGTACGCCCCCGACACGTACGCCGCCTTGAACCGGGTCATCTCCTCCGTACCGGACTTGAGATAGCCCGAGCCCGGCACCGGTGGCAGGTGGTAGGCGTCCGGCACTCCGAGCGCCGTCCGCGACTCCTCGGCCGAGAACGTCCGCAGCCCGATCCGGTACGAGAGATACGTGTCCAGCCCGCGCAGCCTGCCCTCCTCCAGCCGCTGCGACGCCAGCAGCAGATGCACCCCCAACGAACGGCCGATGCGGCCGATCTGGATGAACATGTCGATGAAGTCGGGCTTCGCGGTGAGCAGTTCGGAGAACTCGTCGATCACCAGCACCAGCGAGGCCAGCGGCTCCAGCGCCGCACCCGCCGCCCGGGCCTTCTCGTAGTCGTGGATGCCGGCGTAGTTGCCCGCCGCGCGCAGCAGCTCCTGTCTGCGCTGGAGCTCACCGCGGATCGCGTCGCCCATCCGGTCCACGAGAGCCAGGTCGTCGGCCAGGTTGGTGATGACCGCGGCCACATGCGGCAGCTGCGCCATGCCGCTGAACGTCGCCCCGCCCTTGAAGTCCGCGAGCACGAAGTTCAGCGTCTCGGAGGAGTGCGTGACCGCGAGGCCCAGCACCAGCGTCCGCAGCAGCTCCGACTTGCCGGAACCCGTCGCGCCGACGCACAGCCCGTGCGGCCCCATACCGTCCTGCGCGGCCTCCTTGAGGTCCAGCATCACCGGCAGCCCGTCCTCGCCGACCCCGATCGGCACCCGCAGCCGCTCCGAGGCCGGCCGGGGCCGCCAGGTGCGCGCCACGTCGACCGCGTCCGCGTCCCCGAGATCCAGCAGCTCGGTGAAGCCGAGGTCCGAGAGCAGCGGTTCACCGTCCCTTCCGCCGCCCGTCCGCAGCGGCGCCAGCTGCCGGGCCAACGCCTCGGCCGCGGGCAGCGAAAGGCCGTCCGGTACGCCCTCGTACGCCGCGCCCGCATCGGGCTCCATCCGCAGCAGGCCCGGCCGCACCATCACGGTGAGCCCGCCACGGGAAGCGGCGGGCTCACCCTCCACCACCTCGACGACGGTCACGCCCTGCAGCCCCTCCGGCCCCACGGGCGCCGGGACCGGCCCGAGCCGGCCGCCGTCCACGACCACCACGATGTGCGGCTGGTCCAGCAGCGGTCCGCCCTCCCGGCCGAACCGAGGCCGCCCCTCCAGCCGGTCCGCCAGCAACGGCTCCAGACCGGCCGCCTCCGCCACGAACAGCCGCTTCGGACCGGCCCCGTCGGCCTGCCCCGGCACCTGCGTGTGCGGCAGCCACTTCGCCCACTCCCAGCGCGCTACCGCGTCCGGCCCCGCCACCACGGCGACCACCAGATCGTCCGGCGAGTGCAGCGTCACCAACTGGGCCACCACCGCCCGCGCGAGAGACCGGGCCGACTCCGCCGGACCGCACACCGTCACCCGGGGGAACGCCCGCACCGGGAACGCCACCGGGAGCCCGTCCAACTCACTGTGCACCGCCAGGAACCGCCGCAGCGCCCCCGCGCACACCGGCTCCGGCTCGTCGGCCGGATCGCTCTCCGGCGCCGACAGGGGCGTCGACAGGCCCTGAATCCCGAGCCCGATCCGTACCTGCCCGAAGTCGGTGTCACCGGCCCGCCGTTCCCAGACCCGGACGCCCTGTGCCACCACCGACCACAGCTGCTCGGGAGCGGGATGCAGATACCACTGCGCATCACGCTGGGCGCGCGCCGTCCGGCGCACCGCACGCCTGGTCTGCGCCAGGTACGCGAGGTAGTCGCGCCGGGCATTCGCCAACTGACCCTGGGTGCCGCGTCGGTGACGGACCAGCTGGGCGACCACCATGGCGAGCGTCGACACCAGCATCAGCACGCCCATGATCCGCATGAACGGCGGTGCCTGCGGCGAGAAGAAGAAGACCACCGAGGAACCCATGCCGAGCACCGGAAGGACCTGCATCAGCAAGCCCTCGCGCTGCCCGCGCGGCAGCAGCGGAGGGGCTTTCAACTCCAGCCCGCCCGCGGGCAGTTCCGGCGGCAGGGCCCGCGGCGGACGCTTCACGACGATCTGGCTCACCGGTGCATCAATCCCTCGGTACGGACGGGCCGGGGGCCGGGCGGACCCGCACCGGCGCCCCCGTGGCTGCCTCCGCCCACGGACTGGCCTCCGCGCGACCGCGATCCTACTTCCCGGGCCCCGGCGCGGATTCCGCGTTCTCGCGCGCGGACCGCCGGGGCACACCGCCCCGGTAGGGTTGCGCGCGCACCGTGCGCGACCGCGAAAGCGCGACCGCGAAAGCAAGGGGCACCGTGCGCGACCGCGAAACACGGGGGACCGGACCCGTGACCGTGCGCAGCCGCCGACAGGGGGACCAGACACGTGAGTACGACCGCAGCGACCGGTTTCTGCCGCGTCACTGTCGTGGCGCCCGACAGCCGGATCGACGTCGCCCTCCCGGAGGACCTCGCCGTCGCCGACATCTGCCCGGAGATCCTCCGCCTCACCGGCCGGACCCAGGCCGTCGCCACCCCCACCGGACACCACCTCGTACGACGCGACGGCACCGTCCTCGACGGCGCCCGCACGCTGGCCGCCCAGCAGGTGCTCGACGGCGAGATCCTCCTGCTCCGCCCCTTCGCCGAATCGCTGCCGCCCGCCGTGTTCGACGACGTCCCGGACGCCGTCGCCGCCGCCGTCGCCCGCGACCGCCACCTGTGGAGCGACGACCTGCTGCGCGGCGCCGGCCCCGCGGGCGCCGCGACCCTGCTCGTCCTGCTGGGCTTCGTCCTCTGGTTCGCCGACCCGGTCCGCCACGACATGCACAGCCTGCCCGGCATCATCGCGGGCGCCGCCGGCGTGCTGCTCACCGCGTTCGCGGGGGTGCGTGCCCGGGTCTACGGGGACCGGGTCACGGCCGCCGCCCTCGGCCTCGGCGCGCTGCCCCTCGTCCTCATCGCGGGGTCCGGCATCCTCGGCCCGGACGCCGGCCAGGGGCCGGGCAGGCTGCAGTTCCTGCTCGGCTGCGTCGCCGTGCTGGTCGCCTCGGTGGTCCTGGTCGCGGTCACCCCGGGCGGCGACGCCCCGTTCGTCGCGGCGGCCCTCCTCGCCACCGCGGGCACCCTGGCCGCCTTCGCCGCGATCCTCACCGAGTCCTCCGCCGCCTCGGCGGCCGCCGTCTGCGCCCCGGCCGCCCTCGGGCTCGTGGCCTTCCTGCCCGGCCTCTCGGCCCGTTTCGCCCGGCTCCCGATCGGATACGCCCCGCAGCGCACCGCCCGGACCGGCTACGGCGACCCCTTCGCCGATCCCTTCGCCGACCCGGACGCCGGTCACCGGGACGCCCCCGTCGACGCCGCGCACATCGCGGAGCGGGCGCGGCGCGGCCACGAACTCCTGCTCGGTCTCGTCGCGGGCTGCGCGGCCCTCGTCGTCGCGTCCGCCGCCGTGCTCGGCTTCTCCGGCGACCCCTGGGCCCAGCTCCTCGCCCTGGCCACGGGCCTGGCCATGCTGCTGCGCGCCCGGCTCTTCCGCTACACCTCGCAGGTCGTCTGCGTCCTCGCGGCAGGCCTCGGCGCCCTCGCCCTGCTCGTCCTCGGCCTGGCGCTGCACCCGCCCACCGGCCTGGTGGCGGAGCTCGTCCGGTACGGGGACCGCGGCGCCCTCGACCTCCGTACCGTCTGGCTCTCCGTCTCCGTCGCCGCCGGTGCGGCCCTGCTGACCGCGGCCGGCCTGATCGTGCCCCGCAAGGGACTCTCCCCCTTCTGGGGCCGGGCCCTGGACCTCACGGAGAGCGCCCTCCTGCTCTCCCTGGTCCCTCTCTGCCTGGCGGTCCTCGACGTCTTCGCGCGCGCGAGGGCCCTCACCGGCTGAGGCCCGTCGGGGGCCGCTCCCGGCGGCTGGTAGTCTGTCGGTGGCCGTTTGTGTACGCGTTCCCGGTTGACTCTGGGGGCTGCGCTCATCGGACCTTCGCTCCCGAGTCACTCAAGCTCCCCTGAGATCAAGACCAGGGGCACTCGTGGGCGCATCGAAGACCAAGAGGAGTACCGCGTGCCGCTCGACGCCGCTACGAAGAAGCAGATCATGACCGAGTTCGCGCAGAAGGAGGGCGACACCGGTTCCCCCGAGGTTCAGGTCGCCATGCTTTCGCGCCGCATCTCGGACCTGACGGAGCACCTCAAGACGCACAAGCACGACCACCACTCCCGTCGTGGTCTGCTGATCCTGGTCGGCCAGCGTCGCCGCCTCCTGCAGTACCTGGCCAAGAAGGACATCCAGCGCTTCCGTGCGCTCGTCGACCGCCTCGGCATCCGCCGTGGCGCGGCCGGCGGCGCCAAGTAAGGACGCTGTGAAAGGGAGCGGTTCCCACCTCTAGTGGGCCCGCTCCCTTTGCCGTACGTGCGGTATCCGGGGCAACCTCAGTAACCTGGACGTACGACAACAGACGAGGAGAGGCGCGCCACGGCCGCCGCCGGTCCTCGGTAGTGGCCCCCGGGACAACGCCCGGGAGCTTCGATCGAAGACCGGCCCCGCACACACGGTGCGCTTCTCCGCACCGTCCTGCGCCACACGGGCGACAGGACGAAAGACGACGAGTATGGAGAAATCACTAGTGGAGAACGAGACCCACTACGCCGAGGCCGTTATCGACAACGGAACCTTCGGCACCCGCACCATCCGCTTCGAGACGGGCCGCCTGGCCAAGCAGGCCGCAGGCTCCGCCGTCGCGTACCTGGACGACGACACCATGGTGCTGTCGGCCACCACCGCTTCCAAGCGGCCCAAGGACCAGCTCGACTTCTTCCCCCTCACGGTGGACGTCGAGGAGCGGCAGTACGCCGCCGGCAAGATCCCCGGCTCCTTCTTCCGCCGGGAGGGCCGCCCCTCCGAGGACGCGATCCTCACCTGCCGCCTGATCGACCGGCCGCTGCGCCCCTCCTTCAAGAAGGGCCTGCGCAACGAGATCCAGATCGTCGAGACGATCATGGCGCTCAACCCCGACCACCTGTACGACGTGGTCGCGATCAACGCCGCCTCGGCATCCACGATCCTGGCGGGCCTGCCCTTCTCCGGCCCCATCGGCGCCACCCGCGTCGCCCTGATCAAGGGCCAGTGGGTCGCCTTCCCGACGCACACCGAGCTCGAGGACGCGGTCTTCGACATGGTGGTCGCCGGTCGCGTCCTGGAGGACGGCGACGTCGCGATCATGATGGTCGAGGCCGAGGCCACCGAGAAGACCATCCAGCTCGTCGCGGACGGCGCGGAGGCTCCCACCGAGGAGATCGTCGCCGCCGGCCTCGAGGCCGCGAAGCCCTTCATCAAGGCGCTCTGCAAGGCCCAGTCCGACCTCGCCGCCAAGGCCGCCAAGCCCACCGGCGAGTTCCCGGTCTTCCTCGACTACCAGGACGACGTCCTGGAGGCGCTCTCCAAGGCCGTCAGCACCGAGCTCTCCAAGGCGCTCACCATCGCCGGCAAGCAGGAGCGCGAGGCGGAGCTGGACCGCATCAAGGAGATCGCGGGCGAGAAGCTCCTCCCGGCCTTCGAGGGCCGCGAGAAGGAGATCTCCGGTGCCTACCGCGCGCTGACCAAGAAGCTGGTCCGCGAGCGCGTCATCAAGGACAAGGTCCGCATCGACGGCCGCGGCGTCACGGACATCCGTACGCTCGCCGCCGAGGTCGAGGCCATCCCGCGCGTGCACGGCTCGGCGCTGTTCGAGCGTGGCGAGACCCAGATCCTGGGCGTCACCACCCTCAACATGCTCCGCATGGAGCAGCAGCTGGACACCCTCTCCCCGGTGACCCGCAAGCGTTACATGCACAACTACAACTTCCCGCCGTACTCCGTCGGCGAGACCGGCCGCGTGGGCTCGCCCAAGCGCCGCGAGATCGGCCACGGCGCGCTCGCCGAGCGCGCCATCGTGCCGGTGCTGCCGTCGCGCGAGGAGTTCCCCTACGCGATCCGCCAGGTCTCCGAGGCGCTGGGCTCCAACGGCTCGACGTCCATGGGCTCGGTCTGCGCCTCCACCATGTCCCTGCTGAACGCCGGTGTGCCCCTCAAGGCCGCCGTCGCCGGTATCGCCATGGGCCTGATCTCCGAGGAGATCGACGGCAAGACCCACTACGTCGCCCTCACCGACATCCTCGGCGCCGAGGACGCGTTCGGCGACATGGACTTCAAGGTCGCCGGCACGAAGCAGTTCGTCACCGCGCTCCAGCTCGACACCAAGCTCGACGGCATCCCCGCCTCGGTCCTGGCCGCCGCGCTGAAGCAGGCCCGTGACGCGCGCCTGCACATCCTCGACGTGATGAACGAGGCCATCGACGTCCCGGACGAGATGTCCCCGAACGCCCCGCGGATCATCACCGTCAAGATCCCGGTGGACAAGATCGGTGAGGTCATCGGCCCCAAGGGCAAGATGATCAACCAGATCCAGGAGGACACCGGCGCCGACATCACGATCGAGGACGACGGCACCATCTACATCGGTGCCCAGCAGGGCTCGCAGGCCGAGGCCGCGCGCGCCACGATCAACGCGATCGCCAACCCGACCATGCCGGAGGTCGGCGAGCGTTACCTGGGTACGGTCGTCAAGACCACCACCTTCGGTGCGTTCGTCTCCCTGATGCCCGGCAAGGACGGCCTGCTGCACATCTCGCAGATCCGCAAGCTCGCCGGTGGCAAGCGCGTGGAGAACGTCGAGGACGTGCTCGCGGTCGGCTCCAAGGTCCAGGTCGAGATCGCGGAGATCGACTCCCGCGGCAAGCTCTCCCTCATCCCCGTCGTCGAGGGCGAAGAGGCCGACGAGAAGGACGACACCGACAAGTGACGTCCCGTAGTTCCGTGACGACGGCCCGCCCCTCCTCCAAGGGGCGGGCCGTCGCCCGTACCCAAACGCTTCTCAAGGGCAGCAACGGCATCGGCACGGTCCGCCGCACGGTCCTGCCCGGCGGCCTGCGCGTCGTCACCGAGACCCTGCCCTCCGTACGCTCCGCCACCTTCGGCATCTGGGCCCACGTCGGATCACGCGACGAGACCCCGGCGCTGAACGGCGCGACGCACTACCTCGAACACCTCCTCTTCAAGGGCACCGCCAAGCGCAGCGCCCTCGACATCTCGTCCGCGATCGACGCGGTCGGCGGCGAGATGAACGCCTTCACGGCGAAGGAGTACACCTGCTACTACGCGCGGGTCCTCGACACGGACCTGCCGCTGGCCATCGACGTCGTCTGCGACATGCTGACCGGCTCCCTGATCGCCTCCGAGGACGTCGACGCCGAGCGCGGCGTCATCCTCGAAGAGATCGCGATGACCGAGGACGACCCGGGCGACTGCGTGCACGACCTGTTCGCGCACACCATGCTCGGCGACACCCCGCTCGGCCGCCCGGTCCTCGGCACCGTCGACACGGTCAACGCCCTGAGCCGCGGCCAGATCGCCCGCTTCTACAAGAAGCACTACGACCCCACGCACCTGGTCGTCGCCGCGGCCGGCAACGTGGACCACGCCACGGTCGTACGCCAGGTCCGCAAGGCGTTCGAGCGGGCCGGCGCGCTCTCCCGCACCGACGCCGTCCCGACGACGCCGCGCGAGGGCTCCCGCACGCTGCGCACCGCGGGCCGGGTCGAGCTGCTCAACCGCAAGACGGAGCAGGCCCACGTCGTCCTCGGCATGCCGGGACTGGCCCGCACCGACGAGCGCCGCTGGGCGCTCGGCGTACTCAACACCGCCCTCGGCGGCGGCATGAGCTCCCGTCTCTTCCAGGAGGTACGGGAGAAGCGCGGCCTCGCCTACAGCGTCTACTCGTACACCTCGGGCTTCGCGGACTGCGGACTCTTCGGTGTGTACGCGGGCTGCCGGCCCAGCCAGGTCCATGACGTCCTCAAGATCTGCCGCGACGAGCTCGACCGCGTCGCGTCGGACGGACTCGAGGACGAGGAGATCAGCCGCGCCATCGGCCAGCTCTCCGGCTCCACGGTCCTCGGCCTGGAAGACACCGGCGCCCTGATGAACCGGATCGGCAAGAGCGAGCTGTGCTGGGGCGAGCAGATGTCGGTCGACGACATGCTGGCCCGCATCGCGCAGGTGACCCCGGACGACGTCCGCTCGGTGGCGGCCGAGGTCCTCGGACACCGCCCCTCGCTCTCCGTCATCGGCCCGCTCAAGGACAAGCAGGCCGGCCGCCTCGACGAAGCGGTCTCCTAAATCCCTTTGTAAGGAAGCAGAGCAATGAGCAAGCTGCGCGTGGCCGTTCTCGGTGCCCGGGGCCGTATCGGCTCCGAAGCGGTACGAGCGGTCGAGGCCGCCGACGACATGGAACTGGTGGCCGCACTCGGCCGCGGCGACAAGCTGGAGGCCCTCGCGGACTCCGGCGCCCAGGTCGTCGTCGAGCTCACCACCCCCGCGTCGGTGATGGACAACCTCGACTTCTGCGTCCGGCACGGCATGCACGCCGTCGTCGGCACCACCGGCTGGACCGACGAACGGCTCGCGCAGCTCACCACCTGGCTCTCCGGCTCCCCGAAGACCGGTGTGCTCATCGCGCCGAACTTCTCCATCGGAGCGGTCCTCACCATGAAGTTCGCCCAGCAGGCCGCCCGCTACTTCGAGTCCGTCGAGGTCATCGAGCTGCACCACCCCAACAAGGCAGACGCCCCCTCCGGCACCGCCGCCCGCACCGCCCAGCTGATCGCCGAGGCCCGCCGCGAGGCGGGCTGCGCACCCCAGCCGGACGCCACCGCGACGGCACTGGACGGAGCGCGCGGCGCCGACGTCGACGGGATCCCGGTCCACTCGGTACGGCTCCGCGGACTCCTGGCCCACCAGGAGGTGCTGCTGGGCGGCGAGGGGGAGACCCTCACCATCCGGCACGACTCCCTGCACCACAGCAGCTTCATGCCGGGCATCCTGCTCGGAGCGCGCCGCGTGGTGTCCACTCCGGGCCTCACGTTCGGCCTGGAAAACCTCCTCGACCTGAACTGACTGAGCCCACCGCCATGCGCGCAAAGATCACTTACACCGTCACCGCTGCCGTCCTGGTCTTCTACTTCGTGCTGGTCGGCAGCCGAGGTGTCCTGCTCATCAAGCACGGCACACTGCTGACGGTGACCTTCGGGGTCGCCGTGCTGATCCTTCCGGCGATCGGCATCTGGTTCCTCTGGAAGAACACCCAGTTCGTCCGGAGGGCCAACGCCCTGGCCGCCGAGCTCGACGCCGAGGGCGGCCTGCCCGTCGACGAACTGGTCCGTACCCCGAGCGGGCGTATCGACCGGGACTCCGCCGACGCGGTGTTCGCCCTTCGCCGGGAGGAGACGGAGGACACGCCGGACGACTGGCGCTGCTGGTTCCGCCTCGCTGTCGCCTACCAGGACGCCCGGGACACCCCCCGGGCCAGGAAGGCCATGCAACGGGCCATCGCCCTGCACAACACCCCGACCCCACAACCGTCAGGCCCATCAAGCCCGTCCGGCTCACCAGGGCTCACAGAAACATCAAGCCGGACAGGCACATCAAGCCCGTCCGGCGATTGAGGACAACTCTTTTCTTTGAGCCCGTCCGGCGATCGAGGACATACACGCCGCCGGTCGGGCCCACCCCGCTACGCGCGCCGGTACTCGTCCCCCCACGCCTCAATCGTGTCGGCGGCCCGGTCGAACGCCTCGCCCCGCGCCAGGAAGTCCGCGTTGGAGTCCGTGAGCAGCGGCGGCACCGCGTTCCCGCCCTTGCGTACGACGATCAGGGCCTGGCCCTGCACCGTGCGCGGGAACCCGAGCCACTTGACCGGCTGCTGCACCGTGCGTACCGCGGAGGCGCGATTCCACGGCACGGTCGTCGTCCGGAAGAAGCCCACCCGGCGCACACCGTGCCGGCTCACCCAGGCCCCGACCCGCAGCATCCGCAGGGCGCAGATGATCACGGCGAGCGCCAGGGCCAGGCACGCTCCGGCGCCCGGCAGCGCCCCGGCGAACGCCGTGATCATCCCGGCGAACAGGATGAACGAGGCGAGCAGCAGCAGTCCGGCCGCGGCCGCGACACGCCAGGGCCCGGGGCGGTAGGGGCGCCGCCAGCTGTCGTGGTCGTCGAACGGCAGCGCGACATCCTCAGCGCTCGCGTCAAATGCGCGGTCGGCCGTCAGGAAGGGCAGGGGCACGACTGATCCTCACTCACAAGCACGCTCGATTGCTGTGCCAGGTGAGGCTACCGAGCAGGCTACCGACCGGACCACCCCAGGGGGCCCGTACGGGTCATCGCCCGTGTGCCGCCTCTGCCTGCCGGCTGTGCTGAGGCGACTGCTCGGGGGCCAGGGCGGGCAGGCCGAGCAGCAGCGATCCGGCGAGTCCCGCGACCACGACGAGCCCGGTCAGGACGGCGCCGGCCCTCTCGGAGAGGGAGGCGCGCTCCCGCGGGGGCGGTGTGACGTTACTGCGGAATCGGTCGGCCTCGGCGACGAACGAGAACGGGACGGATTCACGCCGGCGGAACATGAGGTAACTCTCCTTGAACTCTGATTCGGGTGGTGCTACTGAGTCAGACGCACGGCGAGCCCGATCGGTGCCCGGAATCGCGGTGAAATTCGCAGCCGGTCGTGGCCCGTAGAGTGGACGCCGCCCGAGCGACGCCATTGGAAGGACCCCGCCGGTGACCGAGACCCCCGAGCCCGCAAAGCCCAGCTTCCGCAGCGATGTCACCGTTGACCTGGTGAAATCCGCCGCCGGTGACTCCGACGTGCTGTTCGCCGCCCGTGTGTCCACGGCCGGTGAGCAGTCCCTCGAAGAGGTCACCAAGGACCCTGAGCGCTCCAAGGGGCTCATCAATTACCTGATGCGGGACCGGCACGGGAGCCCGTTCGAGCACAACTCGATGACCTTCTTCATCAGCGCCCCGATCTTCGTGTTCCGGGAGTTCATGCGGCACCGCGTGGGCTGGTCGTACAACGAGGAATCGGGCCGCTACAGGGAGCTGGAGCCGGTCTTCTACGTCCCGGGGGAGTCCCGCAAGCTCGTACAGCAGGGCCGTCCCGGAAAGTACGAGTTCGTCGACGGCACCGAGGCCCAGGCAGAACTCACCGGCCGCGTCATGGAGGACTCGTACCGCCAGGCGTACGACGCCTACCAGGAGATGCTGGCGGCGGGAGTGGCCCGCGAGGTGGCCCGTGCGGTCCTCCCGGTCGGCCTGTTCTCGTCCATGTACGCCACGTGCAACGCCCGCTCGCTGATGCACTTCCTCGGCCTGCGTACGCAGCACGAGCTCGCGAAGGTTCCGTCGTTCCCGCAGCGCGAGATCGAGATGGTCGGCGAGCAGATGGAGGCGCACTGGGCGCGGCTCATGCCGCTGACTCATGCAGCCTTCAACAAAAATGGACGCGTTGCCCCGTAAGAGGTGTCCGTATTGCGGCGTTTCGAGAAGTTCATCTAGGCTGATCAAACGGACCCGGCACTGCTTGAACCCCCGAGCAGGCAGTGCCGGGCTCCTCTTGCTTGTCCCCCCGAGGGGACAATGGACGCCGAGCAACGAGTAGCGTGTTACCCATGGCTCCGATCTCCACTCCGCAGACCCCCTTCGGGCGGGTCCTCACCGCTATGGTCACGCCGTTCACGGCGGACGGCGCACTCGATCTCGACGGCGCCCAGCGGCTCGCCACCCATCTGGTGGACGCAGGCAACGACGGCCTGATCATCAACGGCACCACGGGCGAGTCCCCGACCACCAGCGACGCGGAGAAAGACCAGCTCGTACGGGCTGTGCTGGAGGCGGTCGGAGACCGCGCGCACATCGTGGCCGGCATCGGGACCAACGACACCCGCCACAGCGTCGAGCTCGCCCGGACGGCCGAGCGCACCGGCGCCCACGGCCTCCTCGCGGTGACGCCGTACTACAACAAGCCGCCGCAGGAGGGCCTCCTCCGACACTTCACCGCGATCGCGGACTCCACGGGTCTGCCGGTGATGCTCTACGACATTCCCGGCCGCAGCGGTGTGCCGATCGACACAGAGACCCTCGTCCGGCTGTCCGAGCACCCGCGCATCGTGGCGAACAAGGACGCCAAGGGCGACCTCGGCCGCGCCAGCTGGGCCATCGCGCAGTCCGGCCTGGCCTGGTATTCGGGCGACGACATGCTGAACCTGCCGCTCCTGTCGGTCGGTGCCGTCGGCCTGGTCTCCGTCGTCGGTCACGTCGTCACCCCGGACCTGCGGGCCCTCGTCGAGGCCCACCTCGGCGGTGACGTACAGAAGGCCACCGAGATCCACCAGAAGCTCCTGCCGGTGTTCACGGGCATGTTCCGCACCCAGGGTGTGATCACTTCCAAGGCCGCACTGGCCCTCCAGGGCCTTCCGGCCGGCCCGCTGCGCCTGCCTCTGGTCGAACTGAGCGCGCAGGAAACGGCGCAGCTCAAGATCGATCTGGCTGCCGGTGGGGTACAGCTGTAACCACAGACTTCACAACTGAATACGCGAAGAACGTTCGCGACCGAGCAACACCCCAAGACAACAGCAAGTGCACGAATGACATGCGCGCCACGTGCCCAAGCGGTACGTGGCGTGCGTGGTAAGGAGAGTCTTTTGAGTCATCCGCATCCTGAACTCGGCACCCCGCCGAAGCTCCCGAAGGGCGGCCTGCGGGTCACCCCGCTGGGTGGCCTCGGCGAAATCGGCCGCAACATGACGGTCTTCGAGTACGGCGGCCGCCTGCTCATCGTCGACTGCGGCGTCCTCTTCCCCGAAGAGGAACAGCCGGGAATCGACCTGATCCTTCCGGACTTCACCACCATCCGGGACCGCCTGGACGATGTCGAGGGCATCGTCCTCACGCACGGACACGAGGACCACATCGGTGGCGTCCCGTTTCTGCTGCGACTGAAGCCGGACATCCCGCTCATCGGCTCCAAGCTGACCCTCGCGCTCATCGAGGCCAAGCTCCAGGAGCACCGCATCCGCCCGTACACCCTTGAGGTCAAGGAGGGGCAGCGCGAGCGCATCGGAGTCTTCGACTGCGAGTTCATCGCGGTCAATCACTCCATCCCGGACGCTCTCGCGGTCGCCATCCGCACACCCGCGGGCCTGGCCGTCGCCACCGGCGACTTCAAGATGGACCAGCTCCCGCTGGACGGGCGCCTCACGGACCTGCACGCCTTCGCCCGGCTGAGCGAGGAAGGCATCGACCTTCTGCTCTCCGACTCGACGAACGCGGAGGTCCCCGGCTTCGTCCCGCCCGAGCGGGACATCCAGAACGTCCTGCGCACGGTCTTCGCCAACGCGCAGAAGCGGATCATCGTGGCGAGCTTCGCCAGCCACGTGCACCGCATCCAGCAGATCCTCGACACCGCCCACGAATACGGCCGCAGGGTCGCCTTCGTCGGACGGTCGATGGTCCGGAACATGGGCATCGCCCGTGACCTGGGCTATCTGAAGGTTCCCGCGGGCCTGGTCGTCGACGTCAAGACTCTCGACGACCTGCCGGACGACGAGGTGGTGCTGGTCTGCACGGGATCGCAGGGTGAGCCGATGGCCGCCCTGTCCCGGATGGCCAACCGCGACCACCAGATCCGCATCGTCCAGGGCGACACCGTCATCCTGGCGTCGTCGCTGATCCCGGGGAACGAGAACGCGGTCTACCGCGTGATCAACGGCCTGACCCGCTGGGGCGCCAACGTCATCCACAAGGGCAATGCCAAGGTTCACGTCTCGGGCCACGCCTCGGCCGGCGAGCTGCTGTACTTCTACAACATCTGCAAGCCGAAGAACCTGATGCCGGTCCACGGCGAATGGCGCCACCTCCGGGCCAACGCCGAACTGGGCGCCCTCACCGGTGTCCCGAAGGACCACATCGTCATTGCCGAGGACGGCGTGGTCGTCGACCTGATCGACGGCAAGGCCAAGATCGTCGGCAAGGTCCAGGCGGGTTACGTGTACGTCGACGGTCTCTCCGTCGGTGATGTCACCGAGGCCTCTCTCAAGGACCGCCGCATCCTGGGCGACGAAGGCATCATCTCCGTCTTCATCGTCGTCGACAGCACCTCCGGCAAGATTGTCGGCGGCCCCCACTTCCAGGCCCGGGGTTCCGGCATCGACGACGCGGTGTTCAGCGCGGTCGTCCCCAAGGTCGAAGAGGCTCTCAACAAGTCCGCCCAGGACGGAGTCATGGAGCCGCACCAGCTCCAGCAGCTCGTCCGCCGCACGGTGGGCAAGTGGGTCTCCGACACCTACCGCCGGCGTCCGATGATCCTTCCCGTCGTCGTCGAGGTCTGACCCGACGGGCGCGAACTCCGGAGCGGGGCCCCCGATTTGCATCGGGGCGCCCCGCTCCAGTACGTTTGCGTCTCCGCCTCACCGGGAAGCACCGCGCACACGTGTGCGCTGGGATCTCCGAGGAGGACGGAAATTCCGACTCAGAACTTCTGATAATGTCGGATCTGCCGAAAGGCAAGGCCCCTTCAACGGCCACTGGAATTCAAATTCGAACCGGAAACGGAACGAACTGGGTCTGGTAAGGTTGGAACCGCTGGAAAGGGAAAGCGCGAAAGCGAAGAACTGGAAAGCGAAAATGCGAGACCCGCTTCGACCGGGAATCGGACACGAAAGAGTCTGATAGAGTCGGAAACGCAAGACCGAAGGGAAGCGCCCGGAGGAAAGCCCGCAGGGGTGAGTACAAAGGAAGCGTCCGTTCCTTGAGAACTCAACAGCGTGCCAAAAGTCAACGCCAGATATGTTGATACCCCGACCTGTTTCGGCAG
>NZ_JBEOSI010000004.1:0-742832 GCF_040302845.1 Streptomyces sp. NPDC096323
TCACCCCTGCGGGCTTTCCTCCGGGCGCTTCCCTTCGGTCTTGCGTTTCCGACTCTATCAGACTCTTTCGTGTCCGATTCCCGGTCGAAGCGGGTCTCGCATTCTCGCTTTCCAGTTCTTCGCTTTCGCGCTTTCCCTTTCCGGCGAGTCCGACCCTATCAGATCCTTTCGGGCCTGATTCCCGGTCAGCGGGGCTTGTCTTCCCGGCTGTTGGGCCGTTCCGACGAGTGAGACGTTAGCGGAATCCAGGGCCTCGACGCTAATCGGGGTCGCGTTCCTTCGAACGCGGATTCCTCATTTCGCATGAGCGCACGCAGAGGCGGACGACGACTGTCGCTCACTCGTTGTGGTTACTGCGGAATGGCTGTCCGGGGACCGACCGGAGTCGGCGCTCACGTCGGACAACTCGGAGCACACTACGGATGCGGAGGGGGCGTGTCAACCCCGTCCCTCGTCGGGGCGAGGTGGAAGGCGAGACGGTAGTCGCGGGGGCTGGTGCCCAGTTGGGTGGCGAAGTGCTGGCGCATGGTGATCTCGCTGCCGAAGCCCGTGCGACGGGCCACCTCGGGCAGGGGGAGGTCGGTGCGCTCCAGCAGCTTCTGAGCTGCGGCGACGCGCTGGGTGATCAGCCAGCGCAACGGCGTGGTGCCGGTGCTCGCCTGGAAGTGGCGGGCGAAGGAGCGCGGCGCCATGCCGGCCCGGGCCGCCAGCTCCGCCACCGTGTGCGGATCCGCCAGACGGGTCAGGGCGTAGGCGCGTACGTCGGCGAGGGTGTCGGCGTCGCGGTCGGTGTGCGGCGTGGGGTGCTCGATGAACTGAGCCTGGGTGCCGGTACGGAACGGGGCCGTGACCATCGACCTCGCGATCGTCGCCGCGGTCTCCGCGCCATGGGCCGTCCGTACGAGATGGAGGCAGAGGTCGATGCCGGCCGCCGTTCCGGCGGACGTCCAGAGGTTGTCGTCATGGACGAACAAGGCGTCCGGGACCACGGTCACCGCGGGATGGCGGGTGCGCAGGAGGTCGGTGAGGTTCCAGTGGGTGACTGCCCGGCGGCCGTCGAGGAGCCCCGCCTGGGCCAGGGTGAAGGCACCACCGCAGAGAGCGGCGATCGGAGTGGCGCGGGCATGGGCACGTCGCAGGGCCGCGAGGACCGGTTCCGGCGCCGGCGTCACGTGGTCGTCGAGCCCCGGGACGACGATCAGATCGGCCTTGGCCAGCCAGCTCAGCGTGCGGTCGGGGGTCAGGGCGAGGCCGCCGCGCAAGGGGATGGGGGCGTCGGTGGCGGCGGCTCGGCGCAGGACGAAGGGCGGGACTCCGCGGTCCGTGCGGTCCACGCCCCACACCTCCGTGATGACCGAGACGTCGAACGCCCGGACGCCCGGGAAGGCGACGAGGGCGATCCGGGCAGGAGCTGCGTCGGGTGTCCCGGGTGTCGTCGGCATGGTGGCAGTAAACCATCGATCGATGGCTTTTCAGCCTCTGGGCCGCCGTGGTGCCGTGCGGCAGGATCGTGGTCATGGAGATCGCAGAGAACGCAGCGCTGGTCGTGGTGGACGTACAGCAGGGCTTCGAGGAGGAGGAGTTCTGGGGGCCGCGGAACAATCCCTCGGCGGACGAGAACATCGCCGGGCTCATCGACGCCTGGCAGTCGAGCGGACGGCCCGTCGTCTTCGTACGGCATGACTCGAACAAGCCCGCTTCGCCGTTGCGGGTGGGGTATCCGGGGAACGGCTTCAAGCGCTACGTGGAGGAGCGGCGGGGGAAGGGCGGCGGGGCGGAGCTGCTGGTGACGAAGAGCGTGAACTCGTCGTTCTACGGGACGCCGGATCTGAAGGTGTGGCTCGATGCCGCCGGGGTGCGGCAGATCGTGGTGGCCGGGATCCAGACCAACATGTGCGTCGAGACGACGGCGCGGATGGGAGGGAATCTCGGGTACGAGGTGTTCGTCCCGCTCGACGCGACCCACACCTTCGACCTTGCCGGGCCCTTCGGCTGGACGCTGAGCGCGGATGAGCTGGCGCGGGCCACCGCCGTGTCGCTGCACGGCGGTGGGTTCGCGAAGGTGGTGAGCAGTGCGGAGCTGATCGCTGCCGCGAAGTAGCTCAGCCGTTGCCGGAGGCGAGTTCGCGGCTGCGGTCGCGGGCTGCTTCGAGGGCCGCGATGAGGGCGGCGCGTACGCCGTGGTTCTCCAGTTCGCGGATGGCGCTGATGGTGGTGCCGGCCGGGCTGGTGACGGCCTCGCGGAGCTTGACCGGGTGCTCGCCGCTGTCGCGGAGCATCACGGCGGCGCCGATGGCGGCCTGCACGATGAGGTCGTGGGCCTGGGCGCGGGGCAGGCCGAGCAGGATGCCGGCGTCCGTCATCGCCTCGACGAGGAAGTAGAAGTAGGCGGGGCCCGAGCCGGAGAGTGCGGTGGCCGCGTCCTGCTGGGACTCCGGGACGCGCAGGGTCTTGCCGACGCCTCCGAAGATCTCCTCGGCCGTGGCAAGGTGGGCGGTGGTGGCGTGGCTGCCCGCCGAGATGACGGACATGCCCTCGTCGACGAGGACGGGGGTGTTCGGCATGACCCTGACCACCGGGGTGCCCGCGGCGAGGCGGTCCTCGATGAAGGCGGTCGTGATGCCGGCCGCGGCGCTGATGACCAGGCGGTCGGCGGTGAGGTGCGGGGCGAGTTCGTCCAGGAGGCGGCCCATGTCCTGGGGCTTGACCGCGAGGATGAGGATGTCGGCGCGCTTGGCGGCCTCCGCGTTGGTGACCGCGTCGACGCCGTAGCGGTCGTGGAGCTCCGCCGCACGCTCGGAGCGGCGGGTGGTGACCAGCAGGTTCGCCGGGCGCCAGCCCGCCCGGATCATGCCGCTGAGCAGGGCCTCGCCGATCTTGCCGGTGCCGAGGACTGCAACTGTCTGGGTCATGCGCTTCACCCTCCGGGCGGTGCTCACGGTTCTCGTGGCGCCATCCTCGCACCGGCCCCTCAGGCGGTGCGGCGGCGGAGGGTGGCCGCGCCGAGGGCGAGGACCAGGAGGGCGCAGCCGGCCACGATCGCGATGTCGCGGAGGAAGTCGCCGGTGACGGCGGTGTGGTGAAGGACCTCGTTCATCCCGTCGACGGCGTACGACATGGGCAGCACGTTCGAGATCGCCTCGAGGACGGGGGCCATCCGGTCCCGGGCGATGAACAGTCCGCAGAGCAGGAGCTGCGGGAAGATCACGGCCGGCATGAACTGGACGGCCTGGAACTCCGATGCCGCGAACGCGGAGACGAACAGGCCGAGCGCCGTGCCGAGGAGTGCGTCGAGCAGGGCGACCAGGAGCAGCAGCCACGGCGATCCGGTGACGTCGAGGCCGAGGGCCCAGACCGAGACAGCCGTGGCCAGGAGCGACTGGACGATGGCGACGGCGCCGAAGGCGAGGGCGTAGCCGGCGATCAGGTCGCCTTTGCCGAGCGGCATGGCGAGGAGTCGCTCCAGGGTGCCGGAGGTGCGTTCGCGCAGGGTGGCGATCGAGGTGACCAGGAACATCGTGATCAGCGGGAAGATGCCGAGGAGCGAGGCGCCGATCGAGTCGAAGGTCCGCGGGCTGCCGTCGAAGACGTACCGCAGCAGCGTGATCATCAGGACCGGGATCAGCAGGAGGAGCGCGATCGTGCGCGGGTCGTGCGTGAGCTGGCGCAGGACGCGGCCGGCGGTGGCGAGGGTGCGGGCGGCGCTCAGGGGCGGGGTGCTGGTGGTCGTGGTGCTCATCGGGCGTTCTCCTGACGGGCGGCGGCCGCGTCGACCAGGTGGAGGAAGGCTTCTTCGACCGTGTCGGTGCCGGCGCCGGTGCGCAGGGCCTCAGGGGTGTCGTCGGCGAGGATCTCGCCCTCGCGCATCAGGAGCAGCCGGTGGCAGCGTTCGGCCTCGTCCATGACGTGGGAGGAGACGAGCAGGGTGGTGCCGCGGTCGGCGGCGAGGCGGTGGAAGAGATTCCAGAGATCGCGCCGGAGCACCGGGTCGAGGCCGACGGTGGGCTCGTCGAGAACGAGGAGTTCGGGGGTGCCGAGCAGCGCCACGGCGAGGGAGACCCGGGTGCGCTGCCCGCCCGAGAGGGTTCCGGCGAGGTCGTCGGCGTGGCTGGTGAGATCGACCTCGGTGACCGCGCGGGTGACGGCCGCGCGGCGGGCGTCGCGGTGGCGGCGGCCCGGCTGGAGGATCGCCGCGAAGTAGTCGAGGTTCTGCCGGACCGTGAGGTCGGTGTAGACGGATGGGGCCTGGGTGACGTACCCGATACGCGGGCGCAGCGTGGGGTGGCCCGCAGGGCTGCCCAGGACGTCGAGGGTGCCGGTGACCTTGGCCTGGGTGCCGACGACGGCCCGCATCAGGGTGGATTTGCCGCAGCCGGAGGGGCCGAGGAGGCCGGTGATCCTGCCGGGTTCGACGCTGAAGTCGAGCCCTTTCAGGACGGTGCGGCTGCCTCGTACGACGGTGAGGCCACGGGCCTCGATGGCGATGCCCGAAGAATCCATCATCTGAGGAACCTTGCTCCGCAAGGGGCCCGCGGTCAAGGCAGTGGCGGTGCGCGGGTGGGATGCCCCGGGCCGGGGTCCCGGTTACTTGCGGCGGGGCTTCTTCGCCTTCGTCACCTTGCGGGCTGCGGGGTTGCCGGCGCGGGAGGAGCGGCGCTTGGCGAAGCGGGCCTGGGCCGCCTCGTACTCCTCGCGCCGGAGCTTCTCGCCCGGGGCCTCGGTGAACGTACGGAAGAAGTACGCGAGCAGCGAGCCGATGAAGCCGATGGTCTTGAGCCCGCGCAGGGCGTCTTCGCGGGCCGGGTCGGCCGGGCGGCGGCTGAAGCCCTCCCACGTCTTACGGAAGGCGACGGCGCTGCAGATCGCGAACATCAGGACGACCAGCAGGCCGACGAAGCTGCCGACGTCGGCGATCTGCAGGCCCTGGTAGGCGAAGCGCAGCACGAAGCAGGAGGCGGCCGCGGCGGCGAGCGAACCGGCGGCGGCCCCGGCCCGGCGGAGCCCGTAGGAGCCGTCGTGGGCGACCCAGGTCGTCCCGAAGAAGCGGATGGGCTCGGGCTGCGGGCCGGGGGCGGTCGCGGAGGCGCCAGTGGGTTCAGCGCCGGACCCGGGGGTGCCGGGAGCCGTGCCGTCGGGGGTGTCGCTGTTCTCGGTCACGAGACCGATTGTCCCAGGGACGTGGGGGTACCGGGGCAGCCTGCGGGTGCGGGTCCTCCGTGGGGCGGTGGTGCTCCGGGGGCCGGTTCCGTCCTCAATCGCCGGACGGGCTTGGTGCGGGTCCCCTCGCGGGGTGCGGGTGCGCCACGCCGGTGGGTGGGGGTGGGGTCCCTCCGGGGAGACTCCTCAGAAATGGCATGTGCGACCGGGTGCGAAAAGGACCCGAGTCGTACGCCATTTCCTGCGGGGACTCCCCTGCACGCCCCCACCCGGGCCCAGCCGCGTCTGCACACCGGCCCTGGAACCGTCGCAGACGCCAGACGGGCGGGTCCGGGGGCGTGCAGGGGAGTCCCCGCAGGACGACGAACACCGACCCGGGTCAGCTGCGTACCGGCGGAACGTTCGTCGTTTGAGGAGACGCCCCGGAGGGACCCCGGGCCCCCACAACGGGGGTGATGGCGCCCGCACCCTGCGAAGGCACCCGCACCCACCAAGCCCGTCCGGCGATTGAGGACGGAACCCTCCGCCCCGGATAAGGGCAACCACGACAAGACGCCGGCCCCCGCAAGGGGGACCCGCGCCGGCCCCCGCGTGCGGGCGCGGGTGGCTCAGCCGAGCTTGGAGACGTCGCGGACGGCGCCTCGGTCCGCGCTCGTCGCCATGGCCGCGTAGGCGCGCAGCGCCGCCGAGACCTTGCGCTCGCGGTTCTTCGGCGCGTAGACGCCGTTCAGCGCCTCGCGGCGGGTGGCGAGCTCGTCGTCGGCGACGAGGAGCTCGATCGAACGGTTCGGGATGTCGATCCGGATCCGGTCGCCGTCCTCGACGAGCGCGATCGCGCCGCCGGACGCCGCCTCGGGCGAGGCGTGGCCGATGGACAGGCCCGACGTGCCACCCGAGAAGCGGCCGTCGGTGATCAGCGCGCAGGTCTTGCCGAGGCCACGGCCCTTGAGGAACGAGGTGGGGTAGAGCATCTCCTGCATCCCGGGGCCGCCGCGCGGGCCCTCGTAACGGATGACGACGACGTCGCCGTGCGTGATCTCCTTGCGGAGGATCTTGTCGACGGCCTCCTCCTGGGACTCGCAGACGACCGCCGGGCCCTCGAAGGTCCAGATCGACTCGTCGACGCCGGCCGTCTTCACGACGCAGCCGTCCACGGCGATGTTGCCCTTGAGGACCGCGAGGCCGCCGTCCTTGGAGTACGCGTGCGCCACGTCGCGGATGCAGCCGCCGGCCGCGTCCAGGTCGAGGGTGTCCCAGCGCTCGGACTGCGAGAAGGCGGTCGCGGACCGGACGCAGCCCGGGGCCGCGTGCCACAGCTCGACGGCCTCGGGGGACGGCGAGCCGCCGCGGATGTCCCAGTTCTTGAGCCACTCGGCGAGCGTGTCGGAGTGCACCGAGTGCACGTCCTCGTTGAGATGACCGCCGCGGTGGAGTTCGCCGAGGAGGGCGGGGATGCCGCCGGCCCGGTGGACGTCCTCCATGTAGTACGTGCCGCCGGGGGCCACGTTGGGTGCGACCTTGGAGAGGCACGGGACGCGGCGGGAGACCTCGTTGATGTCGTCGAGGTTGTACGCCAGCTGCGCCTCCTCGGCGGCGGCCAGCAGGTGCAGGATCGTGTTGGTCGAGCCGCCCATGGCGATGTCCAGCGCCATCGCGTTGTCGAACGCGGCGCGGGTGCCGATGGAGCGCGGCAGGACCGTCTCGTCGTCCTGCTCGTAGTAGCGCTTGGTGATCTCGACGACCGTGCGGCCGGCGTCCTCGTACAGCGCCTTGCGGGCGGTGTGCGTGGCGAGGACCGAGCCGTTGCCGGGGAGGGAGAGGCCGAGGACCTCGGTCAGACAGTTCATCGAGTTGGCGGTGAACATGCCGGAACAGCTGCCGCAGGTGGGGCAGGCGTTCTCCTCGATGCGGAGGATGTCCTCGTCGGAGATGCTCTCGTCGACCGCGTCACTGATCGCGTTGACCAGGTCGAGCTTGCGGACCGTGCCGTCGACGAGGGTGGCCTTGCCGGCCTCCATCGGACCGCCGGAGACGAAGACCGTCGGGATGTTGAGGCGCATCGCGGCCATCAGCATGCCCGGGGTGATCTTGTCGCAGTTCGAGATGCAGATCAGCGCGTCGGCGCAGTGGGCCTCGACCATGTACTCGACGCTGTCGGCGATGAGGTCGCGGGAGGGCAGGCTGTAGAGCATGCCGCCGTGGCCCATGGCGATGCCGTCGTCCACCGCGATCGTGTTGAACTCGCGGGGCACCGCGCCCGCCGCCTTGATCGCGTCGGAGACGATCCGGCCGACCGGGGCGAGGTGGGTGTGGCCGGGGACGAACTCGGTGAACGAGTTGGCGACCGCGATGATCGGCTTGCCGATGTCCTCGCTCGCTACGCCCGACGCGCGCATAAGGGCGCGGGCGCCCGCCATGTTGCGGCCGTGGGTGACTGTGCGGGACCTCAGCTGGGGCATCGTCTCTCGCTCCTTCGACAGAAAAGACTGCCTCCGAGCGTACGCCTGTGGTGCCAGGATCTGGACGGGGTGTCCGATATGCGGGATGAGGTGCTCAGGGGGTGGGCGGTCGGCGGGGCCGGCGTGGGAGTGGGGGCCGGTGCGGGAGGTTGGGGGTCGGGGCTCTGCCCCGGGCCCGGCTCCTCAATCGCCGGAGGGGCTTGATTTGCCGCCCCGTCGCCGTGGTGCGGGCGGGGCGGCCGCGGGGCCCGGGGCTTCTGCGCCCGGGTTCAAGGGCGCGGCACCTGCGCCGAGGAGGCGAGGTGGAGCCGGGTGAAGGCGAGCGCCTCGGCCAGGTCGGCCTCGCGTTCGGCGGTGGACATCGCGCGGCGTGTGTTGACCTCGATGACGACATGGCCGTCGAAGCCGGTGCCCGCCAGCCGCTCCAGCAGTTCGGCACAGGGCTGGTCGCCCCGGCCGGGCACCAGGTGCTCGTCCTTGCCCGATCCCTTGCCGTCGGCCAGGTGGACGTGGGCCAGCCGGTCGCCCATCCGGTCGACCATGGCCATGCCGTCCGTACGCGCCGTAGAGGTGTGCGACAGGTCGACCGTGAAGTGGCGGTAGTCGTCGTTGGTGACGTCCCAGTCGGGGGCGTACGCGAGCATCTCCCGGTCCCGGTAGCGCCACGGGTACATGTTCTCGACGGCGAACCGCACATCGGTCTCGTCCGCCATCCGCCAGATGCCGGAGACGAAGTCACGGGCATACCCGCGCTGCCAGCGGAACGGCGGGTGGACGACGACGGTCGAGGCCCCGAGCTTCTCCGCGGCTGCGCGCGCCCGCTGGAGCTTGACCCAGGGATCGGTGGACCAGACCCGCTGCGTGATCAGCAGACAGGGGGCGTGAACGGCCAGGATCGGCACCTGGTGGTAGTCCGAGAGCCTGCGCAGGGCCTCCAGGTCCTGGCTGACGGGGTCGGTCCAGACCATGACCTCGACGCCGTCGTACCCCAGGCGCGCGGCGATCCCGAAGGCCGTCGCCGTCGACTCCGGATAGACCGAGGCCGTGGACAGGGCGACCTTCGCATCCGGGATGCGCACCACTGGTTCTGCCACGCAGACAGCGTACGGGCAGCGGTGCGCGCGGCCGAGGGAGCCCGGCGGAAAGTGAGAAGGGCCATGACGGTGACGGGGTTGTTCGGGCCCCAGGGCCTTTCGTTTGGATCAGGCCGGATCAGGGAGCGGGGTCTGATGCGTGCAGCTGCAAGGCGGAGGATTGAGGCAACGCGATGGGGGTCCCCCCATGGCCGTTTTAGGCCTATGGGGGAGTTGGTGATTGACGACAACGCCGCAGATGCGCGTGCCAGACCCCGCGAGCCCGGCATGATCCAAACGAGAGGCCCTAGTTCAGGGCCACGTCCTCGGTGGACGTCAGGTGGTCCAGTCGGCGCAGGATCACTCCCTCGCGCAGTGCCCAGGGGCAGATCTCCAGGTCCTCGACGCCCAGGAGGTCCATCGCCCCCTCCGCGACCAGCGCGCCGGCCAGGAGCTGGGCGGACCGGCCCTCGGAGACGCCGGGCAGTCTCCCGCGCTCCTCGACCGTCATCGCGGCCAGTTTCGGCACCCACTCCTCCAGGGCCTTGCGGCTGAGGGCGCGCTGCACGTACAGGCCCTCGGTGGAGCGTGCGGCGCCCGCGATCCTGGCGAGCTGCTTGAAGGTCTTGGACGTGGCCACGACGTGGTCGGGGGGCCCGAAGCGCGTGAACTCGCCGACGCTGCGGGCGATCCGCGCCCGCACGTGGCGGCGCAGCTCCTTCACCTCCGCCGGGTCCGGCGGATCGCCGGGCAGCCAGCCGGCGGTGAGGCGTCCGGCGCCCAGCGGGAGCGACACGGCCGCGTCCGGCTCCTCGTCGATGCCGTACGCGATCTCCAGCGAACCGCCGCCGATGTCCAGGACCAGCAGCTTGCCCGCCGACCAGCCGAACCAGCGGCGGGCGGCGAGGAACGTGAGGCGGGCCTCCTCCGTGCCGCTGAGGACGGCGAGATCGACGCCCGTCTCGTCGCGTACGCGGGTCAGCACGTTGTCCGCGTTGCTCGCCTCGCGCACCGCGGAGGTGGCGAACGCCAGTACGTCCTCGCACCCCTTGTCCTCGGCGGCCTGGAGTGCGTCGGCGATCGTCGTCACCAGCCGGTCCACCCCGAGCGGGCCGATCGCCCCGTCCTCGTCGAGGAGCTCGGCCAGCCGCAGCTCCGCCTTGTGCGAGTGCGCGGGCAGCGGGCGGGCGCCGGGGTGCGCGTCGACCACCAGCAGATGAACCGTGTTCGACCCCACATCGAGGACTCCGAGTCTCATATGCAGAACGCTACTGCGGTCATGGGGGCGGGCGGACCGGCGCACGGTCCCCGCCGTGTGCCGGTCGGCCGGGCCGGTCGGTCTTACTCTGGGCGCGTGCCAAAGACGAAAAAGGCGAAGCCGGGCAAAATCACGAAGAACCAGAAGACGAAGCAGGAGATGCGGCAGCCGCAGACAGAGGGGCCCCACGGGCCCGACGAGAAGGGGATCGACTTCGCGCGGGCGTGGGTGGAGTTTCCGGACCCCGCCGACGACGAGCAGGTCTTCCGCTGTGACCTGACCTGGCTGACGTCCAGGTGGTCCTGCATCTTCGGCAGCGGCTGCCAGGGCATCCAGGCCGGTCGCGCGGACGACGGGTGCTGCACCCTGGGAGCCCACTTCTCGGACGAGGACGACGAGAAGCGGGTGGCCGGTCATGTGGCCCGGCTCACCCCGGAGCTGTGGCAGTTCCACGACGTCGGTACGGAGTCGGGCTGGGTGCAGACCGATGACGACGGGGAGCGGCAGACGCGGCGCTGGGAGGGGTCCTGCATCTTCCAGAACCGTCCCGGTTTCGCCGGGGGCGCCGGCTGTTCGCTGCACATCCTGGCGCTGCGGGAGGGCAAGGAGCCCCTGGAGACCAAGCCGGACGTGTGCTGGCAGCTGCCCGTACGGCGTACGTACGACTGGATCGACCGGCCCGACGACACGCGGGTGCTCCAGGTGTCGATCGGTGAGTACGACCGCCGGGGCTGGGGTCCGGGCGGGCACGACCTGCACTGGTGGTGCACATCGGCGACGTCGGCGCACGGTGCCGGGGATCCGGTGTACGTGACGTACCGGCCGGAGCTCACGGAGCTGATGGGCAAGGAGGCGTACGACCAGTTGGTCGGGCTGTGCGAGGAGCGGCTCGCCTCGCTGCTGCCGATGGCGCCCCACCCGGCGGACCCGGTCTAGCGGGTCAGCCCTGTCGCGGGGTCGGCCCGTCAGTCCGCCGGTGGCGGGGTGCTCGGGCCCTTGCCCGGGTCGGTCGTGTCCGGGGAGTCCGTGGGGTCCGGGGACGGGCCGGGGGTGCCCGGGTCCGGCGTCGGCGTCGGGGAGCTCTCCGTCGGGTCGGGTGTCGGCGTGGGCTCCGGGGCGGACGGCGACGGCTCCTCCGGGACGGGCGGGTGCGGGCGGGACGGGCCGCTCGGCCGGGGCGGCCGCGGCGTGATGGCCGGGGCCCGGCCCCCGTATCCGTTCAGGGCCACGACCGAGCCCGAAGGGGCGATGGCGATCCGTGCCGTCCAGTACCCGGCGGGTTCGCGGGCGTGGTCCACGAGGACGCGGACCGTGATGCTGTCGCCCGCCGCGAGCGTTCCCGAGGTACGGCTCAGGCGCAGCCAGGACTGGCCCGTGCCGGCCGACCAGGCGACCGGGCCCGCTTCCGACGCGGTGAGCGTGATCGTCGTCGTGGAGCCGGAGGACCGGGCCTCGACGGTGAGGCGGCCCACGCCGTCACCCGCGTCCACGTCGGTGTCCGCGTGCACGCTGATGACCTCGGCCGAGACGTCCGGGAGGCCGTCGCCGTCCGCGAGGCCGGTGCCGGGCTCGGGGCGGGCGTTGCCCGCGTTCTCGTAGTGGCCGTACGGGTCGTCGGTCCTCTGGCCGTCGTCCGTCTCGGTCGCGGTGACCGCCGAGCCGTCGCGCCCCTCACCGGTGAGCGGCGCGCCCCGGTAGGCGGACCACAGGGCGATCACGGGGGCGGCGACGACCGTGGCGACCACCGTCGTCGTCATGACCCTGGACCGCAGCCGGTCCCGGCGGGCGGCATGGTCCTTCGGGTCCATCGGGAAGCCCGTCCGGTCGAACCGGGGTGTGGCGGACCGATTCTTCTGATGTTTCTGCGCCTGCATCATCGCCACGTAGGCGGAGGGGCGCGGCGCCTCGACGACCGCCAGCGCGGCGACGGGCGCCACCGCGGCCCCCGGCCAGGGACCCTCGGCGCCGGCCCGCTCGGCCGCGCGGCGGCAGCCCGGGCAGTCGTCCACATGCCGTACGAGCTCGCGGCGCAGGGTGGCCGAGAGCAGCAGGCGCTGGTCGCCGGTGAGCTTGCAGACCGCGGGGCAGTCGCCCTTCTCGACGACGGCGAGGGCGGCCCGCGTCCGTTCCACCTCGCAGGCGGCCGCGGCCAGGAGCTCCCGGGCGGTCGCGGGGTCCAGCCCGAGGACGGCGGCGACCGCGCGCGGGGTGAGCCGGTGGCGCACCGCGAGTTCCAGCGCTTCGCGCTGCTCGGGGGTGGTGCCCGCCGCCTCGGGCCAGGCGAGCTGGGCCAGTTCGCGGCGGTGCGCCTCGGCGGCCACGGGGCTCTCCGCCGGGGCCGGCCCGGGCGCGAGGGACGACGCCGGCGCCGCGTATCGGGACGCGGAGGGCGTGAGGGGTGGTGCGGGCGAGGTCTTCGGGGGGCGGGCGGCCGCGGGCGTACGCCGTCCCGCGCGGGGTGCCGGTGCGGCGGGGCCGCGGTGGTCGTCCTGCGCCCTGGCCGAGGGCCTGCGCGTCGGCGGTACGTCGGCCCTGCGGTGCGCCCGGCGGCCCTGTTTCTGCTCGCCGAGCCGGCGCAGGCACATCCACCTGGCCAGCGCGTACAGCCAGGTTTTACGTTCCGCCTCGCCCGCCGGGCACCGCCCGCCCTGCCGCTCGGCCAGCGCGAGGACGCCGCCGAGCGCCTCGGTGGCGGCGTCGTGGTCGCAGAGCACGGAGAGGCAGTAGGTGAAGAGGCCGTCGAGATGCGGCTCGTAACGGGCGGGCGGCTGCTTCGGCGACGGGTGGGGCGCGCGGTGCTGCGCCCGGTGTGCGCCGGGGGTCTTCGTCGGGGTCTCCAGCCTGCTGCTCGTCACCTTGCGACCGTAGGCAGGACAGGGCACACCCCTCGCACCTCTTGAGCAGATTTAACCCCTACGGGTGAACGTATCGTTCCATGGGCGACAACGGTCCGGTTTCCGCGCCCTGCACCGCGCCCGCTCCCCCGCGCGCACCGCGCCGGGCCTCACTGTCCGACCTCACCTATACGGTGGCGCCATGGCTGCCCGTACGAAATCCGCGAAGGACCGGCCGTCCTACCGCTGCACCGAATGCGGCTGGACCACCGCCAAGTGGCTCGGCCGCTGCCCGGAGTGCCAGGCGTGGGGGACGGTCGAGGAGTTCGGCGGCGCCCCCGCCGTGCGCACCACGGCGGCCGGCCGTGTCTCCACCGCCGCGCTCCCCATCGGCCAGGTCGACAGCCGCCAGGCCACCGCCCGCTCTACGGGCGTCGGAGAGCTGGACCGGGTGCTGGGCGGCGGGCTGGTGCCCGGTGCCGTCGTGCTGCTCGCGGGCGAGCCGGGCGTGGGCAAGTCCACGCTGCTGCTGGACGTGGCGGCCAAGGCCGCGAGCGACGAGCACCGCACGTTGTACGTCACGGCCGAGGAGTCCGCCGGCCAGGTCAGGATGCGCGCGGACCGGATCCGGGCGATCAACGACCATCTGTACCTGGCCGCCGAGACCGACCTGTCCGCGGTCCTCGGCCATCTGGACGCCGTCAAGCCGTCCCTGCTCGTCCTGGACTCCGTACAGACCGTCGCCTCCCCGGAGATCGAGGGGGCGCCCGGCGGGATGGCGCAGGTCCGCGAGGTCGCCGGGGCGCTGATCCGCGCCTCCAAGGAGCGCGGCATGTCGACGCTGCTGGTCGGCCACGTCACCAAGGACGGCGCGATCGCCGGTCCCCGGCTGCTGGAGCACCTGGTCGACGTGGTGCTGTCCTTCGAGGGCGACCGGCACGCCCGGCTCCGACTCGTGCGCGGAGTCAAGAACCGCTACGGGGCGACCGACGAGGTGGGCTGCTTCGAGCTCCACGACGAGGGCATCACCGGTCTCGCCGACCCCTCAGGTCTCTTCCTCACCCGTCGCGACGAGCCCGTGCCCGGCACGTGCCTGACCGTCACCCTGGAGGGCAAGCGCCCCCTGGTCGCCGAGGTGCAGGCGCTCACCGTCGATTCGCAGATCCCCTCGCCCCGGCGCACCACCTCGGGTCTCGAGACGTCCCGGGTGTCGATGATGCTGGCCGTCCTGGAGCAGCGTGGCCGGATCAGCTCGCTGGGCAAGCGGGACATCTACAGCGCCACGGTCGGTGGCGTGAAGCTCTCCGAGCCGGCCGCGGACCTCGCGATCGCGCTCGCCCTGGCCAGCGCGGCCAGCGACACACCATTGCCGAAGAACCTGGTGGCGATCGGCGAGGTGGGTCTCGCGGGCGAGGTCAGGCGGGTCACGGGGGTCCAGCGCAGACTGGCCGAGGCGTACCGTCTGGGCTTCACCCACGCCCTGGTTCCGACCGATCCGGGGAAGGTCCCGGCCGGTATGAAGGTCACGGAAGTCGCCAACATGGGCGACGCGCTCCGCGTGCTCCCGCGCCGCTCTCGCGCACAGGCCCCACAGGAGGACGGCGCACGCCGGTAGACTTTGCCCTGGTCTCGCCCGTCCGTACGAACGGTATGAGGGACGTAAGGTCTTTCGTCCGAATCGGAAACGGTCCGGACGAGAGGCCCTGAGGGCACCGCGAACCTGTGACCGGAGGAGTGCAGTGGCAGCCAGCGACCGGGCAGCATCGCCCGGAAAGTCCGGCCAAGGCACCGGTAACGAGGCGCTGATGCGCGCCTCGTTGACCGCCGTCGCGCCCGGAATGGCCCTGCGGGACGGCCTGGAGCGCATCCTCCGTGGCAACACCGGCGGGCTGATCGTGCTCGGCATGGACCGGACCGTCGAGTCGATGTGCACCGGCGGCTTCGTGCTGGACGTGGAATTCACCGCGACCCGGCTGCGTGAGCTCGCCAAGCTGGACGGGGCACTGATCCTCGACAAGGACATGACCAAGATCCTCAGGGCCGGCGTCCAGCTGGTCCCGGACGCCTCGATCCCCACCGAGGAGACGGGTACCCGGCACCGCACGGCGGACCGGGTCTCCAAGCAGTGCAACTTCCCGGTGGTCTCGGTCTCGCAGTCGATGCACCTCATCGCGCTGTACGTGGACGGGCAGCGCCGGGTCCTGGAGGAGTCCGCCGCGATCCTCTCCCGCGCCAACCAGGCGCTCGCCACGCTGGAGCGGTACAAGCTGCGTCTCGACGAGGTCGCGGGCACGCTCTCCGCCCTGGAGATCGAGGACCTGGTGACGGTCCGGGACGTGACGGCCGTCGCCCAGCGTCTGGAGATGGTCCGCCGGATCGCGACCGAGATCGCGGAGTACGTGGTCGAGCTCGGGACCGATGGCCGGCTTCTCTCGCTCCAGCTCGACGAGTTGATCGCGGGCGTGGAGCCGGAGCGCGAGCTGGTCGTGCGCGACTACGTGCCGGAGCCGACCGCGAAGCGCTCGCGCACGGTGGCGGAGGCGCTCACCGAACTGGACGCGCTGTCCCACACCGAGCTGCTCGAACTCCCGGTGGTGGCAAGGGCGCTGGGGTACAGCGGCTCTCCGGAGACGCTCGACTCGGCGGTGTCGCCGCGCGGCTTCCGGCTGCTGGCGAAGGTGCCCCGGCTGCCCGGGGCGATCATCGACCGGTTGGTGGAGCACTTCGGCGGGCTGCAGAAGCTGCTCGCGGCGAGCGTGGACGATCTCCAGACGGTGGACGGCGTCGGCGAGGCACGGGCGCGCAGCGTGCGCGAAGGGCTGTCGCGGCTGGCGGAGTCGTCGATTCTCGAGCGGTACGTGTAGCGGAGGCGGCGGGCCGGGCCGGTCCGCTGCCGCACCGGCCCCCTCCCGGCAGGCCGCTCCCCGTCGGTCCTTGCGTCAGTCCTTCGCGAGAACGAACGACGCGCGCTGCACCGGCTCGCCCGGGGCCTTGGCCTCGACCAGGTATGTACCGGGGCCGGCGGTGCCCGCGGGTGGCGTCGCGCACTTCGGGGCGCTCTTCGCGCGGTCCCACTCCACGGTGTGCTCGACGGTCGCCCCCGCCGGCACCTTCAGCAGCACGGCGGCCGCGTTGCGCGGGCAGTCCTTGGAGGACCACACCTCCTCGTCGTCACCGCCGGCTTCGGTGACCGTGAGGACCGCGGACTTGGGGCCGAAGTCGGCCTTGCACGCGGTGGACGAGGTGTTCGTGGCTATCAGCCGGAACGTGGGCTTCTCGTCCGGCGCGTACCGGAGTTCGGTCTTCAGCGTCAGCCGCAGTGCGGCGGGTGCGCAGTCGGGGAGCGAGGAGCCGACCGGAACCTGCTGCCCCGCGGTCCCGCCGCCCGAACCGCCGCCGGTACCGGAACTGCCTGCGGAGGCCGAGCCGTTGGCGCCGCCCGTTCCGTCGCCCGTCCCGTCGCCCGCTGCTCCGGAGCCCGTGTCCGCGCTTCCGCCGTCGCTCCCGCCGACGCCACCGCTGCCGCCGGTGTCGCCCGACTCGTCGCGTCCGCCCGGCTGTTCACTGATCGCCGGGCCGGAACCTGAGGGACCCGGAGTGATCGAATCGGCCGGACCGGATCCGGGAGCCTTCGAGTCGTCGTGGCTTCCCTTGCCGCCGCCGGAGGTGACGGCCCATGCGACCAGCGCCGCGAGCAGCGCAATCAGCGTCGCCGCTACCGCCCTCCGTCGCCAGTAGATGGTGGAGGGAAGCGGCCCGATCGGATTACGCAGAGATCCCACGGCGCAAACTGTACGAGAGAACAGCGCCAACTCCCGCCCCACCCGCCGCCAGAGGCCTTCAAGTTTTGCCGATCATCATTCTGGGACGGCCTGTTGCCGCTCCGGACCTGCGTCGCGGGCACCTTCGGTGATCACGCGGCCACCGTAAGTGATCTTGCGCGGGAGTGGGCAGCATCCGCGAACGACGCAGGACCGCCGCAGGACCACGGCGGCCGGAAGCCGTCCATGCGGCCAGTTGCCGCAACGGCTCGCGGGGCGTGCCGCCACTTGCCGGAACGCGGGGTCCGGTGGGGCGGGGAAAGTCGGGGGTCACTATCACTCCAAGGGCTCGTATGAGGGTCGACACCCCCGTGCCCATGCCCCCCGTCTGCACTTCCGTGCCAGGATCGACGGTGCGATGACTGCCACGACTGCGACACAGACGCCCCCCGCCTCCCTCCACACTCCCGTCATCGGGTGGTTCGACCAGCACGCCCGCGATCTGCCCTGGCGCCGCCCCGAAGCGGGCGCCTGGGGTGTGATGGTGAGCGAGTTCATGCTGCAGCAGACCCCCGTCAACCGGGTCCTCCCGGTGTACGAGCAGTGGCTGGCCCGCTGGCCGCGGCCCGCCGACCTCGCAGCGCAACCGCCCGGCGAGGCGGTCCGCGCCTGGGGCCGGCTCGGCTACCCCCGCCGCGCCCTGCGCCTGCACGGGGCCGCCCAGGCCATAACGGAACGCCACGGCGGCGACGTGCCGAGCGAGCACGCCCAGCTGCTCGCCCTGCCCGGGATCGGCGAGTACACGGCGGCGGCCGTCGCCTCGTTCGCGTACCGACAGCGGCACGCCGTCCTCGACACGAACGTCCGCAGGGTGTTCGCCCGGGCCGCGACCGGCATCCAGTACCCGCCGAACGCGACCACCGCCGCCGAGCGCAAGCTCGCCCGCGCCCTCCTGCCCGAGGAGGACGAGCAGGCGGCGCGGTGGGCGGCCGCGACGATGGAGCTCGGCGCCCTCGTCTGCACCGCGAAGAACGAGGACTGCACGCGCTGCCCGATCGCGGCGCAGTGCGCCTGGCGGCTGGCCGGCAAGCCCGCGCACCAGGGGCCGCCGCGCCGCGGCCAGACGTACGCCGGTACGGACCGGCAGGTGCGCGGCAGGCTGCTCGCGGTGCTGCGCGAGTCGGTGACCCCGGTGCCGCAGTCGGCGCTCGACGCGGTGTGGGACGAGCCGGTGCAGCGGGCCCGCGCCCTGGACGGTCTGGTCGCCGACGGCCTGGTCGAACCGCTCGCGGGCGGCCAGTACCGGTTGCCGCTGGCCTGAGGGACCGGATCTGCCGGTTCCGTTTCTACGGGTCCCGACCCTTCCCCGCCTGCGCTGTTACACAACCGATGGACAGCCGTGCGTCGGCGTACGGCTGCTCCGCACAGCCTCGTGACAACAGCTCCGTAGCGTCACCGACGTCAGCCCGACGACCAGGCGGCTGGCGGTGGTTCTACGGGGTTCACGGGGACGGAGGCGGTTGGCATGGCGCAGGGTGAGGTGCTCGGTTTCGAGGAGTATGTGCGTACGCGGCAGGACGCGCTGCTGCGCAGTGCGCGGCGGCTGGTCCCGGACCCCGTGGACGCGCAGGACCTGCTGCAGACCGCGCTGGCCCGCACCTTCGGCCGCTGGGACGGCATCGCCGACAAGTCCCTCGCCGACGCCTATCTGCGCCGCGTCATGATCAACACCCGTACCGAGTGGTGGCGTGCGCGCAAGCTGGACGAGGTCCCCACCGAGCAGCTTCCCGACGCCAGCGTCGAGGACGGCACCGAGCAGCGCGCCGACCGCGCCCTGCTGATGGACGTCCTGGGCGTGCTGGCTCCCAAGCAGCGCAGCGTGGTCGTGCTGCGACACTGGGAGCAGATGAGCACGGAGGAGACCGCGGCGGCGCTCGGCATGTCGGCCGGTACGGTGAAGAGCACCCTGCACCGGGCACTGGCGCGACTGCGCCAGGAGCTGGAGAGCAGGGAAGCGGCGAGCCGCGCGGAGCGGATCCGTGAGGGGTGTCACGACGAGCGGGGGCGGGAGCGGTGCGCGGCCTGACAGGCAGCGGTGAGGGCGGCGGCGGGAGCTGCGGCCCGGGCATCGCCCAAGGAACCACGAGCATCACGCATGGACCCACGGGAGACGTCGGCGGCGGGCGCGGGCGCCTGCTGAGCGGCTGGGCGGCGAGCAGCACGGCTCTGGCCGGGCTCGCCGCCTTCGGACTGTTCGCCGTCAGCTGCTCCACCGGGGGCACGGGCACGCGTGACGAGGGCCCTGCGGGCAGCCAGCCGGTCGCCCAGGTCACCCCGAGTGTCGCGGCGCCGTCCACGGTGAAGCCGACGCCGAGGGTCGACGCAGTGGATCTGCTCAAGGCGGATCCCGCGGTGAGCGGGCGCGTCAGGAGCGACCTCAAGCCCTGCACCGGTGACGAGTACCCGGTGGACACCTCCTACGGCACCCTCACCGACGGCCCGTCGGCCGATGTCGTGGTGAACGTGATGACCTGCGGCGATTCGGTCGGCGTAGGCACCTATGTGTATCGGCCCCGGTCCGACGGCACGTACGAGAACGTGTTCACCGTCGAGCAGCCCGCCGTCTACGGGACCATCGACCGCGGCGATCTCGTGGTGACGACGCAGGTGTACGGGAAGAAGGACGCGGTCGCCTACCCCTCGGGCGAGGAAGTGATCACGTATCACTGGGCGGGCAGCCGGTTCAACGAGGAGGACCGGGTGCACAACGACTTCAACAGAGCCGTCGGAACCGGAGACGGGGATTTCCCCGCGCCCACGGAACCGACGAGGAACTGAGAGCAGTCCGATGGCCGAGACCCATGTCCTGTTCGTCGAGGACGACGACGTCATCCGCGAGGCCACCCAGCTGGCGCTGGAACGGGACGGCTTCGCGGTCACCGCGATGCCCGACGGCCTCCTCGGCCTCGAGGCGTTCCGGCGCAACCGGCCCGACATCGCGCTGCTCGACGTGATGGTGCCGGGCCTGGACGGGGTCAGCCTCTGCCGGCGCATCCGGGACGAGTCGACGGTTCCGGTGATCATGCTGTCGGCCCGGGCCGACTCGATCGACGTGGTGCTGGGCCTGGAGGCGGGCGCCGACGACTACGTGACGAAACCGTTCGACGGCGCGGTCCTGGTCGCCCGGATCCGGGCCGTGCTCCGGCGCTTCGGCCATGCCTCGGGACACGGGGCGGGCGGCGGCGAGGCGGCGCAGACCGAAGGCGGCGTGCTCGTCTTCGGCGACCTGGAGATCGACACCGAGGGCATGGAGGTCCGCAAGGGCGGCGAGCAGGTGGGGCTGACCCCCACCGAGATGCGGCTGCTGCTGGAGTTCTCGTCCGCTCCGGGCACGGTGCTCTCCCGCGACAAGCTGCTCGAGCGGGTGTGGGACTACGGCTGGGGCGGGGACACCCGGGTCGTGGACGTCCATGTCCAGCGCCTGCGTACGAAGGTCGGTCAGGACAGGATCGAGACGGTCCGCGGCTTCGGCTACAAGCTCAGGGCATGAGGCGCCCGGCCCTGCGGACGGGCGTCCGCTGGAAGATCAGCATCGCCATCGCGGCGGTCGGCGCGCTGATCGCGATCGCGCTGAGCCTGGTCGTCCACAACGCGGCCCGGGTCTCCATGCTGGAGAACGCCCGCGAGGTCCAGCTGGAGCGGCTGACCTACGCCCAGCTCCTCTACGAGGCGACGAAGACGAAGAAGGCCGATCCCCGCTTCGGCGCCAAACTCAACGATCCGGCGATGCCGGAGAGCCTGCGCGAGGAGACCCGGCGCAACCGGCGCGCCACGCACGTCGAGGACAGCGGCGGGGTGCCCGACGTCTGGGCGGCCGTGCCGCTGCCCGGCGGCGACGTGCTCTCGCTGCACACCCGTTTCGCCGACCGCTCCAGCACGATCCTCGGCGATCTCGACCGGGCCCTGATCATCGGCTCGGTCTCGGTGGTCTTCGGCGGCTCCGCGCTGGGCGTCCTGATCGGCGGCCAGCTCTCGCGCCGGCTGCGCAAGGCGGCCGCCGCGGCCGGACGGGTCGCGCAGGGCCACACCGACGTCCGGGTCGGGGACGCCGTCGGCGGGGTCGTGCGGGACGAGACCGATGAGCTGGCCGGTGCCGTGGACGCCCTGACGGACGCGCTGAACGAACGGATCGAGGCCGAGCGCCGGGTCACCGCGGACATCGCGCACGAACTGCGCACCCCCGTGACGGGGCTGCTGACGGCCGCCGAGCTGCTGCCGCCCGGCCGCCCCTCGGAGCTCGTACGGGACCGGGCGCAGGCGATGCGGACGCTGGTCGAGGACGTGCTGGAGGTGGCCCGGCTGGACAGCGCCTCCGAGCGGGCCGAGCTGCAGCAGCTCACGCTGGGCGAGTTCGTCAGCCGCCGGGTGGCGCTGCTGGACCCGCAGGTGCGGGTCCAGGTGGTCCATGAGTCGTGGGTCAGCACCGATCCGCGCCGGCTGGAGCGCATCCTGTTCAATCTGCTGGGCAATGCCGCCAAGCACGGCTCCACGCCCGTGGAGGTCACGGTCGAGGGCAGGGTGGTGCGGATCCGCGACCACGGTCCGGGGTTCCCGGCGGCGCTGCTGCGGGAGGGGCCGAGCCGGTTCCGTACCGGAAGCAGCGACCGGGCCGGGCAGGGGCACGGACTGGGGCTGACGATCGCGGCCGGTCAGGCGCGGGTGCTCGGCGCCCGGCTGACCTTCCGCAACGCGGCCCCCGAGGGTGCGGCCGAGGGCGCCGGCGGGGCGATCGCCGTCCTGTGGCTGCCCGAGCACGCGCCGACGGACACCGGCAGCTTCCCCATGCTCCAGCTGGGCGAGCAGCGCGGCCCGCAGCCGGGTGGCCGGCCGCGGAGCACGAAGGCCGGCGGCTGAGGGCCGCACCGGCACGAAAACGGCCGCCGGGTGTGCGCACCCGGCGGCCTTTCTCGTACGGAACCGCTAGGCGGCGTCGACCACCGGGGCCGCTGTCTCCGGTCCGGCGCCCCTCAGCGGGACCTCCTTGACGAAGAGCGCGGCCACGACGGCGATCAGCCCGACGGCGGCGCCCACCAGGAAGGCGGCGTGCGTGCCGGACGTCACCGCGTACTCGTACGCCTCGCGCACCGGTGCCGGCAGCTTCGCCAGACTCGCCGCGTCCAGCTGGGCGCTGTGCATGGTGACGCCCGCGCCACCGCGGGCGGCCATCTCGTCGTTCACCCGGCCGGTGAACAGCGCGCCCATGATGGCGACGCCGAAGGAGCTGCCGAGCGTACGGAAGAGGGTGGTGGAGGACGAGGCGACGCCCATGTCCTTCAGCTCGACGCTGTTCTGCGCCACGAGCATCGTGATCTGCATCAGGAAGCCCATGCCGGCGCCGAGCACGGCCATGTAGACGCCGGAGGTGAACCGGCTGGTTCCGGTGTCCATCTGCGCGAGCAGGAAGAGGCCGGTCACCATCAGGATCGAGCCCATGATCGGGAAGATCTTGTACCGGCCGCTGTTGGTGGTCACGCGTCCGGCGATGAGCGAGACGATCATCATGGCGAGCAGCATCGGCAGGAGCAGCAGACCGGAGTTGGTCGCGGACGCGCCCTGGACGGACTGCTGGAACAGCGGCAGGTAGAGCACCGCGCCGAACATCACGAAGCCCGCCATGAAGCCGACCACGGACATCAGCGTGAAGTTGACGTTGCGGAATATGTGCAGCGGGATGATCGGTTCCGCGGCCTTGGTCTCGACGAAGAGGAAGCCCGCCAGCGAGGCGACGCCGATCGCGATGAGCTCCATGATGACGGCGGAGTTCCAGTCGTACTCCGAACCGCCCCATGTGGTGACCAGCACGATCGCGGTGATGCCCACGGTGAGCAGTGCGGCGCCGAGGTAGTCGACGCTCACCCTCTTGCGCTCCCGCTTGGGCAGGTGCAGCACGATGGTGATCATGGCCAGGGCGACGGCGCCCAGCGGCAGGTTGATGTAGAAGCTCCAGCGCCAGCCGAGGTGGTCGGTGAGGGTGCCGCCGACCAGCGGTCCGCCGATCATCGCGATCGCCATCACGCCGGCCATCATGCCCTGGTACTTGCCGCGCTCACGGGGCGGCACGAGGTCACCGATGATCGCCATGACGCCGACCATCAGACCACCGGCGCCCAGTCCCTGGACGGCCCGGAAGCCGATCAGCTGGCCCATGTCCTGGGCCATGCCGCTGAGGACCGAACCGATCAGGAAGATCACGATGGACGTGAGGAAGACGCCCTTGCGCCCGTACATGTCGCCGAGCTTGCCCCAGATGGGCGTGGAGGCGGCGGTGGCCAGGGTGTAGGCGGTGACGACCCAGGACATGTGTTCCAGTCCGCCGAGATCACCGACGATGGTCGGCATCGCGGTGCCGATGATCAGGTTGTCGAGCATGGCGAGCAGCATGGCGAGCATCAGCGCGAGTACCACCACCCGCACGCTGCGTTGCTGCGGCTCGGGTTTCCCCGCCGGTCCGGCCGACGGGTCCGCCTTCCCGTCCGTCGCCTTCATCAGGTCCGCCATGTTCCCCAACTCCCCAGATCCCCTGCTGCGCCGGGCCCTTACTTGCCGCCCGGCTAGTTGACTACACTAGGGGAAAGTAGCCCCGTAACTAGCCGGGCGTCAAGTAAGTTTTTGGGAGAGCACCATGGGCAGCACGCCGCAGCCGCGTCGGGGCAACACCCGTCAGCGCATTCAGGACGTCGCCCTGGAACTCTTCGCCGACCAGGGTTACGAGAAGACCTCGCTGCGGGAGATCGCCGAGCACCTCGAGGTCACCAAGGCCGCGCTCTACTACCACTTCAAGACCAAGGAAGACATCCTGGTCGGCATCTTCGAGGACCTCAACCGTCCCATCGAGGAACTGATCGCCTGGGGCGCGACCCAGCCGCGCACGCTGGAGACGAAGAAGGAGATCCTCGGCCGCTACAGCGAGGCCCTGTCCGGCTCCGAGCCCCTCTTCCGCTTCATGCAGGAGAACCAGGCGGCCGTACGCGACCTGAGCATCGGCGTGACGATCAAGGAGCGGGTCCTGGCGCTCGTGGACCTGATCAAGGAGCCCGACGCGGCGCTCACCGACCAGGTGCGGTGCTTCAGCGCGCTCTTCACGATGCACGCCGGGATCTTCGCGCTGAAAGACGTCGACGGCGACCCCGAGGACAAGCGGAAAGCCGCCCTCGAAGTCGCCGTCGAACTGGTCACCCGGGCCCATGACCCGGGTTCCGCCCAGTAGCGGGGTGGTGTCGCGGTCGGATCAGACCGAGACGCCCTCCTTGTGCAGGTAGTTCACCGGGTTGACCGCGGAACCGTAGTTCGGGGTCGTCCGGATCTCGAAGTGCAGGTGCGGGCCGCTGGAGTTTCCGGTGTTGCCGGAGAGGGCGATCTTCTCGCCCTTGTTCACGTACTCCCCGATGTGCACGTCGATCCGCGACAGGTGCGCGTACTGCGAGTACGTGCCGTTGCTGTGCTTGATCACGATGGCGTTGCCGTACGCGGGACCGTCGCCGCCGCCGTTCGGGCCGGCCTTCACGATGACGCCCTTGTGCGCGGCCTCGACCTTGGTGCCGATCGGCACGGCGAAGTCCTGGCCGGAGTGCTTGTGCGCCCAGCGGCTGCCGTCGTTGCCGAAGCTCGCGCTCAGCTGGTAGTGGTCGACCGGGGTCTCCCAGGCCAGCTTCGCGGCCCGCTTGGCAGCGGCCGCCTTCTTGGCGGCTGCCTTCTTCTTCGCGACGTCGGCCTTCTTCTTGGCCTCGTCGGCCTTCTTCGCCGCGGCCAGCTTGGCGGCCTTGCCCTGCGCGACCGCCTGCTGGGCGACCGAGTCGGCGGTGGTGGCACTCGCCAGGCTCGCGGTGCCGGTGGTGCCCGCCGTGCCGGCCGCGAACGCAGCGCCCGCACCGAGAACCATCGACGTCCCCAGGCCGGCTGCCACGACGGCGCCACGGACACGGGAAGCGGACGGGCGGCGGGTCTGGAACGTAACGCGCTTCGACATAAGCAGAAAACCTCCGGGATGACTGAACCCGGCGGCGTGCCGGGCTGGCCATACCTTGGTAACCCGGACCCCCCGATGGACTCAAACCCCCCATCTACGATCAAAAGCCGTAGAAGGAGGCCCGGGAATGCACCGCGCCGGGCTTCGTCCCGCGCCCGTGACAGTCGCCGAAGGTCTTCCCCCGGAACAGGTTTAGCCGCAGTTCCTCCCCGCCCATACCGGACACAGACCCACGTTCCAGGCACTTCCGCCCAAACGTCGTTGGGGCCTGCCGGGCCCCGGGCCGAAGGTCCCACCCGCTGCCAGGGCGATTGCTCCTAAGATGCCTAGTAGGCCCCAAAACGCCTGTGCGCCTTGTCACCGGCGGTGGGACCTAGGGCTGTCCGTTTCGGGACCTTCGGCCGGGCCCTCGGCCGGGGGGCGCGCGGGGTGCGGGTCCCCGCGGTGCGGGGTTCCGTCCTCAATCTCCCCCATAGCCTTAAGGGCATGGGGGGACCCCCATGACGGGCTTGGTGGGTGCGGCTGGCCCCGCGGGGTGGCGCGCTAGCCCCCTCGTGGGGGTCCGGGGTCCCTCCGGGGCGTCTCCTCAAACGACGAACGTTCCGCCGGTACGCAGCGGACCCGGGTCGATGTTCGTCGTCCTGCGGGGACTCCCCTGCACGCCCCCGGCCCCGGCCGTCTCGCGTCTGCGACGGTCATCTCCGCCGGCGTACACACGCAAGACGGCTGGGTGGGGGCGTGCAGGGGAGTCCCCGCAGGAAATGGCGTACGACCCGGGTCCCCCTCGGACCCGGGTGAACACGCCATTTCTGAGGAGACGCCCCGGAGGGACCCCACCCCCACCCACCGGCGTGGCGCACCCGCACCCCGCGAGGGCACCCGCACCCCGCGAGGGGACCCGCACAAAAAGCCCGTCCGGCGATTGAGGACGGAACCCCGCGCCCCGGAAAGGGGCAAGGCTCCGGGCGACAGCAAAAGGCGGCCCCGTACCGGTGTGAACCGGTACGGGGCCGCCCTTCGTACGCTCGGGCGCTACGCGCCCCTACGCTTCCTTCGTCATGTTCGGGCCGGCGCCGCCTGCCGCCTGCTCGATCGGGGGGACGTCGGGCAGAGCCGACTTCTCCTCGCCGCGGAAGGTGAACTTCTGCTCCTCACCCTCGCCCTCGGTGCCGACGACCACGATGTGACCGGGGCGCAGCTCACCGAAGAGGATCTTCTCGGAGAGGATGTCCTCGATCTCGCGCTGGATCGTCCGGCGCAGCGGCCGGGCGCCCATCACGGGGTCGTAGCCCTTCTTCGCCAGCAGGGACTTGGCGGCCGGGCTCAGCTCGATGCCCATGTCGCGGTCCCGCAGGCGCTCGTCCACCTTGGCGAGCATGAGGTCGACGATCTGGATGATGTCTTCCTCGGTGAGCTGGTGGAAGACGACCGTGTCGTCGACGCGGTTGAGGAACTCGGGCCGGAAGTGCTGCTTGAGCTCTTCGTTGACCTTCGTCTTCATCCGGTCGTAGTTCGTCTTCACGTCGCCCTGGGCGGCGAAGCCCAGATTGAAGCCCTTGGAGATGTCCCGGGTCCCGAGGTTGGTCGTCATGATGATGACCGTGTTCTTGAAGTCCACGACCCGGCCCTGGGAGTCGGTCAGGCGACCGTCCTCCAGGATCTGGAGCAGGGAGTTGAAGATGTCGGGGTGGGCCTTCTCGACCTCGTCGAAGAGGACGACGGAGAACGGCTTGCGGCGCACCTTCTCGGTGAGCTGACCGCCCTCCTCGTACCCCACGTAGCCGGGGGGCGAGCCGAAGAGGCGGGAGACCGTGTGCTTCTCGCTGAACTCCGACATGTCGAGGGCGATCAGCGCGTCCTCGTCACCGAAGAGGAACTCGGCGAGCGTCTTGGACAGCTCGGTCTTACCGACACCGGACGGGCCGGCGAAGATGAACGAGCCACCCGGGCGCTTCGGGTCCTTCAGACCGGCTCGCGTACGGCGGATCGCCTGCGAGAGGGCCTTGATGGCGTCCTTCTGGCCGATGACGCGCTTGTGGAGCTCGTCCTCCATGCGCAGCAGGCGGGAGGACTCCTCCTCCGTCAGCTTGAAGACCGGGATGCCGGTGGCGGTGGCGAGGACCTCGGCGATGAGCTCGCCGTCGACCTCGGCCACGACGTCCATGTCGCCGGCCTTCCACTCCTTCTCGCGCTTGGCCTTCGCCGCCAGCAGCTGCTTCTCCTTGTCGCGGAGAGACGCCGCCTTCTCGAAGTCCTGGGAGTCGATGGCCGACTCCTTGTCGCGGCGCACGCCCGCGATCTTCTCGTCGAACTCACGGAGGTCCGGCGGCGCGGTCATCCGGCGAATGCGCATCCGGGAACCGGCCTCGTCGATCAGGTCGATCGCCTTGTCCGGCAGGAAGCGGTCCGAGATGTAGCGGTCGGCCAGCGTCGCGGCCTGGACCAGCGCCTCGTCCGTGATGGACACGCGGTGGTGGGCCTCGTAGCGGTCGCGCAGACCCTTGAGGATCTCGATGGTGTGCGGCAGCGACGGCTCCGCGACCTGGATGGGCTGGAAGCGTCGCTCGAGAGCGGCGTCCTTCTCCAGGTGCTTGCGGTACTCGTCGAGCGTGGTGGCGCCGATGGTCTGGAGCTCGCCTCGCGCCAGCATGGGCTTGAGGATGCTCGCCGCGTCGATCGCGCCCTCGGCGGCGCCCGCACCCACGAGGGTGTGGAGCTCGTCGATGAACAGGATGATGTCGCCGCGGGTGCGGATCTCCTTGAGGACCTTCTTCAGGCGCTCCTCGAAGTCACCGCGGTAGCGGGAGCCGGCGACCAGCGCACCGAGGTCGAGGGTGTAGAGGTGCTTGTCCTTGAGGGTCTCGGGCACCTCGCCCTTGACGATGGCCTGCGCCAGGCCCTCGACGACCGCCGTCTTGCCGACGCCGGGCTCGCCGATGAGGACCGGGTTGTTCTTCGTACGGCGGGACAGCACCTGCATGACCCGCTCGATCTCCTTCTCGCGCCCGATGACCGGGTCGAGCTTGGACTCACGAGCGGCCTGGGTGAGATTCCGGCCGAACTGGTCGAGCACCAGCGACGTGGAGGGCGTGCCCTCCGCGGGGCCGCCTGCGGTGGCCGCCTCCTTGCCGCCCGAGTAGCCGGACAGCAGCTGGATGACCTGCTGGCGCACCCGGTTCAGGTCGGCGCCCAGCTTAACGAGGACCTGGGCGGCGACGCCCTCGCCCTCGCGGATGAGCCCGAGCAGGATGTGCTCGGTGCCGATGTAGTTGTGGCCGAGCTGAAGGGCCTCGCGGAGCGACAGCTCCAGGACCTTCTTGGCTCGGGGTGTGAAGGGGATGTGGCCGGACGGGGCCTGTTGGCCCTGACCGATGATCTCCTCCACCTGCTGGCGGACCGCCTCGAGCGAAATCCCGAGGCTCTCCAGGGCCTTAGCGGCGACACCCTCACCCTCGTGGATCAGGCCCAGGAGGATGTGCTCGGTGCCGATGTAGTTGTGGTTGAGCATCCGGGCTTCTTCCTGAGCCAGGACGACAACCCGCCGCGCGCGGTCGGTGAACCTCTCGAACATCGTTAATCGCTCCTCAGAGCGGTCAGGCAGTAAGGGGTCGGTCCCCTCCCTGTCCTTCCGCAGCTTAGTCCCGCAAGCGGGGACCGCTCATTTCAACTGCCGACACCGGATCGATGGCCTCCTGCCCCGAACGCCGACACCTGCTCCAACCCGATGGTGCGAGACGATGTTCCCGCAGGCCAGGCAGATACCCCTTTCGCCTGTACGCCGATGGCGAACGTGAGACGTCGGTGGCTTGCGCGTCGCCCCTCCCACTAGGGATGTCTTACCCGCAATTACAGACAGTCCATGCGGCGTACGTGGGTTCCCTCCGCTACGGGCGAACATGTTCGTCCTCCCGAATGCGCCCGTACGCCCCCAACCCGGACACAGTATGCGTTCGATCAGGGACTCTGCGTAACTCTTGGCAGGCGTCGGGAGTTCTTCCGGCATGACCTCCGCCGTCCCGCCTCCCCGCATCGCGCCCCCCGCAGAGCGGGACGGCCGCGCCGACGGCGCTTCACGGGGCACGTGTGCCCGGTGGTACGAGCAGGAGCTCGGCTGGGCGACGGCCGGCAGGGCGCCGGTGCGGCTGCTGACCGGGCTGCGGTTCGACGCGCTCGTCGTGCCCGCGGCCGCCGGTCACGCGGCGCTGCGCCGGGTGGGCCGGACCGGTCCGGTGGCGTTGACGGGCCGGCGCATGAGCCTGCTGGTGGCGCCGGGGAGCGCCGATGAGCTGCCCGGGCTGCTCGACTGGCTGGAGTGGGGCGGGGTCGCCCTCGAACTGACCGCTCTCGGCACGGGCGGGCGGATCACCGCACCGCCGCCGCCGGGCCGGCCGGGTCCGCCGGGGGCCGCCGTGTGGCTGCGGCCCCCCTGTCCACCGCACGAGCGGGAGGGCGAGCCGGTGTTCCCGGCCCTCTCCGGCTTCGGGAGCAGGGGTGGGGATACTCCCGATCTCATCCGGCTCGTGGACGCCGTGGCGACGGAATGCCACCGGGCCCGCTTGACGCGTGCCCGGACGGGGAGGTCTCCCCGGCCATCGGCTGATCAGCCGTTGGCCTTCTCGTAAGCCTCACGGATCTCCGCGGGAACGCGGCCACGGTCATTCACATTGTGGCCGTTCTCGCGCGCCCACTTACGGATCTCCGCGGTGTCCTTGTTGCCGCCGGGAAGGGCACGGCCCTTGCCGCGTCCGGTCGCCGCACGGCCACCGGTACGCCGGCCGCTCTTCGCGTAGGGCTCGAGAAGACTCCGCAGCTTGTCCGCGTTGCTCGTCGTGAGGTCAATCTCGTAGGTCTTGCCATCGAGAGCGAACGTGACGGTCTCGTCCGCCTCGCCGCCGTCGAGGTCGTCAACAAGAAGGACCTGAACCTTCTGCGCCACCGGATTTCCTTTCATCGAAAATGGAGTACGCGGAAAGGAAACCGCTTTTCCCCGGAAAACACAAACCCCCGGGAGAGGTTCAGGAGCGCGAGAAGACGGGAAACGTGCGCGATTCGGACATAGGGATCGGGCTTCTTCCGGCGGTCACAGGTGCAGAAGCATCCGGCTGTTGCCCAAGGTGTTCGGCTTCACGCGTTCGAGACCGAGGAACTCCGCGACTCCCTCGTCATAGGAACGCAGCAGCTCGCTGTAGACATCTCCGTCGACCGGCGTCTCCCCGATCTCCACGAAGCCGTGCTTCGCGAAGAAGTCGACTTCGAAGGTGAGGCAGAAAACCCGCCGCACGCCCAGCCAACGGGCGGTCTGCAACAACTTGTCCAGTACTTGATGGCCGACTCCGGCGCCCTTGATGCTGTGATCGACCGCGAGAGTACGCACTTCGGCCAGGTCTTCCCACATCACATGGAGGGCGCCACAGCCGATGACCCGGGCGTCCTCGTCCCGTTCGGCGACCCAGAACTCCTGGATGTCCTCGTAAAGCGTCACCGTCGCTTTGTCGAGCAGGATGCCTTCTCGTACGTAGCCGTCGAGGAGACGCCGGACCGCGGCCACATCACTCGTCCTCGCGCGGCGGACGGTGATGGCCACGTTAATAACCGACGGATCGGTCTGGAAATCGGTTTGCGGAAGCTCTGAGGACATACCCCCGACGCTATCGCCCGGCGTCCGGCCCCGTCTCATCGGCCGCTTCGACGCCTTCACCGGGTCCTTCATCACGTGCTTCACCGGCGGCTTCGGGGCCTTCACCGGATCCTTCGCCGGCCGCTTCACCGTCAGGCCGCGCGCCGTCCTCGGGAAGAGTGGGCAGAACGATCCGCATGGCGTCCCGGAGCGCTTCCCGCTGCTCGGCCGACATCATGCCGAAGAACGCGACCAGCGCGGCGGCGGGGTTGTCACTCTGTGACCAGGCTTCGTTCATCAGTGCGGCCGCGTACGCGGCGCGGGTGGAGACCGCCGTATATCGATATGCGCGGCCCTCCACTTCCCGGCGGACCCAGCCCTTCTGATGGAGATTGTCCATAACCGTCATGACGGTGGTGTAGGCGATGGACCGTTCCTGCTGAAGGTCCTCGAGGACTTCCCGTACGGTGACCGGTCGGTTCCATTGCCAGACCCGCGTCATCACGGCGTCTTCCAACTCTCCCAATTGACGGGGCACAGCGTCACCTTAGTGTCAGATGTCGGGAATGGCCGGTTATTTACACAACAAAAGGGCGTACGGCTCAGCGAGCCGTACGCCCTTCGTGCGTGTCGTGCGCGGGGACCGGGAGAGTCAGACCCCGTCGGTGCGCGGCGTCTGCTGGGCCGATTCCGCGCGGCTGATCGCCGCGTCCACGGCCGCGTCCTCCTTGGCCTTGTTCGGCCCGCCCTGGCTCTTGACGATCGTCACGACCAGGCCGATGAAGAAGGCGGCCATCACCACGGGGGGCACGAGCGCGGATACGTAGTCCATGGCATCCAGAGTAGCGAGCCCGGCGGCGCCCGCCGAGGCGCCCTACCCCGCGGCGCGTTGCTGGGGTGGCGGGACCGGGCGGCGGCGGGGCGGGAAGACCTCGGAGGGCTTGGGCGCCGGGCGTTCGGACGGGGCGGGCGGACGGGCCGGGGCCGCCGGGGTCTTGGGCTTCTCCGGCTCCGCGGCACGGCCGCCGGGCAGCGCGAGCAGCCGGCTGCGGGGCGCGGGCGCCGTGGCGGCCACCGCGCGACCGGCGAGACGGGCCCGCACCGAACGCTCGGCGAGCAACTGGCAGCGCTCCAGGAGTGCGGCCGCGACCGGGCCGCCGCGCAGGGCGCGCAGCGCGGCGAGGTCGTCGGGCCGGGGGTCGTAGCCGGCGGCCAGGGCGTCCTGGAGGCGCTCCAGGTAGCCGCTGAGGGAGCCGGGGAGAGCATTGCGGTAGCGGACGAGGTCGGCGAGGAGGAAGGCGCGCAGCCGTCCGGCCTCACCGACCGCCTCGTCGACGGCGCCCGCTAGACGCAGGCAGTCCTGGACGTCCTCGTCGGGCAGGGGCGCGGGGTGGAGGGCGATGGCGAGGGCACGGCGGAGCACGCGCAGCTCGTCCGCGCTGAACGCCATACCGCCGCGTGATCCGTAGGGCGTGGGCATAGCGCGACAATACGTGCTAAAGGGACAAAATCCTCTTAGCTGGCCATCGGCGGCGCGGCGGCTCCGTCGAGCCGCCGCGCGGGGAACTTCCCGGTCAGGGCCGCGCGTCGCTAAAGACGCGCCACGTTGCGCTCATACACCAGGCGGAGCCCGATGAGCGTGAGCCAGGGCTCGTGCTCGTCGATGACGGAGGACTCGTTCAGCACCATCGGAGCAAGGCCGCCCGTCGCGATGACCGTGACGTCGTCGGGGTCGGCGGCCAGCTCCTTCTTCATGCGTCCGACGACCCCGTCGACCTGGCCGGCGAAGCCGTAGATGATGCCCGCCTGCATCGCCTCGACCGTGTTCTTCCCGATGACGCTGCGCGGCCGGGCCAGCTCGATCTTGCGCAGCTGCGCGCCCTTGACGCCGAGCGCCTCGACCGAGATCTCGATGCCGGGCGCGATGACGCCGCCGGTGTACTCGCCGCGGGCGGAAACCGCGTCGAAGGTGGTGGCCGTGCCGAAGTCGACGACGATCGCCGGGCCGCCGTACAGGTCGACGGCGGCGACCGCGTTGATGATGCGGTCCGCGCCGACCTCCTTCGGGTTGTCCATCAGGATCGGCACCCCGGTCTTGATGCCCGGCTCGACGAGGACGGCGGGGACGTCGCCGTAGTAGCGGCGGGTCACCTCGCGCAGCTCGTGCAGGACGGCCGGGACGGTGGAGCAGATCGCGATGCCCTCGATGCCGTCGCCCAGCTCCATGCCCAGCAGCGGGTGCATGCCCATCAGGCCCTGGAGCAGCACCGCGAGCTCGTCGGCGGTGCGCCGTGCGTCGGTGGAGATGCGCCAGTGCTCGACGATCTCCTCACCGTCGAACAGTCCGAGGACCGTGTGGGTGTTGCCGACGTCGATGGTGAGCAGCATCAGACGCCGGCCCCGTCGGTGTCGCGGAAGTCCAGGCCGATGTCGAGGATCGGCGAGGAGTGGGTCAGCGCGCCGACGGCCAGGTAGTCCACGCCCGCCTCCGCGTAGGCGCGGGCGGAGTCGAGGGACAGCCGGCCCGAGGACTCCAGGACCGCGCGGCCGCCGACCAGCGCGACGGCCTCGGCGGTCTGCGCGGGGGTGAAGTTGTCCAGCAGGATCAGATCGGCGCCCGCGTCCAGGACCTCGGTGACCTGCTGCATCGTGTCGACCTCGACCTCGATCGCGAGGTCCGGGAACTGCTCCCTGACCCGCTTGAAGGCCTCGGCGACGCCGCCCGCGGCGATCACGTGGTTGTCCTTGACCAGTGCGGCGTCGGACAGCGACATGCGGTGGTTGACGCCGCCGCCGCAGCGCACCGCGTACTTCTCCAGGGCGCGCAGGCCGGGAGTCGTCTTGCGGGTGTCGCGGACCTGGGCCTTCGTGCCCTCCAGCACATCGGCCCAGGCGCGGGTGGCGGTCGCGATGCCGGAGAGCCGGCACAGCAGGTTCAGCGCGCTGCGCTCGCCCGTGAGGAGGTCACGGGTACGGGTGGTGACGGTCAGCAGCTTCTGGCCGGGGGCGACGCGGTCGCCGTCCTCCACGTGCCGCTCGACCTCGAACTCGTCCGTACAGACGATCGAGAGCACGGCCTCGGCGACCCGCAGACCGGCCACGACTCCCGCCTCACGGGCGGTGAAGTCGCCGATGGCCACCGCGTCCTCGGCGACGGTGGCGACGGTCGTGACGTCCACCCCGCCGTCGAGGTCCTCCTCGATGGCGACGTGCGCGACGTCCTCGACGGTGACCGGGTCCAGGCCCGCGTCGGCGAGGAGCCGGGCGAGGGCCGGGTCCAGGCCGCACTCCAGGGCGTCCAGCTCGTAACCGTCCTCCCCGCCGCAGCCGCAGGCGTCCCCGCAGCCGCCCGCGGCAGGTGCGGGCGCGCCGATCTGGATCAGCGGTACGTCCACGGGTGTGGGGCGCGGATTCTCTTCGGGCGTGCTCACGGTTACGGCTCCTCGGGAGTGGGGTGGGTGGTGCTCGTTGCTGCGCAGTCTGCTGCCCCGGACGGCTGTACGGGCCCGAACGCCTGGGTATCCGTCCGACGGAGGACGAGCTGCCGGTCCGGGGTGAGCCGGACGACGAGGTGACGGCGCCAGTTCTCGTCGTCGCGCTCGGGCCGGTCCTCGCGCCAGTGGCAGCCTCGGGTCTCCTCGCGGCGGCGGGCGGCGGCGACCAGGACCCGGGAGACCAGGAGCAGGTTGGTGACCTCCCAGGCCTCGACCCCGGGCACCGCGTCCTTGTGCTCGGCCGCCCCGGCCTTCAGGAACGCGCTGCGGTGCAGGTCCTCCAGCTCCTCGGCGGCCCTCGCGAGGCTGTCGGCGGAGCGCAGCACGCCGGCCCCGCGGGTCATGATGCGCTGGATCGTGCCCCGGGCCTCGGGGGACATCAGCGGGGACGGCACGGGGTGCGTGGCGACGGCCTCGCCCGCGCGGGGCCGCTCCCGGATGATGTCGGCCGCGATGCGCTCGGCGAAGACGAGGCCTTCGAGGAGCGAGTTGGACGCGAGCCGGTTCGCGCCGTGCACGCCGGTGCAGGCCACTTCGCCGCACGCGTACAGACCGGGCACGGTCGTACGTCCCCGCAGGTCGGTCCGGATGCCGCCGGAGGCGTAGTGCGCGGCGGGGGCGACCGGGATCGGCTCGGTGACCGGGTCGATGCCATGGGCGCGGCAGGCCGCCAGGATGGTGGGGAAGCGCTGCTCCCACATCTGGGCGCCGAAGTGGCGGGCGTCGAGATACATGTGCTCGGTGCCGTGGAGCTGCGTCTGGCGGGTGATGGCCTTGGCGACGATGTCGCGGGGGGCGAGCTCCGCCAGCTCGTGCTGCCCGAGCATGAAGCGCGTGCCGTGCGCGTCGACGAGATGGGCGCCCTCGCCCCGTACCGCTTCGGAGACGAGCGGCTGCTGGCCCTCGGAGTCGGAGCCGAGGAAGAGGACCGTGGGGTGGAACTGGACGAACTCGAGGTCCGAGACCTCGGCGCCGGCCCGCAGCGCGAGGGCCACGCCGTCGCCGGTGGAGACCGGCGGGTTGGTGGTGGCGGAGAAGACCTGGCCCATGCCGCCGGTCGCCAGGATCACCGCGGGGGCGTTGACCGCGCCGACGCCGTCGTGCTGGCCCTCGCCCATGACGTGCAGGGTGACGCCCGCGGTACGGCCCTCGGCGTCGGTGAGCAGGTCGAGCACGAGGGCGTTCTCGACGGTGTGCAGGGCGGCTTCGCGGACGGCTTCGACCAGGGCGCGGGAGATCTCCGCGCCGGTCGCGTCGCCGCCCGCGTGGGCGATGCGCCGGCGGTGGTGGCCGCCCTCACGGGTCAGCGCGATGGTGCCGTCGTCGGCCGTGTCGAAGTGGGCGCCGGTGCCGATCAGCCGGCGTACGGCGTCGGGGCCCTCGGTGACGAGGGTGCGGACCGCCGCCTCGTCGCAGAGGCCGGCGCCGGCGACCAGGGTGTCGTCCAGGTGCTGCTCGGGGGTGTCGCCCTCGCCGAGCGCGGCCGCGATGCCGCCCTGCGCCCAGCGGGTCGAGCCGTCGTCGAGGCGGGCCTTGGTGACGACGACGGTGGCGAGTCCGGCGGCGGCGCAGCGCAGCGCGGCGGTGAGTCCGGCCACGCCGGAGCCGACGACCACGACATCGGCGTCGATGGACCAGCCGGGGGCGGGGGCGGTCAGCCGTATTCCGGTCACGTGGTGGCTCCGAAGGTCAGCGGGATGTTGTCGATGAGGCGAGTGGCGCCGACCCGGGCGGCGACGGCGAGGATCGCGTCGCCCGCGGTGCGGTCGTCGGTGATCTCGGTGAAGTCCGCCGGGTCCACGAGCGCCAGGTAGTCGAGGGAGAGCGGGGGCTGCTCGGCCGCCGCGTCGTCCAGGACCGCGCGGGCCGCGGCGCGCACGGCGGCGGGGCCCTTGTCGGGCCGGGCCCGGGCGACCGCCTGGGCGTCGGCCGCCAGCCTGGCCTCGCCGAGGCGGGTGAGTCCGGCGGCCCGGTCCTCCGTCGCGCCCGTCGTCTGCGCGCGGGCGTGCAGGGCCTGCTGGGCGGCGAGCCTGTCCCGGGCCGCGAACAGGGCCCGGGACAGGGCGAGCGCGGTGTGGCGCTCGTACGGGTCGAGGAAGCGGTTGCGGCTGGAGAGCGCGAGGCCGTCGGCCTCCCGGACCGTCTCCACGCCCACGATCTCCACGGGGAAGTTCAGATCGCGCACCATCCGGCGGATCAGCGCCAGCTGCTGGGCGTCCTTCTGCCCGAAGAACGCGACATCGGGGCGGGTGAGGTGGAGCAGCTTGGCGACGACGGTGAGCATGCCGTCGAAGTGCCCGGGGCGCGAGGCCCCTTCGAGCCGCTCGCCCATCGGGCCGGCGGAGATGCGGACCTGGGGTTCGCCGCCGGGGTAGACCTCGTCGACGGACGGTGCGAAGACCACGTCGGCGCCTGCCGCGCCGGCGACGGCGAGATCGGCGTCCAGCGTGCGCGGGTAGCGGTCGAGGTCGGCCGCCTCCCCGAACTGGAGCGGGTTGACGAAGACGGTGACGACGACCTGGCCGGCTGGTCCGACAACCGCACGTGCGGTCTGGATCAGGGAGGCGTGCCCCTCGTGCAGGGCGCCCATCGTCATGACGACGGCCCGTTCGGCCCGCTCGCCCTCGGGGGCGTACGCGGTCAGCTCGACGGCCGTACGCAGGAGGGTGGCGGCGGCTGCGGTCATCGGGACTCCTCCGGTCCGGTTCCGGCGCTGCCGGGGGCGCCCGTACCGCCCGAGCCGTCGGCCAGGACGCCGAGCAGGTCCTCGGCGAACTCCGGCTTGAGCATGCCGTGGGCGAGCGCGCGGTCGGCGGTGGCGCGGGCCATCGCGACGTATCCGGCGACCGTCTGCGGGGCGTGGGCACGCAGCTCGCGGATGTGTGCGGCGACCGTGCCCGCGTCGCCCCGGGCGACGGGGCCGGTCAGGGCGGCGTCACCGGAGCGCAGGGCGTTGTCCAGGGCGGCGCCGAGCAGCGGTCCGAGCATCCGGTCGGGGGCGGTGACCCCCGCCGTGCGCAGCAGCTCCATCGACTGGGCGACCAGGGTGACCAGGTGGTTCGCGCCGAGGGCGAGAGCCGCGTGGTAGAGCGGGCGGGACTCCTCGGCGATCCACTCGGGCTCGCCGCCCATCTCGATGACCAGCGCCTCGGCGGCGAGCCGCAGCTGCTCGGGGGCGGTCACCCCGAAGGAGCAGCCGGCCAGCCGCTGGACGTCCACGGAGGTGCCGGTGAACGTCATCGCCGGGTGCAGGGCCAGGGGCAGCGCGCCGGCCCGCAGCGCGGGATCCAGCACCTTCGTCCCGTACCGCCCCGAGGTGTGGACGATCAGCTGGCCCGGCCGGACCGCACCGGTCTCGGCGAGGCCCTCGACGAGCCCCGGCAGGGCGTCGTCCGGCACCGTCAGCAGGACCAGCTCCGCGCGCGCGAGGACCTCGGCGGGCGGCACGAGGGGGACGTCGGGGAGCAGGGTGGCGGCGCGGCGCACCGAGGCGTCGGAGACACCCGACACGGCGACGGGTCGGTGCCCGGCGAGTGCCAGGGACGCGGCGAGCGCGGGGCCGACACGGCCCGCGCCCACGACGCCGACGGTGAGCCGGGCGGGGCGGTCCCTCGGGTCGAGGGGCTCCTTGGGGATGGTTGCATTCACGCGGCGGTGGCCTTCCGTTCCAGTCCGCGGGGGGTACCGGACGACTTCTCTGCATGCTACGCCAGCACCGCGCCCGGGCTCCGGGCTGTCCACAGCCTGTGGACAGCGGCCCCGCCACCCAGCCCGTACGCCGTTTGAGGACGGAACCGGTCGGGGCCGGGGCCTCGCTCCCTGGAAGTACCGCCACCCGTACGCAGCCGCCGCGTTCTACGTGATGATCGTCCCATGGCAGACATGGACGAGCACGTGCACGACGAGGTGACGAACGGGCCGCAGGCCACCGGCGGATACGGGGACGAGGAGCCCGATCCGCAGCGGCTGCGCCGTATCGCCGCGTGGCGGAAGGCCCAAAAGATCCTGTCCCGCTCACCGGTGGACCGCCCGCTCGGCGAGCAGCTGGCGGCGCTGACCGCGGGCGCGGCCACGGTCGCCGATCTCGACCGGCCCGCCGACATCTACGGCAACGGCATCGTCGCCGAGCTGGAGCGGCGGATCGCCGGACTGCTCGGCACCGAGGCCGCCGCGTTCTTCCCGACCGGGACGATGGCGCAGCAGGTCGCGCTGCGCTGCTGGGCCGGGCGCACCGGCAACCCGACGGTGGCCCTGCATCCGCTCGCCCACCCCGAGGTGCACGAGCGGGGCGCCCTGTCCGCGGTCAGCGGGCTGCGTACGGTCCACCCGACGACCGAGCCCCGGCTGCCCACCGCGGACGAGATCCGCGACTTCGCGGAGCCCTTCGGCACCCTGATGCTGGAGCTGCCGCTGCGTGACGCGGGCTTCGTCCTGCCCACGTGGGAGGAGCTGGAGGCCGTCGTGGCGGCGGCGCGCGAGCGCGACGCGGTGGTGCATTTCGACGGGGCCCGGCTCTGGGAGTGCGCCTCCCACTTCGGGCGGGAACTGCCGGAGATCGCGGCGCTCGCGGACAGCGTGTACGTGTCGTTCTACAAGACCCTCGGCGGGATCTCCGGGGCGGCGCTCGCCGGTTCCGCCTCCCTGATCGAGGAGGCCCGCACCTGGCGGCACCGGTACGGCGGTCAGCTCTTCCAGCAGTTCCCGGCGGCGCTCGCCGCCCTGATCGGCCTGGACCGGGAGCTGCCGAAGCTGCCGTCGTACGTGGCACAGGCGAAGGTGGTGGCCGCGGCGCTGTCCGAGGGGTTCGCGCAGGCCGGTGCCGCATGGTTCCGGGTGCGTCCGGAGCCGCCGCACACGCACCAGTTCCAGGTGTGGCTGCCCTACCCGGCCGACGTCCTCGCAGAGGCGTCCGTGCGTCAGGCGGAGGAGACGGGCGTGGCCCTGTTCCGCATGTGGCACCCGGCCGCCACGGGCCCGCCCGGAGTGTCGTTCACCGAGGTCACGGTGGCGGAGGCGGGGCTGGAGTGGACGGCCGCCGACGTCCGTGCGGCGGCGGCGGAGTTCCTGGAGCGGGTGACCCGGCAGCAGTGAGGCGAGTCCGGCGGGCCGACCGATCGACGACGGCCCGCCCATCGGTGTCCGGGCCGTCCCGCTCACCCCGCACCATGGACGGGTGAGCGTAACCATCGGCATCGCGGGCCTCGACCCCCGGCACATCGTCTTCGAGACCTCCCCCCTCGTCGAGCTGGGGGTCGCCCTGCATGCGCTCTCCGAGCCGGGCCACCACCCCGAGCTGCACGGCTGGGCGACGGCCGTCGCCACGTCGCTGGAACCGGACCTGGCCGACCGGCTGCACGAAGCGGACTTCCTGTGGCGGAACACGTTCTCGGACATCTTCATGCCGTTCGCCGGCGTCCTCGGCGGCAACGGCAGGACGGGCGCGGACCTCGCCGGGGACCTGGACCTCCTGGACCGGCTGGACGACGAGCGGTTCGTCGCCGCAGCCCTGGAGTTCACCTGCGCGAACCTGTATGGGACCGGCGCGGCCTCCCCGCTCCACGACCCCGGCATGCGGGCGCGGGCCCTGGACATGGCGGCGGCGCGCGGCCCGCGGCAGGTGGAGTTCACCCAGCGGCTGCTGGCCGACCCCGCCCCCGTCCGCCGCTGGATCCGGCGCCTGTTCGAGGACTGCGACCAGGCGTTCTTCGCGGACACCTGGCAGCGGGTGCGGGGCCCGCTCGTGGCCGACGCGCGGCACAAGACGGATCTGCTGCGGCACAAGGGGATCGCCGAGGCCGTGCGGGCCGTCTCGCCCGCGCTCTCCGTCGACGAGGGCGGCGAACGGATCAGCGTCGACAAGCTGACCGAGGGCTCGACCGACGCCACCGATCCGGCCGTCGGCCCCGGACTCACCCTCATCCCGACCAGCCTCGGCCGGCCGCATCTGATGGTGCTGCACGCCCCCGGCTGGCGCCCGGTGATCCACTACCCCGTGCACCGGCCCGAGCTGCCCTCCCCCGCCTCCGTCGAACAGCTCCGGCTGCGGTTGGAGGCGCTGGCCCACCCGATGCGGATGCGGCTGTGCCGCAACATCGCCCGCTCGCCGTACACGACGGGGGAACTCGCCGACACGAACGGCATCACGGCCCCCGAGGTCTCCCGCCATCTCACGGTGCTCAAGAAGGCGGGCCTGGTCACGACGCGGCGCCGCGGCCGGTACGTACTGCACCAGCTGGACCTGACCGTGGTGGCGCGGCTCGGCACCGACTTCCTGGAGGGCATCCTCCGCTGAGCGGGAGGGCCTCTTCAGCCGAACCGGATGTGCCGGATGCCCGTCCAGGCCCGCCGCACCCGGTGCCGCAGCGCGCTGTCCGTGTCCGGCAGCACGGTGAGGCCCGCCGACGCGGCGATCCGGTCGGCGACCTGCGGAACGGTCAGCCGGTCCGTACGGATGTGCTCGGCGAACTCCGGGGCCGCGAGCCGCTCCAGGCAGTGGTCCAGTTTCGCGACGGCGAAGCTCTCGCGCTTGAGGCCGCGCCCGAGGCCGCGTTCGCGCAGGCGGCCCAGCACCGTGGCGTGCTCGGCGAGCAGGGCGAAGTGGTGCACCGCGTGCCCGTCCTCGCGCAGCCGTCCGACGATCTCCGTGAAGTAGCCGGCGTCGACCAGGGTCATCGGGGCGATGACCGTGCCGGGATGCCCGTCCAGGGCCAGCGTGAGCATGTCGTACACGCCCTGCCGCCAGACCGGCAGATCCTGGAAGTCCCCGCGCAGCGCGGGCGGCAGCATCCGGTGCAGCCCGAAGCCGACGTGCTCGGGATCGCAGACCACACTGCGGGGCAGCCGCCGCTTCAGCTCGTAGGACGTCTGCGTCTTGCCGCCGCCGAACGGGCCGTTGACCCACACCAGTGCGCCCACCGCTCAGCCCGCCCCGCCCCCGGCGCGCACCAGCCCGGTCTCGTACGCGAGGACGACGACCTGCACCCGGTCGCGCAGGCCCAGCTTGGTCAGGATGCGGCCGACGTGCGTCTTCACGGTCGCCTCGGAGAGCACGAGACGGCCCGCGATCTCGCCGTTCGACAGTCCCTGGGCGACCAGCAGCATCACCTCGCGTTCGCGTTCGGTGAGCTTGGCGACGTCCTTGTGCTGCGGCTCGGCCGTGCCGCTGGGCAGCAGCGGCGAGAAGCGGTCGAGCAGCCGACGGGTGGTCGACGGGGCGACGACGGCGTCGCCGCTGTGCACGGAACGGATCGCGGCGAGCAGTTCGCCCGGCGGCACGTCCTTGAGCATGAAGCCGCTGGCCCCTGCCTTCAGCCCCGAGAAGGCGTACTCGTCGAGGTCGAACGTCGTCAGGATGAGCACCTTGGGAGCGTCGGGCTGGGCGCAGATGCGGCGGGTGGCCTCGACACCGTCCAGCCGGGGCATGCGCACGTCCATCAGCACCACGTCGACGGCGGTGGAGCGGAGGTTCTCGATCGCCTCCGCGCCGTCGCCGGCCTCGGCGACGACCTCCATGTCGGGCTGCGCGGCGAGCACCATCCGGAAGCCGGTGCGCAGCAGCGCCTGGTCGTCGACGAGCATTACGCGGATCGCCATGGGGTCCCTGTCTCCTGTTCGTTCTGCGTCGGGCCGCTCACCGGAAGTCTCAGTCGGCGGCCTTGAGCGGCAGCAGCGCGCTGATCCGGAATCCGCCGCCGGGACGCGGTCCGGCGTCCAGTGTGCCGCCGACCATGCCGACCCGTTCGCGCATACCGATCATGCCGTGGCCCGCGCCGTCGGCGCCGCCGTCCTCGTACAGTTCATGCGCCGCGCCCCGCCCGTCGTCCTCGACCAGCAGGCCGAGCCCGTCGTCGAAGTAGACCAGCCGCACGCTGGCCCCGGCGTTCGGACCACCGTGCTTGCGGGTGTTGGTCAGGGCCTCCTGCACGATGCGGTACGCCGTCAGCTCCACTCCGCTGGGCAGCGGGCGCGGGGTGCCCTCGACCTTGAAGTCGACGGCCAGACCGGCCGTCCTGACCTGCTCGATCAGGTCCTCGATCTGCTCGACGTCGGGCTGCGGGACGTACTCCCCCGTCTCCGGCGCGTCCCCCGTGCGCAGCACACCCAGCAGCCGCCGCATCTCCGCGAGCGCCTGCCTGCCGGTGCCGGAGATGGTCTCCAGCGCCTGCCGGGCCTGGTCGGGGGCCGCGTCCATCACATAGGCGGCGCCGTCCGCCTGCACCACCATCACGGAGACGTTGTGCGCGACGACGTCGTGGAGCTCGCGGGCGATACGGGCCCGCTCGGCCGCCACCGCGACCTTCGACTGGGCCTCGCGCTCCCGCTCGAGCCGGGCGGCGCGCTCCTCCAGCTGGTCGAAGTAGGCCCGCCGGGTCCGCATCGAGTCGCCGAGCACCCAGGCGAGGACGAAGGGCACCGTCATCACGACGACGACGAACACCGACTCCGCCCAGCCGCGCGGCGCCCCCTCCTCGTCCGGCCAGCGAAGCTGGGAGAGAGCCGCCGCACTCAGACTGCAGACCAGGGCGAGCCGGGACGCCCAGCGTTCGCCGACGGTGGCCACGGTGAAGGTGATCACCAGCATGGCGAAGTTCGCGACGGTCGGTCTGACCCCGAAGGCCAGCTGGGCCACGCCCATCGCGATGGCGAGCAGCAGCATCTTCTCGGGTGCGCGCCGCCGCAGCGCGACGACGAGGCAGAGACCGATGACGATCGGCACTATGGCGATGCGCTCTCCGCGACCGCCGTGCCCGACGTCGCCGACCACGATCGTCATGCCGGAGATCCCGAGGAGGAAGACAGCCCAGAAGGTGTCGACGCCCGTCGGGTGTCTGCGGATGAAGTCGTAGAGGCGCTGCACGTAACCCAGCGTAGGGAAGTCCGAGGGGGGCGTGGGTCAGCCGGAGGGCCGATCCAGGTCCGGAGACCGTACTCCCCAAGGTGGAGACTTGTGAACGTGACGGATGAGTGGCGTGGGTGGCAGGAGGCGGCCGAGACCGCTTTGTACGGAGACGGGGGGTTCTACCGGAGCCCCGAAGGACCCGCGGGGCATTTCCGCACCTCGGTCCACGCCTCCCCGCTGTTCGCCGCGGCCGTCGCCCGGCTGCTGGTCAGGACGGCCGCGGAACTGGGAACGCCGTGCGTGGACCTGGTGGATCTGGGGGCGGGGCGCGGGGAGCTGTTGACGGGGGTGCTCGCCGCGCTGCCGGCCGAGGGCGGCGGGAGTCTCACGGTACGGGCGTACGCCGTCGAACTCGCCGCCCGTCCGCCCGGCCTGGACGCACGGGTGCGGTGGTGCGCGAAGCCGCCTCAGGGGGTGCGCGGGCTGCTGTTCGCCAACGAGTGGCTGGACAACGTGCCGCTGCCGGTCGCCGAGACGGACCCGGACGGCGTCGAACGGTACGTCCTCGTGCGGACGGCGGACGGCGCCGAGCGGCTGGGCGAACCGGTGAGCGGGGCGGACGCGGACTGGCTGCGCCGCTGGTGGCCGTCGGCGGGGCCGGGCGGCAGGGCCGAGATCGGCCGCCCGCGCGACGAGGCGTGGGCGGCTGCGGTGGCCACCCTGTCCGGCGGGCTCGCGGTGGCGGTCGACTACATGCACGTACGGCAGGAGCGGCCGCCGTTCGGCACGCTGACCGGGTTCCGGGCGGGGCGGGAGGTGCGGCCGGTGCCGGACGGCAGCTGCGACCTCACCGCGCACGTGGCGCTGGACGCGTGCGCTGCGGCGGGCGGGCCGGGCGCGGACATCCGCAGCCAGCGCGAGGCGCTGCGGGAGCTCGGCGTCAGCGGTGAACGCCCGCCGCTGTCGCTCGCGTCGACCGATCCGGCGGGGTACGTGCGCGCGCTGGCCTCGGCGGGCGAGGCGGCGGAACTGACCGCACGGGGCGGGCTGGGCGACTTCGGCTGGCTGATCCAACGGGTGCCCCCGGGCACGGCCGGCGACTGAGGCGCCCGGGCCGGATCCGGCCTCGCCGGCGTTTGAGGCGCGGGGTCCGGGGCGGAGCCCCGGGAAGCCGGGCCGCAGGCAATACTGTCGGCATGACGGAGACCACGGTCGGCATCGGCGGCGCAGCGGAAAGCACCGACATGGTGCTCAACATCGGCCCCCAGCACCCCTCCACGCACGGCGTGCTCCGTCTGCGCATCGTCCTGGACGGCGAACGCATCCAGCACGCCGAGCCCGTCATCGGCTACATGCACCGCGGCGCGGAGAAGCTCTTCGAGGCCCGCGACTACCGCCAGATCGTGATGCTCGCCAACCGCCACGACTGGCTGTCGGCGTTCTCCAACGAACTGGGCGTCGTGATGGCCGTCGAGCGGATGCTCGGCATGGAGGTGCCCGAGCGCGCGGTCTGGACCCGCACCCTGCTCGCCGAGCTGAACCGGGTCCTCAACCACCTGATGTTCCTCGGCTCGTACCCGCTGGAGCTGGGCGGGATCACCCCGGTGTTCTACGCGTTCCGGGAGCGCGAGGAGCTCCAGGCCGTGATGGAGGAGGTCTCCGGCGGCCGGATGCACTACATGTTCAACCGGGTCGGCGGCCTCAAGGAGGACCTCCCGGCGGGCTGGCTCGGCCGCGCCCGGGACGCCGTCGCCTCGGTCCGTTCCCGGATGGACGTGTACGACAAGCTGGTGCTCGGCAACGAGATCTTCCGGGGCCGTACCCGCGGGGTGGGCGTCCTGTCGGCGGAGGCCGTGCACGCCTACGGGGTGTCCGGGCCGATCGCCCGCGCCTCGGGCGTCGATTTCGACCTGCGGCGCGACGAGCCGTACCTGGCGTACGGGGAGCTGCAGGACACCTTGAAGGTCGTCACCCGGACCGAGGGCGACTGCCTGGCCCGGTTCGAGTGCCTGCTGGACCAGACGCACAACGCGCTGGACCTGGCGGACGCCTGCCTGGACCGGATGGCGGACCTCGCGCCCGGACCGATCAACCAGCGGCTGCCCAAGGTGCTGAAGGCCCCCGAGGGCCACACCTACGCCTGGACGGAGAACCCGCTCGGCGTCAACGGCTACTACCTGGTGTCCAAGGGCGAGAAGACCCCGTACCGGCTGAAGCTCCGCTCCGCCTCGTTCAACAACATCCAGGCGCTGACCGAACTGCTGCCGGGGACGCTCGTCGCCGACATGGTGGCGATTCTCGGCTCGCTGTTCTTCGTCGTCGGCGACATCGACAAGTAGCCGTCGCCTTCCGCGTCAAGAGACGCTCCCGCCTCAAGAGATCGCGGTGCGCAGCTCCGCCACGTCCAGCTGCTCGGTCTCGTCGTGCGCGGTCAGGTCGATGACCTTGCCGACGGCCCGGTTCTCGGCCGTGCCCGTGCGGTGCGCGGCCAGCGCCTCCTCGCCCACCACATCGGCGAGGTCCTCGTTCTGCACGGACTCGATCGCGGCGTGCGCCTTCTGCGTACCGAAGAAGTCGAAGCTGCCCTGCGGCACCAGATGGCGGCGGGACGCCGCGTACGGAACGACCGCGCTGGCGGCCGGCACCGGGCGCGGGGAGGGCAGGGCCTGGGACGGCCGGGTCGCGGGCAGGGCGGCCTGCGGCCGGCGGTGCTGCTCGGCGTCCGAGTCGGCTGCCGGCGCGGCCGCGGCCGCCGCGTGCTTCCCCTGCGGCTCCTCCGTCTCCCGGGCCCGCTCCGCCAGATCGCGCTTCCTGGCCCGCTCGGCCGTGCGGCGCGCCTCCTGGAGTGCCCCGTTGCGCGAGAGGTCGTCGAGAGCCTGGGCGGCGCGCAGATACGCGGCCGGGGTGGGGGTGCTGCGCGCGGCGGGCAGTTCGCGGGCCGGCGCGGCAGCCTCCAGCGCCAGCTGACGGCGGCTCTCCAGCACACTGGCGCGCTCGGTCTCGGCGTTGGCGTACCTGCGCAGCAGTGCGGCGTGCTCGCCCCGCAGCCCGGCGAGCTCCACGCGCTTGCGGCGCAGCTTCGTCTCCAGGCGGGCGCGCAGCTCGCGCGACTCCTCCAGATCGGCTTCCAGTTCCGCCACGCGTTCCTCGGCACGCCATTCGTCACCGGCGCGGGCGCGCGTCAGCTCCGCGACGCGACGGCCCGCCTCCCGGTCCCAGCTGCGCATCAGATACGCGCCGGTGACGGCGGCGGCCGCCGCGGCGGCGACCAGTGCGCGCAGGATCAGCGGCTCGGCGGGCAGCCAGGCTCCCGCGGCACAGAGGGCCGCTGCTCCGGCGACGGCCGAAGGCGGAAGGATTCTGTGCAGAGGTGGCGAATGGCGATGGCGTCCACGTGGCATGGCCTGAAATTTACCGTGCGTACGGTCCGCTTGGGGAGCTGCCCGGCAATCTGTTCCCGGGCAGTTACCTGACGGCCCCTGAACCCCTCATTCCGGCCTGAAGTCCAAGGGCTGTCCCGCAGCGCTACTTCTTGATCAGCCCTTTCGTCTCCAGGTATTCCTTCGCCACATCGGCGGGCTTGGCGCGCTCGGCGTCGACCTTGCGGTTCAGCTCCGCCAGGTCCTGGGTGGTGAGGGCGGCGGTGAGCTTGGCGAGCGCGTCGGCGATGTCCTGCGCGCCGGCGTCCTTGGCATTGAGGACGGGCAGCACGTTGTCCGCGTTCTGGAGCTTCTTGTCGTCCTCCAGGAGGACCAGACCGAAGGGGTCCAGCACCGCGTCCGTGGTGGTGGTGAGGACCAGCTGGTCCTTGCCGTCCTTGACCGCCTGCTTGGACTGCGGGGTGCCGACTCCCGCGGGGTCGATGCCGGTGACGTCGATGCCGTACGTCTTCTTCAGGCCGGGCGCGCAGAACGGCCGGACCTCGCACTCGTCACCCGCCGCGATCTTCACCTTGACCTTGGAGGCGCCGAGATCCGAAAGCGACTTGAGCTTGTGCTTGTCGGCGAATTCCTTGGTGACCGCGAACGCATTCTGGTCGACGGCCTGTCCGGCCGGCAGCACCTTCAGGCCGCGCGGAGTGGCGAGCTTCTCCAGCGCGGCGACCGTGGCCGCGATGTCGCCCGAGGCGACGGGCTTCGACTCGGCCGCCTTCGCCCCGTTCGCCTTCGCGTTGAGGAATTCGGCGATCGTCGCCGCGTATTCCGGTACGACGTCGATCTCCCCCTTCTCCAGCGAGGGTTCGTAGAGTTCGCGGTTCTTCACCGTGGTGACCGACGTGCTGTATCCGGCGTCGGCCAGGACTCCGGCGTACAGCTGCGCGAGCACCTTGGACTCGGTGAAGGCGGCGGCGCCGACGACCAGTGAGCCCTTCTTCCCCGAGTCCTTGTCCCCGGCGGACGCGGCGGATCCGCCCTTGTCCTTCTCCAGGCTGTCGCCACCGCAGGCGGCGAGCGAGCCCGCGAGCGCGACGATGCCGATGACCGCGCCGGTTATGCGTGAGGTCCTGCTCATGTTGTTCTCCGTCCACGGCAACGAGGCCATATGCGATAGGCGTTATCGGTTGGATGGGCCGGCCGGGCGCTCATGCCGTCCGGCGGCGGCGCAGCGGTGACAGCAGCCGGTCGAGGCCGACCAGGACCGTCTCCACCAGCAGCGCGAGCACGGCGACCAGCAGGGCGCCCGCGACCACCTGCGGGGTGTTGTACGTGTTGAAGCCGGCGGTGATGATCCGGCCGAGGCCGCCCTGGCCGACCATCGCGGCGATCGTCGCGGTGGCCACGACCTGCACTGCGGCCGAGCGCAGCCCCGTCATGATCAGGGGGTAGGCCAGCGGCAGCTCGACACGGAGGAAGAGCTGGCCGCCGGACATGCCCATCCCCCGCGCGGCCTCCGCCACCGAACGGTCCACCTCCGTCATCCCGACGTAGGCGTTGGTCAGCAACGGCGGAACGGCGAACAGCACCAGAGCGATGATCGTCGGCACATATCCCGCGTTGCGCAGCGGCGAGACCATGAAGAGGGCCAGCACCGCGAAGACGGGGATCGCCCGGCCCACGTTGGAGAGGTTGACGGCCAGCGCGCCGCCCTTCCCGATGTGTCCCAGGTACAGAGCCAGCGGCAGGGCGATGGCGCAGGACAGGGCGAGCGCCACCCCGCTGACGTACAGATGCTCACCGAGCCGGTGGCCCACGCCGCCCTCCCCCGACCAGTTGGCGCCGGTGGTGAGCCAGGTCCAGGCCTCGCCGAGAACTCCCATGGATTCAGACCGCCTTCGCCGGGCCGGCCGGGCTCACGGCATCGCGGGCGGCCGGTATCCGGGTCCAGGGGGTCAGCAGCCGCTGCACGCCGAGCAGCAGCAGATCCGCGACCACGGCGAGCAGCACGCAGAGCACCGAGGCGGCCAGCACCTGGGCCTTGAAGAAGCTCGGCAGGGCGTCCTCGATGAGATTGCCCAGGCCGCCGCGGCCGACGATCGATCCGACCGTGGTCAGCGCGATCGTGGACACCGTGGCGATCCGTATCCCGGCCATCAGCGCGGGCATGGCGAGGGGGAGCTCGACCTCCCACAGCAGCCGCACCGGCCCGTACCCCATTCCCCGGGCGGCGTCCTTCGCCTCCTGCGGAACCGCTTCGAGGCCCGCCAGGATGTTCCGTACGAGAATGGTCAGCGAATACAGCACGAGTCCGGTGACGACGAGCGCCGCCGAGAGCCCGAACAGCGGCAGCAGGAGCGAGAACATCGCCAGCGACGGCACCGTGTAGAGCACCGTCGTCAGCCCGAGAACCGGTCCGGCGAAGTGCCGGCCGCGGCGGGCGAGCAGCGCCAGCGGAAAGGCCACCACGATCCCGATCGCCACCGACACCGCGGTGATCCCGATGTGCTGGACCGTCGCGTCGGTCAACTCCTGGGAACGGGAGCGGAGATACTCCCCGCAGACCCAGTCGTTCGTCACCAGGCAGTTCCGTCCGGCCATCCGTCCCCCACCTCCCGATCGCCTCTCGTACTGATCTCCGGCGAGCCTATCCTCGACCACTGACAATCGCCGAGGCCGTTGTATTCCAGCAACACGTCCTTCACAGAACACGCGCCACAATGGGGAACCATGATCCGTTTCGAGCACGTCACCAAGCGGTATCCGGACGGCACCACCGCCGTCGACGACCTCTCCTTCGAGGTCGCCGAGGGTGAACTGGTCACGCTCGTCGGACCGTCGGGCTGCGGCAAGACGACCACGATGAAGATGGTGAACCGGCTGATCGAACCGACCGAGGGCCGGATATTTCTCGACGGGGACGACATATCCGCCATCGACCCCGTCCAACTCCGCCGCCGCATCGGCTATGTGATCCAGCAGGTCGGCCTGTTTCCGCACCGGACGGTACTGGAGAACACCGCGACCGTCCCCCATCTCCTCGGCTGGAAACGCGCAAAGGGCCGCGCCCGCGCGGCGGAACTCCTCGACCTCGTCGGACTCGACCCTTCCGTTTATGGCGACCGATATCCCGAGCAATTGTCCGGCGGTCAGCGCCAACGGGTCGGTGTCGCCCGCGCTTTGGCCGCCGACCCGCCGGTGCTGCTGATGGACGAGCCTTTCGGCGCCGTCGACCCGGTGGTCAGGGAACGGCTGCAGAACGAATTCCTGCGGCTCCAGGCCCAGGTCCGCAAGACCGTGCTGTTCGTGACGCACGACATCGAGGAGGCCGTCCGGCTCGGCGACCGTATCGCCGTCTACGGACAGGGCTCGATCGAGCAGTTCGACTCACCGGCCACCGTCCTCGGCGCCCCGGCCACCGGCTACGTCGCCGACTTCGTCGGCGCGGACCGCGGGCTCAAGCGGCTCTCGGTCACCCCCGTCGAGGAGAGCGACCTCGACCGCCCGCCCGTCGTCCGCCTCGACGACCCGCTGGCCACGGCGACCGAGCGGCTGCGCGCGGACGGGGCGCGGTGGGCCGTGGTGCTGGACGGCGACGGCCGGCTGCACGGCTGGATCCCGGCCGGCGACGCGCTCACCGGCGACCGGGGCACGGTCCGTGAGCACGCCCGCCGGATGGAGGCCTGGCTGCCCCTGGGCGCACCGCTCAAGCAGGCGTTCGCCACCATGCTCCAGCACGACGCCGGCTGGATCGCGGTCGTCGACGAGCAGAGCGAGGGCCGGTTCCTGGGCGTGCTCACCCCGGCCCGCCTCCACGAGGCGCTCCGCCGCTCGATCAGCGCGGACGACCGGGCCGTCCCGCGCGCCGAGGTGGCCGTCGAGAGCGTGGCGGGCGTCGCGAAGGCCGGCGGCGAAGCACCGAAGCGGTAGGCGGTACGGCGACGAAGCACCGAAGCGATGGGCCCGGACCGGCGGTGAAGCACCGAAGCGGCAGGGCCCGGACCGGCGGTGAAGCACCGAAGCGGCAGGGCCCGGACCGGCGGTGAAGCACCGAAGCGGCAGGGCCCGGACCGGCGGGCGAGCGAGGGCCTGTCAGCTCTCGCTGAGCCGGCTGCTCATCCAGTCCAGGACCGCGGGGATCTCCCGGCGCCAGGTGTTGAAGTTGTGCCCGCCGCTGTCCAGCACGATCGACGAGACCTGCGCGGGCCGCTTCACCTTGCCCAGGAACTTCCGCGTGTCCGCGTAGTTCGACTCCCCCCGGCGCGAGGTCGTCACCAGGAACGAGGAGTCGGGCTGTGGCCGGTGGTCCAGGGACCACAGCAGGTCGGCGCGCTCGCGCGCCCGCTGGTCACCGTGGAACAGATCACCGGTCGTCGGGTCCTCGGCCGCCTTGTAGTACGCGGAGAGCCCCGCGCTCGCCGTGAACCGGGCGGGATGGTGCAAGCCGATCTTCAGGGCACAGTAGCCACCGGTCGAATTGCCGATGATCCCCCAGTTGCGGGCGTGGTGCCCCACCCGGTAGGCGGCCGAGATCGCCGGCGGCAGATCGTCCGCGAAGAACGTCTCGGTCTTCGGGCCATCCTTTATGTCCACGCACTCGGTGTCCCGCGGCGGCGCCAGCGTCGGCCGCAGCATCACCAGGATCATCGGCTGCGAGCGGCCGGCCCGCACCCGTTCGAGTGATGTCTTGGGGTAGGCGAGTCCCTTGATGAGGTTCTCCGAGGTGCCCGGGTAACCGGTGAGCACCACGACCGCGGGGAACTTCCGGCGGGCGTACGCCTCCTGGAAGTACTCCGGCGGCAGGTACACATAGGCCGAGGTCTCGACCCCCGACTTCCGCCCGGCGATCACGACCTTGTCGATCCGGCCGGCCGCAGCGGGCCGCGAGCCCCCCGGCACGTCGGGCCGCTGGGTCCCCACCCGGACGATGTTCTTCTCGGCGAGCGTCCCCTGGGCGTGGTCGGTCACCACGCCCAGCTCCTGCTTCTGCCCGAACAGATCGGCCCAGGAGCCGTAGAAGAGGAACGAGTTGTTGGCCATCAGACCGACGGACACGAAGACCGCCACCTGGGTCGCCAGCAGCAGGCCCACCCTGCCGAACACCACACGGACGCTGCGCCGGGCGAGCCTCGGCCAGAACCAGATCGTGACGGCGAACAACGCGACGGCCAGCGCGATCGCGAGGATCAGCACTGCGTTGCCGGTAAGGCCCATGGCGGTAAAACTTTCTTGTCAGGAAATTTCCTGGTCATGGGTGAACCCACGGCCCGGAAGGCTCGTCCTAGAGGTCGCACTTCGTCCGCAGCGCTCCGGCCGCCGGACTCCAAGAATCTCTCGCGGAACCACGGGAAGCGATGTCTGTCACGCTAGATGGGGATAAATCGAGATCGGTTCCGAACGGTGTACGCAGGTTCGTACGCGGTCCGCGACCCGAGACCGTTCCGGCACTCGTCGGTGCCGCCTGCACCGCCGTCGGCCTGATCGACGTCGGCGCGGGTGTCTTCCCGCGCTTCCGGCACAGCCGTATGCACACCCTCGCCGAGGTGCTCCCCGGAGCCCTCGGCCCCTTCGCCGCCGCGCTCTCCCTGAGCGCCGGCGTCCTGCTGCTCCTCCTGGCCCACGGCCTGAAGCGGCACAAGCGCCGGGCCTGGCGGGCCGCCGTCGTCCTGCTCCCGGCCGGAGCGGTGGCCCAGTTCCTCTACCGGCACTCCCTCCTGGGCGCCGTCGTCTCACTGACGCTGTGTTATCTGCTGGTGCGCCACCGGAGTGAATTCGCCGCACTCCCCGACCCCCGCAGCCGTTGGCGGGCGCTGGCCAACTTCGTCCTTCTCGGAGCGGGCTCGCTCGGGCTCGGCCTGGTCATCGTCAGCGTCCACCCGGGCCGTCTGGTCGGGAACCCGAGCATCGCCGACCGGCTCCAGCACGTGCTGTACGGGCTGTTCGGCTTCGAGGGCCCGGTCGACTACGCCGGCGACACCTCCTGGACCGTGGGCTACTCGCTCGGCGCGCTCGGCCTGCTGACCGCCGTCACGACGATCTACCTCGCCTTCCGGCCCGAGCACCCGGCCGCCCGACTCACCGAGGACGACGAGGCCCGGCTGCGCGCCCTGCTGGAGCGGCACGGCGGCCGCGACTCGCTGGGCCACTTCGCGCTGCGCCGCGACAAGGCCGTGGTGTTCTCGCCCAGCGGCAAGGCCGCCGTCTGCTATCGCGTGGTCGCCGGGGTGATGCTGGCCAGCGGCGACCCGATCGGCGACGTGGAGGCCTGGCCCGGCGCCATCGAACGCTTCATGGACGAGGCCAGGGCCCACTCCTGGACCCCCGCGGTGATGGGCTGCAGCGAGACCGGCGGCGAGGTCTGGACCCGCGAGACGGGACTCGACGCCCTGGAACTCGGCGACGAGGCGGTGGTGGACGTCGCGGATTTCTCGCTCGCCGGACGCGCGATGCGCAACGTGCGCCAGATGGTGAAACGCATTGAGCGCGGCGGATACGAGACGCGGGTCCGGCGCGTGGCGGACATCGGCGAGGCGGAACTGGTACGCATCCGGCGGGCCGCCGCCGACTGGCGCGGCACGGACACCGAGCGCGGCTTCTCCATGGCGCTCGGCCGGATCGGCGACGGCGCCGACCAGGACTGCTTCGTCGCCACCGCCCACAAGGCCGACGAGCAGGACGCGGGCTCCCCGTACGGCGATCTGAAGGCCGTGCTCCACTTCGTCCCGTGGGGCGCCGACGGGATGTCCCTCGACCTGATGCGCCGCGACCGCGCCGCGGACCCGGGGATGAACGAGCTGCTGATCGTCGCCTCCCTGCAGGCCGCGCCCCGGCTCGGCATCACACGTGTCTCGCTGAACTTCGCGATGTTCCGCTCCGCCCTGGCGCGGGGCGAGAAGCTGGGGGCCGGGCCGGTGCTGCGGGTCTGGTGCGGGCTGCTGGTCTTCCTCTCGCGCTGGTTCCAGATCGAGTCCCTGTACAAGTTCAACGCCAAGTTCCGGCCCCGCTGGGAACCCCGGTTCGTGGTCTACCGCACCGCCCGCGACCTGCCGCGCATCTCGCTGGCCGCCATGCAGGCCGAGGGCTTCGTGAACTTCGCGCTCCCCCGCCCGCTGGCCCGCCGGCTGCCGACGGCCGGGCGGCGCCCCTGTGCGCACGTCCGGACCCACACGGCGGAGCACGGGGTCCACCCCGCGTGACCTCTGGCCCTGGGGGCCAGGGCCTACGCTGGTCGTATGAGTACGTTGCATGGACGAGGCACGGTGCAGGGCCTGCCGGAGTGGGACCGCTGTGCGGTCATGGGTGTCGTCAACGTGACCCCCGACTCCTTCTCCGACGGGGGCCGCTGGTTCGACACCACGGCGGCCGTCAAGCACGGCCTCGACCTGGTCGGCGAGGGTGCCGACCTGGTCGACGTCGGCGGTGAGTCGACCCGCCCCGGCGCCAGCCGGGTGGACGAGTCCGAGGAGCTGCGGCGGGTGGTCCCGGTGGTCCGGGGCCTCGCCTCGGAAGGGGTCACCGTCTCCGTGGACACCATGCGGGCCCGGGTCGCCGAGCAGGCCGTCGCCGCGGGAGCGGTCCTGGTCAACGACGTGAGCGGCGGGCTCGCCGACCCGGACATGGTCCCGGTCGTCGCCGCCGCCGCGGTGCCGTTCGTCGTCATGCACTGGCGCGGCTTCAGCGAGACCATGAACAGCAGGGCGGTGTACGGGGACGTCGTCGCCGAGGTCGTCGAGGAGCTGCGGGTCCGGATGGACGCCGTCGTCGCCGGGGGTGTCGCCCCCGAACGGATCGTGATCGACCCGGGCCTCGGCTTCGCCAAGGGCGCCGCGCACGACCTGTCGCTCATCGCCCGGCTGGACGCGCTGCACGGGCTCGGCCGCCCGCTGCTGGTCGCCGCCTCCCGCAAGCGGTTCCTGGGCCATGTGCTGGCCGGTGAGGGCGCCGCGCCGCCGCCCGCCCGCGAGCGCGACGCCGCCACCGCCGCGGTCTCCGCGCTCTCCGCCCGGGCCGGCGCCTGGGCCGTCCGGGTCCACGAGGTCCGGGCCACCGCCGACGCCGTCCGGGTCGCCCGCGCCGTCGAGGGAGCCGCGTGAACGAGCCGCAGGACGAGCAGGCCTCCGCCGCCGCCGACATCGAGGCGGTCGAGCGGGCCAACACCGCCTTCTACGAGGCCATGGAGCGCGGCGACCTGGACGAGCTGACCGCGCTCTGGCTGCCGGGCGAGGACCTCACCGTCTCCTGCGTCCACCCCGGCTGGCCGGTGCTCACCGGACGCGGCGAGGTGCTGCGCAGTTACGCCCTGATCATGGCGAACACGGAGTACATCCAGTTCTTTCTGACCGATGTCGGGGTCTCGATGACGGGCGACACCGCCCTGGTGACCTGTACCGAGAACATCCTGAGCGGCGGCCCCGCCGAGGAGGGCAGCTCCCTGGGGCCGCTCGTGGGCCAACTGGTCGTCGCGACCAATGTGTTCCGCCGCACCCCGGACGGCTGGAAGCTCTGGTCCCACCACGGCTCGCCCGTGCTCTCCGAAACCGATGAGGACGAGGACGAGGACTCGCCCTCCTGACGGGGTAGGGGGCAGATAGCGGCGCGATACCCGGGCCCGGGTGTGATTGGGACGGGCGGCATCGGGGTATCAGCGGCTACCAGTTCCCGTACGGCCGTGTCCGTAGCCCCCGCGGGGGAGGACTGTCGGCGCTCGCAGGTAGATTCGGAAAAATGGGTACGCAGCCGCCCGCACGTGGCTCCATGCCCCCTTCGACAACAACAGCAGGAGTGATTCGCGTGGATCGTGTCGCGCTGCGCGGCCTCAAGGCCCGTGGGAACCATGGCGTCTTTCCCCGGGAACGGGAAGAGGGACAGACGTTCATCGTGGACCTGGTGCTGGGCCTCGACACCCGCCCCGCGGCAGCCGCGGACGACCTCACGAAGACCGTGCACTACGGCGTCGTCGCCGAGGACGTCGTCGCCGTGGTCGAGGGCGAACCGGTCGATCTGATCGAGACGCTCGCGGAGCGCATCGCCCAGCAGTGCCTCAAGCACGAAGGCGTCGAGGAGGTGGAGGTCGTGGTCCACAAGCCGGATGCGCCCATCACCGTCCCCTTCGACGACGTCACCGTCACCATCACCCGGAGCCGATCATGACTGCATTTTTCACCGAGGGGCAGAGCGACCCGACCGTACAGCCGGTTCCCGCTTCCGTGGTCGCGCAGGTGGACGCCGCGGACATCACCCTCTCCAACCCGAAACGCGCCGTCATCTCCCTGGGCTCCAACCTGGGCAACCGCCTGGAAACCCTTCAGGGCGCGATCGACGCCCTGGAGGACACCCCGGGCCTCCGGGTGAAGGCGGTCTCCCCGGTGTACGAGACGGAGCCGTGGGGCGTCGAGCCCGGCTCCCAGCCGTCGTACTTCAACGCGGTCGTCGTCGTGAAGACGACACTGCCCCCGTCCTCGCTCCTGGAACGCGGCCAGGCCATCGAAGAGGCCTTCGAGCGGGTCCGTGAGGAGCGCTGGGGGCCGCGCACCATCGACGTGGACATCGTCTCGTACGCCGACGTCGTCTCCGACGACCCCGACCTCACCCTCCCCCACCCCCGGGCCCGTGAGCGCGCCTTCGTGCTCGCGCCGTGGCACGACGTGGATCCGGAGGCCCAACTGCCCGGCGCCGGCCCGGTCGCGGCTCTGCTGGACGGTGTGGGCCGCGGCGGCGTACTGCCCCGGGCCGACCTGGAACTCCGGCTGCCCGAGTAGTCGTTAGGCTCGGAGAGTAGGCAGGACATCCACAGGTTCGAGAGGCGGCTCACCCGGTGAAGCAACTACGGCTCGGAGTACTGGCCGGCCTCTTCGCCGCCGCCGGGGTGCTGTCCTGGGGCGCGGCCCGCCTCTGGGACTCCCTCGGCACCCTGCCGGCCGTACCACTGGCCGCACCCGTCGTGCTCGCGGTGATCGCCGCGGTGCTGCTGGCGACGGCGCTCTCCCTCCGCTCCCGGCTGCGCGCCCAGCGCGAGCGCCGGCCGGGCGCGAAGGGCGTCGAGCCCCTGATGGCCGCCCGTGCCGTGGTCTTCGGCCAGGCCAGCGCCCTCGTCGTCGCCCTGGTCGCCGGGATGTACGGGGGCACCGGCGTCTTCCTGCTCGGCTCCCTCGACATCCCGCCCCGCCGCGACCAGGCCATCTACGCGGGCCTCGCGGTCCTCGCCGGGATCGCGGTGGTCGCGGCGGCCCTGTTCCTGGAGCGCGTCTGCAAGCTCCCGGACGACGAGGACGACAACAAGACCGGGGCGGCCGCGTAGCCCACGGCCCGTTCCGGCCGGGGCGCCGGCGCCATGGCCGCGGGCCCGTTCCGGCCGGCCGGCCGTCAGCGCGCCATGATCAGGCTCATGGCCTCGGCGCGCGTGGCCGGGTCGCGGAGCTGTCCGCGGACCGCCGAGGTGAGCGTCTTCGCCCCGGGCTTGCGGATCCCGCGCATCGACATGCACATGTGCTCGCACTCCACGACGACGATGACGCCGCGCGGCTCCAGGATCTGCATCAGGGACTCGGCGATCTGCGTGGTCAGCCGCTCCTGCACCTGCGGCCGGCGGGCGTAGACGTCCACCAGCCGGGCCAGCTTCGAGAGACCGGTGATCTTGCCGCTGGTCGCCGGGATGTACCCGACGTGGGCCACCCCGCGGAACGGCACCAGATGGTGTTCACAGGTACTGAACACCTCGATGTCCTTGACCAGCACCATCTCGTCGTGGCCCAGGTCGAACGTGGTCGTCAGTACGTCCTCGGGCTCCTGGTACAGGCCCGCGAATATCTCCTTGTACGCACGCGCCACCCGTCCCGGCGTCTCGCGCAGCCCCTCCCGGTCCGGGTCCTCGCCGACGGCGATGAGCAGCTCGCGTACAGCCGCCTCGGCCCGCTTCTCGTCGAACTCGCCGATCGAACCCTGGCCGTCCAGCGTCACCGGGTCGGTCATCTGTGCCTCGTTCCTCGAACTGTCACTGCGCGGACATCCGCGCAGGTATGGAACCTGTCCGAACAGGCCCCAAGGGAAAAGCCGCGTCCCCCAGGCTAAAACCTGGGGGACGCGGCATCCATTCCGGGCCCGGTGCAGCCCCGTGAGAGGGGCCACACCGGGAAGGGCACTAGCTCTCCGGACGCTCCTCGGGGATCGTCTCGGTCACCGGAACCGTGTCCGTGACCGAGCCGTTCGCCGTGGTGGCGCCGTTGGTGAGGGCGAGCTCCTTCGGGGAGAGCACCGGGGGCCGGGTGGACGGCGTGCGCCGGGCGGACCCGGTCCACGCCGGACGGGCCGGACGCTTGACGATCGGAGCGAAGATCTCCGCGATCTCCGCCTTGCCGAGGGTCTCCTTCTCAAGGAGCTGGAGAACCAGGGCGTCCAGAACGTCGCGGTTCTCGACAAGAATCTCCCACGCGTCGTTGTGCGCGGTCTCGATGAGCTTCTTGACCTCTTCGTCGACCAGCGCGGCGACCTCTTCCGAGTAGTCGCGCTGGTGGCCCATCTCGCGGCCCACGAACGGCTCGGTGTTGTCGCCACCGAACTTGATCGCGCCGAGCCGCTCCGTCATGCCGTACTGCGTGACCATCGCGCGGGCCGTTGCCGTGGCCTTCTCGATGTCGTTCGCAGCACCGGTGGTCGGGTCGTGGAAGACCAGCTCCTCGGCCGCGCGCCCGCCCAGCATGTAAGCCAGCTGGTCGAGCATCTCGTTGCGCGTCGTGGAGTACTTGTCCTCCTCCGGGAGCACCATCGTGTAACCGAGGGCGCGGCCGCGGGAGAGGATCGTGATCTTGTGGACCGGGTCCGACTGAGGTGAGGCCGCCGCGACCAGGGCGTGTCCGCCCTCGTGGTACGCGGTGATCTTCTTCTCCTTCTCGGACATGATCCGGGTCCGCTTCTGCGGACCCGCCACGACGCGGTCGATGGCCTCGTCGAGCATGTTGTTGTCGATCAGCTTCAGATTGCCGCGCGCCGTCAGGAGCGCCGCCTCGTTCAGCACGTTCGACAGGTCGGCACCGGTGAAGCCGGGCGTACGACGGGCGACGGCGCCGAGATCGACGTCCGGTGCGACCGGCTTGCCCTTCTGGTGGACCTTGAGGATCTCCAGTCGGCCCTGCATGTCCGGCCGGTCGACCGCGATCTGCCGGTCGAAACGGCCCGGGCGCAGCAGCGCCGGGTCGAGGATGTCCGGCCGGTTCGTGGCGGCGATCAGGATGACGCCGCCCTTCACGTCGAAGCCGTCCATCTCCACGAGCAGCTGGTTGAGCGTCTGCTCGCGCTCGTCGTGACCGCCGCCCATACCGGCGCCGCGGTGCCGGCCGACGGCGTCGATCTCGTCGACGAAGACGATCGCCGGGGCGTTCGCCTTGGCCTGCTCGAAGAGGTCCCGGACACGGGAGGCGCCGACACCGACGAACATCTCGACGAAGTCGGACCCGGAGATCGAGTAGAACGGGACGCCCGCCTCGCCGGCGACGGCGCGTGCGAGCAGCGTCTTGCCCGTACCGGGAGGCCCGTACAGCAGGACACCCTTGGGGATCTTGGCGCCGACGGCCTGGAACTTCGCCGGCTCCTGCAGGAACTCCTTGATCTCGTGGAGTTCCTCGACCGCCTCGTCCGACCCCGCCACATCGGCGAAGGTCGTCTTGGGGGTGTCCTTGGTGATCAGCTTGGCCTTGGACTTGCCGAACTGCATGACCTTGGAGCCGCCACCCTGCATCTGGTTCATCAGAAACAGGAAGACGACCACGATGAGGACGAACGGCAGCAGCGAGAAGAGGATCGAGACGAACGGGGACTGCTTCGACGGCGAGACGGTGTAACCCTTGTCGATGTCACCGCTCTCGAACTTCTTCTGCAGCGTGTCGGCGAGCTGGACGCCCTGGTTGCCGATGTAGCTCGCCTGGAACTTGCTGCCGGACTCGCCGGAGAGTTTCTGGCCGTCCTTCAGCTCGATCTTGATGATGTGATCGTCACCGGTGGTCAGCTTGGCCTGCTCCACCTGGTTCTTACTGATCGCCTGGATCACCTTGCCGGTGTCCACCGTCTTGTAGCCGCCACCCGAGCCGACGACCTGCATCAACACGACCACGGCGAGGACGGCCAGCACGATCCACATGACCGGCCCACGGAAGTATCGCTTCACGTCCATCCATACGGAGCGAAGTCGCCCCGTCCCTCCTGCCCGTAGGTAAATGCTGCTGTGAGTAAAGACTGTTCTTCGGACGGTACACCGGCATTGTCACCGACGACCGCCGAGGACGTCTGTCAAACCCGCCTTCGAAGGCTCAACGGCGGGAAATCGGTAAGGGTTCCCCGCAGCCGCGGTGGGTTGGCCGGCGTCGCCGTCAGCCGCCGTACACGTGCGGGGCGAGGGTGCCGACGAACGGCAGGTTGCGGTACTTCTCCGCGTAGTCCAGCCCGTAGCCGACGACGAACTCGTTGGGGATGTCGAAGCCGACCCACTTGCAGTCGAGAGCGACCTTCGCCGCGTCCGGCTTGCGCAGCAGGGTGCAGATCTCCAGCGATGCGGGCTCGCGCGAGCCCAGGTTCGACATCAGCCAGGACAGCGTCAGGCCCGAGTCGATGATGTCCTCGACGATCAGGACGTGCTTGCCCTTGATGTCGGTGTCCAGGTCCTTGAGGATCCGGACGACACCGGAGGACTGGGTGCCCGCGCCGTACGACGAGACGGCCATCCAGTCCATGGTGACGGGGGTGGACAGCGCGCGCGCCAGGTCCGCCATGACCATCACCGCGCCCTTGAGGACTCCGACGAGGAGCAGATCCCTGCCCGCGTACTCCGCGTCGATCTTCGCGGCCAGCTCGACGAGCTTCGCGTCGATCTCTTCCTTGGTGAGGAGCACCGACTGAAGGTCGGTGCCCATGTCCTTCTCGTTCACCCGCGTCTCTTTCTTTGCCTGCCGGGTCCGGGATGGTGCCCCGGGCCTGCGCGGCCGCTCGCCTGCATGTCAGCCGCTTGTGCGTCAGCTCTGCCGAATCACCAGTCTGCCACCCTGGCGCAGGGCTTCGACGCGGCCGGGGAGGTTGATGGCCTGCTGGCCGCGCCAGCCGGTGATCAGGCGGTCGACTTCCTCGATGTGCCGGGCGAAGAGGGAACCGGCCGGGGAACCGGCCTCTATGGCCGCCCGGCGCAGGACGCGGCGGCGGACCGCGGGCGGCAGGGCGTGCAGCTTGGCGCACTCGAGCCGGCCCGCTGCGTCGCGTACGTCACGGCCGGCCTCGGCGGCCCAGGTGTCGAGGGCGTCGGCGTCGTCGCGGGAGAGCTGTGCCGTACGGGCCAGCGCCTCGACGACTCCTTTGCCCAGCGCCTTCTCCAGGGCGGGCAGGCCCTCGTGGCGCAGCCGGGAGCGGGTGTAGGCGGGGTCGATGTTGTGCGGGTCGTCCCAGACGGTCAGGGACTGGGCCAGACAGGCGGTGCGGGCGGTCTGCCGGTCGAGCTGGAGGAAGGGGCGACGGTAGCGGCCGGCCGGGCCGGACGCGGCGGCCATGCCGGAGAGGGAGCGGATGCCGGAGCCGCGGGCGAGGCCGAGCAGCACGGTCTCCGCCTGGTCGTCGCGGGTGTGGCCGAGCAGGACTGCGGCGGCGCCGTGGCGTTCGGCCGCGGCGTCCAGCGCGGCGTAGCGGGCGTCGCGGGCGGCGGCCTCGGGGCCGCCTTCGTGCCCGACGTGCACCGCGACGGCCTCGACCGGGTCGAGGTCCATGGCGGTGAGGCGGCCGACGACCTCGGTGGCGCGGGTGTCGGAGCCGTTCTGGAGGCCGTGGTCGACGGTGATGCCGCCGGCCCGGACGGGGAGCTTCCGGGCCTCGAAGGCGAGGGCGGAGGCGAGCGCCATGGAGTCGGCACCGCCGGAGCATGCCACCAGGACCAGCGGGGTATCGGTGCGTTCGGGAAGTGCGGGGCGTCGCCTGCCCGTCCCGGCTTCGGCGAGCTCGGGGTGCGGGGCGCGTCCGGCGTGCCCGGTGCGTTCGGTCTGTTCGGCGAATTCGGTGATGACGTCGTGGAGTACGCGGCGGACCGCCAGGCGTATCGCCGCGACCGCAGGATGGGGACCCATGTCCGGTGCCCTTCGTGAAGTTCTGGAGAGGTGCGTGCGTGCCTCCGAGTGCCGGACGGAGTGGAACTGCCGTCACTCAGAGTGCGTCGATGGTGACAGAGCAAAGCCGTTCATCGAGCATTGCACGCCTTCCCATGCCCCTACGGTCCCTCGGATGGGTGATTACCGGCGCGTTGCCCTCGGGTCCCCGGCCTGTGCGCGGGCCATGATCACGACTCTGCCTTACGGTGCACCCTCGCGATCCAGTCCTGCGGCGCGGCGATCTCCGCCTTGGTCGGGAGGGTGTTGGGCGAGGTCCAGACCCGGTTGAAGCCGTCCATTCCGACCTCGTCGACCACGGCGCGTACGAACCTCTCGCCGTCGCGGTACTGGCGCAGCTTGGCGTCGAGTCCCAGGAGCTTGCGCAGCGCCTGGTCGAGACGGCTCGCGCCGCGGGCCCTGCGCTGCTGGAACTTCTCACGGATCTCGGCGACGGAGGACACCACCTCGGGGCCGACGCCGTCCATCACGTAGTCGGCGTGGCCCTCCAGGAGGGACATCACGGCGGTGAGCCTGCCGAGGATCTCGCGCTGGGCCGGTGTCTGGACGATCTCGACGAGGCTGCGGCCGCCGTCCTCGCCCTCCTCGCCCTCGGGCCGGCCGCCGGCCAGCGACTGGGCGGCCTCGCGGAGCCGTTCCAGCACCGTCATCGGGTCGACGTCGGTCTCGTCGAGGAATGACTGGATCTCGCCCTGCAGATGGTCGCGGAGCCAGGGCACCGCGGTGAACTGCGTGCGGTGCGTCTCCTCGTGGAGGGCGACCCAGAGGCGGAAGTCGTGCGGATCCACCTCCAGCTCCCGCTCGACGTGAACGATGTTCGGGGCGACCAGCAGGAGCCTGCCGCCGCCGTCGGCCGAGGCCGGGAGCTCGCGGGTGGCGGGGGCGAACGTCTCGTACTGGCCGAGGACCCGCGAGGCCAGGAACGACAGCAGCATCCCCACCTCGACGCCGGTCACCTTGGAGCCGACGGCGCCGAGCACGGCGCCGCCCGCGCCGCCGCCGCGCCGCTCCTCCATCTTCTCCAGCAGGGGGCGGAGCAGTTCCCTGAATCCGGCGACGTTCGCCTTGATCCAGCCCGCCCGGTCGACGACCAGGACCGGGGTGTCCTCCGGTTCGGTCCCTTCCGGGATCATCCGGGTGAAGGAACGGACGTGCTCCTCCGCCGCCTTGGCATGCCTGCGCAGCTCCGCGACGACCTCGCGGGCCTCCTCGCGGCTGATCTCGGGACCCGGCCGCACAAGCCGGGTCGCGGTCGCGACCGCGAGATTCCAGTCGACCATCCCGGCACCACCGATGCGCGTCATGCGTCAACCGTACGTGCTCCGCCTTAGGAGGGTGAGGTGTTGAGCCGCTCAGCGCCTCCCGACGGCCAGTGCCGTCGCGAGTGCGTCGAGGGCCGACTGGGCCTCGGACGGGGCGGTGGTGCCCGAGGCGAGGAAGGCGAACGCGAGCAGCCGGCCGTGCGGGTCGACGACCGTGCCGGAGAGGCTGTTGACGCCCGTGAGGGTGCCGGTCTTGGCGCGGATCAGCCCGGTGCCGCCGGATTTCGTGGTGTACCGGCCGCTGAGCGTGCCGCTGAAGCCGGCCACCGGAAGGCCCGTGAGGACGGGACGCAGCTCGGGGTGCTCCTGGTCGGCCGCGCGTGCCAGGAGTCCGGCGAGCAGGGCGGCGGTGACCTTGTCCTGGCGGTTGAGCCCGCTGCCGTCGGCGATGTTCACGCCCGTCAGCGGCAGGCCCAGCTTCTTGAGTTGCGCGGTGACGGCCCGTCGGCCGCCGCGGAAGTCCGCCGGTTCGCCCGCGGCGATCGCGGTCCGGCGGGCGAGCGCCTCGGCGATGTCGTTGTCGCTGTTGGTCAGGGCCCGCTCGACGAGGGCGGAGAGCGGGGCGGAGAGGTGCTGGGCGACGGGCCGGGACTTCGCGGCTGCCCGGCCGGGGGCGGCGCCGTCCCCGGTGGTGATCCCGGCCTCGTCGAGCAGCTCGCCGAATGTGTCGGCGGCGTCGCGGGCCGGGTCGCCGCTGCGCGGAGCGGGGCCGCTGGAGGAGTCGTCGAGCCGGCCCTCGTCGACCATCAGGGCGCTCACGGGCGCGATGTTCTCGTTGGGGCCGATCGGGTGGAGTGCGGGTCCCGAATAGCCGGAGGCGTCGTACCGCAGCCGTACCGAGCGGATCCCGTCGTCCTTGAGGGCGCGGGCCGTGCCGGCGGCCAGGGAGCGCAGGGCCGCCCGGTCGAGGGTGGGGTCGCCGCCGCCGACCAGGGTCACGGTGCGCAGATCGGCGGAGGCCCGGACGGTCGTGGGGATGCGGTAGGCGGGTCCGAGTGCGGACAGGGCGGCGACGGTGGTGGCGATCTTGACGGTGGACGCGGGCGTCATGGGGGCGTCGGCCCCCACCCCGTACAGCCGCTTGCCGGTGGCCGTGTCGATGACGACGGCACCGCGCCGGGTGCCGAGCGCGGGGTCCTTCAGGAGCGGGTCCAGGACGGCGCGCAGTCCGGCCGCTGCTCCTTCCGGGGCGACCGCGGCGTCCGGCGCCGACGTCTCGGCGCCGGTGCCCAGCACCGCGAGAACGGCCGGGGCGCTGGGCGCAGGGGCCGGCTTCGCGGGGGCGGCGGGCTCGTGATGTGCGCCACCTGTACGGGTCCGGGCAGCCGCCCAGTCCTGCTCGGCCTTACGCTGACCCGAGTCCCAGGGACCGGCGGCGAAGGCGACGCCGGCTGCGAGCGCCAGGCCCAGGACGGCGGAGACGGCCGTGAACTGCCGGTCACTCAGTCCGTTGCGCACGCCCAGGCGGTCCGCGAGAGCCGTCCTGTTCAGCGTGGCGGACGGATTGATCGACGGTCTTTCCTCCGGCTCGGCCACCGTTGACCAGCCCCTTTCGCGAGCACACAACTCCGTGGGGGACACTTAACCATCAGTCGTATGTGTTGATCATGGAGGAGCCACCCGTGGAGTTCGACGTCGTTATCGAGATCCCGAAGGGTTCGCGGAACAAGTACGAGGTGGACCACGAGACCGGTCGGATCCGCCTGGACCGTCGACTCTTCACCTCGACCAGTTACCCGGCCGACTACGGCTTCGTCGAGAACACCCTCGGCGAGGACGGCGACCCGCTGGACGCGCTGGTCATCCTGGAGGAGCCGACCTTCCCCGGCTGCCTCATCAAGTGCCGCGCGATCGGCATGTTCCGGATGACGGACGAGGCCGGCGGCGACGACAAGCTGCTGTGCGTGCCGGCCTCCGACCCCCGGGTGGAGCACCTGCGCGACATCCACCACGTGTCGGAGTTCGACCGCCTGGAGATCCAGCACTTCTTCGAGGTCTACAAGGACCTGGAGCCGGGCAAGTCGGTCGAGGGCGCGGACTGGGTCGGCCGCGCCGAGGCCGAGGCCGAGATCGAGAACTCGTACAAGCGCCTCGAGGCGCAGGGCGGCGCGCACTGACGTTCCGCTTGCGGTTCTGAAACAGCGATCGGGCGGTACACCTTCGCGGGTGTGCCGCCCGTTCGCATGACCGCCCATGGGCGCGGCCATACTGGGCAGGAGCGCAGCCTAGGACGCGCAGCCGATGAGGATTGAGGTCGAGTGGTGGCGGAACCGGGCGGTCCCGATGACCAGAAGCCCCAGTCGGACGAGGCGCGCAGCGCCTTCTCGCAGCCGGCCGGGGTCGGGAAGTCCGCACCGCCGTCGGACGACGACCATCCGACGTCCGAGTTCGCTCTGCCGTCCGGTGTGACGCCCGAGCCGCAGGGACCGGGGGCCGGCCCGGGAACGGGTTCCGGTTCCGGTTCCGGTTCGGAGACGATCGGGTCCGCCTTCGCCCCGCCGCGCACCTACGACGCCCGGAACTCCCCGCCCGCCTTCACGCCCGCGCACGGCATCCCGATGGTCCGGCTGACCAAGGAGGCCCCCTGGCAGGACCGGATGCGCACGATGCTGCGGATGCCGGTCACCGACCGCCCGGCGCCGGAACCGGTCCAGCGGCACGACGAGTCGGGCCCCGCGGTGCCGCGCGTGCTGGACCTGACCCTGCGTATCGGGGAGCTGCTGCTCGCCGGAGGTGAGGGGGCCGAGGACGTCGAGGCGGCGATGTTCGCGGTGACCCGCAGCTACGGGCTCGACCGCTGCGAGCCGACCGTCACCTTCACGCTGCTGTCGATCTCGCACCAGCCGTCGCTGGTCGAGGACCCGGTGACGGCGAGCCGTACCGTACGCCGCCGGGGCACCGACTACACCCGGCTGGCCGCGGTCTTCCAGCTCATCGACGACATCACCACGGTGGAGGGCGAGATCTCGCTGGAGGAGGCCTACCGGCGCCTCGCGGAGATCCGCCGGAACCGGCATCCGTATCCCGGCTGGGTGCTCACCCTGGCCGCCGGCGGGCTGGCGGGCGCGGCATCGGTCCTGGTCGGCGGCGGGCCCCTGGTGTTCCTGATCGCCGCGCTCGGCGCGATGCTCGGCGACCGGCTGGCCTGGCTGTGTGCCGGACGCGGACTGCCGGAGTTCTACCAGTTCGTCGTGGCGGCGATGCCGCCGGCCGCGATGGGCGTGGCACTGACCCTCACCCACTGGTCGGACGTGCGGCCGTCGGCGGTGATCACGGGTGGACTGTTCGCGCTGCTGCCGGGGCGGGCGCTGGTCGCCGGCGTGCAGGACGGCCTGACCGGCTACTACATCACCGCGGCGGCGCGGCTGCTGGAGGTCATGTACTTCTTCATCGCCATCGTCACCGGGGTGCTGCTGGCCCTGTACGGAGGGCTTCAGCTGGGCGCCGAGCTGGACCCGGAGGCCCGGTTCATCACCCATGACCGCCCGGTGGTGCAGATCCTGGCGTCGATGCTGCTGACCCTGGCCTTCGCGATCCTGCTCCAGCAGGAGCGGGCGACGGTCCTGGCGGTCACCCTCAACGGGGGTGTGGCCTGGGTCATCTACGCGGCGATGGCGCGGACGGGCGGCCTGTCGCCGGTGGCGGCCACCGCCGCGGCGGCCGGTCTCGTCGGACTGTTCGGGCAGCTGTTCTCGCGCTACCGCTACACCTCGTCGCTGCCGTTCATCACGGCCGCGATCGGTCCGCTGCTGCCCGGCTCGGCCACGTACTTCGGTCTGCTGGGCGTCGCCCAGAACGAGCTGGACCGGGGGCTCGCCTCGCTGTCGACGGCGGTGGCGACGGCGCTGGCCATCGCGATCGGGGTGAATCTGGGGAGCGAGATCTCCCGGCTGTTCATGCGGGTGCCGGGGGCGGTCGGCGGGGCGAACCGCCGCGCGGCCAAGCGGACGCGCGGCTTCTGACGGAGGGACCCGCCGACGGCGTCAGCGCTTGGCGTGGCGGCCGCCGCGGCGGCTCGCGGCCGTGCTGCCGCCGTCGGCCGGGTCCTGGCTCTCGTCCGCGCCGGACGCGGCTTCCTTCTTCGACTTGCTGCGGGCGCGCAGGAACTCGATGCCGATCGGCACGACCGAGATCAGCACGATCAGGACGAGCATCGCCTCGATGTTCTTGTGTACGAACTCGATCTTGCCCAGCCCCGCCCCGAGGAGCGTCACGCCGACGCCCCACAGGACTCCGCCGATGATGTTGAACGTGAGGAACGAGCGGTAGTTCATCCGGCTGACACCGGCGATGATCGGCGTGAACGTCCGCACGATGGGCACGAAGCGGGCCAGGACCAGCGACTTCGGACCGTACTTCTCGAAGAACTCGTGGGCCTTCTCGACGTTCTCCTGCTTGAAGAGCCGGGAGTCGGGACGGTTGAAGAGCGAGGGGCCGACCTTGCGGCCGAACAGATAGCCCACCTGGTCGCCGATGATCGCCGCCAGCGCCACGAGGACGCAGACGAGCCACAGCGGGGTGTGCAGCTTGTCCGTCGTCACCAGCAGGCCCGTGGTGAACAGGAGCGAGTCGCCGGGCAGGAAGAACCCGATCAGCAGCCCGGACTCGGCGAAGACGATGACCAGCACACCGATCAGCCCGAACTGCCCGATGAGGTGGTCCGGGTCCAGCCAGCTGGGTCCGAGCGCAAGCGTATTCAAGGGTCCGGGCTCCAGGATGTGGTCGATGGCGGCTGCGTGGCCGCCCCAAGCTATCAACGCCCCGGACCCCCGCCCGGTTCCACTGGCCCCCGTGAAGATGCACACGGGGTGAACCGGGGCAAAACTCGATGCCGGGAGGTGCCACACCATGGGCATTGAGGAATACGGCGGCGGTCAGACGGCACAGTCCGACGTGCTGATCGTCACCACCAATGACGTACCCGGCCACCAGGTGACGCAGGTGATCGGCGAGGTGTTCGGCCTGACGGTCAGGTCCCGCCACCTCGGCAGCCAGATCGGCGCCGGGCTGAAGTCCATGATCGGCGGAGAGCTGAAGGGGCTGACGAAGACGCTCGTCGAAACCCGCAACCAGGCCATGGAGCGGCTGGTGGAGCAGGCGAGGGCCCGGGGCGCCAACGCGGTGCTGATGATGCGCTTCGATGTCAGCGAGGCCGCGGACGTGGGTACGGAGGTCTGCGCGTACGGGACGGCCGCGGTGATCAGCAGGAACTGAACGGCTGACGGGGGCGAGGGCGGGGGCGGGGCGCCGGATGAGCACCCCGCCCCCCTCACTACGCGCCGGTCTGCTCCACGCGCCGCGCGTTGGCGACGATCGCGTCGCGCAGGTGCCCGGCCAGCCCCGGACGCATCGACTCGTAGAACGCCTTGAACTGCGGATCGGCGACGTACATATCGCCGAGCCCCCGGTGGATCTCCGTCGTGCACTCGTAGAACCAGGTCGTGATGTGGCGCCGGTGCTCCTCGGCGAGATCCATGGCCCGCTCGCCGGTGGCCGGCTCGCCGTCCTCCATGAGCGCGTTGTACCGCTCGCCCCAGGAGGCGACCTCGGCCCGCATCCGCTGCCAGTCCTCCTTGGTGTAGCGGGCGGCCCGGCGCTGCGACTCGGCGTAGGTGTCGGTGCCGCCCCAGCGGCGCTCGGCCTCTTCCGCGTAACGCCCCGGGTCCTTGTCGCCGAAGACCTCGAACTTCTCCTCGGGCGTGAGGTTGATGCCCATCTTCCGTGCCTCCATGGCTGTCTCGACGGCCGTGGCCATCCGCTGCAGCTCGGCGATCCGGTGCGACAGCAGTGCGTGCTGGCGCCGCAGGTGCTCCTGCGGGTCCGCGTCCGGGTCGTCGAGCAGTGCCTCGATCTCGTCGAGCGGGAAGCCGAGCTCCCGGTAGAACAGGATCTGCTGCAGCCGGTCGAGGTCGGCGTCGTTGTAACGCCGATGGCCCGCGTGGCTGCGCCCGCCGGGTGAAAGCAGTCCGATGCCGTCGTAGTGGTGCAGGGTGCGCACCGTGACCCCGGCGTATCCGGCGACCTGTCCCACGGAGTGCTCCATGGCTCCCCGCTCCTTCCGTGTGGTCGGTACGTGTCCGAGCCTCGGTCCTGACGTGACGTGAGGTGCAAGTGCGAAAGACCGCAACCGCCGCACCATTTGGGCTGTTCTAGGTCTTTTGCGTCGCTATGGTGAGCCGATGGCCACCGATTCCCCCGCCGATTCCGCCGTCACCCCCGAACCGGCTCCCGCGCGGCGGCTGCTCCTGCTCATCCTGCCCGCGGTCGCCGTCGGCGTGGTCGCGGCCCTCGTCCTGCTCGGGGTCAGCCTGCTCGCGGAGCAGCTGCAGGACGTCCTGTGGAAGACGCTGCCCGACGTGTTGTCGATCGGCCCCTACTCCTCACTGTGGATGATCGTGATGCTCACCGCGATCGGCCTGGTGACCGGACTGGCCATCCGGACCGTGCCCGGCCGGGCCGGACCCGACCCCGCGACCACGGGGCTGGTCGACCCGCCCCTGCCGCCGGGTGTGCTGCCGGGGCTGCTGGTCGTGACGGTCCTCTCCCTGGCGGGCGGCGTCAGCCTGGGGCCGGAGAACCCGATCACCGCCGCCAACATCGCGCTGGCGTGCTGGGCGGGCCGCCGGTTCGCCCCGGGCACCCCGGCGGCGCTGTGGCTCGCGCTCGCCGCCGCGGGGACCGTCGGCGCGCTCTTCGGCACTCCGGTCGCCGCGGCCCTGATCCTCTCCGAGACGTTCGCCTCCCGCCCGGGTCCCGGCGCGCTCTGGGACCGCCTCTTCGGGCCGCTCGCGGCCGGCGCCGCGGGGGCGCTCACCATGACGCTGACGGCCCACCCGAGCTTCGACCTGTCACTGCCCGCCTACCCCGGGGCGCACTGGGGCGACCTGCTCTCCGCGGTCGTGATCGCCTCCGCCGGCGCGGTGCTCGGGCTGGCCGCGGTGTACGCCTTCCCCTACGCTCACCGGGCCTTCCGCGCGCTGCGGCACCCGGTCCTCGCCATGACCGTGGGCGGGCTGCTGCTCGGCCTGCTCGGGGCCCTCGGCGGGCACCTCACGCTCTTCAAGGGACTGGCGGAGGTGAAGGAGCTGGCCGCCGACCCGGACGGCTGGACGGCGGGCGAGTTCGCGACGATGGCGGTGGTGAAGACCGCCGCCCTGCTGATCGCGGCGGCCTGCGGCTTCCGGGGCGGCCGGATCTTCCCCGCCGTGTTCTGCGGCGCCGCGCTCGGTCTGTGCGCCCACGCCCTGGCCGACGGGGTGCCGGTGGCCCTCGCCGTGACGTGCGGGGTGCTCGGCATCCTGCTCGCCGTCACCCGGCAGGGGTGGCTGAGCCTGTTCACGGCGGCGGTGCTGGCCTCCGACATGGCGCTGCTCCCCCTGCTGTGCGTCGCCACGCTGCCGGCCTGGCTGCTGGTGACCGGGCGGCCGCAGATGCAGCTGCACGCCGACGGCACGCCGCTGCGCTGAGACGGGCGGCACGCAGGGCGGATGCGAACACGACACCCGGCCGACGCCGAGTCCGGCGCGCCGAACCGCCCGACTGTCCGTATTGTCAGTTTCCGTCCTGAACTAGTCCCGAACCATCGGACTCATCCGGTCCCACCGGTGAGAGTTGCGAAGGGCAGGCCCGCGATGCCGCTCCACAAGGGCGCCACCCACACCACCGAACCGTCCGACGCCCGGCGCCGGCTCGCGCTCAATCCGTTCTTCGGGGAGGCCGACCCGACCGCCGGCATGGAGTCCGCACCGCCGCGCCACAAACTGCCGGACCGGCCGCTGCCGCCCGACACCGCCTACGGCCTCGTCCATGACGAGCTGATGCTCGACGGCAACTCGCGGCTCAACCTCGCCACCTTCGTCACCACCTGGATGGAACCCCAGGCCGGTGTACTGATGGCCGAGTGCCGCGACAAGAACATGATCGACAAGGACGAGTACCCGCGCACCGCCGAACTGGAACGGCGCTGCGTGGCGATGCTCGCCGACCTCTGGCACGCCCCCGACCCCTCGACGGCCGTCGGCTGTTCGACGACCGGCTCCAGCGAGGCCTGCATGCTGGCGGCCATGGCGCTCAAGCGCCGCTGGGCCGCCAAGAACGCCGACCGCTACCCCTCGACCGCCCGGCCCAACCTGGTCATGGGGATCAACGTGCAGGTCTGCTGGGACAAGTTCTGTACGTTCTGGGAGGTAGAGCCGCGCCTCGTCCCGATGGAGGGCGACCGCTTCCATCTCGACCCGCAGGCCGCCGCAGACCTCTGCGACGAGAACACCATCGGCGTCATCGGCATCCTCGGCTCCACCTTCGACGGCAGCTACGAACCCATCGCCGAACTCTGCGCCGCCCTCGACGCCCTCCAGGAGCGCACCGGACTCGACATCCCCGTCCACGTCGACGGCGCATCGGGCGCGATGGTCGCACCGTTCCTGGACGAGGACCTGGTCTGGGACTTCCGCCTCCCCCGGGTCTCCTCGATCAACACCTCCGGGCACAAGTACGGCCTGGTCTACCCGGGCGTCGGCTGGGCCCTGTGGCGCTCGCCCGCCGAACTGCCCGAGGAGCTCGTCTTCCGGGTCAACTACCTGGGCGGCGACATGCCCACCTTCGCGTTGAACTTCTCCCGGCCGGGCGCACAGGTCGTCGCGCAGTACTACACCTTCCTGCGGCTCGGCCGGGAGGGCTACCGGGCCGTGCAGCAGGCGGCCCGGGACGTGGCGACGGGGCTGGCGGAGAAGATCGAGGCACTCGGCGACTTCCGGCTGCTCACCCGGGGCGACCAGCTGCCCGTCTTCGCGGTGACGACCAAGCCGGAGGTGACGGCGTACGACGTCTTCGACGTGTCCCGCCGGCTGCGCGAGCGCGGCTGGCTGGTGCCGGCGTACACCTTCCCGGCCAACCGGGAGGACCTCTCCGTGCTGCGGATCGTGTGCCGCAACGGCTTCTCCTCCGACCTGGCGGACATGCTGCTCCAGGACCTGCGGCTGCTTCTGCCGGAGCTGCGCAGCCAGGACCATCCGCTGAGCCGGGACCACGGGCCCGCGACGTCGTTCCACCACTGAGGGCGGGCGGCCGAGGTCCTGGAGCCGGTCAGCGTGCGTCGTCGGCGGAGCCGGCCCCGTACGGATTCTCCTCGCCCTCGGCCAGCACGCCGACGAACGGGTCGCCCTCACCCGCGAAGGTGTACGCCCCGCCCTCGATGCGCTCGATCAGCCCCCGCGTCCACTGCGCGCCGGAGTCAGCCGAGTGCACCCACATGTTCATGATCTCGCCGATGTGTCCGATCGACTCGGGCCCCGCCTCGGGCGTGTAGTACTCGGTGACCGAGGTCCGCCACCGGGCGAGGCCGGCCACCCGCTCCTTGAGCAGGGCCACCGCTTCGGCCCGCTCCAGGTCGACGATCCCGCCGAGCCCGGCGGACAGCACGTCCAGTTTCTGGTCGTACGAGGTCAGCGCCGCGCGCAGCAGCGTGAAGTACTCCTCGTTGCCCCGTTCGGTGATCTCGTACTCGGTGCGGGGCGGGCCGCCCACCGTGCTCGGGGCGACGTCATGGGCGAGCAGGACGCCCTGCTTCGCCATCTGCTTCAGTGCGTGGTAGATCGACCCCGGCTTGGCGTTCGACCACTCGTGCGCGCCCCAGTACTCCAGGTCGTTGCGGATCTGATAGCCGTGGGCCCGGCCGTGCTGCCGCACGGCGCACAGGACCAGCAACCGGATCGCCGACATCCCGCCCACCTCTCTACTCAACTTTGACGAGAGTAGCGGTGCGGGGATTCACAGGGGGAACGTGCTCCGGCCGTGCTGGATGGAGATCCACTTCTGGGTGGTGAAGGCCTCCACCGCCGCCTCGCCGTTCAGCCGGCCCGTCCCCGAGTTCTTCTCGCCGCCGAAGGCGACCAGCGGATCGTCCTGGACGGTGGCGTCGTTGACGTGGAACATGCCGCTGTCGATCCGCCGGGCGAAGCGCACCCCGCGTTCGGCGTCGGCGGTGTGCACGGCGCCGCTGAGTCCGTAGGGGCTGTCGTCGGCGATCCGTACGGCCTCCTCCTCGCCGTCGAACTCGATGAGCAGCGCCACCGGGCCGAAGATCTCCTGGGTGAGCAGCGGGGAGCCGGCCGGGAGCCCGGTGAGCACGGTGGGCTCGACGAGATTGCCTCGGGTGCGGCCGCGGACCGGCGCCGAAGCGCCCTCCGCGAGCGCCTGGTCGACCAGGGCGGTCAGCGCGTCGGCGTGGAAGGTGCTGATGACCGGGCCGATCTGCGTCTCGGGATCGCGTGGGTCGCCGGTGCGGAGCGCGGCCACCCGGGCGACGAACTTCTCGGTGAACTCGGGGGCGACGGCGCGGTCCACCAGGATCCGGTTGGCGGCCATGCAGACCTGGCCCTGGTAGACGAAGCGGCTGAAGACGGCGGAGTCGACGGCGTAGTCGATGTCCGCGTCGTCGAGCACCACCAGGGCGCTGTTCCCGCTGAGTTCGAGAACGGTGCGCTTGAACAGTGCGCCCGCCGTCGCGGCGACATGGCGGCCCACCCGGTCCGATCCGGCGAAGGAGATCGCCTTGGGGACGGGGTGCTCGATGAACGCGTCGCCTATCTCGGCTATGTCGGTGACGACGACGTTGAGCAGCCCGGCCGGCAGCCCGGCCTCCTCGAAGATCCGGGCGATCATCCCGCCGCCGGTCACCGGAGCGTTCTGGTTGGGCTTGACGACGACCGCGTTGCCGAGCGCCAGGGCCGGCGCGACGGACTTCATCGTCACCAGGAAGGGGAAGTTGAAGGGGCTGATGACGCCGACGACGCCGACCGGAAGCCGGTAGAGGCGGTTCTCCTTGCCGTCCGCCGCGGAGGGCAGGAGCCGGCCCTCGGCATGCAGCGCCTGGTGGGCCGCCTCGCGCAGGAAGGCCTGCGCGGCACTCAGTTCGTACAGCGCCTTCGCGCGGGTGCCGCCCAGTTCGTCGATGATCGCGTCGACGATGTCCTCGGCCAGCTTCTCGGTGACCCGCAGGGCGCGGTCCAGAACATCCCGGCGCTCGTACGCACTCGTGCGGGCCCAGTCCCGCTGGGCGCGCTCGGCGGCGCGGTAGGCGCGGTCCACCTCGTGCGCCGTGGCGACGGTGATGGCGGCGAGCTTTTCCCCGTTGTAGGGGTTGAAATCGATGATGTCCCACGAGCCGGTGCCGGTGCGCCATTCACCGTCGATGTACTGGGCAGCCAGCTCATGGAAGAAGGACATGCGATCCCTTACTGCAGGTGCAGACTCCTGTCGGTACGTCATCGTACTGAAATATCAAGAGAGTTGGAGAAGTCCGCGGAGCAGATCGCGACTCTCCTCCGGCCCCGGGCTCTCCGCGTGGAGCCGGACCATCGCCTTTTCGTACTGGGCGACTTCTTCGGCCTTGTCCACATAGAGCGCACTTGTCAGTTGCTCCAAATAGACAATGTCCGACAGATCGGATTCCGGGAATCGCAGCATCGTAAAGGCGCCGCTCTCGCCCGCGTGCCCCCCGAAACTGAACGGCATCACCTGGAGTGTGACGTTCGGCTGCTCCGACATATCGATCAGATGCCGCAATTGGGCGCGCATGACCTCTCGTCCGCCATACGGGCGGCGCAGCGCCGCCTCGTCCAGTACGGCGTGGAAGCGGGGGGCCCGTTCTGAGACGAGAGCCTTCTGCCGGGCCAGCCGCAGGGCGACCCGGCGGTCGACCTCGGCGGCGGGGGCGCCCCGCATGCCCCGCGAGACGACCGCGTGCGCATAGTCCTCGGTCTGCAACAGCCCGTGCACGAACTGGACTTCGTAAATCCGGATGAGCGAGGCCGCGCCTTCCAGGCCGATGTACGTCTGGAACCAGCCGGGCAGCACGTCCCCGTAACTGTGCCACCAGCCCGCCACGTTGGCCTCACGGGCCAGGCCGAGCAGGGAATCGCGTTCCGCCTCGTCCGTGACTCCGTAGAGCGTGAGCAGGTCTTCGACGTCCCTGGCCTTGAAGCTCACCCGTCCCAACTCCATGCGGCTGATCTTCGATTCGGAAGCCCGGATGGAGTAGCCGGCCGCCTCACGCGTGATGCCGCGCGAGTCCCGCAGCCGCCTGAGCTGTGAGCCCAGCAGGATGCGCCGCACCACGGATCCACTCGACTCGCCTGCCGCCACTGGCCCGGCCCTCCCCATCGCTTCCTCGGCATCGGAGCCCCCCGAACCCCAAGAGCCGGATTCTGCCATCAAAACGCTTCAGCCCGTACTCATTCGATTACGGAAATGGGAAGACTTTGGGGTGGTCCCGAAACTCCGCACGGGAAGAAATGAGCAAGAACCGGCACGGGATCGGACAGGTCAGGCGCGTGCACGTGCATCTGCCCTTGCATCTGCTCTGCGCATTCGGAACCATGGGCGTCGCGCACCTGCGTGCTCGTTCGTGATGTGCCGCTGTACCCGCGTACGTCCAGTACCGGTACAGCCGCGATTCCTGGGAGTGCCTCGCATGGGGACGAATGGATCGACGATGCTCGAGCCGTTACGGCAGGGTCTTCCCCCCATCGATCCCTCCGCCGTCTCCGGATCGGCCACCTGCGCGCTCCCCGCCCGCTACGAAGCCGTCGGCGGCGCACGGCAGTTCACCCGGGCGACCCTGAACGGCTGGGACCTGAGCGAGCGCTTCGACGATGTCGCGCTCGTCGTGTCCGAACTGGTCACCAACGCCCTGCGGCACGCCCTGCCCGCCGGCGCCGCGCGCGAGCCCCAGGACCCGCCGGTCCGGCTGCACCTGATGCGCTGGACCTCGCGACTGGTGTGCGCGGTGCGCGACCCCAGTCAGGCGAGCCCCGTCGCGTCCGAGGCGGAGGACTCGGCCGAGTCGGGACGCGGGCTCTTTCTGGTGGACTCCTTCAGCGACTGCTGGGGGTGGCACCCCTCACCCGTACTGACGACGGAGAGCACGGCCGGCGGACCGGCATCACGGGGAAAGGTCGTCTGGGCGCTCTTCCGGCTGTCCGACCCGGCGTGACGCGCCGCACCGCCGGGGAACAACCCGCCGGCGTGGCGGCGCTCAGGCGTCCGCTATGAGGTGGTCGAACTCGCCGTCCTTCACGCCGAGCAGCAGCGCCTCTATCTCCGCGGGCGTATAGACCAGCGCCGGCCCGTCGGGGTGGCGAGAATTGCGCATCGCCACATCGCCGTCGGGCAGCTTGGCGAACTCCACGCAGGAGCCCTGGGAGTTGCTGTGCCTGCTCTTCTGCCAGACGACTCCGCGAAGCTCTGTGGCCGCCATGCCGTTGTACACGTGGTGCACAGGACGCTCCCCGAGTTGCAAAGTGCAAGTGTCAACTGTCTCGGATCATAGCTGTGTTCAATTTCCCGTGCATGAGCGGATGCATGCGCAGATGCACGTGCACGCGGGGTGTTCCCTCGGTTACAGCACTCCTCGCAAGAAAGACGAACGAGAAGCCTGTTCGGCTCCCGATTCCGGCAGTTGGCGGTTCCGCCCCGGTTGCGACTCACTGGTAGCTTGGACGGTCATTCGTCTTCCAGGGGGAATTCAGCATGTACAAACTCGTACGTACCGGCACCGTCATCGCCACCGGACTTCTGGCCGCGATCACCCTCGCCGGGTGCAGCAGCGACAGCGGCAAGGAGGAGGCGGACAAGGGCTCCGGCGCCTCCGCCACCCCGGCGCCCGCCGGAAGCTCCAGTGCCGGCACCGGCCCCGGGGCGGGCGACGACGCCGGTGGCGGCACCAAGGCGCTGGAGGGCGCCTGGGCCGGTCAGACCGACGGCAAGGCCGTGGTGCTGTCCGTCGCATCCGGGAAGGCCGTGGTCGTCGCGGACTCCCATGTCTGCTCGGGCACGGTCAAGGACATGGGCAAGCCGATGCTCGCGCTGACATGCGCCGACGGCAACACCGACCGGACCATGGGAGCCATCGAGTCCAACGACGGCAAGACCGTCGTCGTCTCCTGGGACGGCGGCGCCAAGGACACGCTCGCCAAGACGGACGCCGATTCCCTCGAGGGGCTGCCCGACCTGCCGACCCCCTGACGGCCCGCCCGGGCCCCGCGCCTGACGGGCGCTCAGTCGGCGTCGGACGCGTGGGACCGGGAGCGCGAGCCGCTGTCCAGGCCCTGGGAGAACTCCTCCAGGGCTTCGAGCAGGAGGCCGGCCCCGTTCCGTACGACGGGGTCCGGCCCGCCCTCCCGCGTCCGCTCCTCCTCGTCCCACCGCTCCAGCGCCTCCCGCACCGCCGTCCAGTCCGGTACGCGCCGCTCCCGCACCGCCTTCGCCCCTCGCTCGGTGGCCCGGCGCAGCGCCTCGGCGAGCGGGGCGGCCGCGGGGACGGGGGTGGCGCCGCCCTCCGGGAGGTGCGCCTCCATCAGCATGGCGACCCGGCCGAGCTGGGCGAGCGCGTGCTGGGTGGCATCGGCTGCGGCGCGTGAGAGGCCGCGGTGGCGCACCGGTTCGTGCTGGGCCGTGGCCACCGCCTCCTGCCAGGCGACGCGGGCGTTCCGGGTGGCGAGCAGGGCCCGGCGGACGTCGTCGTGACCGCGGTAGGCCGGATCCGCGTACTGGTCGATGACGGAGGCGGCGTAACGGCCGTCCTCCTTCAGCCAGTCGCCGAGCCGGCCGCGCAGCCGCGGGGTCTCCCAGGCGGGGTAGACGGCGTACGAGATCATGGCCAGGACACCGCCGAACAGGGTCAGCAGGACCCGTTCGAGGACGGTCTGCGAGAGGTCGTCGCCGGCCATGCCCAGCAGGAAGACCACATAGGCGGCGACGCAGGCCTGGGCGACGGCGTAGCCGGTACGCATCAGCAGGTACATCAGCAGGGCGCAGATCACTGCGAGCGCGGCGGACATCCACGCCCGGGGGTGGGCGGCCTGGACGATCGCGCTGGCGGTGAAGACCCCGACGACGGTGCCGCCGAAACGCGCCACGGACCGTTCGTACGTCCGGGAGAACTCGGGCCGCATCACCATGACGGCCGCCATAGGCACCCAGTAGCCGTGGCCGTACGGCAGGGCCAGGCCGAGCAGATAGCCGGCCGCGGCGACGACGGAGACCCGGATCGCGTGCCGCAGGATCGGGGAGCCGCGGTGCAGCTCGCGGCGCATCGCCCCGATCACGATCGGCACCAGCCGCGGCAGGGTGGGCCGGGAGTGGTGCGCGACGGGGGCCCGGCCGCCCCGCCCGGCCTCGATGGCGTCAGCGGCCTCGGCGGCCCCGGCCCGCTCCTCCTTCGTGCCGTCGCCCTCGGCGGCCTCGATCACGTCGGAGAGGAGTGCGGTCAGCCGGTCGGCGGCGCGGAGCGGGGGGCCGGTGAGCAGCGCGCCGGTGTCGGGGGTCTTCAGCGCGGCGACGGCGGGCGCGGGAAGGCGCACCGGGTCGCCGTGGCGGATCGCCCGCGCGGCCGCGTCGAGCAGGGAGGCGGCGGCGGCGAGGAGCTCGCGGACGCGGTCGCGTTCGGGGCCCTCGGCCGGGACGCCCATCGCCGGGTCCGCGAGTGAGGCGAGGACCGGCCGGAGCCGCTCGGCGGCACCGCGCGAACCGTGCAGTTCGGCGGGGCGGCGGCGGGCCTGGCGGGCGGTGACGGCGGCGGCCTTGCGGGCCTCCATCAGGGGAGCCGGGTCGAAGTGCGCGACCGGGTCGTGGCGCAGCCTGCGGGCGTAGTCGGCCTCGGCGGCCAGCGCGTCGGCCAGGGCGTCGCGCTGGGCGCCCCATCGGCGGATCGGGAAGACGACGATCAGCACCGCCTGGGCGACCCCGCCGACCGTGATCATCAGGGCGTGCAGGGCCGCCTCTGCGACGGAGGTGGGCAGGGTGACCGTCACCACCATGATCGCCACGTTGGACGCGGCGATGATGCCGGCCGTCGGACCGGCCGCCCAGGCCAGCCCGGCGAGGAACGTCCAGAGGACCAGCAGGGCCAGGAAGAGGACGAGGCGGGAGCCGGTGACGTAGCCGAGGAACGTCGACGCGCCGAGGCTGAAGCCGGAGACCAGGGCGAGCACCGGGCGGGGGCGCCAGCTGCGCTGGAACGTGGCGATCGCCGCCTGGAAGGCGCCGAAGGCGGAACTGGCGGCGACGACGGGCCCGAAGAGGGCGAGCGTCACCCCGAGCACGAGTGCCAGACCCGCCGCGCCGCGCAGCGCGATCAGCGGTTCGAGGCGCGCCCTCTCGATCGTCAGCCCCGAGCGCGCGGTCTCCCTCAGCGCCCGGAGCCAGCTCATGCGCAGAGCCTAGCCGGAATCGGCGGTATGCCCGTGTTGTCGGGTTCGGCTCTCCGGCTTGCGGGTGGGGCGTCGCGGATTGCTGGTGGGGCGTCGCGGATTGCTGGTGGGCCTGGGGGGGGCGTCGGTCGGCAGGCCCGCACCTCAGTCGGAGAGCTCCGGCCCGGCCCCGCCCATCCTGGCCCGGTCCGCCGCAGCCGTCCCGTGGGTCCAGCCGTCCAGGTCCGTGGCGCCGCGGACCCGGGTGGTCGTCGTCTCGGGGAACATCTTCTCGGCCGTGTCGGTGACCGCGACGTCCCGGGCTGCCAGCACCGGCAGCAGACCGGACCCGGCGGACGGCTCACCCATGGCGGCACCTTCGGCGTCGGCCTCGGCGGTGGCGCGGGCCGTGCCGTCGGCCAGGCGGCGGCCCAGCCGCTGGGCGTAGGCCATCAGGAAGGACTGCCGGAAGGTCTTGGTCCGTTTGCGGCCGCCGGCCCGCTGGCCCGCCTCGGCCCGGGTCATCGCCGCGGTGCCCTGGACCAGCAGCGAGGTGTACAGCAGCTCCACTGCCTCCAGGTCGGACTCGAAGCCGACCACCGTCGAGAAGCCGAGGTCGCTGTTCCACATGGCCCGGCAGCGGTTCGCCGAGGCGACGGCGTCGAGCAGGATCGCCTTGGCCGTCTCGTACGGGGCGTCCACCCCGATCCGGCAGGCGCCGGGCACACTGCCGCTGTGCGTACGGGCCGCCAGCACGGCCTCGTCGATGCTGTGCCGGGCCATCAGCTCCTGCGCCTTGGTGGTGAGCGCCTCCGCCTCCTCCGGGAAGCCGGTCGCCTCGGCCTTGGCCAGCAGCGCGCGGATCCGGGTCAGCATGCGGGGTTCGCCGTGCGCCGGCGGCAGGTGCAGGGTGTCCCGCAGAGCGCCGGGCGGCGGTCCGACGGGCTCGATCACCGGCAGCCGGAGCAGCAGCCGGTAGAGCCCGAGGAGTGCGGAGGCGTACGAGAACCGGTCCGGCCGCCCCGCAGGCGGCGCGGCGGGCAGTTCGTCCAGCTGGGCCTGCCAGCGGGGCGGCAGCACCTCGTAGCGCCGGACCTCCGAGCGGATCAGCCCGGCGGCCAGACCGGCCGCGTGCTCGTCCAGTTCGCGCCGGACGACGCGTACGAGGTCGGCGGGCAGCCAGCCACGGTCCCAGGCGCGCCGGACGAACTCCTCGCCCCGGCGCACCAGCTCCGCGTCGGACGCCGGGTCGGCGGCGAGGAGGGACGCGCCGGTGTCGAGGCCCGAGTCGCCGTCCGCGTACAGGGCCGCCGCGAATGCCTGGTCGATCACCGGTTCCATGAGGTCAGGGTAGGCGGGGCGGGGCCGGCGGAATTCATCCACACCCTGTGGAGAACGTGCGCCGCCCGCCTGCCCACGCCTCACGGCAGCAGGACGACCTTCCCCCGTACGTGCCCCGCCTCGCTCAGCGCCTGCGCCTTCGCCGCTTCCGTGAGCGGGAACGTCTCGGCGACGGGAATCCGCAACTCGCCGACGGCCGCGAGCCGGGCGTGCCCGGCCAGCCGTTCCCCTGACCGGGAGCCACCGCCGGAGAACGCCACGCCGTACTTCCCCGCCTCCGGGTCGGCGATGGTGACGATGCGGTCGGTGGTGCCGCCGCGCAGTTCGATGGAGTCCGGCAGCGCGCCGCGACCCGACGCGTCGAAGACCGCGTCCACACCCTGGGGAGCGACTTCGCGCACCCGGCCGACCAGCCCGTCCCCGTACGCCACCGGCGTCGCACCGAGCACCCGCAGGTAGTCGTGGTTGCCCGGGGACGCCGTGCCGATCACCGTCGCGCCGCGGGCCGCCGCCAGCTGGACCGCGGCCGATCCGACGGCGCCGGCCGCCCCGTGCAGCAGCAGGGTCTCCCCCGCCTCCACGGCCAGTTCGTCCAGGACGCGCTGGGCGGTGTTCGACGCGATGGTCAGCGCGGCCGCGTCAGGCCAGCTCAGCCCCTCCGGCTTGGGGGCGACGAGCGCGGCCTCGGCCAGGGCGTACTCGGCGTAGGAACCGGTGGCACTCCAGCCCAGCACCTCGTCGCCCACCGTGACATCGGCGACCCCCTCGCCGATCGCGTCGACCACCCCCGCGAACTCGACGCCGGGAATCGCCGGGAGAGAGGTCGGGAACACGTCCTCCATCCAGCCGCGCCGGATCTTGTAGTCCATCGGATTGACCGCGGCGGCCCGGACCCGCACCCGCACCTGCCCGGGGCCGGGATGAGGGTCCTCGACCCGGGCCGGGTGCAGCACCTCGGGTCCGCCGAACTCCTCGAAAACGATCGCTTCCATCGTGTCGCCTGCCTCCTCGTCGCAACGGAATCCGGACCGGGGCGTGTCCTGGAATGCGCCCGCCCGGGCCCGGATCCATCCTTCCAGCCGGTCCCCTCCCGCGCGCTGCGCCTCGCTGTCAGTGGCGGGTGCCAGACTCGAATCCATGACCGAACGCTGGGCTGTGGCCGTGACGGAGAGCGGTGGCGCGCGCCTCGTCCCGCTGGACCGCACGGGCCACCCCACCGCTCCGGTCGTGAGCGAACCGGATCTCGCCGAGTCCGTCCGTTCCCGGCCCGGAGTCACCCGCTGGGTGTGGCGGTCGACGGCCGAGGTCTACCCCCGGCTGCTGGCCGCCGGCGTCCCGGTCGCGCGCTGTTACGACATCGAGGTCGCCGAGTCCCTCCTGCTGGGCCATCAGGGCCGGCTCGGCGAACCCCGCTCCGCCGCGGCCGCCCACGCCCGTCTGCTGCACGGCCCGGTGCCCCCCGACCCGCCACCGCGCTCCGCGGTGCGGGGCTCCCAGTCCTCCCTGTTCGAGCCGCAGTCGGGGACGGATCTGCCGTTCGACGCCCTGCTCCAGGTCTACGCCGACCAGCTCGCCCGCCATGACGCCACGGACCGGCCGGGCCGGATGAGCCTGCTGACGGCCGCCGAGTCCGCCGGCATGCTGGTCGCCGCCGAGATGAACCGCGCCGGCCTGCCCTGGCGAGCGGACGTCCACCGCGAGCTGCTGCACGAACTGCTGGGCGAGCGGTACGCGGGCGGCGGCGAGCCCCGCAAGCTGGCCGAGCTGGCGGACGAGGTCTCCGCCGCGTTCGGCCGCAGGGTCCGCCCCGACCTCCCCGCCGATGTGGTGAAGGCCTTCGCACAGGCCGGGATCAAGGTGCGCTCGACCCGGCGCTGGGAGCTGGAGGAGCTGGACCATCCGGCGGTGCGGCCGCTCGTCCAGTACAAGAAGCTGTACCGGATCTGGACGGCCCACGGCTGGAGCTGGCTCCAGGACTGGGTGCGCGACGGCCGGTTCCGCCCCGAGTACCAGCCGGGCGGCACGGTCAGCGGCCGCTGGACGACCAACGGCGGCGGGGCGCTGCAGATCCCCAAGGTGATCCGTCGGGCGGTGGTCGCCGACGAGGGCTGGCGCCTCGTCGTCGCGGACGCCGACCAGATGGAGCCGCGGGTGCTGGCCGCGATCTCGCGCGACCGGGGCCTGATGGAGGTGGCGGGCCATGACGGCGACCTGTACACCGCGCTGTCCGACCGCGCCTTCCACGGCGACCGCGACCACGCCAAGATCGCCCTGCTCGGCGCGGTCTACGGCCAGACGTCGGGGGACGGCCTGAAGAATCTGGCCGCCCTGCGCCGGAGGTTCCCGGACGCGGTCGCCTATGTGGACGACGCCGCGAAGGCCGGCGAGGAGGGCCGTCTCGTACGGACCTGGCTGGGCCGGACCAGCCCGCCGGCAGCCGGCGGCGAGGACGAGGGGGAGGCCGGAATCCCGCAGGAGAGCGACGCCCCGCCGGCGGACGGCTCCGAGGCGGACCGAGGGTTCACCCCGGGGTACGCCTCGTCCAACGCCCGTGCCCGCGGCCGCTTCACCCGTAACTTCGTGGTGCAGGGCAGCGCGGCCGACTGGGCGCTGCTGCTCCTGGCCGCGCTGCGGCAGTCCCTCGCAGCGGCCGGGCTCCGGGCCGAACTGGTCTTCTTCCAGCACGACGAGGTGATCGTGCACTGCCCCGAGGAGGAGGCCGAAACCGTCGTGGAGGCGATCCGGGCAGCGGGCGAACTGGCCGGGCGGACCGCCTTCGGGGATACACCGGTGCGCTTCCCGTTCACCACGGCGGTGGTGGAACGCTACTCGGACGCGAAGTGACCGGCGCCCGGGATGGGGAGGATCCGGTCCGGGCCGAGCGCGGCGCGTGCCCCGGGGAGAGAGCCCGGGGCACGCGCGCGGCGGTGGTGCGTGCCCCCGCCGTTCTGCCCGTCTACCCGCGTGCCCACAACGCGGGGACGTTGGGCGGCTCCCAGCCGGTCAGGGCGGTGTGAGCCTGCAGACAGCGGTAGGCGACCCCGCCGTACGTGACGCGGTCGCCCGCGTTGTAGAGCACCCCGGCGGCCCAGCTGCCGCCCGGACCGGTCGGCGGGTCCGTCGGGTCGGTCGGCGGATCGGTCGGGTCCGTCGGGTCCTGTGCGACGTCGAGGACGAAGTCGAAGGTCCCCTCCTTCGCGGAACCCACGGACCGCACATTCATCAGGAGCGCCGGGTCGTACAGGGTGTCGGTGTTGTTGCGCGGTTCACCCGGGAAGTACAGCTGCGTGGTGAGGATGCCCGAGCCGGGTGCCTGGGCTTTCACATGGATGTGCCGGGTGCGCCCGGGATACAGCCCCGCGACGACCGTCGTGAGCGTGAAGGCGCCGGACTGATTGGTGAACTGGTGCCCGCGGAAGGCGTATCCGCTCATGTCGTACGTGCCGTTGGTGTCGGCCTGCCAGAAGTCGAGGAGCACTCCGGGGATCGGCCGGCACGCGCGGCCGAAGACGTAACCGCTGACCGTCAGCCGGACTCCGGGCGTGTTGGCGGTCACCAGGCTGGTGCGGAGAGGTGAGTTGGGCTTGAAGTAGGGGCCCTCCATCTGGTCGTGCGTGGGGTCGTCGCCGTCGTCGCAGTCCGGGGTCGGGGCGAGCGGCAGCACTCCGGCGGAACCGGTGTCGCGAGCCAGCGCGACCCCGCCCCCGGCGAGCAGCGGGACGGTGGTGGCGGCGAGCGCCGCCTTGAGGAGGTTCTTACGGCTGATGGGCCGGTCACCGGCAGAGCCGCCGGAAGTCGGATCGGGAGTCATGGCTGCTTCCTCTGGGTGGGGGGTGGCGGGCACGTGCGAACGCTCTACAAGGCCTGCCAGAGGGCGGGGACGTTCGGGGGCGTCCAGCCGGGCTGCGCCTGGTGTCCCTGGAGGCAGCGGTAGCTGCCGGAGCCGTACGTCACGACGTCACCGGCGGTGTATGCCGTCCCGGCCGCCCAGCTGCCGCCCGGATCGGTCGGCGGGTCCGTCGGGTCGGTCGGCGGATCGGTCGGGGTGCCGCTGGTGACCAGGGTCAGCCCGTACGCCTGCAGCGCCGGGTTCACCGGCTGGAAGTACGTCGTGCCGCCCTGGGAGCAGTTGCCGGTCCCGCCCGAGGTGACGCCCTGGGCCTGGCTGCCGGAGACGAACGAGCCGCCGGAATCGCCCGGTTCGGCGCACACGTTGGTCCGGGTCACCCCGGAGACGGTGCCCTGCGGGTAGGTGACACTGCTGTTGCGCTGCTGGACCGTGCCGCAGTGCCAGCCGGTCGTCGAGCCGGAGCGGCAGACCGACGAACCCTCCAGCGCCTCGGTGGATCCGGTGACCGTCACATCGCCGTTGCCGTAGCCGTTCACCAGCGGGCGGGGGGTCCAGTTGGTGTTCACGGCGACCCAGGAGTAGTCGCGGCCGGGGAAGGTGGAGCCCTGGAAGGAGCCCTGGGCCTGCTGGTTGTAGCCGCTGGTGCTGACCCCCGGGGTTCCGCAGTGCCCGGCACTGACGAAGCCGCCCTGGGTGCCGCGCTTGACGGGAAAGCCGATGGAGCAGCGTCCGGAACCGTTCATGTAGTACGCGTCGCCGCCCCGCAGATCCGCGAATGTCCGGGGCTGACCGCTGGGCTGCGTGAGCGTCACCAGGTTGCGGGCCACGCCCGCCGCAGCCAGGAAGGAGTCGGCGGCGCCCCGGCCGGCCTCGACGACGACACGGTTGGTGGCGACGTCGACGTACCAGACGGGCACGTTCTGCGGCGCCTTGTGCAGCGCCACCCGGTCGAGGGCGGCCTTGGCGGAGGTGAGTGCGGCCAGGCTGTGGTCGACGACGACGGGCCGGGCGCCCGCCTCCGCGATCCGGCCGGTGTCCGAGGCATGGGTCGTGGCGACGGTCAGCTCCGCCGCCGCACCGCTCACGCGGGCTCCGGCGAATCCGGGGCCGAGCGAGCGCCGCAGTCCGGCGGCCACGGCGGCGGCACGGGTCTCGTTGCCGATCCGTTCCGTCGCCTGGTCGGCGTCAAGTCCGAGATCGCGCTGCATCGCCGTCAGCAGACCGGGCGAGAGCCGGTCGGCACCGGCGGGCGACAGGTGGGGGGAGGGGTCGGCGGACGCGGAGCCGGTCAGTCCGGCCAGCGCGAGCGCGCCGACGGCCACGGTGGCGGTGCACGCGGCCAGCGCACGTCTGCGGAGCATGGATCTCTCCATGGAACTCTCCTTGGCTTCGGGGGAATTGCCGCCAACGTAGCCGCGTACACGTCAGCTCCAGGAGATCCCGTCCGCCCCATCGCGCGACGTTATGGGGCGGCCCTGACCGGCGGCGACAGGGCGGAACACGCGCGATCGCCCTCCCCGCCCACGGCCCGCGCGAGTAGGTTCCTCTCATGCGAATAGGCCAGAGGCTGGGCAGCGGGCGCTCCGCCGACGTATACGAACTGGACGAGCAGTGGGTCCTGCGGCGTTACCGCGACGGGCTGGACGCCACCCGCGAGCTGCCCGTCATCTCCTACCTGTCGGCCTCGGGCTACCCGGTCCCCCGGCTCGGCCCGCGGCCCCCTTCGGCCGGCCCCGGCGATCTGATCCTGCAGCGGCTGACCGGGCCGACGATGCTCGAGTCCCTGGTCAGCGGCGACATGGACGGAGCCGAGGGATCCGCCGTGCTGGCCCGTCTGCTCACCGATCTGCACACCGTCCCGGCCCGGCTCTCGCAGGATCCCGCGGACCGGATCCTCCACCTCGACCTGCATCCGGACAACGTGATGCTGACGGCCGACGGCCCGATGGTGATCGACTGGAGCAACACCGAGGAGGGCCCGCCCGCCCTGGACCGGGCCATGTCGGCGCTGATCCTGGCCCAGGTGGCCGTCGATCCTGACCACCCGGCGGCCGACGGCGCACGCGAGCTGCTGACCGCCCTGGTGCCCCACCTCCTCCTGGCGGAGGGCGGCCTCCCGGACCGCCACCTCGCCGGCGCGGCGGCCCGCCGCGCCGCCAACCCGACGCTGAGCCCGGCCGAACGGGGCCTGATCGGCGAGGCGGTGGCCCTGGTCACCGCGCTCTCGCAATAGGGCCCGGGCCGATTACCCTGCCGTTCCCGCGAGTTCGACCGGCCTGGTGCGCAACGCGAGCGAGGCGGGCAGCACCGCGGCGACCACGGCCACCAGCGCGCTCACCGCGACGACCGAGCCGATGGTCCCCCACGGGGCGACAACGGCCGAGTGGACGTCGAGCAGCCCCAGTGCGGTCCGTACGCCGAGCAGGTTCAGCGCGGCCACCGCTCCGCCGAGCACCGCGCCCACCGCCACCACGACCAGTGCTTCCGCCCCCACGAGCCGCAGCACCTGCGCCTTCGTCGCCCCGGCGAGCCGGAGCACCGCCAGGTCGCGCACCCGGTCGGAGGTGGCCATGACCTGTGTGTTGGCCAGGGCGATGCCCGTGTACACCAGGGCGATGAGCAGGATCATCAGCAGCCCCAGGCGGGTGTTCTCGCCGGTCCGCCGGTGGTCCTCCGCCAGCCATCCGGCCCTCGTCGCGACCACGGCACCTGTCCCCCGGGCGGCCGCCTCCAACTGCGCCGCGACGGCCGAAGGCCCGCCACCGCCCACGGCCTTGACGTCGATCCGGTCGACCGCGGCGCCGCCGGCGTTGCGCGGGGTCACGTACACGCCGTTGTTCCCTGTGCCGGTGCTGAGCACGGCCGCCACCCGCAGGGTGACCTTGCGGCCGTCGGCCAGCCAGACGCCGACGCGCTCGCCCACCGTCGTGGTCATCCACTCCTTGTTGACGACGAGGGAGTTGTCGTCGAGGTCCGCGAGACTGCCCGCCACCACGGGCAGCGCCGAGACCGCCCCCACGTCGGCCGGATCCACGGCCCGCGCCTCGGAGCCGACCAGGGCCGTGCCTTCCTCCAGCACGGTCACGGAGGTGGACCGCGAGGCGCTGACGACGACGCCCGAGATGTGCCGGACGCGCTCGACGAACTGCGGGGACAGCGCGCCGTCCCCGCCGCCGGACGTGACCACGAAGTCCGCGGTCAGTTGCGTGCGCCCCTCGGTGGCCCGGGCCTCGGCGAGGGTGGCCGTCGTCCCCATCAGCGAGGCGGCCAGCGCCACGGTGAGGATCACCGGAGCCGCGACGGCGGCCGTGCGGCGCAGTCCGGCGGAGGCGTTCTCCCTCGCCAGTACGCCGGTGGCACCGGGCAGTTGGGCGGGCAGCCAGGCGAGGAAGCGGGTGACCGGCCGTACGAGAACGGGTGCGAACAGGGCGAAGCCGACGATGAACAGCATCGGCTGGGTGACGTACGTCTTGCGCTTGAGGACGCTGCCGGGGTCCTGCACGAGGGCGATGCCGAGCAGAACGGCCCCGGTCAGCAGGACGGCCGCGCCGGCCAGCACCCGGCTCAGCGGCATCGAGCCGCTGTCGACGGCCGATTCGCGCAGCGCCTCGGCCGGCGCCACCCTGCCTGCCCGGCGCGAGGCGGCGACCGCGCCGGCCAGTGCGACGGCGAGTCCGGTCCAGAAGGCGGTGTGCAGCGGCCAGTTCTGGTCGCCGATCGCGAACCAGCGGGGCGCGATCCCCTCGCCCGTCATCCAGGAGGCGAGCCGGGGCGCACCCAGGAGGCCCAGCCTGCAGCCCGCGGCCGAGGCCAGTACGCCGATGACGAGCGCTTCGGCGTAGACCGTCCGCCGGACCTGGCCGGGGGTCGCGCCCGCCGTGCGGAGCAGGCCGAACTCGCGGCGGCGCTGGGCGACCGCGAAGGAGAACGTGGAGGCGACCACGAAGACCGAGACGAACGCGGTGATGCCCGCGGCCGTGCCCAGCAGGGCGTTCACGGAGACGAGCGCCTCGGCGTCCCGGTCCGGGTCGGGGTCGGCCCGGCGGCGGTCGTCACCGGTGAGCACCGCCATCCGGTCCTCCCGGTCCACGACCGCGCGCACTGCCGCCGGATCCGCGTGCATCACCACGGCGTCGAGGTGCGGGGAGATCCGGGCTGACTCGGCCGCGGTGAAGAACACAGCGGTCTCGAACCCCTTGGGGCGCACCGTGCCGACGACCGTCCGGGCCCCGGTCCCCGCAGCGGTGGTGACCGTGATCCGGTCCCCCGTACGCACATCGGCGCCGCCCCCCGCGGTGACGACCACCTCTCCGGCGGCGGCCGGGGCCCGTCCGGCGGACAGCCGGTAGGGGGTGGCGGCCGCGACCGGCCACGGGTGGCCGACCGTCGCCCCGCCGTCCCCGTCGAGGCGCGCGGCGCCGGTGGAGACGGGGAACGTGCGGTCCTCGACCGTGGGGCCGAGCCGCGCGAGCGCCGCGGCGAGTTCCGCGGGGACGGCCCGGGGCGACGTCAGCTCGCGGGTCCGGACGCCGCTCGGAGTACGTACGCGCAACCGGTCCTCGCCCCGGACGACGACGGGTGCGGCGGCGAACCGCTCGGGCCCGTGACGCGGGGCGTCGAACGTGGCCGCGAGGGCCAGCCCGGTGGTGGCGATGATCCCCACGCCGAGGGCCAGGGCGAGGAAGGAGCCGACGAAGGTGACCCATCGGGTCCGCATGCCGCGCAGCGTGAGGCTCAGCACGAGGCCACCGCCATCCGCGTCATGCGCGCCGCGACCTGCTCGGCGGACGGGGCGGACAGCTCGTCCCGCACCCGGCCGTCGGCGAGGAACAGCACCCGGTCCGCGTACGAGGCGGCGACCGGATCGTGCGTCACCATGATCACCGTCTGGCCGCCGTCGACCATGGTGCGCAGCAGCGACAGCACCTGCCGCCCGGTCGTGGAGTCCAGGGCGCCGGTGGGTTCGTCGCCGAACAGCACATCGGGCCGGGTGATCAGGGCGCGGGCCAGGGCCACGCGCTGCTGCTGCCCGCCGGACAGCTCACCGGGCCGGTGCCCGGCCCGTTCCCGCAGCCCGACCCGCTCCAGTACGTCCAGTACGCCGGCCCGCTTCGGCCGGCGGCCGGCCAGCCTCAGCGGAAGGGCGACGTTCTGCTCGGCGGTCAGCGCGGGAAGGAGGTTGAACGCCTGGAAGACGAAGCCGATGCGGGTGCGGCGGAGCAGCGTCAACTTCCGCTCGCTGAGTCCGGTCAGTTCCGTGTCGCCGAGAAACACCTGTCCGCCGGTGGGCCGGTCGAGACCGGCGGCGCACTGGAGCAGGGTCGACTTGCCGGATCCCGAGGGGCCCATGACGGCGGTGAACGTGCCCCGGGGGACGTCCAGGCAGACCCCGTCCAGCGCGGTCACCGCGCCGGTGTTCGTGCCGTAGGACCGGGTGACCGAGCGGAGTCGGACAGCTGCGTGATTCATGACGCCCACTCAACCGGCGCCGCCCCTGCCGCACATCGCAGGGAGCGGGAGTCCTGGGGGTGGAGGTAGCTCCACCCCCGGGCTCCATCTCGCCGGGTGGTCCGCCCCACCGGACCCGGCCTACCGTTCCCCCATGCCCTCCCCCGCCGCCCCTTCCGCCGCCCCCGTGCCCTCCCCGGGCCTCGGGCAGGCCCTGCGCCGGCGCCGCTACCTGCGCAGCGCCTGGCCGTGGCGCGCCACGCTCTACCTGCTGACGAGCGTGCCCCTGGGCCTCGCGACCCTCACCGCACTCCTCCTCCTGGCGGTCGCGGGCAGCGCGCTCACCGTGATCCTGATCGGCATCCCGCTGCTCCTCACTCTCGTGCTCGCGGGCATTCCGCTGGCCGCTCTGGAGCGGCGCCGGCTGCGGCTGATCGACCCGCGGCCCCTCGCCGCGGCCCACCGCGAACCGGACGGCACCGGCCTCTCCGCCTGGCTGCGCACCCGCCTCCAGGAGCGGGCCACCTGGTGGGAGCTGGGCTACGCGCTGCTGTTCGCCCTGGTGCTGTGGCCGCTGGAGGCGCTGGCCGTGGGGACGGCGCTCGTCGTCTGCGGCGGACTGATCGCCGCCCCCGTGATGCTGGCGGCGAGCGGCGGCGAGGAAACCCGCGTCCTCAAGATCTGGCTGATCGACACCTATCCGCCGGCCTTCGCGGCGCTGCTCGCGGGACTGGTGCTGCTGCCGCTGGTCGCGTATCCGCTGGGGGTCCTCGCGGCCGGCCGGGCAGCGCTGACGCGGCAGTTGCTCTCCGCTCCGGAGGCCGGCCTCGACTCCCGGCTGCGGGAGCTTGGCCGCTCCCGGATGCGACTGGTGGACGCCTTCGAGGCGGAACGCCGTCGGATCGAACGCGATCTGCACGACGGCGCGCAGCAACGGCTGGTCGCCCTGTCCATGACGCTCGGTCTGGCCAGGCTGGAGAACCCGGCCGAACCGCTGGCCGGGCTGCTCACCAAGGCCCATGAGGAGGCCGGGGTCGCGCTGGTGGAGATCAGGGAGCTCATCCAGGGCATCCACCCCCAGGTCCTCACCGACCGCGGCCTCCAGGCGGCGGTCGAGGACGTCGCGGACCGGTCGGTGGTCCCCGTGGACGTGGCCTTCGACCTGCCGGACCGGCTCCCCCAAGCGGTGGAGACCGCGGTCTACTTCGCGGTCTGCGAGGCGCTGGCCAATGTGGCCAAACACAGTGGGGCGGGGCGTGCCCGGGTGAGCGGCCGGGTGGAGCGGCGCCGGCTGGTCATGGAGGTGTGGGACGACGGATCGGGCGGCGCCGACACCCGTGGCGGCACGGGGCTCCAGGGTGTGGCCGACCGTATCTCGGTGCTCGACGGCCACCTGCTAGTGTCCAGTCCGCCCGGCGGGCCCACGGTGTTTCGGCTGCAGGTCCCCCTCTCACCTGCGGATACGAGGACGTGAGCGTGCGCATCGTACTGGCCGAGGACAGTGTGCTCCTGCGGGAGGGACTGATCGGTCTGCTGGAGCGGTTCGGCCATCAGGTGGTGGCGGGCGCCGGCACGGCGGACGAGCTGACCGCAGCCGTGGCCGAGCACGGCCCGGACATCGTGGTGACCGATGTACGCATGCCGCCCGGCTTCTCCGACGAGGGTTTGCGCGCCGCGATCGAGCTCCGGACCCGGCAGCCGGGGCTGCCCATTCTCGTACTCAGCCAGTACGTCCAGCGTGCCTACGCCGAGGAGCTGCTCGACTCCGCCGACGGCAGGGGCGTCGGCTATCTGCTCAAGGAACGCGTCGGCGACGTCGAGGAGTTCATCGACGCCCTGCACCGGGTCGCCGCCGGGAACACGGTCGTGGACCCCGAGGTGGTCCGCCAGCTGATCCGCCGTCGCCGGGACCCGCTCGCCCGGCTGACCGCGCGCGAGCAGGAGGTGCTGGCCCTGATGGCGGAGGGCAGGTCCAACGCGTCGATCGCCGCGGCGATGACGGTCAGCGAGGGGACGGTCAGCAAGCACTTCGGCAGCATCCTCGGCAAGCTCGACCTGTCACTGGACGACACGACGAACCGCCGGGTGCTGGCGGTACTGGCCTACCTGAGGGGCTGAGGCGCAGCGGAAGCCGCTTGCCTGATCCGGGAACTTCAGGACATGAGCCGGTGCAGGCGAGGCTCGACGAGAGGCCGGAAGATCCGCTGCACGACAGCGGTCATCAGCAGGACGGCGACAACGGCGGCCACAGCGGTCAGCGCGACTTTGCCCCACGGTGAATCCAACCGGGAGTAGACCCCGGCGTCCACAGCCGCACGGTAGAGCAGCGGGTGCAGCAGGAGCGCGTACATGGTGCGCGTGCCCATGACCGTGTACCACGTCGTGCGGTTGGGGACGAGAGAGAAGAACGCCGCCGTCATGACCGCCGCGGCGACGAACAGCGCGATCCGCATGAAGAACCAGAACGAAAGCGATACGTGCAGCTCGGTGTAGTCGTGCCGCCAGCTGAACCATTCCCACTCGGCCAGCCGCGGAGCCACCACGTAGGAGGCGGGCAGCGCCAGGCACAGCACCACGGCCGAGACCACCCTGATGTGCCGGGAGCGCAGCCACTCGAAGTGCTCCCTGCGCAGTTGCAGACCCAGCACGAAGAAAGGGAGGAACTGGAGCACCCGGGCGAACTGCAGGATGTTCCCATTACTGGTGAGACCCGAAAGCATCGAGATCACGACAGCGACGGCCACCGGCCAACGCACAGCCCGCCAGACGGGGGCTGTGATGCGCCAGATGAACAGGGCGACGAGGAACCAGCACACGAACCAGGGCTGGAGGACGGTGATGTCGATCTCGCCCTCGTCGAGGACGTACTGCCGGACGAGGGCGTACAGGGTCTCGAAGATCAGATACGGGACCAGAACTCCGGTAATCAGCCGCTTCACCTGATCCGGGCGCGCGGTGAAGCTACGGGAGAGGTAGCCGGAAAGCACGATGAAGGCCGGCATGTGGAACGAGTAGACCCAGGCCGCCGCCGACCTGACGGCATCGCTGTGGTTGATCCAGTCGGCCCAGAAATGCGCGCAGACCACAAGGACGAGCAGCAGGAACTTGGCATTGTCGAAGAAGGGATCCCGGCTGCCCCGACCAGGCGCGGGCGCAGTCGACCGCTCCGGTGCGGGGGACGCTGCCAGCACGGCTCTGCCGCCTGCCGGCCCCGGTATCTCCCCGCCCATGGGGCTCGTCATCCGCCGCCTCCTTCATCACCGCTGCTGATCGGGTCCATTGCAGCGGCGCAGAGTGCCGGAGACCGGCCCGGGCGGCGATCATACACATCAGCCCCTGCCGGACGGCACCGAAGAGACCCCGCACCGCCCCACCGTTCTCCCCTCCCGGCCACCGGCCGGCCACCAGGCGTGCGAGGCGGGCCCGGTACCGGCCCTGCCGAGTCCGGGCATGAAAAAGCCCCAGGTCACGGCGAGTGAGTCCTGGGGCTGATCCGAGCCGCCTTCGGGATTCGAACCCGAGACCTACGCATTACGAGGGCCTGCACGATCGTCCCGGACGGTGCCACACGATGCCGCAGAATCCCGTTTCCGCTGACCAGAGAAGCGCGGTCCCGGTTCGCGTGACACCGAGTCCGCCCTCGTGCTCGCCGGTCCGATCACGCATCGCTCACGCAGAACATCGCTGTTGACTGCGCGAGTGATGCGTGACCGGGTCCCGCATCGCGACCGCCAACCGGGCGGCTGGGCCGTTTCGAGCTCGGCAGTGTACATAGACCAGGGTGGTCCGCAGCCGCCCAGGACTCGCGGCTGTCAGTCCCCGCGCGGGCGCCAGCGACGGGCCTGTCGCACCGCGACCGTGCTTGCCCACAACCACATGAGAGCCCCGACGGCCAGGACGGTAGTCGCAGCCGCCATGGTCAACTCGTTGGTGAGGAAGGCGTCGTCGCTTGTGGAGACCGGGTCCGCGAGGCCGGCTGCTACAGCATTCCCAGCAAGGGCCGCCAAGAGGAGCGGCATCAGGACGGACCAGCCGGCACTCGTGCGGAAGACGCGGAGTCCACCGGTGAGCACGGTCAGCGGTGCGAGTGCCCGGCCGTGACGGAGGAACTCCGCCATGGCCGTCAGGCCGGCAGTGACCGTGAGCACAGCGACGCCGATCAGACCCAGCAAGGTACTCCAACGCCCCTGGTCCCGGTTGGGGGTGCCGGCGGTCAGCTCATCCTCGCCCGGGGCACTGGCCCGCGCTCCACGCGGGAGCACCTCGTGGGCCAGCTGCTTGACAGCGGCGACGGGGACGGCCGCCCCGTCACGACGTACAAGCACGAGAGAGGAATTCTCGGCGGATGAGGCTGCGCGGTGAGCGAATTCACGAAGGTCGGTACGGCGGACCTCCATCACCAGGGTGTCGTGCGGGGTCCATCTGATCAGCTCTCGCAGTCTGGGGTCTTGCGGCGCCCCGTCGATGCGGGCTGAGAGTGCAGGGCACTGGAGGTGCAGGGCGGCCAGGGCCGGGCAGTCGCCGTAGAGCCTCATAGGGCCTGTGCCACCACTGCCGCCGCCCGACCCCGCTAGGAGGAGGGCTTCGGTGTTGTCCGGCAGCCGGTTCAGGAACGTGGTCATGGCCCCGTCCGACACCTTGCCCCGGACACCGACGGACAGCGCGCTCCTCCCTATTCGATCGAGAGTGTGCTGCGCGTCCGCGCTCTGTGAGCCGAACAGCCCCTGCCAGGCGACCGCTTGCAGGAGAACGATCAATGCCACCGTAATGCCGGTGATCAACCGAGCGGTGCTGCCCGGATAGGTGTTCGCACGGCGCCCTGCCACGAGAGTTCCGGCCAGACCGCGTGACTGCCCCCAGCGGGCGATGATCCGCCCAGCAGCCGCGGTGGCGACCGCCATGGCCGCCGGAAGCGTCAGGACCGTACCCGCAATGCCTGCCCAGCTGACCAGAGCCCGCGGCCCGGAGTCGGATCCGACGAAGTCAGGCCCCCGCACAGCCACCAGGAACATGACGGGGAACAGCGCGGCAAGGCGCGGCAGCCAGGCGGAGGCGACCTGGCTGTAAGGCCGTGTACCCATCGCGCCCCGACGCGGGGCCAGCTCGGCCACGACAACAGCCGCGAGGACCGCCACAAGGACCGCAACGGGTACGAATACGACCCACCAGCCGTACTGACGCAGATATCCGGAAGACAGAACGTATCCGGTGAATGGAATGCGAAGGTCATCGAGCATGGCCCACGCCACAGCCGCCCCGCCGAGCAACGCGCCGGCCAGGACCGGTTGCCCTGCCTCGCCGACGGCCACCAGGGCGCGATCCGTCCGCCGGCCGCCGAGCGCGGCAACCAGAGCGGTCCTGCGGTCGCGGGCATGAGCCCCCGTGCGCACAGCGATCAGCAGCAGCGCCAGGCCCGGCAAGCCGACCATGCCGCCCACGGCAGACAGGAACATCCACTCGGACTTGTCATCCACGCGCCCCGAGCCGGGCTCCAGACCAGGCGCGAACAGCCCGTCGGCCGCCGGCCCGAACCCGGCGATGACTTCGCTCGGCCGTTTGTCGCTGAGGCCATCACGGGGGCGGACATAGGCGAGCCATTCCGTCGGCTCGTCGAGGCCGGACATCTTGATGGTGCCGGCCAGTTCGCCGTAGCGGTGATCGATACCCTCGGCCGCCCCTGCCTTCCTCAAGGCCGGCGACAGCACGGCCTCCCCGGGCGCCGGCCATCGCTCCACGCCCGGCGGCAGCGGCGCATCACCCTCGTGCGGGGCCAGGAACACGACGCTGAAACGCCGCTCGTTCACAAGCGAGTCGGAGGCCACCAACCCCATGGTGGAACCCTGGCCGCCGGCGTGCTGCTGAACCACCGGAGTTCGCGCAACCCGGCGCTCCTCCTTGCCCACATACACGGCATGGACCGCTGCCAGACCGGCCAACGTGACGGACAGGACCACCGTGGCAAGAAGCAGAGCAACAACGCGGACGCCCCCCGCCTCCGCCCGTCGACCGGCAGCCCGCCCAACCGCCAGGAGCCGCCGGGGAAGGCTGCCCGCTCCTGCGCCGACCATCACTGCGCCCCACCTGCAACGGCCGACTCCAGGACTCCGGCCGAAAGGTGCAACGTCCGGTCCGCCCGGGCGGCAATGCCCGGGTCGTGGGTGACCACCAAAAGTCCGCACGCGTACTGTCGCGGCAAGTCGAACAGCAACTCTGCGGTCTTGTCCCGGGCCTCGGAGTCCAGCGCGCCCGTGGGCTCGTCCGCCAGCAGCAACGCCGGCTCGTTGATGAGCGCGCGGGCCACCGCCGTGCGCTGCCGCTCTCCACCGGAGAGCTCCTGGCTCGTCGCAGCTCGCGGAACCCCCAGCTCATCGAGGAGCCGCTGAGCCCGCTCACGCACCTCACGACCGCGACCGCCACGGGCCAGCAGTGCAGCCAGGTACACATTGTCCAGGGGACTCAGTTCCGGGAGAAGCTCACCGAACTGGAAGACCATGCCTATGGACTGAGCACGCAAACGGGCCAGTTTCGCCTGCCGAAGGCCGGTGACAGCCGCACCGGTCACAGCCACCGATCCGCTGTCGGGCTTGATCAGACCGAGCACGCATGACAGAAGCGTGCTCTTTCCGGATCCGCTCGGCCCCGTCACAGCGACGGACTCACCCGCCCTCAGCGAGAGCGAGAGGCCGCCGAACAGGGTTCGCCCACCTATCGCATAGCCGAGGCCGGCTATCTCCAGTACTGGCTGCGGTTCCGCCGCCTGACCATGTGCCGTGCCCACTTGTCCCATCCTCACCGTGCGCTGTCCCCCGACATGCGGTAGCGGTGGGGCGGCGCCCCAGAGCACCCCACCGCATATTTACTGCCTCAGTGCCCGTCGCCAGGACGGTCGTCCTGACCGCAACGGTCCGGCGTGTTGTTGAGGTTGACGCAAGCGGTCACCTTGGAGATGTAGTTGGCGTAGTCGCCGGTCGTGTACACCGTGTTTCCCACACCGCTGCTGTTGTTCAAGCGCAGACCTGTGTTGTACCGCTTGTCGTACAGGCTGTACACGGCGTCCCCATCCTCGACCGTGTCCTTGAGCGCCATAGACGAGTTGGGCTCGATACTCCACGTCGACGCACCAGTGGTGACCGAGTACAGGTCTTCTCCGGCGCCGCCGGCATAGGCCGAGCCGACCCCGGAGAGAGCGACCGCGGCAACGCCGCCCACCAAGATCTTGCCGACATTCTTGCTTATTGACAAAATTTCCCCCGTTGTTGGGCGTCACCAGAACTGCGGCCACCCACAGCAATTCATCACTCGCCGCGACCGCATCGCCACGTTGCCATCGCGGCGACCGAGCTTCAACCCCCTTCACTCCCGCAACCGGAAGCTCGCTGCCCACTTCAATTACCGTCCGCACCATCTCCCACTCAGAATGACTACATCGGGTGAAATCGCGCACACATTAAACACACCCAGTAACCTCGAATTCACGTGTTACTTGGATTACACTAGAATTTGGCCACACCTTTCGGCCACGTCCCGCATCTCGCATCTTCGCAACGGATTCGGGCTCCACGCCGGGGCAGAAAGCGTGCATCACAACGGCCATCCAATCTCGCTTCCCCCAGCTCAGCGACCTATGGCATACGATTCTTACGCCGTAAAATCCACCCCCTGCCGCGCAGTTCGCCCGCTCATTGCTCACGTAACTCCGCGAAAATGAGTCACCGGCGCGACACTATGGCCTGAATCTTCCTGTCGGACCTGTCCGCGCACGGTGCGACCGGCGCCTTCCTCGACTTCGTCGCCGAGGACCGGCTATACGCGATGTGGCACCTGATCGCCTTCCGGGGCCTGCGCCGTGGCGAGGCGTGCGGGCAGCCGTGGTCGGAGACGAATCTCGACACCCACTTCCTTACCGTCTCTTCCCAGCTCGTCCAGGACGGCTGGGAAGTGGAGGCGATCAGACCCCAAGACCGACAGCGGTTCCCGCGTGGTCGCCCTCGACGACGACACCGTCGACGTCCTGAGGCGACACCGCGAGCGGCAGGACAAGGACCGCGAGAAGTGGGGCACGGCCTGGGTCGAGACTGGCCACGTCTTCACGCAGGAGGACGGCTCCTGGCTCCACCCCGGCGAGGTGACCGACCTCTTCGAGCGCTTGGTTGCCGCTTCCGGCCTCCCGCCGATCCGCCTGCACGATCTGCGACACGGCGCGGCCACCCTCATGCTCGCCGCCGACATCGACATCGACATCAAGATCGTGTCGGACACCCTCGGGCACAGCGACACCCGGATCACGCGTGACATCTACCAGAGCGTGCTCCCCCACGTGGGCAAGAGCCCCGCCGAGGCGACAGCGAAGCTCGTCCCCCTCCAGCGCAAGGCCGAGGCCGAGAAGTAGGTCCCCGAGCGACTCCGCTCACGCAAGCACTTCCACGGCATCCCCGCCGTGCGGCTCCCCATGCCCGATTCCGCCCCGGCAAAAGCAAAAGCCCCAGGTCACGGCGAGTGAGTCCTGAGGCTTAAGCGGAGCCGCCTTCGGGATTCGAACCCGAGACCTACGCATTACGAGTGCGTTGCTCTGGCCAACTGAGCTAAGGCGGCACGCCCTGTCGCACCATGGTGCGATCAGCAGCGTCGCCAAGTCTACACAGTTTCGAGGAGTGCTCCGTACCGGGCCGTTCCCCCGCCTCCGCCGCAGGTCAGGAGCACTTCTTGCCGTCCTCCGGCGCGGTGCCGTCCAGGAGGTACGTGTTGATCGCCGTGTCGATGCAGTCGCTGCCGCGGCCGTACGCCGTGTGCCCGTCACCCTCGTAGGTGAGGAGGGTGCCCGAGGAGAGCTGGCCGGCGAGGGACCGGGCCCACTTGTACGGGGTCGCCGGGTCCCGGGTGGTGCCGACGACCACGATGGGGGCGGCGCCCTCGGCCTTGACGGGGTGCGGGGTGCCGGTGGCGGGGACCGGCCAGTAGGAGCAGTTCAGGGAGGCCCAGGCGAAGCCCTTCCCGAAGACCGGCGAGGCCTTCTCGAAGGTGGGCAGGGCCTGGGTGACCGCCTGGGAGGTGGCGAAGGCGGGCGGGGAGTCGAGGCAGTTCACGGCCGCGTTGGCGTACATGAGATTCGTGTACGTACCGTTCGGCTCGCGCTCGTAGTAGCTGTCCGCCAGGGAGAGCAGGCCCGAGCCGTCGCCCGCCTTGGCGCCGGTCAGCGCCTCTCGCAGCTGGGGCCAGGCCGTCTCGTCGTACATGGCCGCGATGACGCCCGTGGTGGCGAGGGATTCACCGAGCTTGCGGGACTCGCCGGTGGCGATCGGCCGCGCGTCGAGGTCGCTGAACAGCTTCTTCAGGTTCACCGCCGCGTCGGCGGCGGATGCTGTGCCGAGGGGGCAGTCCGTCTTCTTCACGCAGTCCGCCGCGAAGGACTGGAACGCCGTCTCGAAGCCGGCGGTCTGGTCCCGGTTCATCTCGGCCGACGGGAGCGAGGGGTCCATCGCGCCGTCGAGAACAAGACGCCCCGCCCGCGCGGGGAAGAGGTCGGCGTATGTCGCGCCCAGGAACGTTCCGTACGAGGCGCCGACGTAGTGCAGTTGATCGTCTCCGAGCAGTGCCCGCAGCATGTCCATGTCGCGGGCCGTCTCCACGGTCGAGACGTGCGGCAGGATCTCGCCCGAGCGCTGCTCGCAGCCCGTGGCGAACTTCTTGAAGGCGCTGCTCAGCTTCGTGACCTCGACGGCGTCGTCGGGAGTCTGGTCGACCTGTGTGTAGGCGTCCATCTGTGAACCGGTGAGGCATTCGACGGGTTCGCTGCGCGCCACTCCGCGCGGGTCGATGGCGACCATGTCGTAGCGGGCGCGCACCGGGGCGGGGTAACCGATCGCTGCGTACCCCTGGAGGTAGCCGATGGCCGATCCGCCGGGACCGCCCGGGTTGACCAGGAGGGAGCCGATCCGCTTGCCGGGCCCGGTGGCCCTCTTGCGGGAGACCGCCAGTTTGATCTCGCCACCGTCCGACTTCGCGTAATCGAGCGGCGCCTTCATCGTGGTGCACTGGAATCCGGTGACACCGCAGTCCCGCCATTTCAGGTGCTGCGCGTAGAACGGCTTCAGCGCCGCCGGCACGGCGGAGGGTGAGGCCGAGTCCGCCTGCGCGGGCGAGGAGGCGCCGGCCGTCGAACTCCCGTCGGTACAGCCGGAGATGAGGAGGCCGGCAGTGCCGAGCGCAAGGGCGAGGGTGCGGAGCGGGCGCCTGGTGTGCATGTCCGGAGCGTAGCCGCCGGGCGTCGGCTCGTCCGATTCCCTGCTCTTTCGGGTGATTCGACGGCCGGTCGGGCCGCGCCGCGATGACGTCAGGCAACCGGGCGTGATCCGCGTCTCAGCCCGCCCGCAGCGCCATCGTCATCGCCTCCACCGCGAGCAGCGGGGCCACGTTGCGGTCCAGGGCCCGGCGGCAGGCGGTCACCGCCTCTATCCGGCGCAGGGTGCGCTCAGGCGTGGAGGAACGGGCGATGCGGTCGAGGGAGTCCTGGGCGTCCGCGTTGGCGATGGCGATCCGGGATCCCAGCTGCAGGGCGAGCACATCGCGGTAGAACCCGATGAGTTCGGTGAGCGCCAGATCGAGGCTGTCGCGCTGCGTACGGGTCTTGCGGCGCTTCTGCCGGTCCTCCAGATCCTTCATCACCCCTGCCGTGCCCCGCGGCATCCGCCCCCCGGCGGAGGCGCCGAGGGCGGCCTTCATGTCCTCCGTCTCCTTGACGTCGACATCCTCCGACGCCTGCTTCGCGTCATCGGTGGCGGTATCGATCAGCTCCTGGGCGGCCTTGAGGCAGCCGCCGATGTCCTCGACCCGCAGCGGAAGCTTCAGGACGGCCGCTCTGCGGGCACGCGCCCGCTCGTCGGTGGCGAGGCGGCGGGCCCTGCCGATGTGCCCCTGAGTGGCGCGGGCGGCGGCCGCGGCCCGCTCCGGATCGATGCCGTCGCGGCGGATCAGGACATCTGCGACGGCGTCCACCGACGGAGTACGCAGGGTGAGGTGGCGGCACCGCGACCGGATCGTCGGCAGCACGTCCTCCAGAGAGGGCGCGCAGAGCAGCCACACCGTGCGCGGCGCGGGCTCCTCGACCGCCTTGAGCAGGACGTTGCCCGCGCCCTCGGTGAGGCGGTCGGCGTCCTCCATGACGATGACCTGCCAGCGCCCGACGGCAGGCGAGAGCTGGGCGCGGCGGACCAGCTCGCGGGTCTCCTTCACACCGATGGACAGCAGATCCGTACGGATGACGTCGACATCGGCGTGCGTACCGATGAGGCTCGTATGGCAGCCGTCGCAGAAGCCGCAGCCCGGCGCCCCGCCCAGGGCACGGTCCGGGCTGGTGCACTGCAGAGCGGCGGCGAACGCCCGGGCGGCGGTGGACCGGCCCGAACCCGGGGGGCCGGTGAACAGCCAGGCGTGGGTCATCCGCGAACCGGGCGGCACCGGCTCTCCCGCGGAATGGGCGGTGACCAGCGCGTCGGCATCCCGGGCGGCGGCACCGAGCTGCTCCTGCACGCGCTCCTGGCCGACCAGGTCGTCCCATACGGACATGAGTCACCGCCCTTCCGGTGGTGTGCGGCCGCGTCGGCGTTCCGTAAAACGGCGGTGCGGCTCCGTGTGGTTCATGTCATGGCTGTCGCCGCGACGAGAACCGTGACGTTCGTCGATCCGGCTTCCATTGTGAGGGACGGGTCTGACATCGATGCCGATACCGAGCGTGCGGTGGCCGAGCGGTCCTTACGCCGATGGCCCCGCGCCTCTGCGCGCGGGGCCATCGGCGGCCGACCCGGTCAGCGGCGGCGTCCCCGGCCCCTGGGCTCGGGGCCCTCGTCGTCGTGATCGCCGAGCAGCTCGTCGGCCAGCGTGGGCAGATCGTCCAGCGGGGTCTCCTCCGCCCAGTCCGGGCGCGGGCGACGCGACCGGCCGGAGGGCTCCTGCTGATCCCGGTCCGCGGGCGGGTTCGCGTGCGGGTCGGTGATCTGCGGCAGCTCGCGGGTGCGCTCGTTCTCGCCCTCCGGTGCGGAGTCCGCCGGCCGCTCGTCCCGGAAGATGCCGCGCGGCACCCGGTCAGCGGGATCGGCGCCGCGCCCGGGGTTCCGGCCGGTGCCCCGGCCCTCGTCCCGTACCGGCGGAAGGACCGCCGTCTCGTCCGCGGAGCCCGGGTGCCCGGACGCGTCGGAGAACTTCGGGATCATCGTCGTCTCGGCCTCGTCGGAAGGCCAGGGCGCGGACGACGACGCGCCGCGGGGACGCCCGGAGCCGGACTGCGGGTCCACCGGTGAAGGCACCGGCTGCGTGATCTCGTTCGGGTTGACGATCGGAGTCGGCACCGTCAGCTCGTTGTCCGGCACGGACGGCGAGGACGACTCGGACCGCGAGGACGACTCGGACCGCGAGGACGATGAGGGCTGCGACGCGTCACGCGAAGCCCTCGCCTCCGCGGCCGCCGCCGCCTCGGCCTCCGCCTGCCTGCGCGCTGCCTCGGCCCGGAGCAGTGCCTCCTCCGCCTTGCGCTGCTTCTCCAGGCGCCGGGCCTCCGCCTCCTGGCGGAGCCGGGCCTCCTCCGCGGCCTGCCTGCGCAGCCGCGCCTGCTCGGCCTCGCGGACCGCGTCCTCCGCCTCGATCCGGGCGCGCTCCTCCTCGGCGATCCGGCGGGCCTCCTCGGCGCGCTGCCGGGCCTCCTCCGCCTGGCGTTCCGCCTCGCGACGGCGCGCTTCCTCCTCCTCGCGGCGCTTGCGCTCCTCCTCCTCGGCGCGGAGCTTGGCGAGCTGCTCCTGCCGCTCGCGCTCCAGGCGCTCCTCCTCCGCCTTGCGCGCGGCCTCCTCCTCGGCGAGGCGCCTGGCCTCCTCCTCGGCGGCCTTGCGCGCCTCTTCCCGGGCCTTGATCTCGGCCTCGGAGAGCGGAAGGAGCTGGTCGAGCCGGTGACGTACGACCGTGGTGATCGCCTCCGGTTCCTGGCCGGCGTCCACCACCAGGTAGCGCGTCGGGTCGGCGGCGGCCAGGGTCAGGAAGCCGGCGCGCACGCGGGCGTGGAACTCGGGCGGCTCGGACTCCAGCCGGTCGGGCGCCTCGGTGAACCGTTCCCTCGCGGTCTGCGGGTCGACGTCCAGCAGAACCGTCAGATGCGGCACGAGCCCACTCGTCGCCCAGCGCGAGATCCGGGCGATCTCGGTCGGCGCGAGATCGCGGCCCGCACCCTGGTAGGCGACGGACGAGTCGATGTAGCGGTCGGAGATGACGATCGCGCCCCGCTCAAGCGCCGGGCGTACGACCGAGTCGACGTGCTCGGCGCGGTCGGCGGCGTACAGCAGGGCCTCGGCCCGGTTGGACAGCCCGGCCGACGACACGTCGAGCAGGATCGAACGCAGCCGCTTGCCGACGGGGGTGGCACCCGGTTCACGGGTGACGACGACCTCGTGGCCCTTGGCGCGGATCCACTCGGCGAGCGCCTCCACCTGGGTGGACTTGCCTGCCCCGTCACCCCCCTCCAGGGCGAGGAAGAAGCCGGTCGCGGCGGGCGCGACCGCGGGGTCCCCGCCCCGCAGCGCCTCCCGCAGATCGCGGCGGAGCGGCACCCCGGAGCGGTCGTCCGTCTTCGCGAGGACGATCGCGGCGACCGGCAGCAGCAGGGCGCCGATGAGCATCAGGGTGAAGGCGGCACCGCCGTGCGCGAAGACGAAGTCGCCCGCGGTGAGCCGGTGGGTGCCGATGGCGGCGGCCACCAACGGGCCGCCGACCGCGCCGAGCGCGATCAGGACCCGGACGACGGCCTGGAGGTGCTCGGTGGTCCGGATCCGGCGGAATTCCTCGGTCTCCTGGTCGACGAGCACATGGCCGGTGTTCGCGGCGACGCCCGCCGCGTATCCGGCGAGCACGGCGATCAGGACGACGGTCGCCGTGTCCGGCACCAGGCCCATCACCAGGAGGGCGACTCCGGTGACGGCGGTGGCCAGGGAGAGCAGCCGCCGTCGCGACAGGGTCGGCAGCACCTTCTGCGCGGTCCGGATGCCGACTCCCGTGCCGCCGGTCAGGGCGAGGATCAGCAGGGCGAAGGTGGCGGGGCCGCCGCCGAGGTCCGCGGCGTGCAGCACGGCGACGGCGGCCGCGGCCGCGATCGCTCCGGCGACCGCGGCGCACGTCGCGACGATCAGCGGGACCGCTCCGGTACGGCCCTTGTCCGGTCCGCTGCCGGCGGACGGACGCCGCAGCCCCTCCAGGGGCGAGCGCGGACGGGGCGTCGGCGTACCGGGGAGTTCCAGGAAGTACAGGGTGGAGACGGATGCGGAGAACAGCCCGGCCGCGACGTACGAGCCGAGGGCCGCCTGATGGAACGAGAACCATTCCAGGCCCGAGCCCAGCAGATTGCCGATCAGGGTGGCGACCAGCAGAACGGCCGCGGCGGCGGGAACGGCCGCGAAGTCCGTACGCAGGGACAGCCGGCGCAGAGCGTCGAGGTGATCCGGCAGCGGACGCACGGCGGCGCCCTCGATCGGTGGGGCGGGCAGCAGTGCGGGGGCCGCGCCGTCCTTCGCGATCGTCCACAGGCGCTCACCGGCACCGGTCAGGAAGACAGTGACGAGAATCATCATGAGCGCCCTGTCGGGCATCCAGTCGATCCACAGGGGCGCGATGACCAGCAGCGCGAGCCGGAGCCCGTCGGCGCCGATCATCAGCCATCGCCGGTCGAGGGGCCCTCCCGGCGCCGTCAGGGCCGTCAGCGGCCCCAGGAGTACGGCTCCGAAGAGCAAGGTGGAAATAATCCGGGCCCCGAAGACGGCGGCGACGGCAAAGGCCGCCCCGCGGTATCCGGCCCCGAATGAGCCCTCAAGGACCGCCGCTTGCAGCGACAGCAACACCAGCACGAGAAGGGCGAGTGCATCGCCGGTACTGCCGACGAGCTGGGCGCTCCACAACCGCTTCAGCGGGGGAACACGCAACAGGGCTCGTACGGCGCGCTCGCGTGAGTCTGCGGCAAGTGTGTCGGAGGTGGGGCTCACGACCGTTGGCTGCTCGGCTCGCGTCATCCGCCCAGCCTATCGGGAGCGGGCCGGTGCCCGGGGGCCGCGTCCGAACATACGACCACAGACCCCTCCTCCACCCAGCCTCGCCGGTCTCCAGCCCCACCGGCGATTGAGGCACGGGGGTCCGGGGGCGGAGCCCGCACCCCCCAGCCCCACCGGCGATTGAGGCGCGAGGGTCCGGGGGCGGAGCCCCCGGTTACGGGAAGGGGCGGACAGGGGACAAGGCCCGCCGCAGGCGCCCACACCCCACCCGTACAGCCACCCCACCCCGCCAGAAACGCGGCAACGCCGGAGGGGCTGGACACCCGTCCAGCCCCTCCGGCGTTCAAGAGCCCAAGGCCCCGGCGCTCAGTCCTCCGCAGACGCCGAAGAAGAAGCCGCCTTCTTCGCCGTCGTCTTCTTGGCCGGAGCCTTCTTCGCCGCAGTCGTCTTCTTGGCAGCGGCGGCCGTCGTCTTCTTCGCGGCCGTCGCCGTCTTCTTCGCCGCGGTCGCCTTCTTGGCCGGTGCCTTCTTCGCCGTTTTCTTCTTGGCGGGTCCCTTGGCGCGCTTCTCGGCGAGCAGCTCGTAGCCGCGCTCCGGCGTGATGTCCTCGACGCTGTCGTCGGTCCGCAGCGTCGCGTTCGTCTCGCCGTCGGTGACGTACGCGCCGAAGCGCCCGTCCTTGACGACGACCGGAGCCCCGCTCACCGGGTCCGTGCCCAGCTCCTTCAGCGGAGGCTTCGCGGCGGCCCGCCCGCGCTGCTTGGGCTGGGCGTAGATCGCGAGAGCCTCTTCGAGCGTGATGTCGAAGAGCTGGTCCTCCGAGGTGAGCGACCGCGAGTCCGTGCCCTTCTTCAGGTACGGGCCGTAGCGGCCGTTCTGCGCGGTGATCTCGACGCCTTCGGCGTCCTCGCCGACGACGCGCGGCAGCGACATGAGCTTCAGCGCGTCGGCCAGCGTCACCGTGTCCAGCGACATCGACTTGAAGAGCGAGGCGGTTCGCGGCTTCACGGCGTTCTTGCCGGTCTTCGGGGTGCCCTCGGGCAGCACCTCGGTGACGTACGGACCGTAGCGCCCGTCCCTGGCGATGATCTGGTTCCCGCTCACCGGGTCCGTACCGAGCTCGAAGTCGCCGCTCGGCTTGGCCAGCAGCTCCTCCGCGTACTCGACGGACAGCTCGTCGGGCGCCAGGTCCTCGGGGACGTCCGCGCGCTGGTGGCCCTCGGAGTCCTTCTCGCCGCGCTCGATGTACGGGCCGTACCGGCCGACCCGCAGCTTGATGTCGTTGCCGACGGGGAAGGAGGAGATCTCCCGGGCGTCGATGGCACCGAGGTCGGTGACGAGCTCCTTGAGCCCGCCGAGGTGGTCGCCGTCGCCGTTGCCCGCGTCGGAGGCCTTCCCGGCACCGGCCGCGTCGTCACCCTCCTGAGCACCGAAGTAGAAGCGCTTCAGCCACGGCACCGACTGGGCCTCACCGCGTGCGATGCGGTCGAGGTCGTCCTCCATGCGCGCCGTGAAGTCGTAGTCCACGAGCCGGCCGAAGTGCTTCTCCAGCAGGTTGACCACGGCAAACGAGAGGAACGACGGGACAAGCGCCGTGCCCTTCTTGAACACGTAGCCGCGGTCCAGGATCGTCCCGATGATCGACGCGTACGTCGACGGGCGGCCGATCTCGCGCTCTTCCATCTCCTTGACCAGCGAGGCCTCGGTGTAGCGGGCCGGCGGCTTGGTCGCGTGCCCGTCGACCGTGACCTCGTCGGCGGTCAGCGCGTCGCCCTCGGCGACCTGCGGCAGCCGGCGCTCGCGGTCGTCGAGCTCGGCGTTCGGGTCGTCGGCGCCTTCGACGTACGCCTTCATGAAGCCGTGGAACGTGATCGTCTTGCCGGACGCGGAGAACTCGGCGTCCCGTCCGTCGCTCGCCCGGCCGCCGATCTTGACGGTGACGGAGTTGCCGACCGCGTCCTTCATCTGGGAAGCGACGGTCCGCTTCCAGATCAGCTCGTAGAGCCGGAACTGGTCGCCGGTGAGTCCGGTCTCCGCAGGGGTGCGGAAGCGGTCGCCGGAGGGGCGGATCGCCTCGTGCGCCTCCTGCGCGTTCTTGACCTTGGCGGCGTACGTGCGGGGCTTGTCGGGCAGGTAATTGGCCCCGTACAACTGCGTGACCTGGGCACGGGCCGCGGAGATCGCGGTGTCCGAAAGGGTCGTGGAGTCGGTACGCATGTAGGTGATGAAGCCGTTCTCGTACAGCTTCTGCGCGACCTGCATGGTGGCCTTCGCCCCGAAGCCCAGCTTCCGGCTCGCCTCCTGCTGGAGGGTCGTCGTACGGAAGGGTGCGTACGGGGAGCGGCGGTACGGCTTCGACTCGACGGACCGCACGGCGAACGTGGAGTCGGCGAGCGCGGCGGCCAGCGCGCGGGCGTTCGCCTCGTCCAGGTGCAGGGTCTGGGCGGACCCCTGCTTCAGCTGCCCGTCAGAACCGAAGTCACGGCCCTGGGCGATACGGCGCCCGTCGACCGCGCTGAGGCGGGCGGTGAGCGTCGAGGGATCGGAAGCATCACCGGAGCGGCCGGTGGCGAAGGTGCCGGTCAGGTCCCAGTACTCGGCGGAACGGAAGGCGATGCGCTCGCGCTCCCGCTCGACGACGAGGCGGGTGGCGACGGACTGGACACGGCCCGCCGACAGCCGCGGCATGACCTTCTTCCACAGGACCGGCGAGACCTCGTAGCCGTAGAGGCGGTCGAGGATACGGCGGGTCTCCTGGGCGTCGACCATGCGCTGGTTGAGCTCGCGCGGGTTGGCGACAGCGGCCCGGATCGCATCCTTGGTGATCTCGTGGAAGACCATCCGGTGCACCGGGACCTTGGGCCTCAGCACTTCCTGCAGGTGCCACGCGATGGCTTCGCCCTCGCGGTCCTCATCGGTGGCGAGGAAGAGTTCGTCGGACTCGGCCAGGAGCTGCTTGAGCTTCCTGACCTGGGCCTTCTTGTCGGCGTTGACGACATAGATCGGCTGGAAGTCGTTCTCCACGTCGACGCCGAGACGGCGTACCTCGCCGGTGTACTCGTCCGGGACTTCGGCCGCGCCGTTCGGCAGGTCGCGGATGTGCCCGACGCTCGCCTCGACGACGTATCCGGGGCCGAGATAGCCCTTGATCGTCTTCGCCTTGGCAGGCGACTCGACGATGACGAGTCGGCGGCCGCCCTGTGCGGTCTCGCTGGTCGGGGACAACTTCGCTCTTCTCTCCGGTCGACGCTCGGTGGGCATCAGGGCAGCGCGATGGCGCTGCCGACAGTGCTGTCGCTGCGGAGTGTGACGGTACAACCCGCCCCCGTGTCAAACGGCAAAAGCCCGCAACGGCCACTCGAACGGTAACCCGACTTCCGCCATTCCTGCCGCCCGGCCCGCTCGGTCCGCCGTGTGCACGGCCGCTGCCTGCGGGTTTCGGAGGGCTGCGGCCGCCCCGCGGGTACGGGGGGCGAGGGGCGGGCAGCCCGGGCGTGTTCCGGGCGGCGCGGGCTGCCGGGGTCCGGGCGGGGCCGGAGGCGGCGGGTTCAGACGTGCGTGAGGCACCACACCCCGAGGACGAGAAAAAGTACGCCGAACACAGCGGCGAGGATGCTGGAGACGACGGGGCTCACGCCGTGCGCCACCGGCGCACGGTGCAGGACGCGCGCCCCCGTCCACAGCAGCAGTGCCGCGCCGAACAGCGCGAACGCCGTTCCGGCGAAGACAGCAGGTCCGCTCTCCATACCCGTACGCCTCCCCGTCCCGCAGCCCGGCCCGGCACGGTCTGCCCGTACGGTGCCGCCCGCCCGTTCCGGGAGGCTCCCACCGCGGCACGTCGCCGACGCGAACTCCGGGTGAACAGCCGAGCCGCGCGTGACCACCTCGGCGCGAACACGCGCGGCGGCGGCCATGGCTCAATTCACATCACGTCGAGCGTGGCGCGCCGCCTGCTGCCCCGTTCGAACACCGTCAGCAGCACGACGGCGAGCACGGCGTACCCCGCCCCCGTCACGAGTTCCGCGGCTATGGCCCTGCCGTCGAGACCGCCACCCGCGGACAACTCGCGCGCCGCGTCGGCCGCGTGGGTCATCGGCAGGACGTCCCCGACGGCCCGCATCCACTCCGGAAGGTTCGCCCTCGGCACATTCGCCCCGGTCAGAAGCAGAAGTCCCGAACCGGCCACGTTCGAGATGAGGAAGACGTCGCGGAACCGCAGCCCCAGTGCCCCCAGTGCCAGCCCGAAGGCGGAGCATCCCGCCGCGGCGGCGAGCAGGACCGCGGCCAGCCCGGGCAAGGCCCCAACCGGAATCCGCAGGCCGAGCAGCAGGCAGGCCGCCGCAAGCGTGAAGACGCTGATGACAAGGCCGTTCAGTACATACGGCAGAGCGCGGCCGAACCAGAGCGGACCCCGGTTCCGGGGACTCAGCAGCACGGCACCGAGCGTCCCGTAACGGCGTTCGTTGGCGATGGCCATCGTGCCGCCGTACACGCAGGCCGTCGAAGCGGAGATGACGGCGTTGCCGAGCAGATAGAACCGGTCGTCCGCGACGTGGAGCTCTCGTCCCAGGAAGACGAAGAACAGGAGTTGCAGCAACGGCCCGACCAGCAGGGTGCCGATGAACATGGGCGGTGTCGTCCAGTTGAAGAGGGCTCGGTAGGACAGACCGCCACCGATGACGACGAGCCGCCACGCGGAAACGGCTCTGCGGTAGGGGCCGGACGTGAAGGCGGCGTCCGGTGTGTGGGCAGACATGGGGCAACTCCTGATGTCGGGCGCGGGAAGCTTCGGCCGTGCAGGCTCCGGATGGGGGCCTTCAGGCGAGAGAGAGGGTGGCTGCGGCTCGCGCACGCTGTTCGACCCGCCCCAGGACCAGGACTGCGACCACCGCGTACAGCGCGCCGAGGGCGAGGGCCACGGCCATCGGAACCAGCACGTCGGCGGCCTGCGCCCCGCCCGAGGTCGCCGCGTGCACCGCCCGCGAGCCCCAGGTGGTGGGCAGCGCCCAGGAAACCGGCCGTGTCCAGTCCGGCAGCACGGTGACGGGCACGAGCATGCCGGACAGCAGCCACACCGGCGCATCGAGCGGGTTGGCGAGTGCGTTGGCGTTGCGCAGCAACACGAACGTGGCGGCGAGCAGCAGCCCCATCATCCCGAGCGACAGGACACACACCGGGACGGCGACCAGGAAGAGCAGCGGGTGCGCGAAGTCGAGCGGCACGTCGAAGAGCACGGCGCCCCAGATCACCGTCGTCCCCATGGCGTATGTGCCGATCACCGCGGTGGCCAGGGTGATCGGCAGCAGCACGAGCCAGAGCGGCGCGGGCGAGGCGACCAGCGTCTCGAGCGTGCCGAGCCAGCGCTGGTTCTGTACGGCTCCGCCCGATCCGAAGAGCACCGAGGACCAGATGCCCATCAGCCCCGCGCCGACGGCCGCCGTGAGCAGCCCGCCGGGGTCGTCGGCGGCGCGGAAGAGATAGACGGCGAGGGTCGCGTAGACGAGGGGTACGAGGACGGCGAAGGTGATTTCGAGCGGTGAACGGCTCATGTACGAGACGTGGGTACGCACGCCGACGACGATCAGGCGCAGGGCCCGGGCGGCGGTCACGCCGCGGCCTCGCCGGAGGACCGGACCGTCTCGGCAGGCTGAACGGGGCCGGCGGCCTCAACGGGACCGGCGACGGGAACGGACCGGGCCGCCGGTGCGACGACCGCGTCCACCACCCGAGTGCCCGTTTCGGCCTCCTCGACGATCGCGATGTAGGCGTCCTCCAGCGTGGGTTCACGTGTGACGACCCGTCCGACCCGCACTCCGTCGAGCGCCGCCAGTACCTGTCCGTGCAGCTCCGCGCCGGGTTCCGTCTGCACGATGACTGCCTGCCGGCTGCCCCGGTCCTCGGCGGCCACCCCGTGCACACCGGCCAGGGCCCGGATGCGGGCGAGTTGTTCCTCACCCGCCCCGTACGCCTCGATCTCCAGGATGCCGCGCTCCTGCACCCTGGACTTGAGCCGGTCCGGCGTGCCCAGTGCCCGGATCGTGCCGCCGGCGATGACCGCGATCCGGTCGCAGAGCTCATCCGCCTCCGCCATGTAATGGGTGGTCAGCAGTACGGTGGTCCCGCCTGACCGCAGATCCGCGACGGTGCGCCGAAGATCGCGCGCCGCCACCGGGTCCACGCCGATGGACGGTTCGTCGAGGAACAGCACGTCGGGCCGGTGCAGCAGTCCGCGCGCGATGTGCAGCCGCTGCCGCATCCCGCGCGAATACCCCTCGACGCGCTCCTTCTCCCGTCCGGTGAGGCCCACCAGGTCGAGCAGTTCGGCGATCCGCCGCTTCTGCTCGCGAGGTTCGACGGCGTACAGCTCGGCGAAGTAGCGCAGATTGTCGAGGGCGGAGAGCCGGTCGTACAGGCCCCGGTCGCCGCCGAAGACGTAGCCGATCCTGCGGCGTACGGCGACGGGGTCGGACGCCACGTCGTGGCCCAGGACCCGGGCGGTGCCGGAGGTGGGCAGCAGCAGGGTGTTGAGCATCTTGATGGTGGTGGTCTTGCCGGCGCCGTTGGGGCCGAGTAGCCCGAAGAGCTCGCCGCGCGCCACCTCGAAGGTGATCCCGCGCACGGCTTCGGTCTCGGTACGGCGCGGACGCAGGAAGCCGGTCCGGCTGGTGTAGGTGCGGCGCAGGTTCTTCGCCTCGATCGCAAGCATGGCGGGGACGCTAGGCCGGGCTATGCCGCACCCGCCATCAATTCGGGGGCAGCCGAATCGTCCCCCGCACTCCTCGTCCCCCTCAGGACACCGCGCGCAGAACGTCCTCACCGGAAAGCAGCGCGAGCAGGGCCCTGCCGGTATCCGTGAGCTGGTAGTAGACGCTGCGTCCGATCCGGTGCCGGCTGACCACGTCCGCCTCGGCGAGAACCGACAGGTGCTCGGAGACCGTGCTCGGCGCGAGCCCCAGCCGGTCGGCTATCCCGGCGGTGGTGAGCGGTCCGCCCAGCTGTCGCAGGACCGAGGCGCGGCCCCGGCCCAGCAGCAGCCCGAGCCGGTCGCCGCTCTCGGGTCGCTCCGCAGCCCGTTCGCGCAGTGCACCGGCGCCCCGTGCCTGGAAGGAGACGGTCAGGACCTCGGGGTCGTCGGTGGAGTAGAGCCGGCAGCCCTCGGCGAAGACCAGCGGGACGAGCAGCAGCCTCCGCTCGCCCGCCCGGTAATCGGCGTCGATGTGCTTCGTCAGCTCAAGGACGGGTGGTGTCCACTTGGCGCGGCCCTCCAGACCGGTGAACAGCGCGTCGATGCCCTCGGTGGCGAAGGTACGGGCTCTGATCAGGACCTCGTCCTCGACGAGCCGTCGCATCGTGGGCCAGTGCGCCGCCATCGCGCCTTCCCAGTACGCCGCGTACGCATCGGCCAGATCTGCGCAGGCCGCCTCGGGGTCCGCCAGGTACGGGCGGACGCGGGGGTGGTCCTCGAGCCCCGGATAGTGCTCGGCGACCCCTGCCCGTACGACATCGGCCGGCGTCGCCCGGACGGTGTCCAGCTCGGCCTCAACCAACGTCGCTCCGACCGGGCGTGGCAGCAGGAAGTCCGGGAAGGTGTTCGGCCCGTCGATCAGCAGCCTCAGCGCATGCGTCCGGTCGTCCTCCCGCAGCACCTCGCGGGCGCGCACCACCCACGCCTCGTACGGCCGGGAGGGGGTGCGGTGCGGCATGGCCAGGTGCAGGCTGCAGAAAGCGTCCCACAGCGGGCTGATGGCGATCCGCGTCGCGCCGAGCGACGCCTCGTCCAGCTCGATACGGATCATCCGGCCACCGGCCCGCCCGGGGGCAGCGGCTCCAGGAAGCCCTCCTCGACAAGCAGCCGGATGGCCTGCGGGGTGCGGTCACGCAGCAACACCGGGTCCTCGTTCATCAACTGGGCGATCGCGTCCAGGATCCGGCCGGCGGGCAGCGAGCCGTCGCACACGCCCGCGAATCCGGCACCGACCGCGTCGACCTTTGTCGCGCGCCGCATACCGCGGTTCTGACGCAGCACCACGTGCTCCGGGTCCTCGGCACCGGGCAGCCCCACCTGCTCCTGCACGACCTCGGCGGCCAGCGTGAAGTGCGCGGCCAGCAGCCCCGCGTCATCCTGCTCCCGCAGGTAGTCCTGGCGCGCGAAGTGAGCCTCGACGGCCGGTCCGAGCGGCTGCTCCACCGCATGCGGCCACTCCTCGATCACGATCGAGGGCTCTCCGGCGGCGGCCGCGGCGGACTTGCGCAGAGTGATCCAGCCGAAGCCGACCCCCTTCGTCCCGTGGGCGTCGAATTCGTCGAGCCAGGCGTCGTACCGCGCGGCGTACTCGGCGGGGTCCGTGCGGTGGTCACCGCTGTCGCGCAGCCACAGCTCCGCGTACTGCGTGACGTCCTGCACCTCACGCTGCACGATCCAGGCGTCGCAGCCGTACGGCACCCAGCCCCGCAGCCTGTCCTGCCACTCCTCGCCCTCCGTGTGCTGCCAGTTGGCCAGGAAGTGCGCGTAACCGCCCTCGTTGAGGTGGTCGCCGGTCTGCTGCACCAGGGTTCGGCACAGGTCGTCGCCCGCCATGCCCCCGTCGCGGTAGGTGAGGCGGGCGCCGGGCGAGATGACGAACGGCGGGTTGGAGACGATGAGGTCGTACGTATCGGTGCCGACGGGCTCGTAGAGGGAGCCCTCGCGCAGGTCGGCCGGGGCGGCGCCCGACAGGGCGAGGGTGAGCCGGGTGAAATCGAGGGCGCGTGGGTTGAGGTCGGTGGCGGTGACCCGGGTGGCGTGCTGCGAGGCGTGCAGCGCCTGGATGCCGGAGCCCGTACCGACGTCCAGGGCGGAGGCGACGGGGCGGCGGACCGTGATCCCGGCGAGGGTGGTGGAGGCCCCGCCGATGCCGAGGACGACGCCCTCCTCGTGCGAACCGATCCCGCCCGCACCGCCCACCGCGCAGCCCAGGTCGGAGACGATGAACCAGTCCTGGTCCTCCGGCCCGCTGTACGGCCGGACGTCGACGGTCGCCCGCACCTCGCCGTCCGTCTCCGTCAGCCAGCCGTCCGCCACGCACTCCTCCAGCGGCAGCACGGCGGCTGCCCGGCCGGCGGGGACGGGGCGCTGAAGGAGGAAGAGGCGCACGAGCGTGTCGAGCGGTCCGTCACCCCGCGTGGCCCGCAGCGCCGGAACCGTCTCGCTGCGGGCGAGCGCGGCGTATGCAGGTGCGCCGAGCAGGTCGAGGAGACCGTCGGCGGTGAAGGCGGCGGCGAGCAGGGCTTCGCGGAGCCGGGTCGCGTGGTCTGCTGCGGGAAGGCTGGTCTTACTCACATGCCCCATTGTGACGGCTCCCACTGACAACGGCAGCGGCCCGGCGGCCCTTCGGGGCTGCCGGGCCGGTCGCCGGGCCGCTGCGACTTCCTGCTGCGACTTCTTGTGACGACTTCCTGTCAGGACTTCCTGTCAGGACTTCTTGCTGGGCGAGGCGGACGCCTCCTTCGAGGGCGTCGCCTCCTTCGACGCGGCGGCCGAGGGCGATGCCGAGGCCGTCGGCTTCTGGCAGCCCTTCTGCTTGGCCATCGCGGCGCCGACCTCGCCGGACTGGAGCTTCTTCAGCGCCTGGTCGCCATTGGTGCTGATCTTGTTCAGCTCGTCGGCGATGCCCTTGAGACCGTCGGCGAACTTCGCCTGGTCCTTGGTGTTCAGGTCGTCGACCTTCTTCTGCAGATTCGCATAGGCCACGGAGGAGGCGTTGAGTTCCTTCACCGCCTCCTTCTGCGTCGTCTCGCCGTCGTCGACCGGCGGCGGACCCGCCGAGTCGACAGCCGTGCCCAGCGCCTTGTAGGCCTGCGAGATCTGCTGGAAGGCGGCCGAGTCGGTCTCCTGGACGTCGGCGGGCTTGCTGTTGTCGGCCGTCTGCTGCTGGATCGAGGCGTTGGCGTTCGCGATCTTCTGCAGCTGTGGCTGGACCTGGTCACAGACCTTCTTGGCCCAGTCGTTCACCTTGTCGTCGCTGTCGTCGCTGCAGCCCGACAGCGTAAGTACCAGTACCGCACCGCCGGACAGCGCGGCCGCAAGCTTCTTGTTCACCGGATTGGTCCCTTCCAAGGCTCTCGGCCCCGGAACTTACACGCCGAGCACCCTCCATCCGGGTGTCGGGCGTCCGGTGGATGCCCTTTTGCAGCCATTTGCACCAAGGGAAATGAGGGAGATACCACTCACCCGCACGGCCGCCGAGCACGGGAACGCCTGAACGAGTTATCACTCGTGCGGACATCCGAACGGGCGGACCCGGCATCAGAATGCCGTGGCCGCCCGTCCCCTGACGAGGCGTCGTGTGACGGCGCCTACGACGTGTGCGGATGCGGCCTCACTGAGCGGCTGCCGGGTCGGCCGGCCTGGCCGTACCCTCCCCGCCCCCGCCGTCCGGGCCGCCCTCATCGCCCATGGCGATCCCCCTCCGCTTCGATACGTAGACCGCGCCGACGATGACCGCGACGGCAAGGACCGCCACCACCGCACGCACCCCCGCGCTCGCGTCCTCCCCGTAGCTGAACTGCACCACCGCGGGTGCGATGAGCAGCGCCACCAGGTTCATCACCTTGAGCAGCGGGTTGATCGCCGGCCCGGCCGTGTCCTTGAACGGATCGCCGACCGTGTCACCGATGACGGTCGCGGCATGGGCGTCGCTGCCCTTGCCGCCGTGATGGCCGTCCTCGACGAGCTTCTTGGCGTTGTCCCACGCCCCGCCGGAGTTCGCGAGGAAGACGGCCATCAGCGTCCCCGTGCCGATCGCACCCGCCAGATACGCGCCGAGCGCGCCGACACCGAAGGTGAAGCCGACCGCGATCGGCGCCAGCACAGCCAGCAGACCGGGGGTGGCCAGCTCGCGCAGCGCGTCCTTGGTGCAGATGTCGACGACGCGCCCGTACTCCGGTTTCTCCGTGTAGTCCATGATCCCGGGGTGCTCGCGGAACTGCCGCCGCACCTCGTAGACCACGGCGCCCGCGGACCGGGACACCGCGTTGATGGCCAGGCCCGAGAAGAGGAAGACCACCGCGGCGCCGAGGATCAGTCCAACCAGGTTGTTGGGCTGGGAGATGTCCAGACTCAGCCCCATCTCCCCGGCCGAGGCGCCGACGTCGTCGACCGCCGTGGCGATCGCGTCACGGTAGGACCCGAACAGCGCCGCTGCCGCAAGGACGGCCGTGGCGATGGCGATGCCCTTGGTGATGGCCTTGGTGGTGTTGCCCACGGCGTCCAGGTCGGTGAGGACCTGCGCACCGGCGCCGGTGACGTCACCGGACATCTCGGCGATGCCCTGCGCGTTGTCGGAGACGGGGCCGAAGGTGTCCATGGCGACGATCACGCCGACAGTGGTGAGCAGCCCCGTACCGGCCAGCGCCACCGCGAAGAGCGCCAGCATGATCGACGTACCGCCGAGCAGGAACGCCCCGTAGACGCCGAGCCCGATCAGCAGCGCGGTGTAGACGGCGGATTCCAGGCCGAGGGAGATTCCGGCGAGCACGACGGTCGCCGGTCCGGTCAGTGAGGACTTGCCGATGTCCCTGACGGGGCGCCGGCTGGTCTCGGTGAAATAGCCGGTCAGCTGCTGGATCAGGGCTGCCAGCACGATGCCGATGGCGACGGCGACCAGCGCGAAGACCCGCGGGTCGCCGCCGTGCGAGGTGATGGCCGCATCGGTGACTCCGTCCAGTTCGGCGTACGAGGACGGCAGGTAGACGAAGACCGCGACGGCCACCAGCACGAGCGAGATGACGGCGGAGATGAAGAATCCGCGGTTGATGGCGGTCATCCCGCTGCGGTCGGCGCGGCGCGGGGCGACTGCGAAGATCCCGATCATCGCGGTGATCACACCGATCGCCGGCACGATCAGGGGAAAGGCCAGGCCCGAGTCACCGAAGGCTGCCTTGCCGAGAATGAGCGCGGCGACCAGCGTGACGGCGTACGACTCGAAGAGATCGGCCGCCATGCCCGCGCAGTCCCCGACGTTGTCGCCCACGTTGTCGGCGATGGTGGCGGCGTTGCGGGGATCGTCCTCCGGGATCCCCTGTTCCACCTTCCCGACGAGGTCGGCACCGACATCGGCGGCTTTCGTGAAGATGCCCCCGCCGACCCTCATGAACATCGCGATCAGCGCGGCGCCGAGCCCGAAGCCCTCCAGCACCTTCGGCGCGTCGGCGGCATAGACGAGCACCACGCAGGAGGCGCCCAGGAGCCCCAGCCCCACGGTGATCATGCCGACCACGCCGCCCGTACGGAAAGCGATCTTCATCGCTTTGTGTGAAACGGCGGTGAGATCCTTTTCCGGTTCGCCTTCCGCGGGAGTCGCCTCGCGCGCGGCGGCCGCCACCCGCACATTGCTCCGTACGGCCAGCCGCATGCCGATGTATCCAGTGGCTGCCGAGAAAAGCGCGCCCACCAGGAAGAACACGGAGCGGCCGGAGCGCTGGGACCAGTTGTCGGCCGGAAGCAGCAGCAGGAGGAAGAAGACGACGACGGCGAATACACCGACCGTGCGCAGCTGCCGGGCCAGATAGGCATTCGCGCCCTCCTGGACCGCCGCCGCGATCTCCTTCATGCGCTCGGTGCCCTCGCCCGCCGCCAGCACCTGGCGTACCAGCAGCTGGGCGACGATCAGTGCGGCCACTGCGACGACCGCGACGACGATCACGATGACGCGGTTGTCATCGGTGAGTACCGCGGCCGCGAGAGTGGTGGGTGGGTCGGAAAGTGCGGAAAAGTGCGTCGGTTCTGCCAGTGGTGTGATGCCGGACCCCGCCATACGTCCTCCTTGACGCTCAGCGCTCAAGACGTGGACGGATTGTAGGGAGCGGAACACGATCAAAACAGTGCGCGGTAAATGTAATTGCCCTTCGTCCACCGAACGGCAATTGATCGAGTTCTCCGCCTGGACCGAATGCAGTAATGGGACAGACGCATTGCGGAAGATCACCGATCGGGAAGAAACGAAAAAGGCCCTGCTCAGCAGGGCCTCGGAAATCTCGATCACGGGTGGCCGACTACGCCGTCGGGGTGGCTGAACCGCCCCGGAACCCGAGCCGCCTCAGGGAAGGACGGTGACGGGCGTCTTCGGCCAGCTCATACGGATCACTCCGCCTTCAGCGCCGGACCTGACCTCCACGTCGTCGACCAGACCGCTGATGACCGCGAGGCCCATCTCGTCCTCACCGTCGCCCTCCGGTTCCGGTTCGTCCGGTCCCACGCCTGGCGCGGGGTCGCGGCGTCCCGAAACACCGCCGGGCACGGACCCGTCGGCACCCGGGCCGGGCACCTCGTCACCCACCTCGATGGAGAAGGACTTCTCGTCCTCGATCAGGACGACCGTGACAGGCGCCGTGATGCCGTGGCTGCGGTGCAGCCCGACCGCTCGGCTGCAGGCCTCTCCGACGGCGAGCCGGACCTCGTCGAGCACGGCTTCGTCGACTCCGGCCCGGCGCGCCACGGCGGCCGCCACCAGGCGAGCCGTCCTGACGTGTTCGGGCTGGGCGCTGAAGCGGAGTTCAACGGTGGCCATGCGATCCCCCTCGAACGTACGTAAATGCACTCATGGAACCGGGCGCGCGGCGCGGTGCTCCTGAGCTCTGTCTGCGCATGCCGCTGATCGGCCGGCCGCCGACCGGCTGTCGGTCAACTGCCGACCGGCAGAAGAAATATCAGCGGCAGACCGCCGAACGGGTGACGGAAGGGTGTCCGACACCCGTCGCCGGGATCACCGGCCGCGGGTCGGCGGCCACCATTCACCCCGGCCCCGGTGCGGCACCGCTGCCGCACCGGCCGCCGCCGGACCGGCTCGGAGCCGGTCCGACCGCGCGCGGACGGGACGTCAGTCGGTTGCCGCCACGGCCTCGTCGACCGTGGTGTGGATCGGGAACACCTTGGTCAGACCGGTGATCCGGAAAATCTTGAGAATGCGCTCCTGGTTGCACACCAGGCGCAACGAGCCCTCATGGGCCCGCACACGCTTCAAGCCGCCCACGAGCACGCCGAGGCCGGTGGAGTCGAGGAAGTCGACGCCTTCCATGTCGACAACCAAGTGGTAGCTGCCGTCATTCACCAACTCGACCAACTGCTCGCGCAGCTTGGGCGCGGTATACACATCAATCTCGCCACCGACCTCGACGACCGTACGGTCGCCACCAGGGCCGGACACATTGCGAGTCGACAAGGACAGGTCCACGGATCCTCCAGCACCTTGCTATCGAGCGGTCGCCCCTCGGTCTCCCCGGCGGAGCCAGGGGACGGATCGCCAGCCGCGATGGCATTCAATCACTTACAGGCAGCCATGCACGACGCCTTGGGACCATTGTCCGCCTTGCCAGTGACACACTCGGTGCCGATGGCCAAGAATCACCGCCCCAGTCGACCGCCCGAAAGCGAGGGCTACCGCCCCTCTCCCGACGTGGTCCTCGACCGGCTCGCCGCAGGGGCGGGCCGGTCCGCGCGCATCACTCATACGGAGCACTTGCCCCCGCGTGCGGGAACCCATGCCATCTGGCCCGATCGCATCCGTCCGGAAGTGATCGCGGCCATCCAGAAGGCCGGTATCGACCACCCCTGGACCCATCAGGCGACCGCGGCGGAGCACGCGCTGGACGGCGTGTCGGTGGTGATCGCCACCGGCACGGCCTCCGGCAAGTCGCTGGCCTACCTCGCTCCGGTCCTCAGCGCCCTCCTGGACGGCTCCGAGGCCCCCAACGGCCGCGGGGCGACCGCCCTCTATCTCTCGCCCACCAAGGCCCTGGCGGCCGATCAGCGACGGTCGGTGAAGGCGCTGGCGGCTCCGCTGGGTCCCGGGATCCGGCCCGCCGTCTACGACGGCGACACACCCGTCGAAGAACGCGAATGGGTGCGCCAGTACGCCAATTACGTCCTCACCAATCCCGACATGCTGCACCGCGGGATACTTCCGTCCCACCCCCGCTGGGCCTCCTTCCTGCGCGCCCTGCGCTACGTCGTCATCGACGAGTGCCACACCTACCGGGGCGTCTTCGGCTCGCATGTCGCCCAGGTGGTGCGCCGTCTCCGTCGGCTGTGCGCCCGCTACGGCGCGGATCCGGTCTTCCTCCTCGCCTCCGCCACCGCGGCCGAGCCCTCGGTCGCGGCAGGCCGTCTCACCGGCCTCCCGGTCACCGAGGTCGCCGACGACGCCTCCCCGCGCGGCGAACTGGTCTTCGCCCTGTGGGAGCCGCCCCTGACCGAGCTGTCCGGCGAGAAGGGCGCGCCCGTGCGCCGTACCGCCACGGCCGAGACCGCCGATCTGCTCACCGACCTGACCGTGCAGGGCGTACGCTCCGTCGCGTTCGTACGCTCACGGCGTGGCGCCGAGCTCATCTCCGTCATCGCCAAGGAACGCCTCGCCGAGATCGACCGCTCCCTGCCCTCCCGGGTCGCCGCCTACCGCGGGGGCTACCTCCCCGAGGAACGCCGGGCCCTGGAGCGCGCACTGCACTCCGGCAGCCTCCTCGGCCTGGCCGCCACGACCGCCCTCGAACTCGGCATCGACGTCTCCGGCCTGGACGCCGTCGTCATCGCGGGCTACCCCGGCACCAGAGCTTCGCTGTGGCAGCAGGCCGGCCGCGCCGGACGGGCCGGGCAGGGCGCCCTCGCCATCCTGGTGGCCCGCGACGACCCGCTGGACACCTTCCTCGTCCACCATCCCGAAGCGCTGTTCAAGCAGCCCGTGGAGTCGACCGTCCTCGACCCGGACAACCCGTATGTCCTGGCTCCCCACCTGTGCGCCGCAGCCGCGGAACTGCCGCTCACCGAATCCGACCTTTCCCTCTTCGGCCCCGCCGTGGCCGAGCTGCTGCCGCAGCTGGAAGCCGCGAAACTGCTCCGCAGACGGACGTCGGGCTGGCACTGGACCCGGCGTGAGCGGGCCGCCGACCTCACCGACATCCGGGGCGAGGGCGGTCGCCCGGTCCAGATCGTCGAGGAGGGCACCGGCAGGCTGCTGGGCACCGTCGACGAGTCCGCCGCACACACCGCCGTCCACGAGGGCGCCGTCCACCTCCACCAGGGCCGCACCTATCTGGTCCGGAAACTGGACCTGGAGGACTCGGTCGCCCTCGTCGAGGAAGCCGGTCCGCCGTACTCGACGACCGCACGCGACACCACGGCCATCGCCGTCCTGGACACCGATACGGAGATCCCCTGGGGGGACGGGCGGCTCTGCTACGGATCGGTGGAGGTGACCAATCAGGTCGTCTCCTTCCTCCGTCGCAGACTGATCACCGGCGAAGTGCTCGGCGAGACCAAACTGGACCTCCCTCCCCGCACCCTGCGCACCCGTGCCGTGTGGTGGACGGTCACCGAGGACCAGCTCGACGCGGCACGGATCAACCCGGAGATCCTGGGCGGCGCGTTGCACGCCGCCGAGCACGCCTCGATCGGCATGCTGCCGCTCTTCGCCACGTGCGACCGCTGGGACATCGGCGGGGTGTCCGTACCGCTGCATCCGGACACTCTGCTGCCGACCGTCTTCGTGTACGACGGCCACCCCGGCGGCGCCGGCTTCGCCGAACGCGCCTTCCACACCGCCCGCGCCTGGCTGACCGCCACACGCCAGGCGATCGCGTCCTGTGAGTGCGCGGCCGGCTGCCCGTCGTGCATCCAGTCCCCCAAGTGCGGCAATGGCAACGAGCCCCTGCACAAACGAGGCGCCGTCCGCCTGCTCACGGAACTCCTCCGATCCGCCCCGCCGGGGCTGAATGAGGCGGGGCTGGACGAGGCAGGGCTGGACGAGGCAGGGCTGGACGAGGCGGGGCTGGACGAGGCGGACTCAGCGGAAGCTCCAGGCGTGCGCGGGCCGGTCCAGGCACGCCCTGGGGAGGAGCCGGACGCTGCGGCGGAGCCGGGTCGCGCGGACGAACGGGGCCCGTCGCAGTAGTCCGGCCGCCGGTCGGCAGCCGGCGCTCCGGAGGGACCACCACGGTCTCCGGAGCGTCCGGGCTCCCGGGAGCGCCGAGCGGCCCGGCGGGCGCCGCGGACGGCGGGCCGGCCCGGGACCTGACCTCGGGTGCGTACAGCCCGCGGCGCACCCGGGCCGTCACATCGGCAACCTCCCCCTGGACGGTGCAGCGCACCACTTCCGCCCCCTGCGCCCCTGCCACCTCCCGCGCCGACCGGCAGGCGGCAGCCGGTCCCTCCAGCGCCCGGTCGGCCGCGGCCAGCGCGGCCAGGTCGGCCGCGCCGCCGGCCCGGTGCCGTGCGACCACCACCTGCCCGAGAGCCAGGACAGCCCCGAACACCACGCACAACGTCGCCGTGGTCACCGCCACCCACACGGTCGCCACCCCCTGATCCCGCCGTTTCCCGCGCACCCGCCGCCACCTCAGGCCCGGCCTTCGAGGACCCTGCCCCGTCATGGCGCCACCTCCGCCAGGTCCTCAGCCGCCGCGCCGCGCCCAGACCCCACCACGCCCTCGGCCTCCGTCCCGCCCGCAGCCGCCACGCCACCCCCAGCCCCCACCACGTCCTCGGCGGCCGCTACGGCCTCCGAGCTCAGCGTCACGGCCAGCGGCCCAGGGCCCGGTGCCGGTGCTGCCACGGTGACCCGCCACAGGTTCCCCGCCCGCTCCACCTCGATCCGGGCCCGTTCGGGTGCCGCAGAAAGTGCGGCCTCCCTCACCTGCGCCTCCGGTTCGGAACGGGCTGCCGCCCTGGCGCCGGCCCTGGCCGCGTCGACACACCGGATCTGAGCCGAGGCCGTCATCAACGCCCACAGAAGGGCGAGGGCGAAGATCACCATCGCCGGGATCGCCATGGCCGCCTCCGCCGTCACCGCCCCCTGCTCATCCCACCGCCCGGCCGGCCCGGCCCCGTCCCGCGGGCACCGCTCCCACCGGGCCCGTCTCCATGCCCCGGAGCCCGTCACCGCCCCGGCTCCGCCCTCAGAACTTGGCATCGAGGGCCTCCTCGATCAGCGATTGCAGCCGCGCCATCACCGGCGCACTGGTGACCGCCTTGTAGAGCACCGCCGCGAACGCACAGGCCGCAATCGTTCCGACCGCGTACTCCGACGTCGTCATTCCGGTGTCCGCCCGGACTTTGCGCACCACAGTCCGTACCCACCGCATGATTTTCCGCATCACTTCAAACCCCCCGATGATTATCTTTTCTGCGTAAATTCGCCGATAAGCGGCTTACGGCCATTTCTTCCCGGCCATCAAGGCTGGAGCAGCCCGCCGGCCAGCCCGATCACCACAGGCGCCACGCCCACCGTCAGAAAGGCGGGCAGGAAACAGAGCCCGACAGGCGCGGTGATCAGCACGGCGGCCCGCTGGGCCCGCGCCACCGCCGCGCTCGCCCTCTCGGCCCTCATGGCCTCGGCCAGCCGCGCCACCTGCTCCGCCGCAGGAGCGCCGGTCGAACCGGCCCGGTCCAGACAGCGCGCCAGAGCGGCTGCGCCCGGTATGGCCCCGAACCTCCCCCAGGCGACAGCCGGATCACCGCCGAGCCGGATCTCCGCCGCCGTACGCGCCAGTTGCTCACCGACCGGCCCGCCCAGCGACTCCCCGACCGCCTCTGCGGCCTCGCGCGGACCGGCGCCGGCAGAGATGCACGCCGCCAGCAGATCGGCGACCAGCGGAAGCTGACGCACCGACTCGGCCGCTCGCGCCACCTCCTCGGCAGTGGCTCGCGGAGCCTGCCGGAGCCGCAAGCCTTGCCATCTCCAGGTGCCGCAGGCTGCCGCCAGCCCGACGAACCACCCCACAGGGCCGCCCACCAGAACCCAGCCCGCGAGGACGACGCCCAGCACCGTCACCCCCCGCCTGGCGCCGGCTAGGGAGGCCGGCAACCGCATCCGGCCCAGGCGCATGTCCACCCGGCCCGCACGTCCGCCAAGGGGCACCGGCGCGGCGGGGGCCAGGGCGAGAAGGGCCAGACCGCGTCGGCGTACCCGCTGCCCGGTCCGGCGTCGAGCCAGGGCGAGGGCCGGCTGGACGCACACGCCCAGCGCCAGCCCCACCGTCCCGACCCTGGGGACGACTTCACCTGACCAGGCGCTCACGCGACCTCTCCTTTACGAACGATCCGAGCCGCCCAGACCAGCCCGGTCGCTTCCAGCAACGCGCCCACCACCAGACAGGCCAGCCCGGCGGGAGTGTGCAGCAAAACCCTCAGGGGGTCCGCCCCGAGCGCCGTTCCCAGCCCCAGACCCATCACCGGCAGCACCGCCAGCACCGCCACCGTCGACCAGGCGCCGGCCAACTGCGCCCGCAGTTCCTCGCGCCGACGCCGCTCGGCGCGTAACGCTCCCTCCAACCGGTCCAGCCCGGCTGCGAGTCCGGCCCCGCCGTCCGCCGCCACCCGCCAGCAGGCCGCAACTCCCGCAAGACCCTCCAGTCCCGGCTCACCCGCCGCCTGCCCCAGTGCTCGCGGAACGTCGCCCCCGAACCGCGCCGCCGCGGACACCGCGGGGCCCGCCGCTCCCAGCGCCCCCGTGCCGTGGACCGCGACAAGCAGTGCCTGCCCCGGCTCGTGCCCGGCCCTCAGCTCGCCCACCACCGCGCCGCACAGGTCCACCACGCCATCGGCTCGGTGCTCCCGCTCCCTGCGCAACTTCCTTCTCCCCAGCCACCGCCGCACCACGGGGACCGCGGCCACCCCCGCGATCACCGGCAGCACCGAGTCACCCAGGCCGGCCAGGACCAGAGCCACCGGCAGGCACAACCACTCCCTCCGGCCGCTCAGCCACCCTCCAAGCCGGGCGCGGCCGCTCTCCCAGCCCGCTCGCAGCGGCATCTGCTCCGCCCCGAGCCCGAACAGGACCCAGGCTCTCCGGCGTCCCTGACTCCCCCCGGCTACCGCCAATCCCGCTGCCGCCCCCGCGCACAGCGCGGCCGCGTGCACCGCCTCCGGCACGCCCACCGCCGTACCGCTCACCGCTCCTCCCCGATCAGCGCCCGCAGCCGCTGCCAGCCCCGTTCACGCACGAATCCGTCGGCTCCCCAGCGCAGGGCCGGAACGGTCACCACCAGCCCCGCCCCATCGCGTTCCAGCACCTGGACCTCCGAGATCCGCCGCCGGCCGGTACGGTCCCGCACGAGATGGACCACCACCGACAACGCCGCCGCCAACTGGCTGTGAAGGGCCGTCCGGTCCAGCCCCGCAGCGGTTCCCAGCGCCTCCAGCCGGGCCGGGACGTGCTCGGCGGCATTGGCGTGAAGCGTGCAGGCACCACCCTCGTGACCTGTATTGAGGGCCGCCAGCAGTTCGGTGACCTCCGCGCCTCGCACCTCTCCGACCACCAGCCTGTCGGGGCGCATACGAAGGGCCTGTCGCACCAGGTCCCGAAGGGTCACCAGGCCGGCGCCCTCCTGATTCGCAGGGCGCGATTCGAGACGCACCACGTGCGGATGGTCGGGCCGGAGTTCGGCCGAATCCTCGGCCAGAACAATCCGCTCCCGCTCCCCCACCACACCGAGCATGCTGGACAGCAGCGTCGTCTTTCCTGCTCCAGTCCCGCCGCTGACCAAGTAGGAGACCCGGGCTTCCACCAGGGCCCGCAACACCCGGTCGCCCCCCGGCGGCACCGTCCCCGCCACTACCAGTTCCCCCAGCGTGAACGCCTTCGGCCGGACCACCCGCAGCGACAGGCACGTCGATCCGACCGAGACCGGCGGCAGCACGGCGTGCATCCGGGTCCCATCCGGAAGCCGAGCGTCCACCCAGGGCCTGGCGTCGTCCAGGCGGCGCCCCGCAACGGCCGCCAGCCGCTGTGCCAGCCTGCGGACAGCCGCGGCGTCCGCGAATGTCACCCCGGTGAGCTCCAGCCCGCGGCCCCGGTCCACCCACACCCGGTCGGGCGCGGACACCAGCACATCCGTGACGGCGGGATCGGCGAGCAGCGGCTCCAGCACGCCGGTCCCGATCAGCTCCCCGCGCAACTCATCCGCCACGCCCAGCACTTCGGCGTCCCCCAGCAACCGCCCCTGTGCCCTCAGCGCCGCCGCCACCCCCGCGGGAGTCGGTGCCGCACCACTATGGGCCAGTCGCTGCCGAACGGCGTCGAGCAACGCCTCGGTCATGACCCACCACCCATGACCTGCCCACCGGCTCCCTCACCCGCAAGTGCCCGGTCCCAGAAGGCCGAACAGAACCTCGCCAGCGGCCCACGAGGACTTCCACCGGGCGGCTCCCCCAGATCCTGCTCGGCCAGCAGCCCGGGCTCCAAGGGGAGTTCACCGGCGAGCGGCAACCCGATGGCATGCGCCACCCACTGCTCGTCGAGGCCGGACGCATACGGTCCGCGCGCCACCACACGGAGGTCGCCCAGCACCATCCCGGCCATCGATGCCACCCGTTTCGCGGCAGCGACCGCCCGCAGCTCCCCTGGCACCACCAGCAGGCCCAGGTCCATCTGCGCAAGGGCCTCCGCCACCGCTTCGTCGATCCTGCGAGGCAGATCGACCACCACCACCCCGCCGAGCCTGCGCGCGGCACCCAGCACCGCCTGCATGGCCTGCGGCGGGATGACCACCCAGTCGTCACGCCCCCAACTGAGCACCCGCAGCCCGTGCAGGGCGGGCAACGACTCCTCCAGTGCCCCACCACCGACCCGCCCCTTCGAATGGGCGAAATCAGGCCACCTCATCCCTTCCGCCCGCTCTCCACCGAGCAGGACGTCGATGCCGCCGCCCAACGGGTCGCCGTCGATCAGCATCGTCCGCCGGCCGGCCCTCGCCGCGGTCACCGCCAGGGCGCAGGCCAGCGTGGAGGCACCGGAACCACCCCGGCCCCCGATCACCCCGACGGTCAGCGCCGGCCGGCCGACCCCCTCCGCCGCGTTTGCGATCTGGTCGACCAGCCAGTTCTCCGAATCGGGCAGGCGCAGCACATACTCGGCCCCGATCTCCACAGCCCTGCGCCACACGTCGGGCGCGTCCTGGTCCCGGCCGACGAGCATCACGCCCCGCCTGCGGGCCGCCCCGCGGCACCGAGCCGCAGCATCGTCCCCCACAAGGACCATGGGGGCCTGCTCCCATCCCCCTCTGCGGTCGGGCAGCGTGTGATGAACCTCGGGCTCCGCTCCCGCAGCTGCGCACAGACGCAGCAGATCGTCGAGCAGTTCCACGTCCTCGGTCACGATCAGCGGTCCGCCCCGTCGCGCCTCGGCGCCCGGCAGACGACCCCGTGCACTGGATTCAGCCACGATCTGCGCCCCCTTCTTCACTCACCTTCACCACGGTTCGTGGCGTTCTCGGAACGTTCCGAGAACGGTGATTCCGGAACCCGTGAACATCACGGGTGGAATCACGGTGCAGCGCTTCGGGAAATCTTGTGGATCTTGCTCAAAAACTGTGGACAACTTCCCCGCCGTGAATAACTCCGTCACTCGAACCGGCGACTCCCGAGAGCAGCGCTTCCGTGACACACTGTGACGGTGCATGCTGGTGAGAGCCGAGTGCGGAGACAGGCCATCACGGCCGAAAAGGAGGAGAAATGCGTGATTCCGAGCGGCATAACCGCGCCCGGACATGCGACGACCCCCGCCGGGGGGGAGAGCGGGGGTCGTCCCCACGGCCGACTCGGGGGGGAGGAGCCGGACCGGGTTAGCACGGTCGCGAACGATCCGTGACTTCCATGGTGTACCCGAGAGCCTTCTCAGGCAAACCCACGCGCCGGAGTTTACGCCGAATGGTGGGCCCCTATGCTCTGCCTTGTGGAAAACCGCTTCTTGCCGCGCACCGCCGCCTTCTTCGACCTGGACAAGACGGTCATTGCGAAGTCATCGACGCTGACCTTCAGCAAGTCCTTCTACCAAGGCGGGCTGATCAACCGCCGCGCCGTACTGCGCACTGCGTACGCACAGTTCGTGTTCCTCGCCGGGGGCGCAGATCACGACCAGATGGAGCGCATGCGTGAATATCTCTCCTCGCTCTGCAAGGGCTGGAACGTGCAGCAGGTGAAGGAAATTGTCGCCGAGACCCTGCACGATCTGATCGACCCGATCATCTATGACGAAGCCGCGACGCTCATCGAGGAGCATCACACCGCCGGACGCGATGTGGTGATCGTGTCGACTTCGGGCGCCGAGGTGGTGGAACCGATCGGCGAGCTACTGGGCGCCGACCGCGTCGTCGCCACCCGCATGGTCGTCGGCGACGACGGGTGCTTCACCGGTGAGGTGGAGTACTACGCGTACGGACCGACGAAGGCCGAGGCCATCAGGGCTCTCGCCGTCTCCGAGGGCTACGACCTGGCCCGTTGCTACGCATACAGCGACTCGGCGACGGATGTGCCCATGCTGGAATCCGTCGGCCACCCCCACGCGGTCAATCCGGACCGCGCCCTGCGGCGCGAGGCGGCCTTGAGGGAATGGCCGATTCTCGTCTTCGACCGCCCTGTCCGGCTCAAGCAACGCCTGCCCGCCTTCTCGATGCCGCCACGGCCGGCGCTCATGGCCGCGGCAGCGGTGAGCGCGGCAGCCCTCACGGCTGGGCTCGTCTGGTACGCCACCCGGCGTCGCGGCGTCACGACGCCGGTGTGACTCGGCTCGGCTCGGCACAGGGGCCACCCGAATGCACCGCCCCGCACAGCGGCCACGCCGGCGCCTCACCCGTACCGGGCGCCGCACTCGCCCCGCTTCCAACCTCCAGGCGTCCCGCTCGGAGCCACCGCCCGCCCCGTCCGCCCGTTTAGCCCGACCCATCCGTAATTGAACCTAAAAGTAAAGAAGTGCGGCCACCACTTCCGCCGGCCCGGTCCTTGGAGTACAAAGGACTCAACGGCCCGCGAGACCAAGGACATCCGAGAGGATGACCTGTAACGCAGAGATGGCCCCACGGACCGCGCATGAAAGCCGGGCACCCACGCGACGTCGACCCGTCGATTACGGGCCAGCCGCACCAGGGACGGGCAAAGTACCCGACCTGATGGGCATATATCGAGGACGCTTGGTAACTGGGCGGACATGCCAGCGGCGGTACCGAGACCGGTACCGCCGCAACTCTTGCCCCCGGCCGCGAAGCGACCCGCACCGCACCGCACCAAGCGGCCGGCGCCGCAAGCAGCTCGCCGCAGGCTCCCACTCCCCCGGCGCGGCACCACGCGTTACGCAGCGCCGCGCTGAAGCGCCTCACATACCGCGGTCGACTCCCGGGCGCCGAGTTCCGCCGAGCGCGCACAGTGGGCGATCCAGGCGGCCATGCCGTCCGGCGTTCCGGACAGATAACCCTCGAAGGCAGCCACATAAGCGGCCCGCCCCTGCTCGGCGTGGCCGACCTCCGCCGGACAGATCGACTTCGGGTCGAGCCCGCTTCCGATCAGCACGATCCTCTCGGCAGTCCGCGCGACCAAGCCGTTGGACGAGCCGAACGGGCGCAGCGCGAGCAGTTCTCCGTGCACGACGGCAGCCGTCACCAGAGCGGGCGCCGCACTCCCCGAAAGGATGAGCCCACTGAGCCCTTCAAGCCGCCCCGCGACCTCGTCGGCGCCCGGCAGGGGCGCCTCGATCAAAGGCTCATCCACCGGCTCACCCGCCAGCCGGGGCCGCCCCACCGCATCATCGGGCGCCGCCCCGCCGGCCGCCACCAGATGCAGCCGCGCAAGAACACGCAGGGGAGACTGACGCCAGATGGAAAGGAGTTGGCCCGCTTCGGCCGTCAAACGCAGAGCCGCTCCGATCACGCGCGCCTCGCCGTCACCGCTGAAGTCGGTGCGGCGGCGCACCTCCTCAAGATTCCAGTCGGCACCGGACAGCGCGGCCGAACCACGGGCACCCCGCAGGGCCGCCTCGGCGGTCACCTCATTGCTGCGGCGCCGCATGACACGGTGCCCGTAGACCCGGTCGACAGCCTTGCGTACGGAGTCCACCGCATCGGTCACCCCTGGCAGGGCACCCAGGGCGGCGAGCGGGTCCGAGGAAGTCGTACTCATAAGTAGCGAGGCTACGCGCCCATCGCGCAGCTACCGGGCCGGAGTGGCGTTCTTCACGAAGTGCGACAGCGGACCGCAATCATGCCGCTACCCTAGGTGAACATGAAGATCGCTTTCGTAGGGAAGGGCGGCAGCGGCAAGACCACGCTGTCCTCGCTCTTCATCCGTCACCTCGCCGCCAATGAAGCTCACGTCATCGCGGTGGACGCCGACATCAACCAGCATCTCGGGGCCGCGCTGGGCCTCGACGACGAGGAGGCAGCGGCACTGCCCGCCATGGGGGCGCAGCTGCCACTGATCAAGGAGTATCTGCGGGGCAGCAATCCCCGCATCGCCTCCGCCGAGACGATGATCAAGACGACCCCGCCCGGCGAGGGTTCCCGGCTGCTGCGGGTGTGCGAGGACAACCCGGTCTACGACGCCTGCGCCCGCACGGTCGGGCTCGACGACGGGGACATCCGGCTGATGGTCACGGGGCCGTTCACGGAATCGGACCTCGGCGTGGCCTGTTACCACTCCAAGGTCGGCGCGGTCGAGCTCTGTCTCAACCACCTCGTCGACGGCCCCGACGAGTACATGGTGGTCGACATGACCGCCGGTTCGGACTCCTTCGCCTCCGGGATGTTCACCCGGTTCGACATGACCTTCCTGGTCGCCGAACCGACCCGCAAGGGCGTCTCGGTCTATCGGCAGTACAAGGAGTACGCCCAGGACTTCGGTGTGGCGCTGAAGGTGGTCGGCAACAAGGTGCAGGGAGAGGACGACCTGGAGTTCCTGCGTGCCGAGGTCGGCGACGACCTGTTGGTCACCATCGGCCACTCCGACTGGGTGCGGGCCATGGAGAAGGGGCGTCCCGCCCGCTTCGAGCTGCTGGAGGCGGACAACCGGATGGCTCTCCAGGTCCTGCAGAACGCGGCGGAGGACTCGTACGGGCAGCGGGACTGGGAGCGCTACACACGGCAGATGGTCCACTTCCACCTGAAGAACGCGGAGAGCTGGGGCAACGAGAAGACGGGGGCCGACCTGGCAGCCCAGGTCGACCCCGCCTTCGTACTCGACGAGCGGTACGCGCGAGCCGGGGCTGCCCAGCCCGCCTGAGTGGCTGCCGCCCGAGCCGGCCCTGCCCCGGCCCGCCGGGGCAGGGCGGGGCGAGCGCCGCTCCCGAGCAGCCCCTGTACAGACAGCGCCCACCGACCGGCCAGCCACGCGCGTCAACCACGCTGTGGGTCAGTACACCTAGCGGGCGGCCGGCTTCCCCGCGGGCCCGGCAGGCGCCTTCGCCTCGGCCCTGCCCCGGTTCTCACTCGTGCCCGGGCTCGCGGCCCCGCCGAGGAACGATGCCCAGCCGGCCTTCGGCGCCTGGCCGACCTTCAGCGTGCCCATCTTGGCGAGCATGGCCGGGTCCTGAGCGTCGAGCCAGTCGGCAAGCTGCCTGAAGGACACGCAGCGCACGCCCTGCTTGGTGCACACCGTCTTGATCGTCTCCTCGATGGCGCGCATGTACGTGCCGCCGTTCCAGGACTCGAAGTGGTTGCCGATGATCAGCGGGGCACGGTTCCCGTCGTACGCGCGGTCGAAGGCCTGGATCAGGCCGTCCCGCATCTGGTTGCCCCAGTACTCGTGCTGGTCCGGATCGCCCTTGGTCGTGCCGGACTGGTTGAACATGAAGTTGTAGTCCATGGAGAGCGTTTCGAACTCGCGCCCGGGCACTGGCACGAGCTGCATCGAGAGGTCCCAGACGCCGTCCTTCTTCTTCGGCCAGACCTGGTCGTTGACTCCGCTGGAGTCGTAGCGGAATCCCATCGACCGTGCCGCCGAGACCATGTTCTTCTGCCCCTCCAGGCAGGGAGTCCGGCCGCCGATCAGTTCCTTGTCGTAGTCGAAGGGCAGCGACTTCTCGCCCTTGAGGCCGGGATCGTTGCTCTTCCAGCCCTTCACGAACGACTTGGCCTGCTGGATCTCGCTCTTCCACTCGTCGACCGACCAGGTGCCGACACCACCGTCCTTGCCGCAGAAGTGGCCGTTGAAGTGGGTGCCGATCTCATTGCCGTCCAGCCAGGCGCCACGGACCTGCGTCAGGGTGTCCCTGATGCCCTTGGTGTCGTTGAACCCGATGTCGGAGCTGCCCACGTTGTGCTTGGGCGGGTCGTAGAGCTTGCGCTTCGCCTCCGGCAGCAGGTACACGCCACTCAGGAAGTACGTCATGTTCGCGTGGTACTTCTTGCCCACCGTGCGGAAGTGCGAGAAGAGCTTCTGGCTGTCCTCCCCTGCCCCGTCCCAGGAAAAGACCACGAACTGCGGTGGCTTCTGACCGGACGCCAGGCGGTGCACGGCCGGCTGTTTCGGCTGGGCGCCCGTGAAGGCGGTCGACCCGTCACCGATGAGGCGGATCGCGCTCTTGGGGGCCGCTGCTTCGGCTGCCTTCTTCTTCGCCCCTGCGGCGCCGTTCGCGGCCCCGGGGCCGGATCCGTTCGGGCCGGAACCCGTCCCGGTGCAGCCGGCCGCCCCCGCGACCAGCGCAACGGACAGGACAGTCAGGGCAACCCTCTTCGTGGCGGCCATCATCCGCCCACCCTCTTCCTTGCAGGTAGCTTCCGCTGAGGTGCCGCCCTCCCCCACGGCGCGGCCAAAGTCGCACGCCCCGCACACAAATCCGGGCGACAGGCCGGATGAAAAGATGCTTATTCACTGGATCGGGTGCCTGAAAGGCTCATTTGCCCCTAATCCTGGACACCCTCTTTACTCTCCATTACGATCTGTTTACCGAGAGTTGAGAAATCCCGCCGCTGCACGCCGTGACCCACGGCCGCGTCCCACGTTCCGCGACCGCGCTGCCCCGGAGGAGACGGGAAACATGTCTGCCTGCGTCCCCACTCGTCATGACCACTCATCCCGCAGTTCGCGCCCTTCGCGATCCTCGGGAGTCAAGCGACCGCACAGCCCGCCACCGCGCGGCGGACGATTCCGTATCGCGGGCGCCGACCTGTCCGCATCGATCACCGTCTTCCTGCTCGCCGTCCCCATGTCGCTCGGCCTGGCCGTCGCCATGGACGCTCCGCTGGAAGCGGGCCTCATCTCCGCCGCAGTCGGCGGCATCGTCGCCGGACTGCTCGGCGGCACCCCCTTGCAGGTCTCGGGTCCGTCCGCCGGACTGACCGTGGTAACCGCCGAGTTCATCCAGCTGTACGGCTGGCGCACCACCTGCGCGATCACTATCGGCGCGGGTCTTCTGCAGATCGTGCTGGGCTCTCTGCGCACCGCACGCAGCGCATTGGCCGTCAGCCCCGCCATCGTCCACGGCACGCTCGCCGGCATCGGCGTGGCGATCGCACTCGCTCAGCTGCACATCGTGCTCGGCGGTTCTCCGGAGAGCTCGGCCGTCTCCAACGCCCTTCATCTGCCCGCCCAGTTGCAACGGGTGGAGCCCGCGGCCCCGTTGATCGGTTGCCTCACCGTCGCCGTCCTGGTCCTCTGGCCAAGGCTTCCGGGGCGGGCCGGGCGCCGCGTGCGTCGAATCCCCGCAGCCCTGGCCTCGGTGGCCATGGCAACCGCGGTGGCCGCACTGGCGGCCCCCTCGATCGCCCGGGTCGACCTGCCCTCCTGGCGCTCGCACGCGCTGCCGGAAATGCCTCAGGGGCCGGTGCTCGGCCTGGCCACGGCCGTTTTCACGATGATGCTGGTGGCCAGTCTGGAATCCCTGCTCGCCGCCGTCGCAGTGGACAAGCTGACTGCGGACCGGAGCCGCGAGCGCTCGGCCGGACCCGCCGCCGAAGGCCAGGACAGCCGGCCCGACGAACCCGGCACCGAGGACCCCGGAGTGGTCGCCGCCGCAGTCGCTCCCCCGCTCAAACGCTCCGACCTCGACCGGGAGCTACGCGCACAGGGGATCGCCAACGCCGTCTCCGGCCTGCTCGGCGGGCTGGCGGTCTCCGGTGGCGCGGTGCGCAGTTCGGCGAACGTACGGGCCGGAGCGACCGGGCGCGCATCCACGGTGCTGCACGGCATCTGGGTCCTGCTCGCCACCGGCCTGCTGGTCACCGCACTGGAGTGGATCCCGCTGGCCGCTCTGGGCGCGCTCGTCATGGTGGTCGGCGTCCAGATGGTGAACTTCGCCCATATCCGTAACGTTCACAGGCATCGGGAATTCCTCGTCTACGGCGCGACGATCACTGGCGTGCTGCTCTTCGGAGTGCTCAAAGGCGTGGCGATCGGAATCGCCGTGGCAGTTGCCGTCGCCCTGCACCGGCTGGCCCGGACCCGGATCACCGTCTCCGACCACGCGGGACAGCACCTGATGGTCGTACGAGGCCAGCTGACGTTCCTCGCCGTGCCCCGTCTCAGCAGGGCATTGGGCCAGCTGCCCCAGGACGCGGACGTGGTAGTGGAGTTGGACGGCTTCTTCATGGATCACGCGGCGTACGAACTGATCCATGACTGGAGCAATGCCCACGCAGCCCATGGCGGCCGGGTCGCCTTCACCGGCAGGTCCGGCGGCAGGATCGCCGAGCCGGCTTCCGCGGCGCACTCCTGCTGCCGTCCGTGGACCCCCTGGCGCAATCACCACTGTCACGACCGTCCGGCGGTGCCGGCGACCGCACCTTCGCTTGCGGCCGACGCCATTCCCGTCCACCCCACGCTCGGCACACCGGATGCAGCACCCGCACAGGCACGTCCCGATCGCCATGCGTGTCAGGATCCCCATGCGCGTCCGGATGGCCACGCACCGGGCTCCGAAGGTCCACGGCCCGGCGCTTTCCGCGCTCCCGACACAGCCGGCCGCGGAGAGGGGGAAACCCCGCGCCCAGCACCGGAGCACGCGGACCACTTCGCCCCCGACCATCCGGCCGCACGGCCGGTTCCGACCGGGAGTCAACGGCTGGTCAGTGGCCTCAGTTCGTTCCAGCGCAACACGGCGCCGCTGGTCCGGGAAGAGTTGGCGAGACTGGCCAGGGAAGGGCAGCGCCCCTCGCAGTTGTTCATCACCTGCGCCGACTCCCGGCTGGTCACGAGCATGATCACGGCAAGCGGCCCAGGTGACCTCTTCACCGTCCGCAACGTCGGCAATCTCGTGCCACCGCCCGACTCGGAGACCGGCGACCACTCGGTCGGTGCGGCCATCGAGTACGCCGTGGACGTGCTGGGGGTCGAGTCCATCACCATCTGCGGGCATTCCGGCTGCGGTGCGATGAACGCGTTGCTCGGTGACAGGCCGGAGGGCCCTGAGACGGCTCTCTGGCGCTGGCTCCGCCACGGGCTGCCCAGCCTGGAGCGGATGGCCTCGCGCGACCGGCCGTGGGCGCGGGTCTCCGGCCGGATGCCCGCCGACGCGGTGGAGCAGCTCTGCCTCACCAACGTCGTCCAGCAGTTGGACCATCTGCGGGCCCACACCTCGGTGGCACGGCGCCTCGCCGAGGGCGGCCTCCAGCTCCATGGCATGTACTTCCACGTCGGCGAGGCGCAGTCGTATCTGCTGACCGAGGGCGCGAGTGCCGGCGACGGGCTCGACGAGGTGTTCGACGCGATCAGCCCGACCCGCCTGTCCCCTCCATACCCCTCGGCCGGCCTGGAAGATCCGGGCCGCCCGGCCGAACCACCCCGTCCGGGTGATCCGGTCGCGTTGGCGCGCAGCGGCGCCTGAACCGCAAAGCGTCCGGGTCCGTGAGACCTTGTGGTCCCGCTTCCGCACACCAGCGCTTGCGCACGCCAGCGCGTGTACACCAGCAACACGCACTATCGCCCCGCCGCGGAAGCGGGACTGCGCCTCCATACACGAAGGCACAGGTCTAAACCAATTCCCGGCAGACACTTGTCACCCGGCCCTTGGCCTGATGAGCTATGCCCCGGGACACAACGGACACCCTGGGACTGGGAGATGTCGTGAGCAACGAAAGCTTGGCCAATCTGCTTCGTGAGGAGCGGCGGTTCGCACCGCCTGCCGATCTGGCCGCGAACGCCAACGTCACAGCGGAGGCGTACGAGCAGGCCAAGGCGGACCGGCTGGGCTTCTGGGCCGAGCAGGCGCGCCGCCTGACCTGGGCCACCGAACCGACCGAGACACTCGACTGGAGCAACCCGCCCTTCGCGAAGTGGTTCGCGGACGGCGAACTCAACGTCGCCTACAACTGCGTGGACCGTCACGTCGAGGCGGGCAACGGCGACCGGGTGGCCATCCACTTCGAGGGCGAGCCCGGCGACAGCCGCGCCATCACCTACGCGGAGCTGAAGGACGAGGTCTCACGCGCCGCCAACGCCCTCACCGAGCTCGGTGTCGGCAAGGGTGACCGGGTCGCCGTCTACCTGCCGATGATCCCAGAGGCCGCCGTCGCGATGCTGGCCTGCGCCCGCATCGGCGCCGCGCACTCGGTCGTCTTCGGCGGCTTCTCCGCCGACGCCATCGCCGCGCGCATCCAGGACGCGGACGCGAAGGTCGTCATCACCTCCGACGGCGGATACCGCCGCGGCAAGCCCTCCGCGCTCAAGCCCGCGGTCGACGATGCCGTCTCCCGTATCGAGAGCGTCGAGCACGTCCTCGTCGTCCGGCGTACGGGCCAGGACACCGCGTGGACCGAGGGCCGTGACGTCTGGTGGCACGAGATCACCGCGCGCCAGTCGACCGAGCACACCCCCGAGGCGTTCGAGGCGGAGCAGCCGCTCTTCATCCTGTACACGTCCGGCACCACCGGGAAGCCCAAGGGCATCCTGCACACCTCCGGCGGGTACCTCACGCAGGCGGCGTACACGCACCACGCGGTCTTCGACCTCAAGCCGGAAACCGACGTCTACTGGTGCACCGCCGACATCGGCTGGGTGACCGGCCACTCGTACATCGTCTACGGCCCGCTGGCCAACGGCGCGACGCAGGTCATGTACGAGGGCACGCCCGACACGCCGCACCAGGGGCGTTTCTGGGAAATCGTGCAGAAGTACGGCGTCACGATCCTCTACACCGCGCCGACCGCGATCCGCACGTTCATGAAGTGGGGTGACGACATCCCTGCCAAGTTCGACCTGTCGTCGCTGCGCGTCCTCGGTTCGGTCGGCGAGCCGATCAACCCCGAGGCGTGGATGTGGTACCGCAAGCACATCGGCGCCGACAAGTGCCCGATCGTGGACACCTGGTGGCAGACGGAGACGGGCGCGATGATGATCTCGCCGCTGCCCGGAGTCACGGAGACCAAGCCGGGGAGCGCCCAGCGCGCCCTGCCGGGCATCTGTGCCACCGTCGTCGACGACGAGGCGCGCGAGGTGCCGGACGGCGGGGGTGGCTACCTCGTCCTCACCGAGCCGTGGCCGTCGATGCTGCGCACCATCTGGCGCGACGACCAGCGCTTCCTCGACACCTACTGGTCGCGCTTCGAGGGCAAGTACTTCGCGGGCGACGGAGCCAAGAAGGACGAGGACGGCGACATCTGGCTCCTCGGCCGCGTCGACGACGTCATGCTGGTGTCCGGGCACAACATCTCGACCACCGAGGTCGAATCCGCGCTCGTGTCGCACCCATCGGTCGCCGAGGCCGCCGTGGTCGGCGCCGCGGACGAGACGACCGGCCAGGCCATCGTCGCGTTCGTGATCCTGCGGGGAACCGCCACCACCTCCGACGAGCTGCTCGCGGAGCTGCGCAACCACGTCGGCACCACCCTCGGCCCGATCGCCAAGCCGAAGCGGATCATGCCGGTCGCCGAACTGCCCAAGACCCGCTCCGGCAAGATCATGCGGCGTCTGCTGCGTGACGTCGCGGAGAACCGCGTTCTGGGAGACGTCACGACGCTCACTGACGCCTCGGTCATGGACCTGATCCAGACGCAGCTGCCGCAGTCCTCCTCCGAGGACTGAGGGCCCGGGGACCCGCCGGTCCCAGAGACAGCGCACGCGCCGAAGGGCATCCGGTACCGCGCCGGATGCCCTTCGGGCGTTCAGGGCGTTCAGGGCCTGCATGGAGTCGGCCCGCGTCGTCGCGGGGCAACTCCATACAGGCCCTAGTGTGACGATCGCCGGTCACGGCCCCGCACGCCCCAGGTCCACCCAACGCCCCCTCCACCAGCAACGCCCCGGGTACAGTGGCAGCTGATCAATAAAACGATAAGAAATCTCCACAAGGTGTGCCGGGAAGTCTGGTCGGCAAGTGCATCAGCCATGCCGTCGCTGTCGTACCGACCCGGAGGTCTCCCCCCGTGGCCACGCCCACCCCCGCACCCCCCTCCTCCCGCCGCACCTTCCTGGGACGTCTGCCGCTCCCCGAGCGCAACTACCTCACCGACGCCCTGCGCACGGAGACCGTCGGGGGAGTCATCCTGCTGGTCGCCGCCGTTGCCGCGCTCGTCTGGGCGAACGCCTTCGGATCGAGCTACTCGGACGTCAGCGACTTCCACTTCGGGCCTGAGGCGCTGGGCCTCCATCTGTCCGTGGAGCACTGGGCGGCCGACGGGCTGCTGGCGGTCTTCTTCTTCGTCGCGGGGGTCGAGCTCAAGCGCGAACTCGTCGCGGGAGAACTGCGCGACCCCAAGGCAGCCGCACTCCCGGTCGTCGCCGCGCTGTGCGGCATGGCGGTACCGGCGGTGGTCTACGCGCTGGTGAACCTGGTCGGCGACGGATCCACCGACGGCTGGGCCGTCCCCACGGCCACCGACATCGCCTTCGCACTCGCCGTCCTCGCCGTCATCGGCACCTCATTGCCGGCCGCGCTCCGCGCGTTCCTGCTGACGCTCGCCGTCGTCGACGACCTCTTCGCCATCCTGATCATCGCGGTCTTCTTCACCGAGAACATCGACTTCGTCGCGCTCGCAGGCGCCTTCGCCGGTCTGGCGGTCTTCTACCTGCTCCTGCGGTTCGACGTCCGCGGCTGGTACGTCTACGTCCCGCTCGCCCTGGTCATCTGGGGGCTGATGTACAACAGCGGCGTCCACGCCACCATCGCCGGTGTCGCCATGGGGCTGATGCTGCGCTGCACCCGGCGCGAGGGCGAGGACCACTCCCCCGGCGAACGCATCGAGCACCTGGTCCGACCGCTGTCGGCCGGAATCGCCGTACCGCTGTTCGCGCTCTTCTCCGCCGGGGTCTCCCTCTCGGGCGGCTCACTGGCCGGCGTGTTCACCCGGCCCGAGGCGCTCGGTGTCGTCCTGGGACTCGTCGTCGGCAAGACGATCGGCATCTTCGGCGGTACGTGGCTTGCCACCCGGTTCACCAAGGCGGAGCTGAACAAGGAGCTGGCCTGGGCCGATGTCTTCGCGGTCGCCTCACTCGCCGGCATCGGCTTCACGGTCTCGCTGCTGATCGGGGAGCTCGCCTTCACCGGCGACGACGACATGATCAACGAGATCAAGGCGTCGGTTCTCATCGGTTCCGTGATTGCCGCCGTACTCTCCGGTGTACTGCTCAAACTGCGGGTACGCAGATACCGGGCGCTGTTCGACGCCGAGGAACTCGACGAGGACGCGTCCGGGGTTCCGGACATCTACGAACAGGACGATCCGGAGTACCACCTGCGGATGGCCGCGCTCTACGAGAAGAAGGCGGCCGAGCACCGCCGCCTTGCCCAACTGGCGGGGGCAGCGAGCAACAAGCCGGACAGTCCGGCATGATCTGACATCGGATGTGTTGAACAGGAGAGGGAGTCAGGGATGAGCGACCCCGGCAATTACGCGGGCAGCGCCGACCGCAGTCTCGGGCAGCTGGTCGCCTCGGCGACGGCCGAACTGTCGGCGCTGGTGCACGACGAGATCGCCCTGGCCAAGGCGGAGGTGCGACAGGACGTCAAGCGCGGCGTCATCGGCAGCGTGGCGTTCATCGTCACGGGCGTGCTGATCCTGTTCGCGATCCCGGTGCTGAGCTTCGCGGCCGCGTACGGAATCCACAACCTGGGACTCGGCCTCGCCTGGTCGTTCCTGATCGTGGGCTGTGCGTTCATCCTGCTGGGGATCCTGCTCGCGCTCTTCGGCTACGCCAAGTTCAAGAAGGTCAAGCCGCCGGAGAAGTCCATCGCCTCGGCCAAGCAGACCGCAGCCGTCCTGCAAGGTGTCAAGCCGCACCCGCGCCCGAGCATCGGCGCCGACGCGATCCTGCCGGTCGGCGGCAGCACACTTGCGGACAAGGCCATCGAGAACCGTCCGGTCCAGGACAAGGCGTCTGCTGTGGCACGCTCGTCCACATGACGGTCCCCGATTCCAGCGCATCCCGCCCTGTGGGCCCGGAGGACAGGGCGGGCCACGAGAAGCCCGTGGGCCCGGCAGGCCCCACTCCCGCCCCGGCCGCCCCGGCTCCCGGCGGTCCGCCGGGCCCCGCGGCCGCGGCCGGCGGTCCCGTACGCATCGACGGCCCCTGGACGCACCGGGACGTCGCGGCCAACGGCGCCCGCTTCCATATCGCTGAAATGGGTGAAGGGCCGCTGGTCCTCCTCCTGCACGGCTTTCCGCAGTTCTGGTGGACCTGGCGCCATCAGCTCCCGGCACTCGCCGACGCGGGATTCCGGGCCGTGGCGATGGACCTGCGCGGGGTGGGCGGCAGCGACCGGACGCCACGCGGCTACGACCCCGCCAATCTTGCGCTCGACATCACGGGCGTCATCCGCTCACTCGGCGAACCGGACGCCGCGCTGGTCGGCCACGACATGGGCGGCTACCTCGCCTGGACGGCCGCGGTGATGCGTCCCAAGCTCGTGCGCCGACTGGTGGTCTCCTCGATGCCGCATCCGCGCCGGTGGCGCTCCTCGATGCTCTCCGACTTCGCCCAGTCGCGTGCGGGATCGTACATCTGGGGCTTCCAGCGGCCCTGGGTGCCGGAGCGTCAGCTGGTGGCGGACGACGCGGCGTTGGTGGGGCGGCTGATCCACGAGTGGGCGGGGCCGGGCACCGCGGATTTCCCGGACGACGCGGCGGTGGACGTCTACCGGCGGGCCATGTCCATCCCGTCGACCGCGCACTGCTCGATCGAGCCCTACCGCTGGATGGTGCGCTCGCTGGCGCGTCCGGACGGCATCCAGTTCAACCGGCGCATGAAGCGGCCGGTGCGGGTGCCGACGCTGCACCTGCACGGTTCACTCGATCCGGCGGTCCGCACCCGGAGCTCGGCGGGGTCCGGCGAATACGTCGAGGCACCGTACCGTTGGCGACTTTTCGACGGTCTGGGGCACTTCCCCCACGAGGAGGATCCGGACGGGTTCTCGGCCGAACTCATCAACTGGCTCAAGGATTCCGAGCCCGACCGGTAGCTGACGCGCACACCTGTCCGTCGAACAGCCACTTGCCTGACGCATAGGCCAATTGGCTGGCGAATGGGCGGTTACCGACCATGCGTCACGGGCAGACGTCGAGGTATGGGCTGGACGCACGACTTCGGTGACACAGCACGCAATCGTCGCTCGACCGCCACGGCGGCTCCGGGCACTCACGAGGGGGGCGGCCTCCAGGGCCGGGTGCACACCATTCACGTTCTGCATGATCCCCGGCTCGGCATTCCGCACATTCTGCGCCGCCGGGCACGCTGGGTCTCGGCGCGGCTGCGTCACCCGCGCGGATGACCCGCGGCCCGCGCAAACCGGCTCCGCCCGGGCCCGCACCCGCCTGACTAAAGCGCGCAGCCCTGGCTGTCGACCTGCTGGTTGGCGGCACGGCCCCGCGTGATGTCCTCGCGGATCTCGTCGGCCGTGAGGGCGTAACCGGTGTCGGGGTCGTCGAGCGATTTGGCGAAGACGACTCCGTACACCTTCCCTTGGGGTGTCAGCAGCGGGCCGCCGGAGTTTCCCTGACGGACCGTCGTGAAGAGCGAGTAGACATCGCGCTGGACGGTGCCCCGGTGATAGATGTCGGGCCCGTTCGCGTCGATGCGGGCCCGGACACGCGCGGAGCGTACGTCGTACGATCCGTTCTCCGGGAACCCCGCGACGATCGCGCTGTTCCCGGTCGAGGCGTCGTTGTCGGTGTCGGTGAACTGCAGTGGCTTCGCGTCCAGGTCGGGCACGTCCAGTACGGCGATGTCGCGCCGCCAGTCGTAGAGCACGACCTTCGCGTCGTACAGCCGTCCCTGCCCGCCGATCTGCACGGTCGGCTCGTCGACGCCGCCGACGACGTGGGCGTTGGTCATCACCCGGCGGCTCGAGAAGACGAATCCGGTGCCTTCGAGGACCTTGCCGCAGCTCGGGGCCGTACCGACGACCTTGACGATCGACTGCTTGGCGCGGGCCGCGACGGGGCTGCCGGCCAGGGCCGGGTCGGGGGCCCTGACCTCGGTGATCGGTTCGTTCGCGAACGGGCTGAAGACCTGTGGGAAGCCGTTCTGCGCGAGGACAGAGGAGAAGTCCGTGAACCACGTGGAGGCCTCGGGCGGCAGCACTCGGTCGATGCCGAGCAGGACGGAGGAGCTGCGGACCTCCTTGCCCAGCGTCGGTATGGACGTACCGGCCAGTAGGGAGCCGATCAGCCAAGACACCAGCAGCATCGCGACGACGTTGACGAGGGAGCCGCCGGTCGCGTCGAGGGCGCGGGCGGGCGACCACGTGATGTACCGGCGGAGTTTGTTTCCCAGGTGGGTGGTGAAGGCCTGGCCCACCGAGGCGCACACGATCACGATGACGACGGCGACGATGGCCGCCGTCGACGAGACCTCGGAGCCGTCCGTCACCTGGTCCCACAGGACGGGCAGCAGATAGACGGCGACGAGACCGCCGCCCAGGAACCCGATCACCGACAGAATGCCGACGACGAACCCCTGGCGGTAACCGATGACCGCGAACCACACGGCGGCGGCCAGCAGCAGGATGTCCAGCACGTTCACCGTCTATTGCCTCGCAGATTCGTCACCGGGCCCGCACGTCTCCCGTGGCCGGCAGAGCCCGGCGGCGGAGCACGGGAGCCAGCCTGTCATGCGCGCCAGTCGAGCGGCACCTGCTTGGCCTTGTCCCAGGGGCGCTCCCAGCCCGCGAAGTGCAGAATCCGGTCGATCACCCCGGCCGTGAACCCCCACACGAGTGCCGATTCGACCAGAAATGCCGGGCCCCGGTGACCGCTGGGGTGGTGCGTGGTCACCCGGTTGGCGGGATCCGTGAGATCTGCCACGGGAACCGTGAAGACCCGGGCGGTCTCGGCGGGGTCGACGACCCCGACCGGGCTGGGCGAACGCCACCAGCCGAGGACGGGCGTCACCACGAAACTGCTCACGGGGATGTAGAGCCGCGGCAGCACTCCGAAGATCTGCACGCCTCGCGGATCGAGACCGGTCTCCTCCTCGGCCTCGCGCAGCGCGGCCCGGAGCGGTCCCGTCGTCGCCTGGTCGCCGTCGGCCGGGTCCAGTGAACCGCCGGGAAAGGAGGGCTGGCCAGGGTGGGAGCGCAGACTTCCGGCGCGCTCCATCAGGAGCAGCTCCGGCCCCCGGGCACCCTCGCCGAACAGGACGAGCACGGCGGACTGCCGCCCGGCGCCGCTCGCGGGCGGCAGGAAGCGGCTGAGCTGCCGCGGTTCGACGGTCCGCGCGGCCCGGGCGACGGGCTCCAGCCAGCTGGGCAGACCCTCGGCGGTGACGTCGATCGCGGCGCCGTCCGCGGTGTCGGCGCCGTCTGCGGTGTTGCGTGCGGCTTCGCGGCCGTCGCGTGCGGCGGCCGCACCGGGCCGGTCCTGTGCGGCGGCGTTCTGTCCGGCGGTGGTGGCCGCGTCCGTGCTGTGTTCATGCGTCTTCATAGGCACCCCTCGTCTCCCAACGCCCGGCGTCCCGCATTTCGTTCCGGCGCGGTCCGGGCCTGTCAGCCGGCGCCCAGAGTGGGGGCGGGTCCGCCCGGGTAGTCCGGCGGCGGCTTCAGCCGCTGGCCCGGCTGGCCCCCCATCTCGTACTTCAGCAGCTTCCTGGCCTTCTCCGGGTCCGTTTCGCCCTCACCGTACGAGGGACAGAGCGGGGCGACCGGGCACGCGCCGCAGGCGGGCCTTCGGGAGTGGCAGACGCGGCGGCCGTGGAAGATCACGCGGTGAGACAGCATCGTCCACTCACTCCTGGGGAAGATCGCCGCGACCGCCTCCTCGACCTTCTCCGGCTCCTCCTGCTCGGTCCACTTCCAGCGGCGGACCAGCCGGCCGAAGTGGGTGTCGACCGTGATGCCCGGAACGCCGAAGGCGTTGCCCAGGACGACGTTGGCGGTCTTGCGGCCGACGCCGGGCAACGTCACGAGATCCGCCAGGCGCCCCGGCACCTCACCGCCGAAACGGTCCCGGAGGGCGACGGAGAGGCCTATGAGCGACTTGGTCTTGGCCCGGAAGAAGCCCGTCGGCCGGATGATCTCTTCCATTTCCTCCGGGACGGCCATCGCCATGTCCTCCGGAGTCGGGTACTTCGCGAACAGCGCCGGCGTCGTCTGGTTCACCCGCAGGTCCGTCGTCTGCGCCGAGAGCACGGTGGCCACCAGCAGCTCGAACGGATTCTCGAAGTCCAGTTCCGGATGGGCGTACGGATACGTCTGGGCCAGGACTCGGTTGATCTTCCGCGCCCGCCGCACCATCGCCAGGCGGGACTCCGGTTTCCCCGGCTTCGCAGCCGCCTTCACCGCCGGTTCGGCCGCGGGCTTACGGACCTTGCTCTCTGCCATGCACGAAGGCTACGCCGAAGGGCCGAACCGCCGCGGCCGCTTCAGGAGCCGGTCACGATGTCGGCGTATGTCCTCGCCCGGCGCGGTGACCGTGAGCCTCGGGCTCAGTGCTGATGATCGCCGTCATGCCCTGCGGGCTCGGAAGCGGAAGCCGACGGGGAAGGGGAAGGGGAAGGGGTGGTCGCGGTAGTCGGCCCATCGGCGGCCGTGACCGTGAAGGCCGCGGTACGGACCACGCCCCCGTGCCGGAAGTCCAGGAACAGGCGGTAGACGCCTCGGCTCGGCGCGGTGGTGGTGAAGGTGATGTCCGGGCCCGACGCGGTGCCGGCGGCACCCGGCTCACCGTCGGGGTGGACGTGGAGATAGGCGAGGTCGCCGGCGCGCAGGGCAACCAGATGGCCGTACGCGCCGAGATAGGGCTGAAGATCGGTGACGGGCCTGCCGTCCTTGGTGACAGCGAGGCTGAGACGCGTGGAGCGGCCGGGGGTGAGGTCGCCGGCCAGGGTGACGCGGTACCCGTCGACGGTGACGGTGCGCCCCGTCCTGTCCGGTGGCACGGGACGCAGGTCGCCCGCGGCGTGCAGATCGGCGCCGAGGGTGAGGCCCTGCGCGGCGCCGGCCGGGGTGAAGTCGGCGAAAACGCGGTACTCGCCGGCGGCGGGCAGGGCCGCGGAGGTGCGCCAGGTGCCGTCGGCGGCACGGGTGGGGTGCAGGTGCTGGAAGGTCGAGAGGTCGCGCGGGGCGACGATGAGATGCAACTCCTTGCCGTGCGCGGACCGGTAGGCGGTGACCGGCTTGCCGTCCGCGCCGAGGATGCGGAAGCGCAGGTCGGCGGAGGCGCCTGCCGTGACGTAGGGGTCGCCGAGGCTGAGCGTGTAGCCGCGCTCGGAGACCTGCAGGCCACCGGGCAGACGGTCCGCGCCGGCCGGCGCCCCGTCGCCGCCCGGATCCGAAGGCGGGGCAGCGGACGCGTGCCCCGCGTGGGCCGCGGTGGAGGGCTTCGGGGAGGTGGTGCCGGTGACGTGGCCGATGCCGTACGAGGTGCCGAAGACGGCGGCGAGGCCGGCGGTGAAGGCGGTGATCCTCAGGGCGGTGTTCATGGCGGACTCCTCGGCGGTTCGGACGGGAGAGGTACGGGGCAACACTCGCAGTACATACCCCCCGGGGGTAAGCGGTCAACCCTGATTCTGATACCGGCCGGGGGTATCCTCCCCTATTCCGCCCCCGGCGCCTGACCCGCGACCGCAAGGCGGGCACTGGCCGTATGAGCCGGGCCCGTTCGACCTGTTCGCCCACAGCGGAATCGCGGCCCGCAGACACCCCGGTCAGCCCCCGCGACCTGCGCTCTCACCGGCGTTCCCGTCACCCGGCCGGTCCAGTGGCCACCACCGGCAACCACCCGGTTCACGGGAGATCCGACCTCAATCGGCCCCCTGCCGTACGCTCCGGCACGCGCGTGCGTCAAACTGGTTTGTGATTGATCGCACTGTTTTACCGTCCGGCATGATGGGGACCACGGTTCCCTGAACAGGCCGACAAGGAGAGAACTCGTGGACGACGTTCTGCGGCGCGCCCCGCTTTTCGCGGCGCTCGATGACGAGCAGGCCGCGGAGCTCCGCGCCTCGATGAGTGAGGTGACCCTCGCGCGCGGCGACGCGCTGTTCCACGAGGGTGACCCGGGAGACCGCCTCTATGTGGTCACCGAGGGCAAGGTGAAGCTCCACCGCACGTCCCCCGACGGGCGGGAGAACATGCTGGCCGTCCTCGGCCCCGGCGAGCTGATCGGTGAGCTGTCGCTCTTCGACCCGGGCCCGCGCACCGCCACCGCGACCGCGCTGACCGAGGTCAAGCTCCTCGGCCTCGGCCACGGCGACCTTCAGCCCTGGCTGAACGTGCGCCCCGAGGTGGCCACGGCCCTGCTGCGCGCCGTCGCCCGACGCCTGCGCAAGACCAACGACCAGATGTCCGACCTGGTCTTCTCCGACGTGCCGGGCCGCGTCGCCCGCGCCCTCCTCGACCTGTCGCGCCGCTTCGGCGTCCAGTCGGAAGAGGGCATCCACGTCGTGCACGACCTGACGCAGGAGGAGCTGGCCCAGCTGGTCGGCGCTTCCCGCGAGACGGTCAACAAGGCTCTCGCCGACTTCGCCGGCCGCGGCTGGCTGCGACTCGAGGCCCGTGCGGTGATCCTGCTGGACGTGGAGCGGCTGGCCAAGCGGTCCCGCTAGCCCGTCGTGGTACGCAACGCCTGACACACGAAACGCCCGAGGGCCTCGCCGGTACCGGCGAGGCCCTCGCGTACGTTTCCGAGGCCCTCGCGTACATGTCCGGGGGCCTCGCGTACATGCCCGGGGGCCTCGAGTCATGCCCGGGGGCCTCGAGTCATGCCCGGGGGCCTTGAGCCATGCCCGGGGGCCTCGCGTGCACGCCCGGGCGCCTCGCGTACATGCGTGGGGCCTCGCGTACGTTGCCCGGGCAGCCCGTCAGATCAGTCCGTGCTCCCGCAGGTACTCCAGCTGCGCCCGCACCGACAGCTCCGCCGCAGGCCACAGGGACCGGTCCACGTCCGCGTACACATGCGCCACCACCTGGGACGACGTCAGATACCCGGCCTCCACGGCCGTCTCGACCTGGGCCAGGCGGTGCGCGCGGTGCGCCAGGTAGAACTCGACCGCGCCCTGCGCGTCGTCCAGCACCGGGCCGTGTCCGGGCAGCACCGTGTGGACGCCGTCGTCGACCGTCAGCGACCGCAGCCGCCGCAGCGAGTCGAGGTAGTCCCCCAGCCGCCCGTCCGGGTGCGCCACCAGCGTCGTCCCGCGTCCGAGGATCGTGTCCCCCGTCAGCACCGCGCCATCGGCGGGCAGATGGAAGGAGAGCGAGTCCCCGGTGTGACCCGGCGTCGGCACCACGTACATCTCCAGCCCACCGGTCGTGATCACGTCCCCCGCACCCAGGCCCTCGTCGCCGAGGCGGAACTCCGGGTCCAGCGCCCGCACCTTCGTACGGGTCAGCTCGGCGAACCTCGCCGCGCCCTCGGCGTGGTCGGGGTGGCCGTGGGTGAGGAGGGTGAGCCCGATCCGGCGGCCCGCCTGCCCGGCCGTGTCGATGACCGCCCGCAGATGGGCGTCGTCCAGCGGGCCCGGGTCGATGACCACCGCGAGGTCCGAGTCCGGTTCGGCCACGATCCAGGTGTTGGTGCCGTCCAGCGTCATCGCCGACGCGTTGGGCGCGAGGACGTTGACCGTACGGGTCGTGGCGGGGCCGGACAGCACCCCGCCGCGCGGCTGACCGGGCAGCGCGGCCGCGTCACTCATGCCGCCCCGCCGTTCCTGCCGCCCGGACCGCCCGCCGGGATGTGCTTGGTGAACTCCTCGTGCCCCGGCCAGCTCAGCACCAGCTCCTCGCCCTCCAGGCGGGCCTGTGCGAGCACGGGGGTGAGGTCCTGGCCCGATGCCGCCTCAAGCGCCTGCGCGGCGGTGGCGTACGGCCTGAGCGCACGCAGCGTGGAAACCGTCGGCGGCATCATGAGCAGCTCACCCCGGTCGTATCCGTCGGCCGCCTCGCCCGGACCGATCCACACCGTGCGGTCGGCCTCCGTCGAGGCGTTGCGGGTGCGCTGGCCGGCCGGCAGCGCGGCGACGAAGAACCAGGTGTCGTAACGGCGCGGTTCGAACTCCGGAGTGATCCAGCGCGCCCACGCGCCGAGCAGGTCCGACCGCAGCACCAGCCCCCGCCGGTCGAGGAACTCCGCGAACGACAGCTCCCGCGCCACCAGCGCCTCGCGGTCGGCCTCCCAGTCCTCGCCGGTGGTGTCCCTGACGACCGTGTCCGCGGTCGGTCCGGCGAGCAGGACGCCCGCCTCCTCGTACGTCTCACGGACCGCGGCGCAGACGATCGCCTGTGCCTCGGCGGGCGTCCCGACGCCGAGCCGCGACGCCCAGCTCTCCAGCGCGGGCCCGGCCCAGCGGACGAGCCGGTCGTCGTCGCGCGGGTCGACCCCGCCACCCGGATAGGCGTACGCCCCTCCGGCAAAGGCCATGGAGGTGCGCCGGCGCAGCATGTGGACCGTGGGCCCTTGCCCGGTACCCGCGGCGGCGTCCCGGAGCAGCATCACGGTGGCGGCGCGCCTGGGGGTCGCCGCCGTCAGTTCGCCTGCGGCGAGGGCCCGGATCCGGTCGGGCCATTCCGGTGGGTACCACTGACCATTGGACATGGCCGGAGGCTATCCGGAACCGCGACGATGTTCGAGGGCCGGGTGATCCGTACATGCCCCGTACACAGATGATCCCGCCCGGTCGTCACGACCGGACGGGATCCCACGGAATCGGGGCGGAGCCCCGGCGCGATACGGCTTCGGCTCAGGCTCCGGTCAGCTCGACCTGGACCTCGACCTCGACCGGCGCGTCCAGCGGCAGCACGGCGACGCCGACGGCGCTGCGGGCGTGTACGCCCTTGTCACCGAGCACCGCGCCGAGCAGCTCGCTCGCGCCGTTGATCACCGCGGGCTGGCCCGTGAAGTCCGTGGCGGAGGCGACGAAGCCGACGACCTTCACGACGCGTGCGATCCGGTCCAGGTCACCGGCGACCGACTTCACGGCGGCCAGGGCGTTGAGCGCGCAGGTCTTCGCCAGCTCCTTGGCCTCGTCGGGCGTGACCTCCGCACCGACCTTGCCGGTGACGGCGAGCTTGCCGTCCACCATCGGCAGCTGGCCCGAGGTGTACACGTACGGCCCGGACTGCACGGCCGGCTGGTACGAGGCGAGCGGCGGCACGACGTCCGGCAGGGCGAGGCCCAGTTCGGCGAGCTTCGCCTCGACGGCGCCCGCCACTAGTGCTTCTCCCGCTTCAGGTAGGCCACGAGCTGCTCGGGGTTGTTCGGGCCGGGGACGACCTGGACGAGCTCCCAGCCGTCCTCGCCCCAGGTGTCCAGAATCTGCTTGGTCGCGTGCACGAGAAGGGGCACGGTCGCGTATTCCCACTTGGTCATGGCCCGACTGTAATGCCTGGGCCATCCCTGCCATGCGCAGCCTCGTGCGTAGCCTGCGGCGCGACTGGTTAGGCTCGAATACGTGAGCAGGTTCCAGGTCGTCAGCGGCAAGGGCGGTACCGGTAAGACCACGGTCGCCGCCGCCCTCGCGCTCGCCCTCGCGACCGAGGGCAGGCGCACCCTCCTGGTCGAGGTCGAGGGCAGGCAGGGCATCGCCCAGCTCTTCGAGGCGGATTCCCTCCCCTACGAGGAGCGCAAGATCGCCGTCGCGCCGGGCGGCGGCGAGGTGTACGCGCTCGCGATCGACGCCGAGCGGGCCCTCCTCGACTACCTCCAGATGTTCTACAAACTCGGCAGCGCGGGCCGGGCGCTGAAGAAGCTCGGCGCGATCGACTTCGCCACCACCATCGCGCCCGGCGTCCGCGACGTCCTGCTGACGGGCAAGGCGTGCGAGGCGGTACGCCGCAGGGACAAGCGGAACCGGTTCGTCTACGACTACGTGATCATGGACGCCCCGCCGACCGGCCGCATCACCCGCTTCCTCAACGTGAACGACGAGGTGGCGGGGCTGGCCCGGATCGGCCCGATACACAATCAGGCCCAGGCCGTGATGCGGGTGCTGAAGTCCCCCGGCACGGCCGTGCATCTGGTGACCCTCCTGGAGGAGATGCCGGTCCAGGAGACCGCCGACGGAATCGCGGAGCTGCGGGCCGCCGAACTGCCGGTGGGCCGGGTCATCGTGAACATGGTGCGCCCGCACCTGCTGGACGAGGACGCGCTGCGCACCGCCGCGGGCGGGCGGCGCAAGGAGATCGCCAAGACGCTGACCCGGGCCGGCGTGACCGGCTCCGCGGGGCTCGTACGCCCCCTGGTCGAACAGGCGGCCGAGCACGCTCAGCGCGTCGAGCTGGAACGTGAGCAGCGGGCCGTGCTGGCGGGGCTCGGGCTGCCGGGGTACGAACTCCCGCTGATCGGCGAGGGCGTGGATCCGGCCGGGCTGTACGAGCTGGCGGTTGAGCTGCGCAAGCAGGGCGTGGGCGAAGGGGCGGGGGAACAAGGGGTGGGTTCATGACATCGGGCACGGGAGCGGCCGCGGACACGGAGTCGGTAACGGAACCGGGCAAGGAACCGGACCCGGGGCCCACCCCCGCCCCCGCCCTGGACACCGACGCCCTGCTCGACGATCCCGGCATCCGGATCATCGTGTGCTGCGGCTCCGGCGGCGTCGGCAAGACCACGACCGCGGCAGCCCTCGGCGTACGCGCGGCCGAGCGCGGCCGCAAGGTCGTCGTCCTCACCATCGACCCGGCGCGCAGGCTCGCCCAGTCCATGGGCATCGACTCCCTGGACAACATCCCCCGCCGGGTGAAGGGCGTCGGGACGCAGGGCACCGGCGAACTGCACGCCATGATGCTCGACATGAAGCGGACCTTCGACGAGATCGTCGAGGCGCACGCGGACGGGGAGCGGGCCCGGGCGATCCTGGACAATCCCTTCTACCAGTCCCTGTCGGCCGGTTTCGCGGGCACGCAGGAGTACATGGCCATGGAGAAGCTCGGTCAGCTGCGGGCGCGCGACGAGTGGGACCTGATCGTCGTCGACACCCCGCCGTCGCGCTCCGCGCTGGATTTCCTGGACGCGCCGAAGCGGCTGGGCTCGTTCCTGGACGGGAAGTTCATCAAGCTGCTGATGGCCCCGGCCAAAATGGGCGGTCGCGCCGGAATGAAGTTCCTCAACGTGGGCATGTCGATGATGACGGGGACGCTGGGCAAGCTGCTCGGCGGCCAGTTCCTGCGGGACGTGCAGACCTTCGTCGCCGCGATGGACACCATGTTCGGCGGGTTCCGCACCCGCGCCGACGCCACGTACAAGCTTCTCCAGGCACCCGGCACGGCGTTCCTCGTCGTCGCGACACCGGAGCGGGACGCGCTCCGCGAAGCGGCGTACTTCGTGGAACGGCTGGCCGCGGAGGACATGCCGCTGGCCGGTCTGGTGCTCAACCGGGTCCACGGCAGTGACGCCGCCCGGCTCTCCGCGGAGCGCGCGCTCGCCGCCGCAGAAAATCTTGAGGCCGACGGCATTGTGGATCAGGGTGCCGGGAAGGCTGGACTTCGTGAGCCCGCCGAATCCCCCGCGGCCGGTTCCCCACATCCCCCGGACACCGCAGGAGCCGCCACCCCCGAACCGTCCGAGCATGCCTCGGAGCAGGACCCCGCCGACCTCCCGGACATCGATGCCGACGCCGCTACCGCCGCCGCATCAGACCCCGTGCTCACAGACGCCGTGACCGTCGACCAGCTGACGGCAGGTCTGCTGCGTCTGCACGCCGAACGGATGCAGGTGGTCGCGCGCGAACAGCGCACACGCGACCGCTTCGCCGCACTGCATCCCGAGGTGGCCGTGACCGCCGTGGCCGCGCTGCCCGGAGATGTCCATGACCTCGCAGGGCTGCGAGCCATCGGGGACCGGCTCGCGACCGGTTCCGCCCCGGCCGGAGTTGCGTAGTCACCCCGTCGTCCGCCCTGCCGCCCGGGGCTACCCCACGGCGGCAAGCGTCTCGTGCAGCTCGTCGTCCTCCAGCCCGATCGCCACGGGCAGAATGCCCGTGGACCGCTCGTACTCGCTGCGCGCGGTCTCCAGCAGCCGGCGCCAGGACGTGACCGTCGGGCGCCGGCGCAGCAGTGCGCGGCGCTCCCGCTCGGTCATTCCACCCCACACGCCGAATTCGACGCGATTGTCGAGCGCGTCGGCAAGGCACTCGGTCCGCACCGGGCATCCGGTGCACACCGCCTTGGCCCTGTTCTGCGCTGCCCCTTGTACGAACAGTTCATCCGGATCGGTAGTGCGGCAGGCTGCCTGCGCACTCCAGTCGGTTACCCAGCCCATCCCGGCGCCGTCCTCTCCCGAATCGAGGCTCCCCCACGGCGGTAGCGGCATATTCACCGCTGCCAGTTGAGGACGTTACGGAAGGTGGCGACAGCACAACACCCCCTTCGGGCCCAATCTTGAATGGCCCGAACGGACTATGCGTACGCGGCAGATCACCCAGGGGAGTGAGGCAAGGACATGCGCGACTATCCCGGAAGAATCGGGACAGATCACCTGAGGCATAACGGACGGTCGATGACACACGAGGCGATTTCGGGAGCGCCTGAACTCGTGGCCGGGTCATGCACAGGGTCATGCAGGGGGGTTGATACGAAACCGGACTGCTGTGACAGTTGAGAGCAGCTTAGGCCAAGGCATATACGTGTGTCCGGCGAATGAGAACGTAGGCTGCCCCCATGCCAAAGAAGCGCTCGGGCGGGGGTCTCACGACGACCCAGCAGGCCGCCAAGTTCCTCGGTGTCGCCGCACTCTCCGGAGTGGTCCTGGCGGGCATCGCGCTGCCGGCCGCCGGAGCACTGGGTCTCGCCGCCAAGGGAACGGTCGACGGATTCGACGAGATCCCGGCCAACCTCAAGACTCCGCCGCTCAGCCAGCGCACCACAATCCTGGACAACCAGGGCGGCCAGATCGCCACGGTGTACTCACGGGACCGGACCGTGGTGCCGCTGGCGAAGATCTCTCCATACATGCAGAAGGCGATCATCGCGATCGAGGACGCCCGCTTCTACGAGCACGGCGCCGTCGACCTCAAGGGCATCCTGCGTGCGATGAACCGCAACGTACAGGCGGGCGGGACCGCGCAGGGCGCGTCGACCCTCACCCAGCAGTACGTGAAGAACGTCTTCGTCGAGGAGGCCGGTGACGACCCCACCAAGGTCGCCCAGGCCACCCAGCAGACGCTGGGCCGCAAGGTCCAGGAGCTGAAGTACGCGATCCAGGTCGAGGAAGAGCTCGGCAAGAAGAAGATCCTGGAGAACTACCTCAACATCACCTTCTTCGGGCAGCAGGCGTACGGCGTCGAGGCGGCCTCCCAGCGCTACTTCTCCAAGTCGGCGAAGGACCTGAAGATCGAGGAGGCGGCGCTGCTGGCCGGCATCGTGCAGTCGCCCAGCCGCTACGACCCCGTCAACGACAAGGAAGAGGCGACCAAGCGCCGCAACACGGTCATCCAGCGGATGGCCGACGTCGGGGACATCTCGCCGGAAGAGGCCGCCAAGGCCCAGGCGACCCCGATCAAGCTGAAGGTGAAACGGCCGAAGAACGGCTGCATCACCGCGGTCAGCGGGTCCGGCTTCTTCTGCGACTACGTACGCCAGATCGTCACGAGCGACCCGGCCTTCGGCAAGACCGCCAAGGACCGCGCCAAGCTCTGGGCGACCGGCGGGCTGACCATCAAGACGACGCTGAACCCGCGCTCCCAGGCCGCCTCCAACGAGGCAGCCACCTCGCGGGTGAACGAGGACGACAAGGTCGCGACCTCGGTCGTCCAGGTCCAGCCCGGCACCGGCCAGATCCTGGCGATGGCACAGTCACGTCCCTACGGACTGGACGCATCCAAGCACCAGACCGTGCTGAACCTCTCCGTCGACCACAAGATGGGCGGCAGCTACGCCGGCTTCCAGGTGGGATCGACCTTCAAGCCGATCACCGCGGCGGCCGCGCTGGAGAAGGGCATCAGCCCGGCGCAGAGCTTCGACACTCCTTCCTCGATAACTCTGCCCGCGGACGCGTTCCGCACTTGTGAGGGCGGCCCCGCGGACACCATTCCGTGGGACGTGGAGAACGAGACGGAGTCGGAGAAGGGCATGTTCGACATGACCAGCGCGCTGGGCAAGTCGATCAACACCTACTTCGCCAAGCTGGAGCAGAAGACCGGCCTCTGCGAGACGATCACGATGGCCAAGAAGGTCGGCTACGACCGCGGCGACAACAAGCCGTTGCGGCAGTCTCCCTCCACCACCCTCGGCGGCCAGGAGTCGACGCCGCTGGCGATGGCCTCGGTGTACGCCACCTTCGCCAACCGTGGCACGTACTGCTCCCCGATCGCGATCCTGTCGGTGACCAAGCCGGACGGCAAGAAGATCGGCGTCCCGCAGTCGCGGTGCGACAAGGCGATGAGCGAGCACTCGGCCGACACCATCAACCAGATGCTCAAGGGCGTCGTCGAGGACGGCACCGGGCAGTCGGCCGGTCTCAGCGACCGTGACAACGCGGGCAAGACCGGTACCACCGACGAGCGCATCAACGCCTGGTTCGTCGGCTACACACCGAACCTGTCCACGGCGGTGTGGGTCGGCAGCGACGGCGCGAAGCAGATCCCGATGAGCAACATCACCATCGGTGGTCAGTACTACGAGGACGTCTGTGGTGGCTGTCTGCCCGGGCCGATCTGGCGTACGGCGATGACCGGTTCCCTGGACGCCTCCGAGACTCCGGCCTTCAACCCGGTCGATGTACCGCGGGCAAAGCCGAAGGTGGACAAGGACAAGAACAAGGGCCGGGACAAGAAGAAGCCGGGCGACGACGACAAGTCCGGCGACGACAATCCCTTCCCCGGTATCAGCATCCCGCCGGACCTGCTCGGCGGAAACAACGGGAACGGCCGCGGTCATAACGACGGCGGGACGAACGGCCCCTGACCGGGCCGCCGGTCGCGTCACCGGCTGCGTACGGCTGTCAGACATGGAGGTGGGGCGCCCCCGGGCCGAGGGCGCCCCACCTCCATGTCCGCTGCGTGCTGGGCGCTGCGTCTGCTGCGTGCTGGGCGCTGCGTGCCGCCCGCTGGGCTGCCTGTCTGCCGCCCACTGGGCTGCCCGCCGCCCCCGCCGTGCCTCGCCGGCTCAGCCCGCGAGGAGCTTCTTCACCGCGGCGGCCACCCGGCCGCCCTCGGCGCGCCCCGCGACCTTCGGGTTCACGATCTTCATGGCGGCGCCCATGGCGCGCGGCCCCTCGGCCCCGGCGGCCTTCGCCTCGTCGACGGCGGATGCCACGACCGCGGTCAGCTCGTCGTCGCTCAGCTGCTTGGGGAGGTAGGCGTCGAGGAGCTCGCCCTCCTTCGTCTCCCGCTCGGCCTGCTCGGTCCGGCCGCCCTTCGCGAAGGCCTCGGCCGCCTCGCGGCGCTTCTTGGCCTCCTTGGCGATGACCTTCTGCACCTCGTCGTCGGAGAGTTCGCGGGCCGTCTTGCCGCCGACCTCCTCCTTGGTGATCGCGGTGAGGGTCAGCCGGAGCGTGGACGAGGTCAGCTCGTCGCGCGCCTTCATGGCCGTGGTGAGGTCTTCCTTGAGCTTGGACTTGAGCGTGGTCATGGGGTGATTGTGGCAGGTGCGGGGTGCCCGCCGCCCGCCGGTTTTCCTGTGGGCACGCCCTGTCTGCGACGATGGGCGCATGCGCGCACGCTACGGAGTACCCCTGAAAATCACGGCGGTCACCGCCGCGGCCGGCGCCGCCGGTCTCGCCTACGCGGCCGGATTCGAGGCCCGCTCGTTCCGCCTGCGAAGGGTCACCATCCCGGTACTCCCGCACGGGGCACGCCCGTTGCGCGTCCTGCAGATCTCGGACGTCCACATGGTCAGCGGCCAGCGCAAGAAGCGGGCCTGGCTGCAGTCGCTTGCCGGGCTGCGCCCGGACTTCGTCGTGAACACCGGCGACAACCTCTCCGACCCGGAGGCCGTACCGGAGCTGCTCGACGCGCTCGGCCCGCTGATGGAGTTCCCGGGCGTGTACGTGTTCGGCTCCAACGACTACTACGGCCCCAAGCTCCGCAACCCCGCCCGCTACCTCTTCGAGAAGGCCGCGGGCAAGCACGGTCTCAACGGGAACGCTCCGGCGGTCGGCGTGGTCCACAACCCGTGGGAACCGATGCGCGACGCCTTCGACGACGCGGGCTGGCTGAACCTGACCAACACCCGCGGCCGCCTGAAGCTCGACGGCCTGGAGCTGGCCTTCACCGGCCTCGACGACCCGCACATCAAGCGCGACCGCTACGCGGAGGTCTCGGGCGGCCCCGAGACGGGCGCCGACCTCTCCATCGGCGTGGTCCACGCCCCCTACCTGCGCTCACTCGACGCGTTCACCGCGGACGGCTACCCGCTGATCCTGGCCGGCCACACCCACGGCGGCCAGCTGTGCATCCCCTTCTACGGGGCCCTCGTCACCAACTGCGACCTGGACACGGACCGGGTGAAGGGCCTCTCCAGCCACACGGCCGACGGCCACCGCGCCTACCTCCACGTCTCGGCAGGCTGCGGCACCAACCGCTACACCCCGGTCCGCTTCGCCTGCCCTCCGGAGGCGACCCTGCTGACCCTGACGGCCCGGGACGTGTGACGGTCGGCGCCCGCGCGATCGGCACAAAAAGCGGATTTCGTCTCCGGGCGCCGGTGGGCTAAAGTAATCGATGTCGCCGGGAGACCGGCGGCGATCGGGGTGTAGCGCAGCTTGGCAGCGCGCTTCGTTCGGGACGAAGAGGTCGTGGGTTCAAATCCCGCCACCCCGACAGCCGTAAGACCAGGTCAGGGGCCTGATCCACTTAGTGGATCAGGCCCCTGAGTGGTTTCCGGGGGCGTCTTGGGAGCCGTTTGGGAGCCAACCTCGAAATCCGGCTCCCCAGCTGCTGGCACGGATGCCAGAGCCCCCACTCACAGGGCTCCTGTCGGCAGAACACGACACCCGCAAAGTCGAGCGCGCCAGACGCTCCTCGATCGATCCCTTCATTTCTCCCGGATCGGCGGAGTCGGGTGTCACACTGGCAGTGGCTTCGCTTCGGGGGTCACTCCGCAGGCAGTGCGAGCGCCGAACGGCGCAGACACGCGACAGGACTGGGAATTGCCCAGTACTGATCGTCTCGCACATCCAGAGACTCGAACGGCGCCATCTGACGATCAAGAGAACCTGGGTGTGACCCCCTCGTCCTCAACACCGTGCGAGCCGCGGTCTGAGGAGGAGTGCTGTGGAGCCCCACGACGAAATCGAAGACGTGCTTCCGCACGATGCCCTGTTCAGGGCAATGGAACCGTTCGGACCGCCCCTGGGCGACGCCACGTGCGGCACCTGGGATCCGAGTCGGTTCCCCAGTATGAGCAGGCAGCGGGCAGCCTTCGACGGCGAGCTCGCCGTGGCGGAGCGCGACCTGCCTCAGGCCCGGGCGATGTGCTGTACGTGCCTCCTGCTGGAGAGCTGCCGCCGCTATGCCCAGGACAGCCAGGATGAGCACGTGTTCCTGGCCGGTGAGACCGCAGAGGAGCGGCGCAAGAAGCAGACGAAGTCCGGCGAGATCGCCAAGCGGCGCCGCCGGGTAGCCGAGCTGCACGCCCTGAGCGTGCCGACGGCCGTCATTGCGCGGCTGCTCCAGCGGGACGAGAGCTCGATCCGCAGCGACCTGCGCGAGCTCGGAAAGCCTCACTCCGGCAAGGCCCCCACTCCCTAACGCGACCGGCTGTCGGCGGCCCACCAGGGCCGACAGCCCGTACCTGGACCGTTCCCAGAACCAACCGTGCACCCTCACCACCGATCACCACGCCCCCGGAGGACAACGTGACCGTTCAGAACGACACCGAGTACGAGGAGGCGACACCGGACATGGAGGAGTACGACACCGTGGCCGATGAGTTCGACGCGGAACAGGACAGCGCGGCGATCTGGTCGCGGTTCGGCGACAGCGACTTGCCAGCCTTGCCGAAGATGGCGGCGGTGAACCGCGCCGCCACGGCGGGCGCGCAGGCCGGGCTGCCTCCCGAGTTCGCCACCGCGTTGGCCCACGCCGCTGTCGACCCCAGTGAACTGAGGTCTCTGCTGAGACGCCCGACGCGCGTGAACATCGCCGGCGGCGTTATCGAGGCCATAGACCTCGACCTCTACGTGCCCGGCCTGGTACCGCTACCCACCAACAACCGCACGATGGAAAAGAGGGTGTACCCAGCGGCCGGTGCCGACGGGTACGCGGGTCCCCTGGCGGGACCCCGCTCCGCCTCCGGCGCGACCACCACGCTCTGGATCGAGGGCGAGGGCGTGAGCCATGTGCTGGACGAGACGGAGCGTGCCCGCGAGTTCATCCTGGCGAACAACAACCTGCGCGAGTCCATCGCCGCGCGCGGCATCGCCATGCCGGTGAACGTCGTCTTCTTCGAGTTGCGCCACCGCGACGGCGAACCCTCCATGCCACTCCTGGGGACAGCTGACGGCTCCAGCCGCATCACCAACGCCCAGCAGGTCTTGGGGCTCACCGACGCACAGACCCACTACCACTACCCCGCAAACCGCGACGACTACCGACGCTTCACCGGCGCAATTAGCGAGGCCGAACCCGACGCGTTGCGTCCCGCCGCCCGCAATCGACTGATCCGACAGCGCAACGCGCTGATCACGCCAGCCCGAGTGTTCCTCCGCTTCACCCCGACCAGGGAAGGCTACGACTACGCCCGCGCCGTCAACGCCTTCGTCGGCATGCTCCACGTCGACCCTCCCCGACCGTGGAGCCAGACGGGCAAGCTCGAAGCCATGGCCGAGGCCGTCCTGGAGGTGCTCCGAGGCGCAGATGTACTCGACGACCCAGTCCACGACTACCTCGCGGGCCTCCTCACCCCGGAGCAAGCCGAGGATGAAGAACTCCCCGTAGAACGAGACGAGCAGGCGGCCTTCGTCCTCGCCGCCCTGCTGCGCGAGCAGCACCGCGACCTCGTCAATCGAGGCATCCAAGACGTGACGGCCAAGAAGAGCGTCAGCCCCGGCCGACGAACCGACGTGATCGCGGAGTTGGCCCTCAGAGCCACCCGAAGCATCGCCACGACCCTGGACCCGAAGGACCCTGAGCGCCAACGGGCCGAACGAATGCGCGCTCCGTACCTCCGCACAGCCCGGCTTGCCCGATATGGAAAGGTCGAGTGGGCAGTCACTGGTAGGTCGCCCGAGGAACTCCTCGAAGCGGCCCTGGAGGAACTCCGCGCTGATTCCAGCAGCTCCCATTCCGACCTTGGCTTGTGGGTGAATCGGCTGGAGCTGGCGGCCATCGCCCAGTACCACCTAACAGCATGGGGCGGGCTAAAGCGGGAAGTCATGGGCGATACCGAGGCAGACAAGCGAGGGCCCCAGCAGATCCTGGAATCGATGCTCAGCAACGATCAGGGTTTGCGGTTGCTTGCCCAAGCGATCATCGATGGGCGTGCCGGAACACATCCCCGTCGCCTTAGCGAGAGCGGGGACTACCAGCGCGGTGTTCGCGACAAGTACGGAGTCTGGGAGGAGGACCCCTCCGGTACGCCCATGCCCATCGAGGACGCATGGCTGCGGTACGAGGTCTACCCCACAGGGGCTGCCCTGCCGCGGCCGGTCACCCCACCCAACGAGACACCCCGCATGAAGGCAACCCGGCTGAAGAGCCAGATCGCCCAATACATCGAACAGGTCAACCTGGATGTCGAAGAGCTCGCCAACGTGGAGGAGACCCAGGGCGGACCGCTCCTCGACAAGGAAGGCTGGGCAAAGCCGAACGAACTCCTCAGCCACCTCATGAACGCTCATTCACAGATCAGCTACTGGACACGAGTCGCCGAGCGCCAGATGACCCGCTCCAACGGATAGCGCCACAACGGAGGGAGCCCTCCTCAAGGGCTCCCTCCGTATCTCTCTGGTACATCGGCAAATAGTGGCGCCCCATACACAGCGGGTGCCCCCGATCTGACCTACAACTATCGAGCAGTGAGGCGTGCCTGCAACAGCGCGTCGAGAACGCGCACCGGTGATCCGTGCCTCATAGCTAGGCGGGCAGCGAGTGCTGCCTCCCACTGCTCGGTCAGGCCGAGCATGAGGCGCTTGCGCATGCCAGGGGTGACATGGGCATAGCGCGCCGAGACGGAGCCGTCGATGTGTCCCATGCGCTGGTCCATGAGGACCTTCTCGGTGCCGAGGTCCTCCATCACGGTCCTATGGGCGTGGCGCAGTCCGTGAGGCGTGAGGCCCTTGGCGATCGGGAGCCAGCAGGCGTCAGCTCGTTGGCCGGCGCCCCGCCCTCGCACGGGGACTCCTGGCCACGGCTCGCCGAGTAGCGGCACGGGTCGTGCCTCCTGCGGGGCCTTCTTCGGGTACCAGCCCGATACCGCCGGGGTGAACAGCCACGTCGCGAAACCGTTCCTGCGCCAGTGGGCCGCAGGCTCCACCACCGCGCCGCCTCGTACGAACCCGAGGTCCGTGATGGCCTCCTCCACCCGCATTCGCGTCGCCTCAGCGACGCGATCGGGGTGGTTGAGGACGTTGGACACCGTCCCCGTGGAGACTTCGGCACGGCGTGCGACGTCGACGAGTTTCGCACCGTGGTGGCCGCCCGTACGAGCCGTGCCCTGCCCGCGGAAGACGTAGGTCCTACCGTGGCAGGTGCAGGGCGTCGGCTTCGTGCGGGCGACGTGATTGGCGACCAGGGCGGACAGCCAGTCCACCGAGTCGAGGGTGCGATAGCTGTCGTCCTTGGGCGGGCAGCGCACCATTTCGCCCGAGTCGAGTTCGTACAGCTGCCATTCGACACGGACGGACCCAGGTCGGGCGAACTCGGTCTCCAGTCCGACTATTTCGCCCCAGCGCATGCCGGTGTAACCCTTGAGGACGACGGCGACGAACTCGTCATCTCGGCCGGACAGCAGTGCTGCTCGTTCGGCGATCAACAGGATGCCGAGCGGATCGGTGACGACCTTCTCCGGGCCTCGGTCACGGGAGCGGCCCGCGCGCTTGCCCCGCCCACGCCGCCTGGTCGCCGGGTTCGACGTGATCAGCCCTTCGTCGATCGCGTCCTCGTAGATCAGGTGGAACGTCGAGCGCCAGGTCTTGACGCTGGAGGCCGCGTACAGGGCCCTTTCCTTTTTCTCCCACCGGTCGACGTCCGAGCGCAGGATGCCGGCGAGCGCATGGTCCCCGAAGTCGGGAAGCAGGTGCTCCTCGATATGACGCTTGTAGTTCTGCATCGTCGATGCGGCCAGGTCCTGGGCCTCGTACCAGCGGCTCGCGTACTCGCCGAACGTCTCCTGCCCGAGTGCCGGGTCACGCCAGTCGCCGCGCCGGTACTTGTTCTCGGCCTCGCTCGCGGCGCGCTGAGCCTCGCCCTTGGTGGCGAACTTGATCGCCTTGCCCTGCTCGTCGACGACCGTGAGGTGCTTCCCAGGTGCGGTCTTGTACCGGCCACGCCAGTAGTTCGCGCGCTTCTCCGCGAAACCCACGCTCCTCCTCTCCCTTGGTACGCGGTCGTGTCAGGCGACGGTGCTGAACTGGCTCTGCCTGGCGCGGGCCGGAGGCCGCGCCCGCAGGCGGGTTGTGGGCGCGGCACGCTGGGGCGCCTTCGCCTGCTGTGCGTCAGCCTTGGCGGCGGCCCGAGCTGTGACGGGCTGGTGTGCCCGTGCGGGCCGTTCCTCGTGGAGGCGGATGATCTCTGCGAGGTGTTCTGCGGTGAAGCGATACGCGCGGCCGACCCGAGTGAAGGGGATCAGCCGTCGGCGGGCCCTGTCCTTGACCCACCAGGCAGAGCAGCCGAGAACAACAGCAAGGTCCTCGGGACGGTAGAGGCGGGGCGGCGCTACACCGGTGCCTGGCTGCTCAGCCATGCGAGATCGCCTCCTTCGCGGTACGGAGGCGGAACGGCAACAGGGCAGGGGGAATGGCCTCTCGGCGCAAGGAGGTTCCTTCTCTGGCGCGGCCGTGCGGAGACGGGTACGCCGGTCTTGGTGGTTCAGGTACGGGCGGGGTGATGTGCGTAGCGGCTGCCGGGTGTTGGCCCACCCGGGGAGCGCTGTTGGGGCTCGTTCCGCTAACTCGTCTCGGCGAGCAGGGCGAGCGGGGAGAGGCCGAGAGCGGCTGCGATGGCGACGAGGTCGTCGACATCGCAGCGGCGCTGTCTGCATTCGATGCGGGACAGCATCGTGATGGTCATGGGTCGGCCGAGCGCGGTGACACGTTCGGCCAGCTGGCGCTGGGCGAATCCGCGCGCTGTGCGGGCACGGGTAATGGCGCGGGCGGTCAGCACGCCGGCCGGACCAATTCCCAAGGGGCTTTCAGACATGGGTCAGTTGTAGCTCTGCATTGCCGGTTTGGGTAACCGGCGATGTGCTGCTATGTTTCGCATCTTTTTTGTCAGATCTGGTCCCCAGGCTCCTTGCGAGCGGCGCAACATAGACCGGAATTGGCGGATGACCAAATCACCTGCTGCCCTCATGCTGGTAGCACCTACGTGGTGCTCGACGTGGGCATCTTGCATCGCGCGCTCACCAGCGCCGGCCACGGATTCACTGGCCAACTGCCCGCTTTATGCAACTTCTTGGTCAACCGGCGATTCGGGTCTACCGTTTTAAGGAAGCCGCGCACGACACGTTCGCCGAGAGCTGTTGGCTTTCCCGGCGGAATGCTGGACTTGTGCGGGGAAGATGTGGCTGTCTTGGCCATGCGCCCGGAAACCCCTGCGGTTCCGAGCACATGAAGAAGCCCCCGGCGGGCCAACGCCGGGGGCCAGGAAGTCCCTACCGATATCGCCCGTACCTGAACGATCAAGACGGTGGCGGTCATAACGCCACCGGGTGAGGAACTGTGCATGCCCCAACAAGCTACTGCCTTCGTGGCCGTAGTCGCATCCTCGTCGCCGAACTCGCCTGCTCGGCCAACGAAGGCGGGGCGATAGACATGGCGCGGATACGCACCATCAAGCCGGAAGCCTTCATCTCCGAGTCGCTCGCCGCGGTGAGCGTCCATGCCGAGCGGACCTTCTTCGGCCTACTTACGCAGGCGGACGACCATGGCCGCTTCCGCGACCAGGCCGCCGTCATCGCCGGCGCCCTGTGGTCCCTGCGCCCCGAGCACGGCCCGCTGGAGGTCGAGGACGACCTCACGCAGCTCGACAGTGCGGGTCTGATCTGCCGGTACGAAGGCGACGACGGCAAGCGGTACCTGCACATCGTCACCTGGGCCCGCCACCAGAGGATCAACCGGCCCAGTGGCAGCCGCTGCCCGGCCTGCCCGCGCCACCAGGGCAGCCGGTCGGACGAGACTGCCTCGCCTGTTCATGGAGCCCTCCGTGAACAGGCCGTGAGCCCTCACGGTGGACACCCTGATGCGTCACGCGGACGCAGCGAGCCCTCCGTGAACCGGGAAACCGCAGGTCAGGGCAACTTCAGTGAGCCCTCACCACAACGCTGGGAGACTGCGGTGAGGACTCAGGGTCCGGATCTAGGACCTAGGATCCTGGATCTAGGATCACCTTTGGTGGGGAGCGCAAGCGCCCCCACGCCCCCTGCCGTCTCGGGTTCGGTCTCGGCCAAGGATCTGGTCGCCGAGCACGTCGCCGCATGCCAACACCGCCCGCCCAGCGACGTCCTCGGCCACCTCGGCAAGGTGGTCAGCAAACTGCTCGGCGAGGGATTGTCCCCCGACCACATCAGGGCCGGGATGGACCGCATGCGTACCAAGGGGCTGTCCGCTGGGCTGCTGCCGAGCCTGGTCGACGAGGCCATGAACGCTCCACGAGCAGCTGCCGCCCCGCACCGGGCATGGACCAATCCGGCGCCCGCTGACGTCGAGGCGGCCTACGGGGGTCAGCTGTGACCACAGCCACCACCAGCCGCGAGCCGCAGCGCGTGAACACCCTCGCGGCCCGCCTCGGCACCATCCTCGCCGAACGGGGCATCGATCCAACTACGTCACCTGCCGACGCCCCTCCGGAGCGGGTGACCGCGCTGGACCTGGCCGCGGCCCGCATCCCGCCCCGCTACCGCCATGCCCTCGCCGACAACCAGCAGGTTGCCGCGTGGGTCGACGAGGTGGCCCTCGCCGCACGGCCCGGACCGAGCGGCACCCGGGGCATCGCACTCGGACCGTCCCTGCTGATCGCCGGGCCCACCGGCACCGGCAAGACGCACCAGGCGTACGGCGCGGTGCGCTCGCTGCTGACCGCCGGAGTACGGCTGCGGTGGGAGGCAGCCACCACAGCCGACCTGTACGCCCGCTTGCGCCCACGCCCCGGCCACGACGCCGAGCGCGACCTCGCCACCCTCAGCACCTGCCCGCTGCTGATCCTGGACGACCTCGGCGCAGCCAAGCAGTCGGAGTGGACCGAGGAGATCACGTACCGGCTGATCAACCGCCGCTACACCGACCTGCTCCCCACCCTCCTCACGACCAATCTGCCGACCGCCGCGCTCCGCGACGCCGTCGGCGACCGCGTCGCCTCCCGTCTCGCCGAGATGACCACCACCGTCGTCCTCACCGGCGCCGACCGCAGACGCCGGCTCTCCGCCTGACCGCACGGCGCCGCCCCGCACCAGCTCACCTTCACCACACCGCCCGTCCGCGCCCGCACCTGCCCCCGCGGTGCGGCGGGCCCTTTGGAGACCCCTGCATGACGGAACTTGCCATGCCCGCACTCGGGTACTGGAACGCGATGCCTGTCGCGCTCGCTGCTCTCCTGGCCACCTGCACAGTGCTGCTGGTCAGCTGGCTGATCTACCGACGCTCTCCCCGAAACCACGCCAAGCGACAGTCTGGAACGCCCGCAGTCAGGGTCGCCGCACTGGCCGCGGTCGGATGTACCGCCTACAGCGCCGACACCAGCTGGAGGTTCGCCGCTGACTACCTCGACATGAGCGGCACCACCGAGCGCACCGCGATGTTCGCCGCCGCGGAACTCGCTCTCTTCGCCACGGCCTTGCTGGCGCGGCAGAACCTGCACGGCCCCAAGCAAGCACCCGGCCTGCCCGGCGTCCTGACCTGGGTGATCACCGCTGTACAGGTGATCCCCGCGTACGCCGAGTCGGGTGTGGTCGGCGGCACGGTGCGGGCCTTCGTGGGACCGGTCATGGCCGCACTGCTCTGGCATCAGACCATGGGCATCGAACTGCGCATCCGCACGCCCGAGGCGGCCTCCCACGGCCTCCTCGCCCGGATAGGGCGCGAAGCACGCGAACGCGGCCTCTCGCGCCTTGGGGTCGCCGAACACGATCGTGACGCCTCGCAGATCAGCCGCGACCGTGCCACCCGCAGGGCCGTCGCCCTGGCCGCGCACCTTGCGGAGCGAACCCCGAAGCAGCGCGTCGGCTGGCGAGGCCGCCGAACCGCGCGACGGCTTTCCCGCGCCGTCGCCCAAGCGTCTGTGGGAATCGACCAGCGCCAGCGCGAAGTGCTGCTGCACCAGCTTGCCGTCCGCCGTCACGCGACAGCGCTGGCCACGATCGAACTGCCATCGCCTTGGACCGCCTTCACTCAGAACGAAGGCGTGATTCGCCATGTCGAGACGACTCCGCCGCGCAGCCGATCGGGTGCAGATTTCGACTTGACGAGCGAGGAAGCCGGGGATCACGCCGACTCCAACCTTCGTCTTGAGTCCCTGCCCCCTCGATCCGTGCAGAACCAACTTCCCCTGCACGATTCGGACCCCACCCGCGAGGCCACCGAGCCCTCCCACGAGGACGACGTCCCTGCGACGCAACGCTACGGACGTCCTCCCGGTGCCGAGATGGACGAACTCCTGGCGATCGGCCGCGCGGCCATCGCCATGCACGGAACAGCCACCCGCGCCGTGCTACGGAACGCCATCCGCAAGGCCGAACTCCCCATCTCCGAGGACAGGCTCACCGAACTCAAGGCCCTCCTGGCCACAGAGCAGTGTTGCGAGACCGCCGTCCCCACGGGCTGACCGGATATCCGGTCAGCCCAGAACGCCGAACGGGGGCCGTGGACCAGCACCCCGTCTGGTCCCACGGCCCCGCCCCATTGGCACCGCTTGACCAGGCACGCACGGCCCTCCCTCGGACTCACCGCTCGAACCAGCGGGCGTTGGGGAAGCTGCCCGTACGTCGACCTGGTCCGCTGCCCTCTCCCCTCAACCAGGAGCTGCTCTCCATGCAGGATTCGTGCACCCACAGCCCAGAGCATCAGAACGCGCCCCAAGCCACGCCAGCCCAAAGCGGAGCAAGTTGGAGGTTCGGGCACTCCCCCGCAGGGGGAGCGTCCGAACCCGACCCCGCCCCAGGGGTGGCGGGGCCCAACCAGCGCCAGGGGGCGCCGGACGGGAGGGCTGCGACCGAGGGCGGTTCGCAGCCACGTACGGCCGGTCACACCCGCCTGACCAAGGGCAAACCCCGCCCGCGTGACAAGAAGCAGCGTCCCGCCCACAGCGTCCGACTTAATGAACGCGAACGCACCCTCATCCAGGCCGGCGCCGATGCCGTCGGCATGAGTATCGCCGGATTCCTCGCCCACTCCGCGCTCGCCGCCGCACGCGACCAGACCCGCACCGCGGCCACCATCGCCGCCGACCACGACGTCCTCACCGAGCTCTTCGCCACCGGCCGCAAACTCGGCTGGGCCGGCAGCAACCTCAACCAGGTGGCCAAGACGCTCAACTCGGGCGGCGATATCGACAGCGCCCGCCTCAAGGAAACCCTCACCTACGTCCGCCGCGCGGCCACTGCCACCAAGGCGGCCGTCGAGCGGATCAATAACCGGCAGATAGACGAGACCACTTGATCCCCAGCATCCACAAGCAAGGCAGCAGCACCCGCGGCCTGCTCAACTACCTCTACGGCAAGGGCACCCGCGAAGAGCACGTTGACCCGCACCTGGTCGCCTCCTTCGACGACATGGCGCCAGACCCCGGCCGCGACCCCTCCGCGACGAAGGAAGACCTCCAGCGGCTTCTCGACCAGCCACTGCACCTCCTCGACGCAGACCAGCGGCCCGACCGGCACGTGTGGCACTGCTCCGTCCGCGCAGCCCGCACCGACCGCGTCCTGAGCGACGAGGAATGGGGCGCCATCGCCCGCCGTATCGTGGCCGCCACCGGCATCGACTCCGGCGGCCCAGACGACGCCGGGTGCCGGTGGGCCGCCGTCCGCCACGCCGACGACCACATCCACATCATCGGCACCCTCGTACGCGAGGACGGCCGCCGCCCCAATCACCACCGCTCCGGCCAACGCGCCCAAGCCGAAGCCCGTGTCATCGAAGCTGACTACGACCTGTATCGCGTTGCCCCGGGCGACGGCACCGCGGCCAAACGCCCCACCAGCGCCGAGCGCCACAAGGCCGAACGCCAAGGGCGAGAGCGCACGGTGCGGGAGGAGCTGCGCGAGACCGTGCGCGGTGCGTCGGCCGGCGCCGCCTCCACAGATGAGTTCTTCGACCGTCTGGCCGCCGACGGTCTTCTGATCCGCAAGCGGATCGCGCCCTCGGGCGATCTGCTCGGCTACAAGGTCGCGCTGCCCGGTGACCGCAACAAGGACGACGAGCCGGTCTTCTATGCCGGTTCCACCCTCGCACCCGACTTGTCCCTGCCCCGCATCCGTGAACGCTGGTCCCTCCAAGCAGAGGCGGTCTCCGAGGGTGGTTCCGAGCCGGCGCAGCCCGCCCTGCCGCAGGTGACCCATCCCGCGTTCGCTCGGCGCCGGGCCGCAGCCGCCGGCTGGCAGGCCCTACTGATCATCGACCACGGCGACGACGGCATGGCGGCAGCGCAGATCGCCGGAGCGGGTGAGGTCCTGGACGCGCTCGCCAAGACCTCTGCCGCGCACACCCGTGCGGAACTGCGGGAGGCGGCCAACGCGTTCGAGCGGGCCGGCCGCTCCCATGTCCGCGCCGTACGCGGGCATGACCACGCTCTGCGGCAGGCCGCACACGATCTCGTCCACAGTGGCCCCGCACTCGGCCGCGGCGAAGACGGAGCCACCACGGCGATGGTCATCGACATGGCCGTCTTCCTCGCCTTCGCCGCAGCGAACTGGCACGCCAAAAGGCACCACAGCCAGCAGGCAGCCGCAGCCCAGCAAGCCGCCGAACATCTACGCACCGCCTATCAGGCCGCCGCAGCCCACCCCATCGCTGCCCTCCGCCAGCGTGGCCAGCGTCTGACGCCACGGATCCGGCAGCGGCACGCCGATCTCCTGTACCAGGCGCTGCCAGAGCTCGCGGAGCGAATCCAGGCCGAGCCCGGCTGGCCCGCCCTGTCCGCCACACTCGCCGATGCCCGGCATGCGGGCCACGACCCGGCCGCACTGCTCGCCGAAGTCACCCACCGTCGCGAGCTCGACACCGCCGACTCCATCAGCGACGTCCTCGTCTGGCGCCTGCGCCGCAGCGCCCACCTGCCCGCCGCGCCCGAAAGCCCTCCGGCCACTTCCGCCCGAGATAGCCGACGCGCCTCGCCGACACCCCCCGCCACGCCACCGGCGGCCAAGGCGGCGAACTACTCCAGCCGTCGGCCCTGACCCGAAAGGCGGGCGCAACATAGCCGACGATCGCCGGTTAGCCAAACCGGCGATTCTCCAGACCATTGATGCACCCCAACCGATCCACGAGGAGCATCACACCCGTATGACCAACCCCGACTTCAACCCCTGGATCTTCGCCCTTCTCTGCGACTCGGACATGAAACGCCGAGACGATACCGGAACGTGGTCCCACCGCGACGGCCGTCCGTTCAGCAAGGAGGAACAGGCCCTCGCCGACAGGGCAACCCGCACCGAACTCGAAGAGCTGAGTGCACAGCACAAGCGGTACATGAAATACGTGCAGGCGATACACGACGCTCCTGATGCCATGCAGCGCTTCCTTGCCCCGTTCATGAGGCAGCTCACCGAGAAGAAGCTCGGTAAGGCCATCGATCTCATGAGCAAGGACGAACTGGCAGAGTTCAATCGCCTCCTCGCCCTCGCGGACGAACGGATACGGCCCTTCACTCCCTACGCCTTCTGACAACGGGCCGCGTCGCTCACTGGCCACGGCGCGGAAAGCGCCTGCCCAGGGCACTTCCGTCTTCCGGTAATCGGAGACAGGAAGAATGAGATCAGCACCTCTCAAGGGGACATCCGAGCTGAATACAGCATTCAGCACTGACACCCGCCCGGTCAGGTAGCTGTCCGCTCCACACAGAAGCTCACAGAGCAGCGCGAAGCCGGGCCTCCCCACGGGAGGCCCGGCTTCGTAGCGAGGAAGTACGGCTCAACCGGCAGGGACGCACAGGAGCCGGTCCCGCGTAGTTTGCGGCAGCACCCGGCGTAGAACCGGTGCGGTGGAACTGAGCGAAGAGGCGAACGCGGCAACGAGGCCGTACGGCACGCTGGAACTGAACGACGCAGCCCACAAGTACGCGGCACCCGCGCCCAGCTCGGCCCACGCCTGCCAACCCGCCGCCCCTGGCACATCGCCCTCGCCGATCAGAGCACAGGGGTCGGCATCCTGGATGAGCGGTGGCATCTCGCCAAGACCGAGGCGTGAGGTGAAGGTGGGGTGCATCGCCACCGCATGGGGTTGGTCGGCGTCACGGAGCCAACCATGCGCGGACGCCGCGTCGAGAACGGTCTCGCGACCGGCGGATGCGTCGGTGGGCTGACCGCACACATCGAGCGCAAGAAGGAAGTCGGCGATAGCCTCGCCGGGGATGCCGGGAGTGAAGTAGGCGGACCAGTCCGCGAACGACTTGCTCGCATCCGAGCGGGCAGAGATCTGCCACGCGATCGGCAGCCCACCGAGGTGAAACGGTTCGTCCGACAGCGTCCACTGAGCCCACCGGCGGGCGTCGGGACTGATGTGCAGGACGGTGCTGCGCAGGACCTGGCGGTCCTCCAACGACTCGTCGAGCTCACGTCGCCCGCGGACGGTTGTGAGGCTCGTCCAACCGAAGCCGACGAGAGTGTCGGCGACGACGTCGTAGAGACATCCGTCGTCGCCGGCCAGGTGCCGGGGACCGACCCAGTACGCAGGCAGAGCGCCCCGGTTCGGGGTGGACGGGTTGAGCCGAGGGTTGGGATACAGGGCGCCTCCAAGGGCTGAGTGCGGAGCTGCTGGAATCGTCCTACTTCCGGGCAGCGGGCCGACGGACGCGGGATGACCACCGCGCCCATGGGCGGGGGTAGCTGAAAGTAATCGAGTCAGCCAACGCCAGCTGATCGGGCCTACCGGGGATGGGCGGTTTCCAGCACGCGCGTCACAGCGGCGGCGACGATATCGGCCGGCGTGTCGGCGTCGAAGGAGATGCTGTAGCCAGGGACCTTCGTGGAACCGGTGACGGCGATCTTCCAGCCTTCGCCGTCGCCCCCGGGGCGGCCGCGCGGAAACCAGCCCAAGTAGAACCGGCCGTCCTTTGAGTTGATGTGGACGTCAGCGCGGTCGTCCACAACCATGTGAAAATCCTCGGCGGAGAACTGATCCGTCACGAGCGTGGGCTGGCCCGGGCCGAGCTGCCAGTCGCGCATTTTCAGGGCCTCGACGGTGGTGGAGAAACCGGGTCTCATAGATGCCACGGTCACGGCAATCACCTCTCTGACCTGTGGTTTCGCGAGGTCGTCTACGTTGACATCCCCTTGCACCCGCTGGCCAGTCTTTCGCGGCTCTTTTCTGTCTGCCTCCGGCGAACTGGAACCCGCCGACGTCGGACTGAGCCCGTATGCCCGAAGAAACCCCGTGCGCACGTTGGGCAGAGTGCTGATAGTTGCTGAATGGATGCGATTGATGTTGCGCGTGCCGTTGTAGAGGAACGTCACCCTGCCGCGCGGGCTGCGTTCCTGGGAGGCAGTGCCGTGACGGACCGCCGCACGGCGATGTCGGACCTCGACATCGTGGTGCTCCTCCACGGATCCCCAGCCCCCTATCGGGTAAGCCTCCGTAGAGGTACGTGGCCGGTGGAAATGTTCGTGCACACCGAAGCGACGTGGCACACCTACATCCAGCGGGAGGTACGCAAGCGCCGGTCACCGCTGCTCTGGATGTGTGCCGACGGGATCCTGCTCTTCGACAAGGATGGAGTCGGGACGCAACTCGCCGCTGAGGCCCGAAAGCTGACCGCCGCAGGGCCACCTGCGGCGTCGGCCGAAGAGATCGATGACCGCCGCTACGCGATCACCGACCTGCTGGACGATCTCGCGGGGAGCACCGACCAGGCTGAACGGTTGTTCATTGCCACCGAACTGGTGCGGCGAACAGCCGAGTTGGCGCTGACCGCGGGCGGATCCTGGAACGGGGGTGGGAAGTGGCTGGCCCGCCGCCTTGAGACCACAGCGCCGGGGCTCAGCATGCGCCTGCACGATGGCCTGCGTGAAGTATGCGCTGGGCGGATTGAGCCTCTGACGGCAGTCGTGGACGAGGTGCTGAAGCAGGTCGGCGGCCGGCTGTGGGTCGGCTACCAGCGCGGTGGAACCCCATGAACGAGCTCGCTGTACGGCGGCAGGCCCCGGCGGAGTAGGCCGCATCAAGCGCGTACCGCTCAGCCTCACGGTGCCGCACAGAGCCCCACGTGGGCGGCGCCGGCCCACCGATGTGGGCGCCGGCGCCGGACTCCATCTCAGGCGTCGATGCGGGCCTCCTTGAGGTACAGCTCGACACCGTCGAGTGCCCTAACCTCGCTCACCGCTGCGCCTAGAGCCTGCTGGACGGAAACCTCCGTGAGCTGAGCCGTCTGCTGCTCTCCGTCGGCTCGCGGATGAGACGCATGCCCTTCTGCCGAGGCACACCGCGGAGGTGCCGGGGGAAGTCCAGCGTTCGGCTGATCAGGGCTCCAAGGTTGTCACCACCGTGAAGTCCCTTCTTCCGTAGCGACGCCTCCACTCCGACTAGGGTCGTCACCTATGCAGAAGCTGGTGCTCTTCGATCTCGACAACACCCTGATCGACAGGAACGGCGCCATCCGAGAGTGGGCCGCTCAGTTCACCGCTCGGTACTCCCTCCCTGACCACGCCTCCACGCAATTGATCGAGGCGGTCCAAGAGCGAGCATTTCCGGCCACCTTCGAGTCCATACGGGTGCAACACCGTCTCCGACCCACCGCCGATTCGCTGTGGAGGCAGTACTGCTCCGACATCGCGGCGGCGGTCAGGTGTCCTGGGAGTGTGCTCGCGGGCATGGACGCCCTACGAGCCACCGGCTGGCGAGTTGGTATCGCCACCAACGGGGCGACCGACATCCAGAACGCCAAGCTCCAGGCAACCGGCCTGATCGGTCGCGTTGATGGCGTCTGCGTCTCGGAGTCCGTCGGTGCACGAAAGCCCTCGGCCGCCATCTTCGAGGCGGCAGCCGTAGCGTGTGGCTCCCGCCTCTCCCAAGGCGGCTGGATGGTGGGCGAAAACCCAGAGACCGACATCGATGGAGGTCGTCGAGCCGGCCTACGCACAATCTGGATCCGCAACGGGCGTTCGTGGCCTGTTCGGCGCTCCGCACCTGATCAGTGCGTATCCGACGCGGGAGCGGCCATCGCGCTGCTGCTGGCCGATGACCGTTCGAGGAGTGTGACTACGTGAAGTCCGACATCGCTGCGGTGGGGCTGCTGCATCCAGGCAGCATGGGCGCGGCTTTCGCAACCCAGCTCCGAGCCCGAGGCACGACCGTCCTCTGGTGCTCTGCCGGCCGCAGCAACGCTTCCAGGCAACGTGCGGAGCAGGCAGGCATGGAAGCAGTCGAGGATCTCGGGCAGCTCCTACGACGCGTCGACCTGGTCGTCTCCTTGTGCCCGCCGGCAGCCGCCGAGGAGGTCGCAGCAGCTGTGGCCGAGCACGGTTTCCGGGACGGGACGTACGTCGAGGCGAACGCAATCACTCCGCAAAGGGTCCGAGCTGTCGCCGCCTGCCTGCCTGACGCAGCCGTTATCGACGGTTCTGTCATCGGCTCTCCTCCGGTAGGGGGAAAGCAGCCAACGCTTTACCTCTCAGGCCCTACGCGGCACGTCGCGCTGGTTGCCGACCTCTTTGAGGGGACCGACGTGCACACACGTTCCCTGGGAACTGAGATCGGGCAGGCTTCCGCTCTGAAGCTCGCGTACTCCAGCTATCAGAAGGCGTCCCGCGTCCTGGCCGCCGTGGCATACGGGCTGGCCGACGCGAACGGCGTCGCGGACGAGCTCGTACAGATCGCTTCCAAGCGCACCGGCAGCTATCTGACGGAGACGGACTACATTCCCAAGACGGCCGCTCGCGCCTGGCGGTGGGCGCCCGAACTGGAAGACGCCGCAGACCTGCTCGCCGAGTCGGGACTGCCGGACCACTTCATGCGGGAGATTGCCGCTGCCCTTCACCGCTGGGACGAGGTCCACGACAGGCCCGTCACTGTCTCCCGTGCTCTCGAACTGCTGAGTTCAGTGGAGGCTCGTCACACAGACGCGCGTACGAGCTGATCAATGAGTACTGCCGCGTCTCCAGGCGAGGAGACCTCGGTGTCCACACGGAGATCCCAGGCAGGGTGATCGTTGGTGGCGAGATCCTTCTCCGTCGCATCCCATGCGGCGAGCCGGGCCTCCGTATCGTGATCGCCTCGGCTAGCCGAGCGGATGGCCGTGGCCTCCCGAGAGCACCACATCAACACCGTCGACCAGGCGGCGAGGTACTTGGCGGTCACCGCCTCCACGCCTGCGACCTGGCCGAGGTGGAGGATGGGAATGCGCCCACCCTCCATGGCCAGCCCGAGGCCCTGGCGGTCGACAACGTAGGTGTTTCCGTATCGGTCATTGCGGTAGATGAGGCCGCCTCGCCTCTCCAGCTCCGCCAGCTGATCCGGGGTACCCATCCGGTATCCCGCAGACTTGCCGCTGCCGATTTTGAGTCGGCTGAAGAGGACATAGCGCGAGTCGAGTTCGGCGAGAGCCGCCGTCACTGTGTCCTTGCCGGCGGCAGGCGGCCCGTACAGCAGGATTCCCTGGTTCATCAGAACACCGTTCCCAACACCTGTCGTACTTGATCAGTGAGGGATATCGCCGCGCCGAGCCGGTTGTCCACCACCATGTGGGCGACGGCAGGGCGCAGTTCGACGTCGACGGATTTCACGTACTCGTCCCAGTGCTGAAGCTTCCAGCTGTCGCGGGCGGCGGACCGGAAGCTGATGTACTCACGCATCGTTTCCACATCGCACTTGATCCAGACTATGGAGACGCTGACACCTCGGGCCTCGCATCGGTTGGTCAGCCGTTGGATCCAGCGGACATCCATCACTTCCGAGATGAACGGTGCCGTCAGCACCGTACTGATGGAGCAGTCGATGTTGGCGTAGGCGGTCTCAAGCAGGCACTGGTACTCAAGGGGCCGCACCTGCTCGCGGTAGAGCTCGGAGTGCCGGTCGTTGGGCTCGCTGCCCATCTCTACCAGAAGTCGCTCGACCAGGGGACGCGTGATGGGGTCCTTGTCGAGGACCGGCCAGCCCGTGAGCTGGGAGATGAAGCGGGAGAACTCCGACTTCCCGCTGCCTGCGAAGCCGCCGACGATGAGCAGAGACGGGCGATGAGGATCTCCGCCCGTGTGCCGACGCTTCCACGCGTCGATGATCCGCTGTTGAACGTCGAGATCGCCGCTGGCATCCGTGCCTGGCGTGATCTGAGAGAGCGCCCGCTCGACAGCGACAACGTGGGCCCCGTTGCGGGACTCCGTCGTCGGCGTGAGGTTCAGGTGCGTGGCCTCGTCGGGCAAGGGGTGGCGGAATCCGAGCTCGGGTTCCGTACCGCGGTACAGAAGGCAGTACGCGCGCCGATAGTGCGGACCCGGGTATACCTCGCCCTGCTCGTGCTGCCAGAGCGTCTGGAAGTTGGCTGCGGGCACCGTGATAGCGGCCCTTGTGGCCACTTCGCGCAAACGCTCGCCGGCACGCTCGAGGGTTAATCCGTGTGCCTCGCGCACCTCGCGGAGCTTGTCCGGGCGCCATCCCGCACGGCTCCTCGACACGTCAGTTACCGCCTGCCCATCGGTCAACATGATCGGGACTGTAAGTCTGCCCCGTGCGAAGTCGTGTGTAAGCAGATGTTGAAAAGTCGGGGTGCTCGCCGATGAACGGCCTCACTAGCCCGCCGTGATACACGGATGACCTGCGCCCCGCTGTCATGGACCTTGTCAGCCCGCCGAGTTCCCAACTGGCGGTCGAACGCTACTGGTTCATGAAGGAGCTGAGGATGCTCGAGATCGGAGAGCAGCACAGCGCATCGGCTGAACGGTCGGAGCAGCAGATCGCCTACTACCGCGCAAGGGCTGATGAGTACGACACCGCATACGCGGACCGTATGGGGATGCCCCAGCTCTCGCACGTGCTCGATCGCCTGCCCATCAGCGGAGACGTCCTGGAGCTGGCGTGCGGCACGGGCCAGTGGACCCACCTGCTCTCCGGGCGCTCCCGCAGCCTGACCGCAGTGGACGCCGCGCCCGAGATGCTGGCCATCGCGAAAAGCCGCCTGGAGGGCTCGACGACTCGCTTCATCGAGGCGGACATCTTCAGCCAGATCTCTGATCGCCAGTACGACACCGTGTTCTTCGCCTTCTGGCTCAGCCATGTGCCGCCCGCGTACCTGGAACCCTTCTGGAAGGCCCTGCGGAAGGCTCTGAAGCCCGGTGGCTGCGTGGTCTTCCTCGACGACTCCCGCGCAAAGGCGGAGATCGAGCAGACGATCGAGGGACGTGCGGTTCCGACGGTGCGCCGGAGGCTCTCCGACGGAAGTCAGCACCTGACCGTCAAGGTGCTTTACGACGCCGGCGGGCTCACGAAACGGCTGGACGCCCTGGGTTGGGAGTCTCACGTCGAGCAGGTCGATCGCTACCACTACATCGGAGTCGCCCGACCGCAGGCCCACTCATGACCGGCATCAACGGATACCCGGCGTCCCCCTCGATCCGCGCCGGCCGCAGCATCCGACTTCACATCGCCACCTCCGCAGATCGCTTCCGGCTCGACTTCTACCGCTGGGGCTCGGCACTCAAGCACACGGGGCACGTCGAGTGGCCTGGACAGGACGCCGTGCCCGGACTGCACGATGAGGACTGGCAGTGGCCGGCCTACGACTTCCTCGTTCCGCGAGACTGGCGGTCCGGTGTCTACATCGGAGTCCTGAGCACGGGAGTCTGTCCGAGCCAACCGGTCATGGACGCTCGCGAGGCCAGATTCCTTCTGGTCGTCACGCCCGCAGTTCCCTCGGGTCGCAAGGTCCTCTACAAGATCCCTGTTTTCACCTACCACGCGTACAACACGGCGGGGGGTGGAAGCCTGTACAGCGCCTCCAGGGTGACGCTGCGCCGCCCCGGAGGCGGCGTCGGCGGTCCGGTCAAGGGCCTGCCAGACCCGTACGACACCTCGTCGCCTCGGCAGACGTTCGCGCACTGGGATGCTCCCTTCATCTCCTGGATGGAGGAGAACGGAATCCAGAGCGACTACTGCACGGACCTCGACCTCGACGAAGGCCGGCTCCTCGGCGACGGATATCGCCTCCTGGCCTCCTCCGGGCACGACGAATACTGGACCGCCCAGACCCGTCGGAACGTGACCGCCTTCCGCGACACAGGCGGCAACATCGCCAACTTCGGTGCCAACACCTGCTGGTGGCGAGTGAGGCCCGACGAGGATCGCTCGGCCCTTGAGTGCGGGAAATTCCCTCCCGACGCCCCTGCCGGAACGGACCCGGACAGCTCGTACGGCTGCCCCGACCACTGGTGGGAGTCGGAGCCTGAGAACACCCTCCTGGGAGTGAGCTACCGGAACGGCGGCGGGCACTGGGACGGCCCGCGCCCGCCCCTCGGATACACCGTCACCGACGCGGACCACTGGGTGTTCTCCGGGACGGGTCTCAAGACCGGTGGCACCTTCGGCCAGGACAATGCGCTCGTCGGCTACGAATGCGACGGCGCCGCATACGAAATCGACGGGCAGAGAAGCCCGCAGCCCACCGGCCAGGACGGAACGCCGAAGAACTTCAAGATCCTCGGCATCGCCCCACTGCCCTCCGACTGGAACTTCGCAGCCCGCGAGCCCATGCCCAGCCCCCGCGCGGCGACCCTTGGTCTCTACAGGGCGACCGGCACCGTCTTCACCGCCGCCACCACTGACTGGTCCCGACTGCTCGCCACCGACCCCCAGGTCGCGGCCATCACCCACAACGTCATCACCCGACTCGCCTGACGAAGGGATCGTCGTGTCCGCACTCACACAGCCGCTCAGCGTGATCATCGGCGTCAACGGCATCGGCATGGGGCATTCCGTCAGGCAGAGCGTGATCGCCCAGTACCTGCGCGACCGCGGCCACCAGGTACGGATCATCACCAACGGGAGCACGCGAGTCGAGTACTTTCGCGACCTCGGATTCCCCGCGTGGGACGGGTGGATGCCGACGCTCCTTGCCCGTGACGACCGCATCCACACAGCCGACGTCTTACGCACCAACATCCGGCAGACTCCCGCCGGCATCAGCCGACACCTGCGGCTGCGCCGGGCCATCAGGGAAACCGGCGTCCCGGATGTGTTCATCACGGACTACGAGCCCAACACACCGCGACTGGCTTACCACTTCGGCAGACCCCTCATCTCGGTGGACCAGCAGAGCAAGTACCGGCACCTCGACCTGCCGCCGGTCGGCCGGTACGCGCGCACGGCCGACGAGCAGCGGCTGCGCTACTTCGCCCCTCGGGCCGACCGATCCTTCATCTGCTCGTACGTCCCCCTGGAGGCCGACGACCGGAGGCTGGAGTTCATCGCCCCCGTCGTTCCGGACCTCGTCCGTTCCGCCCAGGTCACGATCGGGACGATGACCACGGCCTACTTCTCGCGGTACTTCGATCACGGCCCCGAGGACTCCGTCCGCACCCTCGCAGACGTCTTCCGCCAGTACGTCCCAGACCGGACCCTACGGATCTACGCGCACTCGGACGAGGTCGAGAACCTGCGCCAGTACGCCGACGACAAGATCGAGATCTGCCCGTTCGACCGCCAGTCGTTCATCTCCGACCTGGCGCGCTCCGAGGCCGTCTTCTCCAACGCCGGCTTCAACCTCATCAGCGAAGCTTTCGTCCTCGGCAAACCGGTCCACCTGGTGCCGCTGCCCACGTACGACCAGCACTGGTGCGCCAAGGTGGTCCACGAGGCGGAACTCGGCACCAGCGCTCCACGGATCGAACGCGGGGCGATACTCGACTTCCTCAACCGGGCCCGGGAGCTTCGCGCCAACGTCGAACGCCATCGGGACCAACACCTCACCCAAGACCCCCGCGAGCGAATCGCCTCCTACCTGGAGACCCTGCCCGCAGCCGGTGGGCGGGTCCCTACCCCCTCCACCCGGTAGGCGGCCATGGAACTGCCTTCACTGCCCGTGTACGTGACCACCGCCGTGGTCGTGGCGGCCGTCGTGCTCTGCTACCGCTTCGCCATCTCTCCAACCGTGCGGACACTGGCCTCTCGGCCGACGGTCTGGCGAGCGACGCTCGCGACTGCCGCTCCCTCCGCCTTGCTCGCCTTCCTCCCCACACCCGCCCCCGGCCTCTTCCGCTGGTTCGTCGTATTCGTGGTCGCTCTGCTGACCTGGCAGGGCGCCACGAGCGACTACGACGTGACCCAGCCCATCGCCCCACAGCGCCGGGCCAAAGTGGTGCTGCTGCTCCTCGCGGTGTCTTCCTGCTTCTGGGCACCAGCCCTGCTGCCGTGGCTCGCTGTCTACTGCGGCCGACTGCGCGGTTGGAAGCACCACGCGATGATGCCGTTGCGGCTGATCAAGGCGTACCTCGCTTGGGTCTTCGTGGCGACGGTCCTCAGTACGCCAGAATCCTCAACCGCCCTCGTACTGGTTCTCGGCTGCGTCTCGCTCTCCCACTACGTCAAGCCGGCGTGGAGCAAGGCCCGCCTCGGGCCGCGCCCCTGGTCCTGGGCCTGGCACAACCGCACCCACTACCTCACAGCTTCCGCCTACTCCTGGGGATGGGCACGCTTCCTGCCCCCTGAGACCGTGACCGGCATTCTGCGCCGTGCACGCGTTGTGGACCGCCCCCTCAACATCCTGACGGTGCTGGTCGAAGCCGCTGGCCTCATCGCTTTCCACGACCGCCGTCTTCTTGTCGTCGTGTTGGCCGCGACGGCCGTTTTCAACCTCGCAGTCGTCTTGGCCTCCGGCATCTTCTTCTGGGAGAACATCTGCACCAACGCGGCACTCGCGCTGACCATGGCGTTGCTCCCTGATCCGGAGTACACCCCAACGTTCGGCTGGCCGGCCGTCGTCATCGCACTCCTGGTCTTCGTCCTCAGCACGGCTGACCTGCTGTGGCAGCCGTGGCACCTCGGCTGGTGGGACTCACCGTTCACCGCACGCGTCAACTGGCAGGTGGAGACGGCCTCCGGCGCGAAGCTCGGGCTCTACAACGACTTCATGTGCCCGTACGAGCGCGAGTTCGGTCGCGTCCTGGGCTACTTCCTCACCAGCGAGCCCATCCTCCACGGCCACCTCGGCATCGTCTGGGACCGAGGACTGCGCGACCGCCTCCTCGGCGCAGTAGGCGATCCCGCCGAACTCCGGCGTCTCAAGCAGACCTATGGCCGAGCGCAAGCGGACGACGAACAGGCAAGCGAGCACATCGCCTTCCTGACCGCGATGTTCACCGAGCTCAACGCCGGTACGCCGAAGGGCCCACTGCCCCGGCGGCTGCGCCGGCTCAAGGCCCCCGGCGGTCAGCTCTACCACTGGGGCAACCTGCCTCCCTACCGCGGTGCGGAACCGGTGCGCCGCATCACCATCCGCTACCAGGAACGCTGCTACCGCCCGGAAACCGGCGACTTTGCCCTGCTCGCCGACCGCGTCGTGCAGGAAATCCACCTACCCGCCATTACAACCGACCACGGGAGTCCTTCATGCGCAAAGTCTTCATCGACTGCGGAACCAACCTCGGAATCGTGCTGAGCCGCTTCATCCACGAGCTCCCCGACCACGACTTCTATGCGTTCGAACCCAACAAGGACCTGCTGCCCGCCATTCACCGCGAAGTCGAACGGGCGGCCCACTCACCCCGTGTCGAGGTCTCTCACGGCGCCGTATGGACGCACGACGGGGTGATCGATCTGTTCCTCGGCCACCACGAGAGCTCCACCGTGATGCCCGGCAAACGCGTCCCGCCGGTGTACGACCAGCAGATCGACTACGACTCACCGGTCCCGGTGCCCGCCATCGACTTCAGCGCCTGGCTGCGCCAGACCGTCGCCCCGGACGATCACGTCGTCGTGAAGATGGACATCGAGGGTGCCGAGTACCCGGTGCTCACGAAGCTGGTCGCCGACGGGACGATCGGCCTCATCTCCGTCCTCTACGTCGAGTGGCACTACGACCGCTTCCCGGCCATGTCGCGAGCCGACCACGACCAGCTCGTCACCGCCGTATCCGCCATCGTCGACGTCCGCGACTGGGACTGACCGAGAAGGGAGACGGACCACCATGAGCACGAAACACATCTACCTGGTCAAGCACGGTGAGACCGAGGAAAACGCCCGCGGTATCCACCAAGGCAGAGCTGTCGGCGGCACGCTCAGCGAGCGCGGACGCGACGACATCCGCACCGTTGGCCGCACCCTGGCCGCAACCGGACTCGTGGCCGACCAGATGCTCGTCAGCCCGATGTCCAGATGTAGTGAGTCGGCCGCACTCCTTACGGCCCCGCTCACGCCGACCGACGCACGCGTGGACGATCGACTGGCAGCGAAGAACAGCGGCCATCTTGGTGGCCGGCCCAGAGACCTCGCGGCGGCAGAAGCCGACCGTCAAGGTGTCCCCATCTACCAGCTCCGCACGCCGGGCGGCGAATCATCCGAAGACGTACAAGCCCGCTACTCACATCTGTGGGACGAACTATCCACCGGACCGCACCGCACGACCGTGCTGGTCGGACACGGCGGTGGGATCGCCTGCCTCCTGCTGAAGCTCACGCAACACGGCTTCGAGCACTACCTCGAGTATGTGCCCGGCTCCGGAGGCGTGACGTGGATCGAGATCGACGAAGGTATCCCTCGAATCCAGCTCATGAACGTGCCGCCCTCCGAACTGGCCGGGCGCCTCGACGCCCGTACCGCCCGATGAGGCCGGGGCCGGTACGGGCGCACGGGGCCTCGTCAGACGTCGGCGCCGCCGAAGCGGGTCCGGTAGGACTCCAGGTCCCCCTCCGAGATCTTCGCGAAGAGCACTGGCGGCACAGTGAAGGCCGTACCGGCCGGAACGGCGTCCAGGGACTTGGCCTGCTCGGCGGTCACCCAGGTTGCTGTGTCGCCTTCCAGGGCGAAGGCACCGCGCATGGCGGCGGCCGAAGCCGGGATGAACGGCTCGGAGACGACCGCGTAGAGGTGGATGAGGTTCATCGCCGTACGCAGGGTCAGGGCCGCACCCTCCGGGTCGCTCTTGATCTCCAGCCAGGGGGCCTTCTCCTCCAGGTAGGAGTTGCCCGCCGACCACAGGGCGCGCAGCGCGGCCCCGGCCTTGCGGTACTGGAGGGCCTCCATGTGCTCCTCGTACTCGGCCAGCAGGCGCGCGATCTCGTCTCCCAGCCTCGCCTCCACCTCGCCGGCTGCGTTGCCCGCAGGGACGTCGTCCCCGAAGCGCTTGCGGGAGAAGGACAGCACGCGGTTGACGAAGTTGCCGAGAGTGTCGGCGAGGTCCTTGTTGACCGTGGCGGCGAAGTGCTCCCAGGTGAAGGAGGAGTCGTCAGACTCGGGGGCGTTGGCGATCAGGAAGTAGCGCCAGTAGTCCGCCGGCAGCATCTCCAGCGCGGCGTCAGTGAAGATGCCTCGCTTCTGGGAGGTGGAGAACTTGCCGCCGTAGTACGTGAGCCAGTTGAAGCCCTTGACGACGTCGACCTTCTTCCACGGCTCGCGGACACCGAGCTCCGTGGCCGGGAACATCACCGTGTGGAACGGGACATTGTCCTTGGCCATGAACTGGGTGTAGCGCACGGTGTCGTCGGCCTCGTACCACCACGACTTCCAGTCCCGCAGCTCGCCATCCGGTGCAGCGTCCGACCACTCCTTCGTCGCGCCGATGTACTCGATCGGGGCGTCGAACCAGACGTAGAAGACCTTCCCCTCGGCCGCGAGCTCCGGCCAGGTGTCGGCCGGAACCGGGACGCCCCAGTCCAGGTCGCGGGTAATCGCCCGGTCGTGCAGACCCTCGGTAAGCCACTTGCGGGCGATGGAGGAGGACAGCTGCGGCCACTGCTCCTCGTGCCGCGCGACCCACGCCTCGACCTCGTGCTGAAGCTTGGACTGCAGCAGGAACAGGTGCTTGGTCTCGCGGACCTGCAGCTCTGTGGAGCCGCTGATCGCCGAGCGGGGGTTCAGCAGGTCGGTCGGGTCGAGTACGCGGGTGCAGTTCTCGCACTGGTCACCGCGGGCCTTGTCGTAGCCGCAGTGCGGGCACGTGCCCTCGACGTACCGGTCCGGCAGGAAGCGGCCATCGACCGGCGAGTACACCTGCCGGATCGCCCGTTCCTCGATGAAGCCGTTCTTGTGCAGTTGGCGCGCGAAGTGCTGCGTGATCTCGACGTTCTGCTGCGAAGAACTGCGTCCGAAGTAGTCGAAGGCGAGCTGGAAGCCGTCGTACACGGCCTTCTGCGCGTCGTGGGCCTGCCCGCAGAACTCCGCCACCGACACTCCGGCCGCCTTGGCCGCCAGCTCGGCCGGTGTCCCGTGCTCGTCGGTCGCGCAGATGTACAGGACGTCGTGACCACGCTGGCGGAGGTACCGGGAGTACACATCCGCCGGAAGCATCGACCCGACCATGTTGCCCAGGTGCTTGATCCCGTTGATGTAGGGAAGCGCGCTGGTTACCAGGTGTCGAGCCATCCTTGGATGCTCCATTTCGTACGTAAGGCGCCGGCGGCGGTGCCGCGGCGGGCCCAAGTCGGGAGGCTGCAGCAGGCGCGACCACTCAGGTCGCTCAGTCGGGTGACGCACGGTGACGGGTCGGGTCTGCAGGCCACCGCCATCGTATCGAACCTGGGCATCCCCCCGGCGAGCTGTTTATCCCTCGGACGAGCCCGCGTGGAAAAGGCGCTCGGCCGTCCGAGACAGGCGGCCAAGCGAGTCTCGTACGGCCGAGGCATTCCTCATTTTAGGACAACCGCGCCCCGGCAGTTCTGCACGCACTGTCCTCAACCCACTCCAAAGAGGTGGTCCGCATGATCACGAAGAGCGAGGTTAAGCCGCTGCGCGTACTCATCGTGGGGCAGGGGTACGTCGGGCTCCCCCTCGCTGTCCGGGCTGCTGAGGTGGGGCACCGCGTCGTCGGCTTCGACGTCGCCGCCGAGCGTGTGAAGCGGTTGATGGCTGGCGAGTCGTACGTCGAGGACGTTCCGGACGCGAGGTTAGTTCCGCTCCTGGCCTCCGGGGCCTATCGCGCCAGCCTCGACACGGCTGACTGCACGGACTTCGATCTCGCGATCGTCACTGTCCCCACGCCACTCCGGGATGGAGCCCCCGACCTCTCGCACGTCGAAGACGCTGCGTGGATGCTCGGTCGTCACCTCAAGGCTGGGGCGACCGTCGTCCTTGAGTCCACTACGTACCCTGGCACGACCGAGGAGCTCTTCGGCCCGATCCTCGAACGAGCTTCCGGCCTGACCGCCGGCCGTGACTTCCAGCTCGGCTACAGCCCCGAGCGCATCGATCCCGGCAACCGGGAATGGCGGCTGGAGAACACTCCCAAGGTCGTCTCCGGCATCAACGCCGCATCGGCAGCGGCCATCCAGGACTTCTACAGCTCGCTCGTCGACACGATCGTCCAGGTCTCCAACTGCAAGGAGGCAGAGCTGGCGAAGCTGCTGGAGAACACCTTCCGGCACGTGAACATCGCCCTGGCCAACGAGCTGGCAATGTTCGCCCACGACCTGGGCATCGATATCTGGGCCGCGATCGACGCCGCGGCCACCAAGCCCTTCGGCTTCATGCGCTTCACGCCAGGACCTGGCGTCGGCGGTCACTGCCTGCCCATCGACCCGTCCTACCTCTCCTGGCAGGTCCAGCGGACTCTGGGCCGCAGCTTCCGCTTCGTCGAACTGGCCAACGATGTCAACAACCACATGCCTGACTACGTGGTCCGTCGCCTCGTGGACGCACTCAACAAGCGCAGGAAGTCGCTCAACGGCTCCCGCATTCTGCTGCTGGGCCTGGCCTACAAGGCCAACACCGGCGACGCCCGAGAAACCCCAGCGGCTCGCATCGCGGAACTACTGACAGGCATGGGCGCCGAGGTCCAGGCCGCGGACCCTCACGTGAACGACGATGCCCACCCCCGTGCTGCCGCTCTGCAGAACCTCCAGCGTGTCGATACCACCCCGGAGCACCTCGCCGCAGCCGACGCAGTCGTTCTTCTGGCCGACCACGACGCCTTCGACTACGCCGCGATCACCGCTCACGCCCCGTACGTACTCGACTGCCGCCGCCGGCTGGCCGGCGCCCACATCGACGCTCTCTGAAGGGAAGCCTCCTCGTGAACATCGTGATCACCGGCGGCGCCGGATTCATCGGCAGCAACCTCGCCCGGACCCTGGCGAACGACCCTGCGATCAGCCAAATCCGAGTGATCGACAACCTCAGCACCGGGTCGAAGCAGAACCTCGCGGACCTGGACGTCGACTTCTTCGAAGGTGACATCCAGGACGCCGCTCTCCTGGACGAGGCGCTCCACGGCGCGGACGCCATCGTTCACCTCGCCGCTCTGCCATCCGTCCCTCGCTCCGTGAAAGATCCGCTGGCCAGCCATCATGCCAACGCGACGGGAACGCTCCAGGTCCTCGAAGCCGCCCGCCGTGCCGGCAACGTGCACGTGATCGCGGCTTCCTCATCCTCGGTCTACGGCTCGAATCCATGCCTGCCGAAACATGAGGGCCTGGCCACCGCCCCGATGAGCCCGTACGCAGTCACCAAGCTCGCCACCGAGGCGTACCTGGGGGCGTACCACCACAGCTACGGTCTGCCGGTCCTGCCGTTCCGCTTCTTCAACGTGTACGGCCCGGGTCAGCGCGCTGACCATCCTTACGCCGCAGTCATCCCTAAGTGGATCAGCGCCATGCTCGCCGGCCACCCTGTCACTGTGCACGGCGACGGCACTCAGACGAGAGACTTCACGTACGTGGGCACTGTCTGCCGCGTCCTCACCGACACACTCCTCCGCCGGGTCGTCGAGCCGCGCCCCGTGAACCTGGCCTTTGGAACCCGTATATCCCTGCTGGACCTGATTCCAGTGATCGAGACCGCTGCTGGTGGCCAAATCAGGCGAAAGCACCTACCCAGTCGCGCTGGCGACGTCCCGCACTCCCAAGCCGACAGCGGCCGCCTACGAGCGCTCTTCCCGACAGCGGCGCCTGTGGCGCTTGAGGAAGGCGTCTCCGCGACAGTGGACTGGCTTCGCACCTCGGTCATAAGGGCGGCTTCAAGCTGAACTTACCGGGCAGATGAAATCGAGGGTGGGCGACCTCGTTCGCCGCCCCACCCAGCACGAACGCACTGAGACGGCACGGCCAGATCGCAGAGCAGGCCACACGACCACGCACCCGTCAGCGGGTTAACAGCAGAGCGAGTGGTGACCCACAGGCTCGGCGGCCGCGGTGCCCTTGCGAAGAGCTCACGGGGTCAGTTCCGCCACCTCGCCGAATGAACGCTGGGTCAGGGGCCTGATCCGCTTGATAGGCCGGGTCCCTGAGTGGTTTCCGGAGCCACCCTGGGAGTCAGCTTCGGAAGCCAGCTCCCAAACGGTTCCCGAACGCGAGGCTATTCCTCGCCGAACTCATCCCCCAGTGCAGAGCGCGTCTTGACGATCTCGGACTCGGCGTATTCGCGAGCCTCGTGGGCCCGGTCCGCAGCCTTCTTACCGATGGCCAGGAAGCCAAAGAGCCCCGCGATTAACCCGGCCAGGAATGCGCTCAAGTCTGCGACACGAGCGACTGAGACCGCGTACCGAAGATTCAAACGGGCTGCGGCTCGCTGCCCCTGCCTCCCTCGCTTCCTCGCGGAGTCAGCAGCATTGGCCGTACCTGCGGCGCAGACCTCTGTGAGAGCTGCGAAAGCGAAGGCCAGGGCCATCACCCCGCCGAAGGCTGAACCCAGGGCAACAAGAACTGCTCCGACACGATCTCCTACCGACGTCACGGCGATGAAAGCCCCAACGGCGCAGTAGCCGGACATCCCGAAGAGCGTGACAGTGAGCCAGGTCCAGCCGAGCAGCGCCCCGCCGGGCCCAAATTCGTTCTCTCCCTCCGGTTGATTTCCGTCAGGACAGACTCTCTCTTTGCGCTGCTTTTCCCCGGGTTTCTGGGGCTCGTAATCCTGTCCGTGGTTCGCCTGAGGCGTTTGACGGTTGCTGACGTCTCCGTACACGTTGCCCGCGACGAACACACCGGGCCCCCGGTTGTGCTGCCCGCCCTGGTTCTGGGGATCAGGCGTGTCGGCCATGCCCCGCGCCGTGATTGATGGTCAGGCCGCCTCCGACGTTTCCATTGATGAAGGTACCCGTTCCGTGGTTGTGCTGGTTGATCACGGAGGGCGGGTGGTTCTGCCCGGCCAGGGCCAACAATTCTGCGTACGCAGCTGGTTCTGACTCTGCAAGCCGTACGAGGGCGGGAGCCCACGCAACCGCAGCGGCCTGCACTGCAGCTTCACGGTCACCCGCAGGAACCTGTGCCACTGCGGTCCAGCCTCGGTCCATAAGCTCAAGCTCAGCCGCCGCCTCGCCCTCTTGTCCGCTGCGTCGGATCATGCGGCCGATGACCTCACGGACCCGCTGGTACCCCTCCTGGGTCGCTTGGGTGAGGAAGGCCGCGGCCACGGTCGTCGCCGCGAACGTCGCTTCATCCACTTCGCATTCCCCCCAACTGGTCGCAGTACTGTATCCACGTTCGCCACAGTCGGCAGCTGAAACAGTTCATCCCGCATCCCAGGACAGCTCAAGGGTGTGCAATCTCAACTCAGCAGCCCACCAATGGCGTTGGCAAGCGACTCGCCTCCTTGCTGTACCGCAGTGCCCAGCACCAACGCGGGCAATGCCGTCGCGATCCCGCGCAGTGTGCCGATCTCCGGCGCGTCGGGGGACACGAGCGAGGCGTCAACGGTGTCCGCCATCGCGCGCAGCACTGTGACGTTCTGCAGGTCCGCCGCGTTGTGGTCAACGTCCGCACGGAAGGCGGCGAGGAGGCCGCGCACAGCGTCGATGTCGACCGCACTGTGCACCGCGGCGGACTGGTGGATGTGGGAGATGTCGTGCCCCACGACGTTCTGCAGGGGTGCGCTGTTGTTACCGCCGATGCTGATGCCCGAGCCATGGCCCGGGTCAGGTTCGGGGCGACGCCGTCCCACAACCATTACTTGCCTCCCTGATTCTTGTTGTCCTGGCCGACGCCACTGATGCCGTTGCCGACGACGTTCTGGATGGGCGCGTTGTTGTCCCCGTAGATGAGGATGTTGTTGGTCACGGTGGCGACCTGCCGTTCGTACGCTGCCAGGTCGATTCCCTGCTCATCGAGGAACTCGGCGACAGTGCGGAAGACGCAGGACTGGATCAGGACCACGTGGCGCTTGGCGTCGTCGCTCTGGTGCATGTCGGTGACTTCCTGGGTGGAGTACCGGTCGCGCAGGCTCACTGGGTCTTCTTCCTCCCCGCGCACCTCGGTCTTCTCGCCGAGGCGTGTGACCAGGCGCCACACAGCCAACGGGCCCATGAGTGTGTCCAAGAGCGCCTGCGAGCCAAGCCACCCGAGCAGGTGTGCTCCGCGCATCCGGGCGGGTGTGGCGGTGGCCCGCAGCTCGTTGTAGAGCGGTGTCATTACGTGCGGGCGAATAGTCAGCCGCAGCTCGCCGGCCTCCAGCGCGGCATGCACGAACACGCTCACCACGATCTGTCCGTTCCAGCTGATGCACTGGGCTCGCAGGTACAGCCGGTCTGGCACCCCGGAAGGAGATCTACGTCCCAGGCCGCTCAGGTCGGCCAGCTCCACCTTCGTCTCACGGGTGCGCTGCAGCCATCGGGCAGCCGGAAGGCCGAGTACGCGCTCCATCGAGAACCCAGGAAGCGGATCCGTGATCTCCCGGGCGCCGCGGCCCAGTTCGTTGAGGGCGGTGCCTACGCGTCGGAGAAGCTCCGCCTCCCCAAACGGCCTGACCGACTCCTCGGCGTCCTTGGGCTTGAGAGGGATGCTGATGCGAGCCGGCCCCCAAACATCGCGCCCGGCACCAACGAACTGCTCTGAGGCGTCGTAGGGCAGCGCCAGCTGCGACTGGTCCTTACTGATGTCCGACATCCTGCGCGCAGCCTTGGCAGCAACCCACGGCAGATCATCGGACGACACCCCTTCCTGCACCAAAGCACCCAGCGCAGCCCGTGCCGCAAGCCGGTCCCCCACGTACGCCAGTGCGACGACAGCCACCAGCCCGAAGGGCAGTAGGGCCAGTTCAAGGCGCAGCTCGAACATGTCGCCACCCACGGGCCTGTACGGCAGGAGTGCGAGCAGCCACGGCGTGGGCAGCACGGCATACGCCAGACGTCGCGAAGGCGCCCACCGCGTTAGGCCGGACCTGCGGATCGCGCGGAAAGCAGCCCACCGCAGGAACAAAGCGGCGACGACGGCAACCGCCCAGATTCCGAAAGCCCACGGCACCGCGTAGGCGGTCAGCCCACACAGGACCAGAATGCATGTGCGCCGAATCCACCGGCGCCGTCGGGCACGAAGTCCGTGTGCCACCACCGGAACAAGATCGAAACCGTACGACGGCACAGGCAGCGGCGGACCGTTCAGCACATGGTCTGCGACCCATTGCGCAGTCGCTTCTCCCAGGGGCGGACAGTCATCACTGCCTTCCAGGTAAATCGCCCGCCTGGTGCTGCGCCTAGGCTTCTTGGCCCTTCCCGTCTTGCCCCGAACTTTTCGCCACCACGCCTTGACTGCCTTCACTCGGTCAGGCCGCGCGTAGACCGCCTGGCAAAGCAACCGCGTCACTTCGGACGACGTGGGGTCCACCTCCGCCTGGCGGTTGGCCCCAGAGGTGACAGGGTTCGCCTGAATCGGGACAGCTGGCCACTGCGCCCCTTCCGTGCCCGCTCTCCCCTGAGTGCGCACGCCCCACCCAACCGCCATCCCGCTCCCCCGATCATCCGCAAGCGGGCATCCTTACGACGGATACTGATAGCCGCCAGACCACAAAAGCGACAATGCGCACAACCTTGCTGGACAGCCAGGGATTGGCCGAAACCGCTCCCGTTTTGCACGGCATTCAGGCCGTGCCCCTGGCGCCACCGGAGTCTCTAGCGCTGAGTCTCTCGCCGCACCCCCTCATGAGGACGCGGCAGCCTTCGGGAGACAGTTGCGTGAGTCGACTCCCTTGCATCGGCTACCGCCGGGATGAGGGTGCTCGGGTGCTCAGCAGGGAATGACCGAGTGCACTTCGCGACGCCAGACCCGCACCTGCTCCGCCGAGGGACCGATCTCGTACCGGCACCCCAGGCAGAGCTTCCATACCGCCTTCGCACGTCGTGCGGTCTCGGCGTCGGTGCAGTTGCGGAGAGAGAGGGACTTCGCCCGCGCCGGCGTTTTCCCGATGCCGAACGGCGAGGCGAGAAGCACCTCGCAGACTGCGGCTTCCCGGGCGATCCGCAGGGAAAGGCCGCAGCGCGGTACCGGCACTTCCCAATGGCCGCAGGCTCATTTGAGAGGAGCCCGGCTACGCCCTACCTGGGAGCGATTGACTTAGTCAGTTGGGCATGATCGTCGCTGCTTGTCGTACGATTCTCTCGATTCGAGCGCAGGCGACCACGGGATCCTCGTGCTCCCAGACGCGGACGACGGTCCATCCCGCCTCGCCGAGCAACCGATCTGTCTCCGCGTCCCGAGCGCGATTGCCCTCGATCTTGCTGTGCCAGAACTCGGCGTTCTTGCGTGACTCCCGAAGGTGCTCCGGGCATCCGTGCCAATAACAGCCATCGACGAAGACCGCGACCTTCGGCTTGGGGAAGAGTACGTCGGCGGTTCGCCGGAGTTCGGGCAGCGGCCGCGCGGCCACGCGATAGCGGAGGCCCTGCTTGTGCAACAAGGACCGGAGCCGCAGCTCAGGCTGGGTGTCCTTGTTTCGATTGCCCCGCATCACGGCGCGTACCGCTGACGAGGAAGCCCACGAACCCTCCACCGGCGGTTCCTCAGTGAGAAGCCCCTTCTCCCACGCCGCCTTCCAGCCCTCGGCGAGGTTCGCGGCCCGCGTCTCGTGCTCGACTTGCCCAAGGTACCGGGCCGGAGACTTCCCCCCGTCGGACCAGCGCAGGTAAGCGCGAATGCGTCGTGTGCCTGGAAGCACCTTCAGCTCCACTGAAGCCCGGGCGAATCGTCCCTCGCCAAGGTCCACGGAGCGTCGGTGACGACCTCCGGCAGCCCGGTCCTGTTCGGCCGCGATGGCAGTTCGGGCCCTGCCTGGTCGCCCCTTCCACGCCCGGTCCAGCGGCGAATCATGCTTCCAGCCGCTCTGTGCCCTACTGGTGGGCCCTGTCACTTCTGACGCTCCTCCGTCTCATCCAGGACGGCGGCGACAGCCTTCGCGAAGACCTCGCCAAGGGCGACGGGTACGGCGTTGCCCAGCTGACGCATCTTCTCCCCTCGCGGGCCCTTAAGCTCCCACGCGTCGGGGAACGTCATAACGCGAGCGGTTTCGCGGACCGTCATATACCTGTACTTGTACCGGACGCCACCTTGAGCGGCCTTATCAGCCACTAGCTCGTCCAGGAGCATGACCGACTCGCCGCCCGGAACACCGTGCACGCCGGCCTTGACAGTCTTCGCCGGGCGGTCGAGTTCGTTGGGGGTGTGCCCGTCGTAAATGCGGGCGCCAGGCCAGCCGATGTGTTCCGTGAACCCGCCGAGAAAGTGCTCGGTGCGGTCCAGCCACTCGTCCGGCACTTCTGGCAGTGGCTTGTTGTCGCCGATGCCGGCGATCGCGTCGCGCAGGGTGTGCCAGGGCAGCAGCCCGTCGTCCATCGGCATGGTCTTCGGGAGGCGGGCCATGACCCACTCGCGCACGTGGTCGGGCACATGTGCGTGCCGCTCCCAGTAGGTCCCGTCTTCCATGGACCGGAAGAGGGCGGTCTCGGAGTGCGTCGGTTTCGCGAGCTTCTTGAACAGTTCGATGTCGACGTTCAGGTCGCGGCGGAACGCGACGATGATGACGCGATTACGGATCTGGGGCACCCCGTAGTCGGCGGCGTTTACCGGCATCATGACGATGTCGTACCGCTTCCTGGGGTCGTCCAGCTCCTTTTCGCGCCGCTTCAACAGGTATTCGTAGTGCTGCTCCCAGTCAGTGCCTTCGGCTCGCTCCTCGAAAGGCAGCTCCAGCTCGCGCTGGATGTAGTCGAAGTAGCGGCGGAACGAGGGCCTGAGCAGGCCGCGCACGTTCTCGCAGATCACGGCCTTCGGCTGAATCTCCCGGACGGCCCTAAACATCTGCGGAAACATGTTCCGCTTGTCCTCGTCGCCCTTGGCGACGCCACCGAGACTGAACGGCTGGCAAGGAGGGCCGCCGGCAAGTACGTCCACTTTGCCCGACAGGTAGTCCATGTCGAGCTCTTGAACATCGCCCGCGACGAGGGGCACCTTCTCGTCGGGCCCTGGGGCTCGAGTCGGCCTCTGACCGTCGGGGACCCGCTCTGCCCCATTGACCTCCAAGGTCTCGCACGCCCGCTTGGCGAACTCATTGAAGAGCAGGGGACGGAATCCGGCACGGTGGACGGCCATGGCCAGACCGCCGGCGCCAGCGAAGAGCTCGACACCCGTGCGGTCCTTCTTTGATCCTTCTTGCAGCTCAGCCATTTCGAAAGCATACCGCGGAGTTGCAGATCTTCAAGCCACATCGAGCTGAAAGTTCATCCACGCGTACAGGCCGCCGATAGGCTTCCCGAGATCACGCTGACAAGGGGAGTGGGACGGATGACACCGGTGGTGGGCTCCGACGACGGGACGCAGTACCACAAGGACTTCACGCTCAGCATCACCAGGGCGCTGGGGGACCAGCTAGCGAAGGCCCTGGAAGGGCTGGACCGGGCACCTCTCGCCGAGGAGAACCTTGCGCGACTCAAAGAGAAACCTGGGGTCTACCAGCTCTACCTCAACGATGAGTTCGTCTACGTCGGAAAGGCCGACAAGTCGCTGCCGGCCCGCCTCCGCAACCACCTGCGCAAGATCTCTGGGCGCCGCAACATCTCCCTCGCCGAGATGGCCTTCTCGTGTCTGTACGTAGCAGAGGACTTCTCCGCCCTCGCCCCGGAGCAGTTGCTGATCACCCACTACAAGGACAACGGCGAAATCCCCTGGAACAACAACGGCTTCGGCAACAAGGACCCCGGCCGCCAGCGGGACAGCACCGTCCTGAAGCGGAACCACTTCGACGTCCTCTTCCCCATCGATCTGGACCGGCCCATCGAGGGCCTGCAGCCTGGCGGGATGACGCTGCAGGAACTACTGGAGGCAACCAAGGCCGGGCTCCCATACAACTTTCGATACGGGAAGTCAGCGGAGTTCAAGACCCAACGTGTCCACGTGCCAGCGGCAAAGATGACAGCCGACGAGGTCTTCCAACTGGTCTCGGCGGAGATACCGGCCAAGTGGCAGGTCACCGCCCTCATGGGCTACGTGATCATGTACGACGACAGCCCCAGTGCGTACAAGAGCGCCTGGCGGTACTACCGCGCCGGCGAGCCGCTCAACGCGGTTCCGGAGGCCGAGCCCGCAGGAGTTATCGAAGTGGAACAGCCGATCTTTGGTGACTAATCGAACCAACGCGCCATCGCACGCCTTCTGACTCGAAGCGAACTACCAGCGTGACGACAGGTGACAGACTGGCGGCGTGATCAGGGAACCCGCTGAAGCCGTTGTGACGGACGTTGGCACCGTCCAGATTCCCTTGGGGCTGCTCGCGGAGGCTGGCCTACCGCCAGGCGCCGCTGTCCTCATCTACAGCGACGGGGACGGTCGAATCGTAGTCCGCCGCAAAGCCGACGCGATCCGAGACCTCGTGGAGAACGGCACGCTCTGAGACCCGCGCCGCGGGCGTCACCCGATGATCCGCTCCTCCTGAGGGGGACCATAGGGTAGATCCCTGCTGGCAGATGGCCATGCAGCAAGGGGATAGGGGGGCCAGGTAGACATGAACGTAGAACTCAGGCTGCAGTCATCGAAGACAGTCGACGACCTCATCGGGCTGTCTGGATGGCTTCGGGGCGAGCGCCGTCTGCAGGGGCGAGTCCAGCAAGTGCGGAGCAATCCTGAGCCCGGACAGCTGGGCGGTGCGTTCGAAGTGCTTTCCGTGACCCTGGGGTCCGGTGGAATTGCCACCGTACTTGCTGGAACTGTGGCGACCTGGCTGCAGAGCCGTCGCAGTGACCCGAAACTGCGAATCACGATCACGCGAGCGGACCGAACACTGGAGATTGAGGCCAGTAACGCGGACGAGGCAGAGGAACTGATCAAGCGTTTCATGGGTGGTCCCAGTGGAGACTGAAGGTATAAGTCACGGTGAATCACATGCGGTACTCATAGGTGTCTCGACTTACCGGGACACCTTGTTTCCCGAAGTGCCGGCCGCACTCAATAGCGTGCGCGGCATGTTTGACATGCTCACCGATCCTGAACTTTGCGGGTGGCCAGAGGACCGCGTAACCATCATCGAGAACCCCGAGAATGCCGCCGCACTCGCACAGCAACTTCGCCGGATTGCCGAGCAGACCAGCGATACACTATTGGTCTACTTTGTGGGGCACGGTGTAATATCCGACCTAGGTGATGTTTGCCTTGCGGTCCATGGCACAGACTTGCGCGATCCAGATCTGACAGGACTGGAATATCCCAAAATCCGGCACATCGTGATGGGGAGTCCGGCGCAAGTAAAGATTGTCATCCTTGACTGTTGTTACTCCGGGCGCGTCATCCAAGCACTGTCAGCCGGCGACGACAGTCACTTCGCGAATGCCACCGCCGTGAGTGGCGCTTATATCTTGACCGCTGCAGACGGTACGGCGCACGTTGCATCGCTGGCGGAGCAGGCAACTGTCCCTACCTCCTTCACACATGCACTCCTGGATGTCGTGCGCGAAGGGATTCATAACGGCCCTTCGGCGCTTACGTTGGGGGACATTTATCGCGAACTTCGCTCGCTGGTACAGTCTCGGGGCCTCCCGGAGCCGAATCAACGAGGTACGGACACAGCCAACCTGTACACCTTCACTCGGAATATGGCGTTTCGTCCCCCTACCCGCATGGCGGACAAGGGGACTGGAGATCTGACGGTCAGGCTGATCACTCCGGATGCCGAGGAGTCGCTGATTCAACTCATGGAAAAGCAATATCCGATCGACCTCACGCACGAGAATCTGGCCACGCTCGAAGATTCGCCGGGGATCTACCAGCTGTATCGCAGCCAGGCGGGCCATGGTGGTGCGATTGTATATGTAGGGCAATCCGACCGTTCGTTGCGGCAGCGACTTCATGGGCAGCTAATTAAAATTAGCGGACGCCTCAATATAGATGTCAACGAGATGTCCTTCACGCGGTTGTATGTAGAGGACGACCTGTCCGTAGTAAATCCTGCGCGCCTGCTCGTTAACCACTTGCGTGATCGAGGGGAGGGTATACCTTGGCATATGAATGGCTTCGGGAACTCGGATCCTGGCCGGAACCGCGACCGTACGGCACTCAAGTTTCAGCATTTCGATGCTCTACACCCCATCGATCTCGACTGGGTCGTTCGAAATGATGGCCCAAGTGAGCGGATGACGGCACTCGAGCTCGCTACCCTGATCAAGGGAAGGCTTCCCTATCTTTTCAGGTTTGCCTACCAAGGACGCGAGATCGAAACCGCCTCGGTGGACCTTCCCGAGGGGGGCATTTCCGCAGATGAAGCATTCCGCCTACTGGCGGCAGCGCTGGGAATGGACTGGCAGGTCACTGCGCTGTCGGGTTATGTCGTGATGTATCGGGAGCGGGATATCGGGTACCCAAGCGCAACCCGGTACTACTGCGGCACGAGAGTGTGGGATAGCACCCCCGAGCTCTTTGGCACGTAACTTCCGGGCCGCCTTGCTACGGAGGCCATCGCTGAGGCACTGGGCGGAGAGGACCAAGCCGGACACCGCAGCCGAAGAAGCCGCCCCAGAGGCTTAAGCCTCTAAGCGTGCGCGTGTCCGGCCCCTCCCAATGCGCGAGGCCGGCTTGCTTGCGATTGGCAGCTTCCCTCTCGCAGTTGCTGCTCTTCTCTCAGCGAGCTCCCCATCCTCGGGGCGCCTCGGGACCGTGTGGGCTCCAGCCGTCCAGGTATTGCGCTAGCTCCTCCGACTTCGGTTCGCGAGCGGTGGGCATGGCCGGCAGGCGGGTCAGTGGGTCGAGGTTCTGACCGTATCGACGCGCCCATGCGAGCCATCGTTGCGCCGAGGCCACCGCCGCCTCACCCTCTTCTCCGGGCATCTCTTCCAGCCGGCGCTCCAGGGCGTCGCAGTACGCGTTAAGGCACTCTGCCTCCTGCCACTGGCGGGCCTGCGTTCGGAGTACCTCGGCAAGCTGCTCCTGAGCGGCCAGTTCCTTTGCCTTCGCCATGGCCGCCCGCCAGCGGATTTCGCGATCGGCCTTCGCCTGCCCCTCGTCGGCCTTCCGCTGAGCGTCCTCCACGGCGCGGGTTTCAATCTCCCGGAGAACAGCCCCCAGGATGTCCTCCAGCACCCAGCGTTTGCGATCTGCCCAGCGGGACTGCCGGCTGGATCGGCTGTAGCCGAGTTCAATCAATAGGCTCTTGGAGCGTTCGGGGTCGGTGACCTGAGGAGACTCCTGCTGGATAGTGACGGTGTAGTTGAAGCCATCTACCACCATGCCCAGTTCGCCCTCCCGGCGCGAGTAACTGGAAGGGTAGTGACGCCCGTTATGCGTGTATGCATGGCTCCGGTGTCGGCCGGGGACGTCGAGTTCCTTCACCTTGTGCCCGCGACGAACCGCCTCGGCGACGAGGCCCTGGAGAAGCAGCAACGCTCGACGACGCAGTGGAGCGGGCATGACGAGTCGGCCCTCGTCGTCTCTCAATGCAGCCACGACCGGATGCGGAGAGCGCAACTGAGTGGGTACGTGAACAAGCGCCGCCTTGTCCAAGCTCTGTCTCCGTGAGTTGGGGTGTGGCCCCTCGACGAGAGAGATCTGCAAGTCGTGATTCCACATACGGAGGCTCTCGATGCGTTTGCCCTCAGGGAGAAGGTTGTGGCGCTTCGCGTAGTCGATCACGCGTCGCCACTCCGTCACCGTGGCGTCGTCGGGCTCGGTAATGGTGACCCGCCTGTCCGCAACGAGTCGCTCGATCAGTTTCTGCGCTTTGGTTCGACGGGCGAGTGCGACTGGCCTGTCGGCGTAAGACACGGACCGCGTGCTGCCTGCTCCTGACTGCTTTGTGATCCTCTGCTCCCCAGCGTGCGCGGGGTCGTCCGGATGGTGGCCGTGTTGAATGTAAAAGGTGCCTGCCTCGGTGACCCGCGCGTCCACCTCACCCCCGCTGCGCTTGAACGTCGCCAAGCCGCGGTCCCGCAGCGCGTAGGCGGTACGCCACTCACCGGAGGCCCAGGGCTCCTCGGGCTCCTTGCCGTTCGCGAGTCGGCCGAGCAGGGCGAGCTGTCGTTCGTTCAGGGGAGACCAGCGATGCATAGCGACAGCTCACCCCCGTGCCGAGCCTGGTGCAATGACTCATACGGGTGGTCGCCTCCCGAAGCGCCGGGAACATGAGTGCCGCCTGCCCGACGGCACTGGGAGCCTTCCGGGAGCTAACTCGCTCCCAAAACCCCCTTGAAGGACCCAAAACCAGGAAATGGCGCCCCCCTGACCGGAGCAAATGCCAACGGGCGCGAAGGGCCGGTATCGGGGGGCTGATGAGCTCGCGAGTGGCTCTGTCAGTGCCTGCGCGTAGCGTGAGCCTGGTCCGACCGAGAACAGGGAGCCGGGATGTTCGATCGCAACGTGAACTATCCGTGCGCTGTCGCCAGCAACGACACCGAAGGGGTGGACGCGGCCATCGACTGGTGCTGCGAACATGTGGAGGACGGCCACACGCTCACCGTATGGACCGCCCTCAAGTCCAACCTGCAGAATAGCTCAAAATTGAAACAGCTCGTGTCCCGACACTCCAACGTCGAGCACGTCACCGGTAGGGGCGGCGGGTTCATCCGTGGAAACGGTCCGGTGCTCATGGCGTGGCCGGACATGGCAGACATCGGGAAGCTGCTGCAGTACGGCGGCAACCGCATCCGGGCGCTTTGCGTCATCACGTGGAACGAAGACGAGATCAGGCCGTGGGTGACGGCCGTGAGGCCATCGATCCTGGGCGACGGCTCAGTGTGGGAAGAGTTGACGCCAGAGCTCGACCCCGTCGTCGTCGAAGCCCTGAAGAGCCTGACGCTGGCCATCAACCACAACAACACCATCTCGGCCGGTTACGAGAAGAACATGGTCGTGAGCTGCCTGCTCGCAGTGCACGACGCCGGCATCCCGATGGATGATGAAGCCATGCAGGGGTGGGCTCTCGCACATGGATGGTCGGGCAAGAACCCCGAGCGCCTCGCCAGGTATGTGGAGGACATCAACGCAGGGAAGCGTCCGCGATGCCGCCCCATGCTCCGCCCGGACTACGTCGACAGCCTTCGGCGCCGGGCTGCGGACAACACATAGGACCGCAGACTGACCCCCGTCCTAGCAGCAGGGCTCTTGGGAGCCATCAGGGAGCCAACCCGCTCCCCAAGTCCTTTCGGGACCACCCGACACCACGACAGACCGACGCTCTGACCAGGGAGAACACCATCGACGCTAGCGAGATCGGTAACCGGCCCTCATTCGGGACGAAGAGGTCGTGGGTTCAAATCCCGCCACCCCGACAGCCGTAAGACCAGGTCAGGGGCTTGATCCACTAAGTGGATCAAGCCCCTGAGTGGTTTCCGGGGGCGTTTCGATTCGGGAGCCGAGCGCGGGATCCCCGGCTCCCGGAGAGCCGTCGATGAGCTGCCGCACCGAGACGCTTGGCAACGGCTGGGAGCCAGTCAAAGCCCCCGTGCTCCATCAAGCGGGCTGTCGCACCGGGACGGTCCCCTCCGGTGGGTCCAGCGGGCTCTACCCATTTACTCGCTGCCTTCCTGCCGTAATTCCTGGATCAGGCCAATGGGACGTGGTGAAGATCGCTACGGTAATGGTCTTACGTGAGGGAGGGGATCCCGAATCCATGCGAGCGGACACGGTCGACCTGAGGCGGATCTTCGGCAAGGACGTTCGGTACACGGTGCCGCTGTTCCAGAGACCCTACGTATGGGACCGGGACGACAACTGGTCAGCGCTCTGGGAGGACATCCGCCGCACCGTCGTGCGGGCCGAGCAGGCATCGCTGACGGGGGAGACGGTGGCACCGCACTTTCTTGGTGCGGTTGTCTTCGCCGAGACGCCCTACCCCTCGTCAAGCCTGGAAACGCGGCAGATCATCGACGGGCAGCAGCGTCTGACAACACTGCAGTTGTTCCTGTACGCCGCCCGTCTGTCGGCGGCGACTCACAACCACGAGCGGTCTGTACGACTACTGAGCAAGTTCCTGGAGAACGACGAGGACCTGTTCGACCGCGCTCATAACCCCGACCACCTCTACAAGGTCTGGCCGACCAATGCGGACCGCGACGAGTTCCGCGCGGTCATGCTCGGCAAGCGGGGGAATGGACGGCTCTCCGAAGCCGTCATCTACTTTCAGCAGCAGATCGATGCATGGCTGGCCGACGCGGTGGAGCCGCGCGAGCGGCTGGGTGTGCTGGTACAGACACTGCGGGAACAGTTGCGTCTGGTCATCATCGACTTGGAAGAGCACGACGATGCGCAGATCGTCTTCGAAACATTGAACAGTCGCGGCACACCACTGGAGCACGCGGATCTGATCAAAAACCTGCTGTTCCGCATCGCCGAGCGTGCCGGTTCAGATGTCGACCGCCTCTACAAGACCTATTGGGCGCCCTTCGACCAAGACGCGTGGCGCATGGAGCAGACAACCGGCCGCATTACGCGCAGCCGGCTCGACGTGTTCTTGACCCACTGGCTCACGATGCGGACGCAGCGTGAGTTCACTGCCTCCACCCTATTCGCGGAGTTTGAGCGCTGGCTGCTCTCGTCCGCTGTCCGCACGGAAGACGTCTTCGCCGAGCTGACGCGATACGCCGAAATCTATGACCTCATCGACGACCATCCGCTGAACGGCACCGAGGGACGGTTCCTGTACCGGATGAAGGTCCTCCAGACCTCCACCCCGATGCCCCTGCTCCTCTTCCTCTACGGTCTGGACGAGTCCGTGCTGCCCCCGCAGCGCCGACGGCGGGCCATCCGCGCCATCGACAGCTACCTCGTTCGCCGGGCAGTACTCAATCTCAGCACTCGTGATTACAACAACGTCTTCCGCGATCTAGTGGTGGCCGTGGCCCGGCAACCCGACCGCGCGGACGAATCTGTCATCGAGGCCCTCGACGCCATGCAGGGCCACCACCGTCATTGGCCGAGTGATCAAGAGTTCCGAGCCTCATTGGAACAGACCCCCATCTACGCGCGCCTCGTCCGCCGGAGCGTACGGATCCTCCTGGAGGCATTGGAGGACGAGTTGCGCACCGACCACACCGAACAACTCACGCTTCCCGTCGGCGACCAGGCCGGCACGAAGTTGACCATTGAGCACGTCATGCCACAGAGCTGGCGCGACAACTGGCCGCTCCTCGATGGCGATCCGTCCGAAGGTGACGACCGGGACGAACTTGTCCACACACTCGGTAACCTGACCCTGGTCACCGCCCGCCTGAACCCCACTCTGGGCAACATGGCCTGGGATGACAAGCGGCAGTGGCTCAGCCAGCACAGCCTGCTGCGCCTCACCCACGGCACTCTGCTCAGTGCGCCACCGAACACGGACGTCAGCGACTGGGCCGCCACCTGGGACGAGCATCGCATCCGCGCACGCGGCACGTACCTCGCCTCCCTGTCTTCAGCCATCTGGCCACACGCCGACGCTCTGCGCGCCGTCCCGCTGTCTGCCGGACATCACGAGTGACACTCACGTGTGTGGCGGGTTCCGGCGGGCTGAATCCGCGAGCCGTTCGGCGAAGGCTTCGACGAGGGCGCGGAGCTCGTTCGGGCGGTCGATGACGAAGGGGCGGTCCAGCGAGGCGAGAACGGCCGGCAGCCAGTCGAGCTGCTCCACGCGGAGGTCGACGCGGGACCAGCGTTCGGGTTCCTGGGCGGTCTCGTCCGGGGCAGTGCCGTCCGGGGTGGCGTCCTCCGCGGGTGGTAGCTCCTCCACGATCGCGAGGCCTGCGGGCAGGCGGGTGCGGATCTGGTCGGCCGTGCCCTGTATGCGCAGGGTCACCTCATGGCGGTACGGGGCCGTGGCGAGCCCCGTGAGGACGCGCTCGGCCGGGTCCGGGCCGGTGGAAGGTGCGAACGAGCCGGGCAGGGTCCTCACTGCGGTGATGCGGTCCAGCCGGAAGGTCCGGTCCTCCCCGGCCGCCGGGTCCGTGGCCGTGACGTACCACTTCCCCGAGTGGGCGACGATCCCGTGCGGGTGCAGGGTGCGTTCGCTGCACCGGCCGTCGGCGGCGGTGTACCGGACGGAGACCGGCCGGTCGTGGGTCACCGCGTCGGCGATCGTGAGCAGCACCGCGGAGTCCGGGGGCTCCGCCTCGCCTGGCGGATCCGTGAAGGCGAGGGATTCGAGTACGGCGTCGAGTGCGCGTCCCAGCCGTTCGGGCAGCACGCGCCGGATCTTGGCCGCCGCCGTTTCGCCCGCAGTGCCCATGGCCGTCGTCAGGCCGGACCGGCGGCCCGCCACCAGGCCGAGCAGGACGGCGAGCGCTTCGTCGTCGTTCAGCATGAGCGGGGGCATGCGGTACCCGGGGGCGAGCCGGTAGCCGCCGTAGCGGCCTCGCACCGACTCGACGGGCACGTCGAGGTCGATGAGGTGGCCGGCGTAGCGGCGCACGGTGCGTTCGTCGACGCCGAGCCGGTCGGCCAGTTCGGGCACGGTGCGGATGCCGCCCGACTGCAGGAGCTCCAGCAGGGTGAGGACGCGGGCGATGGGGCGGGGCATGGGCATAAGTCTGCCGCGTATACCGGGCAGGTTCCGCCCGGTATTGCTCGTAGCGTGCGTTCAGAAGCACAGAAGCACCTGCACCGATCAGGAGAAGAGAAGAACCATGGATTTCGCGTCTGTCCGCATCATCACCGGCGACATCGCCCGCCTCGTCGCCTTCTACGAGCGCGCCACCGGCGTATCCGCCCACTGGGCCACCGAGGACTTCGCCGAGCTCAGGACCGCCTCGGCCACCCTCGCGATCGGCAGTACCCGCACCGTCGCGCTCTTCGCGCCCGGCTCCGCCCGTCCGGCCGAGAACCACAGCGTGATCCTCGAGTTCCGCGTCGACGACGTCGACGGCGTGTACGAGAGGCTGAGCGGTTTCGTGGAGGACTTCGTCAACGAGCCCACCACGATGCCGTGGGGGAACCGCGCGCTGCTGCTCCGCGACCCCGACGGCAACCTCGTCAACTTCTTCGCCCCCGTCACGACGTCCGCCATCGAGAGGATGGCCCGGTGACCGGGCGGCCCGGGCGGTGCTCGGTGCCCGGGGAACCGGGCGATTCGGCCATTCCGGTGCGCGCCGACTATTAAACCGCAGCTAAACTTAACCGGTTTGGTTCCAACGGTTGTCTCGCTCTTCGTGTGCCCCTAATCTCTCTTCCAGTCGCCTGAACGGACGATGAACTCCCCTGCGTTCACCCACCCATGTGAGCAGGCGTCACAGGGGCGTTCGGTTGGCCGTTCCTTGGCGATCAATAGCCTCGTCGGCCGGCGAGAGCCGCAATGACCATCCGGCCGACGAGTATTCCTCCCACCCCGACAGCATTTCCTTTCGCCGCAGAATGCGGAATGCGGAATGCACCTCGGAAGTCGCACGCCCGTCGCGCCTTTCGCGGCGTGCCCGGGGTGGGGGACAACCGCCATATACGGCAGAGCGTGAGGCGCCGGACGGCCATGCGTTCCGTTCCGTGTCACGCCACCGAACGCCACCACACTGGGAGCGACATATGAGAAGGATGCTGGCCACCGCCGCGGGAGCGCTGCTGGCCGTCACCGCCGCCGTGCTCACCGCACCCCACGCGGCCCAGGCCGCCGACGCGTCCACGGGGTTCCACGTCAGCGACGGGCGCCTGCTCGACGCCAACAACAAGGACTTCGTCCTGCGCGGGGTCAACCACGCACACACCTGGTACTCGGCCAGGACTCCGCAGGCTCTCAAGGACATCAAGGCCCTCGGCGCCAACTCGGCGCGCGTCGTGCTCAGCACCGGCGACCAGTGGACCAAGAACGACACCGCCGACGTCGCGGCCGTCGTCGGCCAGTGCAAGGCCAGCCGTCTGGTCTGCGTGCTCGAGGCCCACGACACCACCGGGTACGGCGAGGCCGGCGCCGCGGTTCCGCTCTCCCGCGCGGTGGACTACTGGAAGGGCATCAAGAGCGCGGTCGAGGGCCAGGAGAAGTACATCATCCTGAACCTGGGCAACGAGCCGTACGGAAACACCGGCTACGCGAACTGGACGTCCGGCACCAGCGACGCCATCAAGAGCATGCGCGCCGCCGGGTTCAAGCACACCATCATGGTGGACGCCCCGAACTGGGGCCAGGACTGGTCCTTCACCATGCGGGACAATGCGGCGGGTGTTTTCGCCGCCGACCCCGACAAGAACACGGTCTTCTCGATCCACATGTACGGCGTCTATGACACGGCCGCCGAAGTGCAGGATTATCTGAACCGGTTTGTTTCGCGCAAGCTGCCGATCGTCGTCGGTGAATTCGGTGACGCACATTCGGACGGCAACCCCGACGAAGACGCGATCATGGCCACGGCCCAGCAGCTGGGTCTCGGCTACATGGGCTGGTCCTGGAGCGGCAACGGCGGCGGGGTCGAGTACCTGGACCTGGCCACCGGCTTCGACGCCGGCCAACTGACGACGTGGGGCCAGCGCCTCTTCAACGGCGCCAACGGGATCAAGGCGACCTCGCACGAGGCCAGCGTGTACGGCAGTAGCGACGGAGGCGGCGGCGACGGAAGCGGCGGAACCAGCCCCTGCCAGGTGAACTACCGGCTCAGCGACTGGGGCAGCACCTTCAACGCGGACGTCACCATCCGCAACACCGGCACCACCGCGGTCAAGGGCTGGAAGCTCCAGTTCTCCTTTCCGGGTGACCAGAGGGTCAACTCCGCCTGGAACGCCAGGCTGAGCCAGCAGGGCAAGGCGGTCACGGCCACGAACGAGTCCTGGACCGAGACCATTCCGGCGGGGGGTTCGGTGAGCTTCGGCCTCAACGGCTCCTCCACGTCGGCCAACAGCGCACCCGGCGCCTTCACGCTCAACGGCACGTCCTGCACCAAGGGCTGACCGGATCGGCACGCTCCACACCGTACGAGGAGAAGAGGGCCTCCCTGCCCGGCCGGGCAGGGAGGCCCTCAACTACGCGTGGGGGCGTGCGTGGTGGAGCCGCGCGGGGTGAGGGACGGGGTCGGCACCTGTACGGAGCCGGTGTGCTGCCCCTCTATGACGGCGAACAGCGTACGGGCCACCTGCGCCCCGAAGCTGTGCACGTCGTGGCTCATCGCCGACAGCGTGGGATGGGTGATCCGGCACAGCTGCGAGTCGTCCCAGGCGAGCAGCGACAGGTCGTCGGGGACCACGAAGCCCATCTCCGCGGCGACCCCCGCTCCTGCCACGGCCATGATGTCGTTGTCGTAGACGATGGCCGTCGGGCGGTCGGCCGACATCAGGAGCGAGCGGGTGGCCCGGGCCCCCTCGCTTCCGTCGAAGCCGGTCGCGATCTGCCGGCCCTCCTCAAGACCCAGCTCCCGCAGCGTGGCCGCGAACGCCGCGGCCCGGATGGCACTGTGCCCGAGGCCGACCGGACCGCCGACGCGGGCGATGCGCCGGTGGCCGAGCGCCGCCAGGTAGCGGACGGCCTCGCCCGCGGCGGTGGCGTCGTCCGTCCACACCGCGGGAAACGAACCGGTGAGGGACGGATGCCCGACGGCCACCGCCGGCAGCCCGAGGGACTGCAGCGACGGAACCCTTGGATCGTCCTCGTGGAAGTCGACCAGGATCGCACCGGCGATCGTCTGGCTGCGCCACCAGGACCGGTACAGCTCCGTCTCCTCGTCGAGATCCCGCACCAGCCTCAGGAGCAGCGAGTACTGCCGGTCGGCCAGGACGCTCTCGATGCCGGAGATGAAGTCCATGTAGAAGGGTTCGAGCCCGAGCAGCCGGGCAGGGCGGCACAGGGCGAGGCCGACGATGTCGACCCGCTGGCTGGAGAGGCTGCGCGCGGTCAGGTTCGGGGACCATCCCAGTTCCTTGGCGGCCTCGAAGATCCTCTGCCGGGTGGCTTCCGAGACGCCCGGCTTCTGGTTGAACGCCAGGGAGACGGCCCCTTTGGACACGCCGGCCCGGGCGGCGACATCCTTGATCGTCACACGTGCGGGACCGTTCACCTCGCGTCCGCGCGGAAGAACGGCAGCCACGCCGCGGCGTTCCCGGTGAGGCGGCCGGCTTGAAGGAGGAGGTGTCTCGGGAGATCGTGCTCGCTTACCACGACGCCGACTGTATCGCCCCTGCCCGCCCCGGCCCCGGCTGCCTGATTCATCCCTGGGACGGGCCCCCCGGAACGCTGAGCCGCCGCTCCGGGGATACTGCCGGTGCGGTTCGTGGCCGGTACGGCCGTCCCCGTACAGCCGTGCCCGACGCAGAGACGCAGAGACGAGAAGAGCGACAGAACTGTGCACCAGTACGAGAAGGACGGACCGGCCATCTATCGCCAGTCCTTCGCCACTATCCGGGCAGAGGCGGATCTCACGGGACTGCCGGCCGATGTGAGCCAGGTGGCGGTCCGGATGATCCACGCCTGCGGCATGGTCGACCTGGTACGCGATCTCGCCTTCAGCCCGGACGTGGCGAGCCGCGCCCGTGCGGCGCTGCGCGGCGGGGCGCCGATCCTGTGCGATGTGGCGATGGTGGCCAGCGGCATCACCCGGCGGCGGCTGCCCGCGGACAACGAGGTGGTGTGCACCCTGTCCGACCCGTCGGTGCCCGCGCTCGCGGCGAAGCTCGGTACGACCCGCAGCGCCGCCGCTCTGGAACTGTGGCGCGACCGGCTGGACGGCGCGGTCGTCGCCGTCGGGAACGCGCCCACCGCGCTGTTCCGGCTGCTCGAACTGATCGAGGAGGGGGCGCCGCGTCCGGCCGCCGTCATCGGTGTGCCGGTCGGTTTCGTGGGCGCCGCCGAGTCCAAGGACGCCCTGGCCGCACACCCGTCGGGGCTCGACTATCTGATCGTGCGGGGCCGTCGGGGCGGCAGCGCCATGGCGGCCTCGGCCGTCAACGCCCTCGCGAGCGAGGAGGAGTGAGCCGGCCGCTGGTCAGCGGAGGCCGTGGCCGAGGAGCTCGCGCAGCAGGCTGACGGCCTCTTCCGGTGTAGCGGCCACCGCCACACCCTCCGGGACCGGCGGCCTGCGCACCACGACCACCGGGATCCGCGCCTCGCGGGCCGCGGCGAGCTTGGGGGCGGTGGCGGCGCCGCCGCTGTCCTTCGTGACGAGGACGTCGACGCGGTGGCGGCGGATCAGCTCGCGCTCCCCGTCGAGAGTGAACGGCCCCCGGTCCAGCAGCGTCTCCATCCGCGCCGGGTAAGGCGGTTCGGGTGCGTCCACCGACCGCGCCAGGAACCACAGCCCGTCCAGCCCCGCGAAGGCGGCGAGGCCGAGGCGCCCCGTCGTGAGGAACACCCGCCGGCCCAGGGCGGGGAGCACCGCCGCGGCCTCCTCCAGGGAGGCGACCGGGTGCCAGTCGTCGCCCGCGGCGGGCACCCAGCCGGGGCGGCGCAGAGCCAGCAGAGGAACATGGGCGGCAGCGGCACCGGCGGCCGCGTGGAAACTGATCGTCCCGGCGAAAGGATGGGTGGCGTCGATGAGCGCATCCACCCGGTGCGTACGCAGCCATGCGGCCAGGCCCCCGGCTCCGCCGAAGCCACCGATGCGCACCTCACCGGGCGGCAGCCGCGGTCCGGCGACCCGCCCGGCCAGCGAACTGGTCACCCGGGCCCCCTCGGGCAGCTCCGCCACCAGCAGCCCGGCCAGCCGACGGGCTTCCGTCGTGCCGCCGAGTACGAGCACATGCATCGGAGCCCTCCATGGGTGAGGCGACGGGTGGACGCGGCGCCCAACTCAAACACACCGGTCTGCGGCCGGGCTGGACCACCGGCGCCTGCGCGACCGCCGCCGCCACGGCCGCGTACACGGCGCTGCTGACCGGCGAGTTCCCCGACCCGGTGACCGTCTCCCTGCCCGGCGGTCAGACCCCCGCCTTCGCGCTCGCGGTGGAGGAGCTGCTCGACGGGCGGGCCACGGCCGGCATCGTCAAGGACGCGGGCGACGACCCCGATGTCACGCACGGGGCTCTGGTACGGGCCACCGTGCGGGTCCTGCCGCCCGGTTCCGGCGTGGTGTTCAAGGCAGGGCCGGGCGTGGGCACGGTCACGCTGCCCGGCCTGCCGCTCGATGTCGGCGAGCCCGCGGTCAATCCCGTGCCGCGCCGGATGATGCGCGAACACATCGGGCAGGTCGCGGCGGAGCACGGTGGCGCGGGGGATGTGGAGATCACGCTGTCCGTGGACGACGGCGAGGAGATCGCCCGTTCCACGTGGAACCCTCGCCTGGGCATCCTGGGCGGGCTGTCGATCCTCGGCACGACCGGTGTGGTGGTGCCGTACTCCTGCTCGGCGTGGATCGACTCGATCCGCCGCGGTGTGGACGTGGCGCTGGCCGCCGGACAGACCCATGTGGCGGGGTGCACCGGCTCCACCTCGGAGAAGACCGTGGTGGCCGAGTACGGGCTGCCCGAGATCGCCCTGCTGGACATGGGCGACTTCGCGGGCGCGGTGCTCAAGTACGTACGCCGTCACCCGGTGGCGCGGCTCACCGTCTGCGGAGGGTTCGCCAAGCTGTCGAAGCTGGCCGCCGGCCATCTCGATCTGCACTCCGGACGGTCCCAGGTCGATCCGTCGTTCCTGGCCGGGCTGGCCCGGCTGGGCGGAGCCGACGAGGCGTTGGCCGCCGAGGTGGCCGCGGCGAACACCGGACTGGCGGCGCTCCGCTCCTGCCTGGCGCGCGGCGTCGCGCTCGGGGACCTGGTGGCGTCGGCGGCCAGGGACGAGGCGCTGTCGGTGCTGCGGGGCGCGCCGGTCACCGTCGACGTCCTCTGCATCGACCGGGCGGGTGTGGTGGTCGGCCGCAGCAGCGTGCGCTGAGGCTCCGCCCGGGTCCCGGGCCCCGGTATCCCTCGCCGCGAGCGCCCGTACGCGCCCTGACGCCATCGCCTGCGAAGTGATGAGCGGATGGTCCTCAAACCTTCGTTTCAGGGTGAGTTGCAGGTTTATCTACGCGCGGAGCTATGACTCCCAACTGATCATTCGGGCAAATCCGGCAGGTTTCCGCCAGGCCCCTACTGGCGGGTTCGCGAAGCTGCTACACAGGTGACGCTCCATCAACTCCCCGCACTTCCCCCCACACCTCGGAGGGCTGACAGCCATGTCAGTACGGAGATTCTGGGCGTCCGCAACCACTCTGATCCTCGCCGCCGCGACTGCTCTCGGCGTGGCCCATCCGGCCTCGGCCGCCGCCGGCGGGTACGTCGCCCTGGGCGACTCGTACTCGTCCGGCGTCGGCGCCGGGAGCTATCTGTCCGACAGCGGTGACTGCCGCCGCAGCACCAAGGCCTACCCCTACCTGTGGGCGGCGGCCAACTCGCCTTCGTCGTTCGCCTTCGTCGCCTGTTCGGGCGCCACCACGAGCTCCGTGTCGAGCGGCCAGCTCGGCTCGCTGACCTCGTCCACCTCGCTGGTCAGCGTCACCGCCGGCGGCAATGACGTCGGGTTCGCCGATGTCATGCAGGACTGCGTGCTGTCCAGCGAGTCCACCTGCCTCGCCGGTGTGAACGCGGCCGTGGGCCGGATGAACAACACGCTGCCGTCCCGGCTGGGTTCGCTCTACGCGTCGATCCACTCGAAGGCCCCGCAGGCGCACGTCGTCGTGCTGGGCTACCCCCGCTTCTACAAGATCGGCGGCAGCTGCGTCGCCGGTCTCACGGAGAAGGAACGCACGGCGATCAATGACGCGTCCGATGTGCTGAACGGGGTCCTCGCCAAGCAGGCGGCGAATGCCGGATTCGCCTTCTCCGGCGTCGTCGACGAGTTCACCGGGCATGAACTGTGCTCCGGTGACGCGTGGCTGCACAGTGTCTCGATCCCGGTCGAGAACTCGTACCACCCCAAGGCCGTGGGACAGTCGAACGGCTATCTGCCCGCCTTCCGTTCGGCCGCGTAGGTACGGACGGTGGCGAAGGCGCGGCCTCGCTTGGGAGTTCCCGGCTCCGGAGCGGTGCCGCGCCTCTCCCGTACCCGGGCACCCGGGACCTCCGGGGGAGGCACTAGTACCGCTCGACCAGGTGCTCCCGGCCCGCCGGGGGTTCGTACGGCTCGGGCCAGAAGTCGGTGATGCCGTTGATCCGCGCCTGCGCGTCGAACGTGAAGAAGTGGACGGCGCGCGACTCCCGCCCGCCGTCCGTGAACAGGGTCCGGACAGCGGCCTGCCGCCCGCCCCCATCGGCCACGATCCGCTCGACGCGCACCCGCCAGTCCCCCGGGTACTCCCGGTTGAACACCAGATACCGCTCCTTGCCGCGAATGCGCTCGCGAGTCTGCGGCAGGTCGTACAGCACGTCGTCGGCGAGTGTCGCCGCGAAGGTGTCCCAGTCGCGGACGTCGGCCGCGGTCCAGTAGTTCTCGACCGTGGCGCGCAGATCTGCGGTCGTATCCGCGGTCGAATCAGCAGTCGTGGTCATGCTCCGAGTCTGGACCCCGCCACTGACAATCGGCCGCGGCCCCGGTGGACGGCCCCGCCGGACCGCTCGGTTGCGCTACCGGTGGCTGTCCGGCCGGCTCGCCTTGACCGAGTACATCAGCGGGATCCGCGGCCGCTCCGGCGGGAAGCGGTAGAAGTCGTCCGCCCCGCGCTCCAGCACCGGGAAGCGGGCGAAGAGCGAGGCGTCGTGCTCGTGCAGGAACTCGATCCGCAGCCCGGCCGCGGCCAGCGCGGAGACCACGCTGCCTACCGGGTGCTGCCATTCGACGCTGCGGTTGTGGACGGTCGGCGCGTCGAAGTCGGCGTACGTGCCCGGCGTCTCGTCCACCCACGCGTCGCGGCTGAAGTAGTCGTGCACGACGCGTGAACCGGTCGCGTCGTCGAGACAGTCGGTCAGCGGGTGGAACTCCGCCAGGTAGAGGAACCCGCCGGGCGCGACGAGCGAGGCCGCGGTCTCCGCCCAGCGGTCGATGTCGGGCAGCCAGTTCAGCGCGCCGATGCCCGTGTAGACGATGTCGTACGAGGAGTCCGGCACGGCCTCCGCGGCGTCATGGACGTCCGCGGCGACGAACGCCGCCCGGTCCGGACCCAGACCCAGCTCCTCGGCGAGCGAGCGGGCGGTCTCGACGGCCGGCTCGGAGAAGTCCAGGCCGACGACCTGGGCGGCGCCGTGCCGGGCCCAGGAGAGGGTGTCGAGGCCGATGTGGCACTGCAGGTGCAGCAGCGTCCGGCCGGTGACGTCCCCGACCTCCGCCAGTTCGAAGTCCCGCAGGGCGTCCTTGCCCGCGCGGAAGGAGTCGAGGTCGTAGAAGTCGCTTTCGGCGTGGATGGGCACACGCTCATCCCACATCGCGCGGTTGGCCTCGCGCCAGTCGGCGGGTATCGGAGCAGGCATGTCGGCGAGGTTATCCACAGGCTGCGGACGACGCGAACGGATTGTCGGCGGTCCGGCGCAGAATGGGGAGCATGACTGAGAGCACTGGTTCGAAAGACGGTTCCGTCCCGGCGTGGGAGCAGCGCTTCCGCGCCCCCCGGGTGTCGCTGCCCGACTGGGCGGAGGACGCGCCGGACCGCGCGCTGTTCGTCTCCAACGCGACGGGGACCTACGAGCTGTACGCGTGGGACCGGGCCACGGGCGAGCAGCGCCAGGTGACCGACCGGCCGAACGGGACGACGGACGGCGTGCTCACACCCGACGGCGAGGCCGTCTGGTGGTTCAGCGACACCGACGGGGACGAATTCGGGGTGTGGATGCGGCAGCCGTTCCACGCCGGGAGCGCGGGAGCGGTGGACGAGCCCGCGGCTCCCGGCCTTGAGCCCTCCTACCCGGCGGGGCTCGCCATCGGACGCGACGGGACCGCGGTGATCGGCCGTTCGACGGACGAGGACGGCACGACGGTCCACGTCGTGCGGCCCGGCTCGGCGCCCGTGGAGATCTACCGGCACCGGGAGTCGGCGGGGGTCGGCGACCTGTCGCACGACGGCTCGCTGATCGCGCTGGAGCACACCGAGCACGGCGACGCGATGCACTCCGCGCTGCGTGTGGTGCGGCCCGACGGCACGACGGTCGCCGAGCTGGACGACACCGAGGGCGGCACGAAGGAGCTGGGTCTCGCGGTCCTCGGCTTCGCGCCGGTCGCCGGGGACACCCGGCTGCTGGTCGGGCACCAGAGGCGCGGCCGCTGGGAGCCGATGATCTGGGACCCGGTGGCGGGCACGGAGACGGACCTCGCCATCGATCTGCCCGGCGATGTGGGCGCCGAGTGGTACGCGGACGGTTCCGCGCTGCTCGTCGAGCACGGCTTCGAGGCCCGCAGCGAACTGTGGCGGTACGAGCCGGTCGCGGCCGACGGGGCCCTCGTCCGGGTGGAGACGCCCGCCGGTTCGGTCTCGGGCGCCACGGCCCGGCCGGACGGCACCGTCGAGTACCTGTGGTCGTCGGCCGCCGAGCCGCCCGTAGTCCGCTCCACGACCGGTGCGGTGGTGCTGGATCCGCCCGGCGCGAAGGCCCCGGCGTCGGTCCCGGTCGAGGACGTGTGGGTGGACGGGCCCGGGGGCCGGATCCACGCGCTCGTCCAGCGGCCCGCCGGTCCGGCCACGGGCCCGTTCCCGACCGTCTTCGAGATCCACGGCGGACCGACCTGGCACGACAGCGACGCCTTCGCGGCCGGACCGGCCGCCTGGGTGGACCACGGCTATGCCGTCGTCCGGGTCAACTACCGCGGCTCGACCGGCTACGGGCGGGCGTGGACGGACGCGCTCAAGCACCGGGTCGGTCTGATCGAGCTGGAGGACATCGCGGCCGTGCGGGAGTGGGCGGTGAAGTCCGGCCTCGCGGACCCGGCGAAGCTGGTTCTGGCCGGCGGATCCTGGGGCGGTTATCTCACGCTGCTCGGTCTCGGCACGCAGCCGGGCGACTGGGCCGTGGGCCTGGCAGCGGTCCCGGTCGCGGACTACGTCACGGCGTACCACGACGAGATGGAGGCCCTGAAGGCGATGGACCGCACCCTGCTGGGCGGGACTCCGCAGGAGGTGCCCGAGCGCTTCGAGGCCTCGTCGCCCCTCACGTACGTCGACGCCGTGCGGGCGCCCGTCTACATCTCGGCGGGCGTCAACGACCCGCGCTGCCCGATCCGCCAGGTGGAGAACTACGTCGACCGGCTGAAGGGCCGCGACGCCGTGCACGAGGTCTACCGGTACGACGCGGGCCACGGCTCGCTCGTCGTGGAGGAGCGCATCAAGCAGGTGCGCCTGGAACTCGACTTCGCCCGACGCCACCTGGGGGACCCGGCGGAGGGCGCCTGACGGGGCGTAGGGGCCGGATAAAAGGCGGCGTACGGGGTGCCCCCGCTCCGGAGGGCCGGAGCGGGGACCGTACCGTGGAGGGGTGTACCGGTTCCTGCTGACCCCGCGATGGTGGGGGATCAACCTCTTCGTCGCGCTGGCCATCCCGTTCTGCGTCTTCATGGGCACCTGGCAGCTCGGCCGCTTCGAGGACCGCGTGCAGACGCACGAGGCCGCCGAGGAGCGGCCCGCACCGGGCACGATGGCCGCGGAGCCGCTCGACGAGCTGCTGCCCGTCGACACGGTCACCTCCGGCCGTCCCGCGACCGCGAGCGGCCGGTACGCCGACCAGTTCCTGGTGCCCGGCCGGAAGCTGGACGACCGCAGCGGCTTCTACGTGCTGGACATGCTGCGCACCGACAGCGGCAAGGCTCTGCCGGTGGTACGCGGCTGGCTGCCCGGAAAGGCCGGAAAGACTCCTGTCCCGGCAGCGCCCGCCGGCCGGGTCACCGTGACCGGTGACCTCCAGGCCTCGGAGAACACGGGCACTGACGGCGTCGACGCGAAGGGCGGCCTGCCGGACGGCCAGGTCGGCATGATCAGCGCCGCGTCCCTGGTCAACCTCGTCCCGTACGACGTCTACGACGCCTGGGTGACCCTCCAGGACACCGGCACCCGCGCGGGCGCGTCGGGGAGCGGCGCGTCCGGGACCGCCGACGCGGCCCTCACCACCGGTGCCCGGGACCGGGGTGACGCCGCGCTGCGTCCCGTACCGGCCGCCGCGCCCCAGGGCAGCGGGCTCGACCTGAAAGCGTTCCAGAACCTCGGCTACACGGGTGAGTGGTTCGTCTTCGCCGCGTTCGTCGTCTTCATGTGGTTCCGGCTGCTCCGGCGCGAGGCCGAAGCCGCCCGGGACCTGAAGCTCGGCCTGATCGCCGACGAGGACTCCGCAGCGAGCTGAAGCGCCCGCGCGCCCCGCTCCCCCGCCTCACGACGGCGTCACGCCTCACGGCGTGGGTTCGAGCACGCCCGTCCGGTAGATCGTGCCCGCGCAGGCGTTGGGGATCGTCGCCTCGGCGACCGGCGCGCCCGGTTCCGGCGTGTGCACCACGGACACGGTGCCCTTGGCCGCCCCGTCGCCCTCGTCGCTGCCGAACTGCGTCTCCGTACCCGCCTCGCCGTCCCCGGTCCCCGTGCCCGTAGTGGACCCGGCCGCGCCCCCGGTGCTGCCGGCCGCTCCGTCCGTGGGCGTCGGGGAGGGCGAACTGCCGGTGGTCGGGCAGGTCTCCTCGGGCACCCAGGCGAACTGCACCTCGTAGGACATCTCCGGCTCCAGGAGCACCGAGGCCTCCTCCTGGGAGGGATCGGGCAGCCCCGACGCCGGGTCCCCCTGGGTGTGCCGGACGACCACGATCCTGGCCGGGTCCGCCGCACCCGTCGTCGTGAAGCCCACGGTGCCGCTGCTGCTCACCGAGCAGTTCTTGCCGGACACATTGGCGATGCGGAAGGTCCCGTACACCGTGCCGTCGGCACCGGCCGCGCTCGTGGCGGCCGAGGCGACCCCGAGCTGATCGGGGGCGCAGGCCGGCATGACGGCCGGCGCACTGACGGCCGGGTCGTCCGCGGAGCCGCCGTCCGTCTTCTCGTCCGCGCCCCGGCCGCTGCTGCCGGAGGGACTGACCGTGCTCTGGGGAGTGCCGTGGTCGCCGCTCTGCTGCCCTTCGTCGCTGCCGCCGGTGCCGCCCCCGCTGCCGGATTTCGCACCGGGCTCCTCGCCGTTGCCGCCCTGTGCCTGCTCGCCGTGACCGGCGATGGCGGGGCTGGCGGTGCTCGAGGTCTCGGAGGTGGCGACGTGGACGAACGCGGGAACCGCGGTGCCGATGAGCAGCGCGGCCGCCGCGGCTCCCACCAGCGCCTGCCGACGACGCGCTCGTCGTGCGGGCACCGCACGGTACAGGTGGTCCAGGGTGCCGTCGCTCGGTTCGAGGCCCTGTACGGCGCCGAGCATCATCCGGCGCAGCGCGGCCTCGTCGAAGGGGTCATCGCCGAGGGAGCCGGAACCCGGGCCGAAGAGGCTGGAGACACCGCCGGAGGCGGCGCCGCCTTCCGTACCAGCGGCGTCGCCCGGGTCCGCCTGCGGCTCCTGACCCGAGTCGTTGTCCGTGTGCGGGGAGTCCCGGTCCGCGTGCGGGGTGTTCTCCGGCCCGTGGTTCACAATTCCGTTCCCAGTCCGGTCATTCCAATGTCCGCGAGCAGGCCGGCGCCCGTCCCCGTTCCCGTCGTCGCGCCCGTGGTCGTCGTCGTGGCGCCCGCTCATGCCTGCGCCTCCATCACCACACGCAGCGCCGCGATGCCGCGGGAGCCGTACGCCTTCACCGAGCCCAGGGATATCCCCAGCGTGTCGGCGACCTGCGCCTCGGTCATGTCGGCGAAGTAGCGCAGCACCAGCACCTCCCGCTGGCGCCGTTGCAGCCCCCGCATCGCCTTGATCAGCGCGTCCCGCTCCAGCTGGTCGTACGCCCCCTCCTCCGCGCTCGCCATGTCCGGCATCGGCTTGGAGAGCAGCTTCAGCCCGAGGATGCGCCGGCGCAGCGCGGAGCGGGAGAGGTTGACGACGGTCTGGCGCAGGTACGCGAGCGTCTTGTCGGGTTCCCGTACCCGGTTGCGCGCCGAGTGAACGCGGATGAACGCCTCCTGCACGACGTCCTCACAGGACGCCGTGTCGTCCAGCAGCAGGGCGGCGAGGCCGAGCAGCGAACGGTAGTGGGCGCGGTAGGTCTCGGTGAGGTGGTCGACCGTGGTTCCGGCTGCCACGCTCTCCTCAGCGCCCACGCGCTGGGACGGCAGCCCCGCAGGCCGCGCGGCGGGCATGGGCGCGATCACCGGCATACCACCGGACGCGCGGGGCCGTCTGAGCGGCCGCACCGAAGCGCCGCGCAGGGGGCCCACCACTGTGATATCGAGAACCTCTGCCACGCCAGTTGGACACGTTTCCCCCCGTCAGGGTTGTACGCATACGGCACCGCGTTTGACACCATGCGATAGGCCCTCATACGTACCCGCTCTTCCCCAAATGCCCCGAATGTGCGCCCCGTCATGCAAGAAGTGACCGCTGAGACGCCTGCCACCCGGCCGGCGGTTGCGACGGGCCGAAAGGTCATCGTCGGCCACCGCGATACCGCAGCTCAAGAGGTTCAGACCAGCAACTTGCTCACAGGGCATCCACAGAGCGTACAAAACAGGTTCGATCAGGACCGGGGAAATTCGGCAGCCACCGCTTCGGCGATCTGCGCCACGTTCAGCGCCGCCCCCTTACGGAGGTTGTCGCCGCATACGAAGAGCTCCAGGGCCTGGGGGTCGTCCAGTGAGCGGCGTACCCGGCCGACCCAGGTCGGATCGGTGCCCACCACATCGGACGGGGTGGGGAAATCGCCCGCACCGGGGTTGTCGTAGAGCACCACCCCCGGCGCGGTGGCCAGGATCTCGTGGGCCCGGTCGACCGCGACCTCGTTCTCGAACCGGGCGTGCACGGACATCGAGTGCGTGCCGATCACGGGCACGTACACGCAGGTCACCGAGACCCTCAGGGAAGGCAGATCGAGGATCTTGCGGCACTCGCCGCGGATCGCCAGCTCTTCGGACGACCAGCCGTCGCCCGCGTCGGTACCGGCCCACGGCACGACGTTGAGCGCGATGGGCGCGGCGAACGGGCCGCCGTCCGTATCGCCCACGACCCGGCGTACGTCGCCCGGCTTCGTGCCGAGTTCGGTGCCGGCCACCAGCGAGAGCTGCTCGCGCAGTACGGCGACGCCGTCGCGCCCGGCTCCGCTCACCGCCTGGTAGGAGGAGACGACGAGCTCCCGCAGCCCGAATTCGGCGTGCAGGGCGCCGACCGCGACGATCAGCGACAGCGTCGTGCAGTTCGGGCTCGCGACGATGCCCCGCGGCCTGATCCGTACGGCATGGGGGTTGATCTCGGGCACGACCAGCGGGACGTCGCCCGCCATCCGGAAGGCGGCGGAGTCGTCGATGACGACGGCGCCCTTGGACGCGGCGAGCGGCGCCCAGCGTGCGGACACCTCGTCGGGCACCAGGAAGAGTGCCACGTCGACGTCGTCGAAGACGTCCTCGGTGAGCGCCAGGACCTCGGCCTCCTCACCGCGCACGACCAGCTTGCGGCCGACGACGCGCGGTGAGGCGATGAGTTTCACCTCGCCCCAGACATCCGCGTGCTGCGAGAGGATCTGGAGCATGACGCCGCCGATCGCCCCGGTCGCGCCGACGACCGCGAGCGAAGGGCGGCGTGCGGTCATCGGCCGGTGCCCCCGTACACGACTGCCTCGTCGGAGTCGCTGTCGAGACCGAAGGCGGTGTGCACGGCGCGTACGGCCTCGTTGACGTCGTCGGCGCGGGTGACCACCGAGATGCGGATCTCGGACGTCGAGATCAGCTCGATGTTCACGCCGACGTCGGAGAGCGCCTCGAAGAAGCCCGCGGTGACGCCCGGGTTGGTCTTCATGCCCGCGCCGACCAGGGAGATCTTCGCGATCTGGTCGTCGTAGCGCAGCGACTCGAAGCCGATGCCGGCCCGGTTGCGCTCCAGGGCGTCGATGGCCTTGCGGCCCTCCGCCTTGGGGAGCGTGAAGGTGATGTCGGTCAGACCGGTGGCCGCGGCGGACACGTTCTGCACGACCATGTCCATGTTGATCTCGGCGTCCGCGATGGCGCGGAAGATCGCTGCTGCCTCGCCCGGCTTGTCGGGCACGCCGACGACCGTGACCTTGGCCTCGGAGACGTCGTGGGCGACTCCGGAGATGATGGCGTGCTCCACCTGCTGGTCCCCTTGCGGCTCGTTGCTGACCCAGGTCCCGCGCAGCCCCGAGAAGGACGAGCGGACGTGGATCGGGATGTTGTAGCGGCGTGCGTACTCCACACAGCGGTGCAGCAGCACCTTGGAACCGGACGCGGCCAGTTCCAGCATGTCCTCGAAGGAGATCCAGTCGATCTTCTGGGCCTTCTTGACGACCCGCGGGTCGGCGGTGAAGACACCGTCCACATCGGTGTAGATCTCACAGACCTCGGCGTCCAGCGCCGCCGCGAGCGCCACCGCGGTGGTGTCGGACCCGCCGCGGCCGAGGGTCGTAATGTTCTTGCCCTCCTGGCTGACGCCCTGGAACCCGGCGACGATGGCGATGTTGCCCTCGTCGATCGAGGTCCGGATGCGGCCCGGCGTGACATCGATGATGCGCGCTTTGTTGTGGACCGAGTCGGTGATGACACCGGCCTGACTGCCCGTGAACGACTGGGCCTCGTGGCCCAGGTTTTTGATCGCCATCGCCAGCAGGGCCATGGAGATCCGCTCTCCGGCGGTCAGCAGCATGTCGAACTCACGCCCGGCCGGCATCGGAGATACCTGCTCGGCGAGATCGATCAACTCGTCCGTCGTGTCGCCCATCGCTGACACCACGACAACCACCTGGTTGCCGTTCTTCTTGGCGTCGACGACTCGCTTGGCGACCCGCTTGATGCCTTCGGCATCGGCTACGGAGGAGCCTCCGTACTTCTGCACGACAAGGCCCACGTGCGCTCCTCGCTCAATCCATTTATCGCGGTCGGCTCAGTTTAACGAGCAGGCCGGAAACGCCCCGCTGATATCACCTGTTGAGATGTCCCGCTCACCAAGTGATCGTCGGCGTGTCGCTCCGGTCTGCTCGTACGAGGCTGCTGCCCGCCGATCTCCGGCTCACTCCCTGATGTGGCCCAGTCCACACCCGGCCGGGCTCCGAAGTCCGGAGCCGGTGAGCGCCCGCGCCCGGTGCCGGCCGGTCCGCTACTTGACCGGCCGCAGCCCCAGCGGGCCCGCGATCTCCTCGAGCATGACGCGGCCCGCCTCCTCGGCGAGGTCGTCGTCGGCCGCTTCCTGGTCGGTGTCCAGGCCGTCGAGTTCCTGCAGGGGCTGGTTCAGGCGGATGTGGGCGATCAGGGACTGGAGCGCGCGCAGGGTGGCGGAGGCGGTGGCGCCCCAGTTGGAGAAGTAGGAGAACTGCCACCACCACATCGCCTCCGTGGTGCGGTCCTCCTCGTAGTGGGCGAGGCCGTGGCGCAGGTCCGTGACCAGGTCGGCCAGATCGTCGGAGATGCGGGCGGGGACCGGGGCCTTGCGGGGCTCGTACGGGTCGAACACCTCGGAGTAGACGTCGATCGGCTCCAGCAGGGCCGCGAAGCGCTCGCGCAGGCCGTCCGCGTCCGGCTCGGCGCCCAGGTCCGGCTCGTAGCGCTCGTCGGGAAGGATGTCCTCGTACGCGCCCAGCCGGCCGCCGGCCAGCAGAAGCTGGGAGACCTGGAGGAGCAGGACCGGAACGGCCTCCTCGGGCTCCTCGACGTGGGACACCTCGGTGACCGCGACGACGAACGTCTTGATCTGGTCGGCGATCTGGACCGCGAAGTCGTCCGGGTCCTGAGTGACAGTGTTCAGCGTGGCGTCAGACATCGAGGTGACCTCCCGTGGGCGCGGTCGGAGACGGTGTGTAGAACATAGCGGCGCTGAACGTAAAGCCGTCGTGAGACCGCCGCTCGGCGGCCGGAAGCCGGTCAGACATCGAGCAGCCGCCTCCCCTCGAAGGCGCGGCCGAGAGTGACCTCGTCCGCGTACTCCAGGTCGCCGCCCACCGGCAGGCCGCTGGCCAGCCGGGTGACGCGCAGGCCCATCGGCTTGACCATCCGCGCCAGGTACGTCGCGGTGGCCTCGCCCTCCAGGTTGGGGTCGGTCGCCAGGATCAGTTCGGTGATGGAACCGTCGGCGAGACGGGCCAGCAGTTCGCGGATGCGCAGATCGTCCGGGCCGACGCCCTCGATCGGGCTGATCGCACCGCCCAGGACGTGGTAACGGCCCCGGAACTCACGGGTCCGCTCGACCGCCACGACGTCCTTCGGCTCCTCGACCACGCAGATGACCGTCCGGTCGCGGCGCGGGTCGCGGCAGATCCCGCACTCCTCCTGCTGGGCCACGTTGCCGCAGACGGTGCAGAAGCGGACCTTGTCCTTGACCTCCAGCAGGGCATGGGCGAGACGGCGCACGTCCGTGGGCTCGGCCTGCAGGATGTGGAAGGCGATCCGCTGCGCGCTCTTGGGACCGACGCCGGGCAGCCTGCCCAACTCGTCGATGAGTTCCTGAACCACGCCTTCGTACAACGGAACGCCTTTCGAGCCGGGTCGGCTGCGTCGTGGTACGTACCGTAGGGGGTACGCACGGTATTGGATATGTGCGGGATCAGAAGGGGAGGCCGGGCATGCCGCCCAGGCCCTGGGTCAGCGGGCCCAGCTTCTGCTGCTGGAGCTGCTGGGCGTTCTCGTTCGCCGCCTGGACCGCCGCCACGACGAGGTCCGCGAGCGTCTCGGTGTCCTCCGGGTCCACCGCCTTCGGATCGATCACCAGGCCGCGCAGTTCGCCGGAGCCGGTGACCGTCGCCTTCACCAGGCCGCCGCCCGCCTGGCCGTCCACCTCGGTCCTGGCGAGCTCCTCCTGAGCCTCCGCGAGGTCCTGCTGCATCTTCTGGGCCTGCTGCAGCAGCTGCTGCATGTTGGGCTGACCACCACCGGGAATCACGGTCACTCCAGGCATTTCGACGACAAATGTTTCGGTAAGCCGAGCCTACGTGCTCCCCGGGCGACGCGCCCCACCCACTGGCGAGCAACCCTTTCGAGTGAGTTCTGGCGAACCGTGCCAGGGCTCCTATACCTGACCAGAGGCCCTGTGCACCCAGAAATACCGCGATTTCGACCCCATGGCCCACCATTCGGCGGTAGGAAAGGGGGGCGTCCCGGTACACGCGCACGCATCACCCGTCACGCAAGGTTACGTACGGGGGACTGCGGGTCGCACCGAGGGCCGGTGAGCAGCGAGTGCACCGAGAGCAGAGATCCGCCCATCGTCGAGTACGCGGTCGACACCACGCGTCGCTATGCAGCATGCAGAGGAGTGCCCCGGTGAGTCAGCCGGAGATGCAGCCCGAGGGGCCGCCCCGCAACGAATCCGGTGTGCCCGGTCCGGCCGTCTCCTCGGGTGGGGGCTCCGGCGCCCGGAGCCGTGAGGCGCAGGGCAGGGACCTGACCGGGACCCCCTTCCCGCTCGGCGACTGGGGCGAGCCCGCCCAACGGCTCGACGAGCTGTACCGGTGGGTCGAGGCGGACGCGCTGCGCACCGCCGACTGGTATCTGGGCGACCGGGTGTGGAAGCGGCGCGGTGCCAGGGCGCTGCGGATGGGCACCGCTGCCGGGGCGGTCGCGGGCGCCGCGCTGCCGCTGCTGGACCTGACGGGCGCGCTGCACGGCGCTGCGGGCTGGGGATATCTGTCGTTGCTGCTGGGCGCAGCGTGCATGGCGTGCGACCGGTATTTCGGGCTGACCTCGGGGTGGATAAGGAATCTGGCCACGGCGCAGGCCGTGCAGCGGCGCCTCCAGGTGCTCCAGTTCGACTGGGCGTCGGAGTGCGTGCGCGAGGTGCTCGGCCCGGCCGAGGGGACGGCGAGCGAGGCGGCCGAGCGGTGTCTGGGGGTGCTGCGGCGCTTCTCGGAGGACATCACGGAGCTCGTACGGTCGGAGACGGCGGACTGGATGGTGGAGTTCCGGGCCGGTCCCGCACCGATGGGGATGCAGGCCCTGGTCTCCGGCGGCGCGGGCGGCGGGCGCGCGGAGCAGGGGGCCCTGCCCGGCAGGTTCCCGCTGCAGTCGATGGGCCGGCCGAACATGCCGCGGCAGCGGCCGCCGGAGTCCCCGCGGTGACCGGCCTCCGGTCCTCCGGTCACCGGTGAGCACCGCGGGGAGCGGCGGGTCCGACGCACGCCGTCGGCCTCTCAGTCGGCCTCTCAGCTGAAGATGATCATCGAGCCCTGGGCGAGGCTGCGGGTGACCGCCGCGTGCAGGCCGAGCCAGACGTGCCGTTCCCGGGCGAACGGGTTGTCGTCGTACGGGATCGGCCCCGCCGGTTCCTCCAGCGAGGTGGGCGCGGCGGGCGGCAGCGGGGCGGGCGGCGGGTTGGCCGGGTCGATGCCGATGGACGGGGCGACGAACTGCAGCTCCCGCAGCAGGCCGTGCGACGAGCCGAGCGGACCGCCGCCCTCCAGCAGGGCGTCGGTGGACAACGGCGCCGCGAAGTCCACGGGGACGTACGCGCCCGCGTGGTCGTAGTGCCACACCAGGTGGGACTGCTGGGCGGTCGGCTCGAACATCTCCAGCAACTGCTCGTAGTCCCCGCCCAGTTCGTCGACCGGGGTGACGGCCAGGCCGCTGAGACACAGGAGATAGGCGCGGCGCAGGAAGTGCAGCGCGTCGTAGTCGAAGCCGGCGACCGGCGCCACGTCACCGGTCAGCCCGGGCATGTAGGCGTAGACGGGCACGGGCGGCAGCCCTGCCTCGCCGAGCGCTCTGTCGTAGACGGCTATCTCTTCGGCGAAGGGGTTGTCGGGGCTGTGGCACAGCACATCGACGAGGGGGACCAGCCACAGGTCACAGGCCACGAAGTCTCGCTCTCATGCGGGGATGGGATGCGTGCGGTGGTGCGATGGTCGGGACAGCGTAATGCGGCCGGGACGTCGCGGACAGTGGCCCGGGACGTGCCGGCGCCTGGGGACGTCCACCGGTCCGGGCGCTCAGGGCTTCGGGCGGGCCGGGTCCGCGGGGAGGTCCGGCCGGTCCGGCCCGGGCGCCTGTCCCGGAGGGGCCGGGTCTCCGGCCTCGAGCCGGGCCGCCCAGCTCAGCGCATGGCTGTTGTAGTCCTCGACGGCGCTCAGCAGGGCCGCGCGGTCGCGGTGGGTGATCGCGGCGACGAGTTCGGGGTGCCCGTTCCACAGCCACTCCCGTACGTCGGCGTCGCCGCGCAGATACGGCACGGCGAAGACCCAGGCCTGGACGCGCAGCCGGTGGAGGAAGTCCGTGATGTAGCTGTTGCCGACGAGTGCGCCCAGCTCGCGCCAGAAGCGCAGGTCGTAGCCGATGAGGATGTCCAGGTCGCCGCCGCGCGCCGCCCGGGAGGCCTCCTCGGCCCGGCGGCGTACGGAGACGAGCGCGGCCTGGTGGGGGGCCTGCGCGGGGGGCGGCCCCGTGAAGACCTCCCGGATGACCCCGTCCATGACCAGGGAGCGGGCCTCCACCATCGCCCGGTAGTCCGCGACGGTGAACTCGTAGACGCGGAATCCGCGGTGCTGGTCGGATTCGAGCAGCCCCTGCGCGGAGAGGTCGAAGAGCGCCTCGCGGACGGGCGTCGCGGAGACCCCGTACTGCTCGGCGATCTGCTTGACCGTGAACTCCCGACCCGGCTGCAAACGCCCGGCGAGCACCTCGTCACGCAGCGCGTCCGCGATCTGCTGCCGCAGCGTACTGCGGGTGACAGCTCCGCTCGCGCGCATGGCGCCCCTCCCTGTTTCGGCCTCGGGTCACCTTAGACCGACCGTGGGGAGGGGCGCCGCAGCGTTACGCGGTGTGCTCGTCGGCCACGGACAGCGCGGCGTCCAGAGCGGCCAGGCCCTCCTTGGCCTCGGACTCGGTGACGTTGCAGGCAGGAACGGCATGTGTGCGGTTCATGTTGATGAAGGGCCACAGGCCGTTTTTCTTGGCGGCGGCGCCGAAGGCGGCCATCGGCGCGTTGGCCTCGCCCGTCGCGTTGTACGGGACCAGCGGCTCGCGGGTCTCCTTGTTGCGGACCAGCTCCAGCGCCCAGAACGCGCCGAGGCCGCGGACCTCGCCGACCGACGGGTGGTTCTCGGCGAGTGCGCGCAGACCCGGGCCGAGGACGTTCTCGCCGATGTGGGCGGCGTTCTCGATGACCTTCTCGTCCTCCATCACATGGATGGTGGCGACGGCGGCGGCGCAGGCCAGCGGGTGGCCGGAGTAGGTGAGTCCGCCCGGGTAGGGGCGGGTCTCGAAGGTGGCCGCGATCTCGGCGGAGATGGCGACACCGCCGAGCGGGACGTACCCGGAGTTGACGCCCTTGGCGAAGGTCATCAGGTCGGGCGTGACGTCGAAATGGTCGGCGGCGAACCACTTGCCGGTGCGCCCGAAGCCGGCCATGACCTCGTCGAGGACGAAGACGATGCCGTACCGGTCACAGATCTCCCGGACCCCGGCGAGATAGCCGGGCGGCGGCGTCATGATGCCGGCCGTGCCCGGGATGGTCTCCAGGATGATCGCGGCGATGGTCGACGGACCCTCGTACGCGAGGGTGTCCTCCAGGTGCTGGAGCGCGCGGGCGCACTCCTCGGTCTCGGTCTGCGCGTAGAACGGCGAGCGGTAGAGGAACGGGGCCCAGAACCGTACGACACCCGCTGAACCGTTGTCGGACGCCCAGCGGCGCGGGTCGCCGGTCAGGTTGATCGCGGTGGAGGTGGCGCCGTGGTACGAGCGGTAGGCGGAAAGCACCTTCGTACGGCCGGTGTGCAGCCGGGCCATCCGGACGGCGTTCTCGACGGCCTCGGCGCCGCCGTTGGTGAAGAAGATCTTGTCGAGGTCACCGGGGGTGCGTTCGGCGATGAGGCGTGCGGCCTCCGAGCGCGCCTCGATCGCGAAGGCGGGCGCGAAGGTCGTCATCTTCCCCGCCTGCTCCTGGATCGCGGCGACGACGGTGGGGTGCTGATAGCCGATGTTGGTGTAGACGAGACCGCTGGTGAAGTCCAGGTAGCGGTTGCCGTCGTAGTCCCAGAAGTACGACCCCTCGGCGCCTGCGACGGCGAGCGGGTCGATCAGGCCCTGGGCGGACCAGGAGTGGAACACGTGCGCGCGGTCGGCGGCCTTGACGGCCGCACCGGCAGCGGAGTCGACAGGGGGATGAGGGGTCATGCGACGAGCGTAGGCGGCGGCGGACGGCGGGCGGTATGGCCATCTTGTACGCCATGGGCCGCACGGTTCGGCAGGGTGTCGGGTCGGCGGCGCACTGGAAGGATTGACAACATGCTGTCTTAGCGACAGCATGTTGTCATATATCTTCTTCCCGCCGAGGAGGCCGTCATGACCAGCAGGACCGCACACCTCGCCGTGTACGACACCTTCGCCGACTGGGAGACCGGGCACACGACCGCCCACCTCGCCCAGAACGGCTTCACCGTCCGGACGGTCGGCCCCACCGCGGCCCCCGTCACCAGCATGGGCGGGCTGACCGTCCGTCCGGATCTCGCTCTCGCCGGGCTGCGCCCCGACGACAGCGCACTGCTGATCCTGCCGGGCGCCGCGCTGTGGGACTCCGGCGACGCGCTGGCCCCCTTCGCCCGCACCGCGCGCACCTTCCTTGACGCGGGCGTGCCGGTCGCCGCGATCTGCGGGGCGACGGCGGGACTGGCACGCGAGGGGCTGCTCGACGAGCGGGCGCACACGAGCGCGGTCTCCTTCTACCTCGCGGCCACCGGTTACGCGGGCGGCCCGCACTACATCGACGCCGACGCCGTCACCGATGGGGCCCTGATCACCGCCGGACCGACCGAACCGGTCGCGTTCGCCCGCGAGATCTTCGCCCGTCTCGGGGTGTACGACGAGAAGAAGCTCGACGCCTGGTACCGGCTGTTCCACGATTCGGACGCGAGCGCGTACGAGGTGCTGCAGGGATGAGCCACGCGGACCAGGACCGGCTGAGCCGGACCGCCCTCGGCGTCTTCCACCTCAACGGCCGGTTCCTCTCCGTGGCCGAGAAGCTGGCCGCTCCGGCCGGACTGACCGCCGCGTGGTGGCAGGTGCTCGGCGCGGTGATCACCGAGCCCCTGCCGGTCTCCGGAATCGCCCGCTCGATGGGCATCACCCGGCAGGCCGTGCAGCGCATCGCCGATCTGCTGGTGGGCAAGGGCCTCGCGGAGTACCTGCCCAACCCGGCCCACCGCCGCGCCAAGCTGCTCCGCCCCACGGCGGAGGGCCGCGCCGCGATGTCCCGGATCAACCCGGGGCACGCGGAGTTCGCGGAGCGCCTGGCGCGGGAGCTGGGGGACGAGGGCTTCGCGGAGACGGTACGGGTGCTGGAGCGGCTGTCCCGGGCCCTGGAGGCCGTGGGGTTGCCGGGGCCCGCCGTCCGGGCCGACTCCCCCGGCCGCTCCGGTGGTTGAGGGCATGGACCGCATCCGCGTTTGATCAGCTCCCGGCCGTCGCCCCGCCCACCGGCCCTCCGCCGGGGCGACCCGCGCGGCTATTCTCGTCCCCGTCCGGCGTGGCGCCGTACGGGGGAGGACTGCACACCATGGAAAAGCTCGGGTCCGCCGATCCGCAACGCATCGGCGCCTACCGACTGCTGGGCCGGCTCGGCGCGGGCGGCATGGGACAGGTGTACCTGGCCCGCTCGGACCGGGGACGCGTGGTCGCACTCAAGCTGGTCCGCGCGGAACTCGCCGAACAGCAGGAGTTCCGCGACCGGTTCCGGCAGGAGGTGCGGGCCGCCCGCCGGGTGGGGTCGACGTGGACCGCGCCCGTGCTGGACGCCGACACCGAGGCCGCCGTGCCGTGGGTCGCCACCGGCTATGTCGCGGGCCCTTCGCTCCACGCCACCGTCTCCGGCCGCGCGAACACCTCGGCCGGCCCGGCCCCGGGGGCGTACGGCCCTCTGCCCGACCGTTCCGTCCACATCCTGGGTACCGGTCTCGCCCACGCACTCCAGGCCATCCACGCCGCCGGGCTCATCCACCGCGACCTCAAGCCGTCCAACATCATGCTGACGATCGACGGCCCGCGCGTCATCGACTTCGGCATTGCCCGGGCGCTCGACACCGTCGCCGACGGCGGTCTCACCCGCACCGGCGCCCTGGTCGGCTCGCCCGGCTTCATGTCGCCCGAGCAGGTGCGCGGCGAGCGCGTGACCACGGCGTGCGACGTGTTCTGCCTGGGGGCGGTGCTGGCCTACGCCTCGACCGGGCGGCTGCCGTTCGGCGCGGCGGCCAGCGGGGTGCCCGCGCTGCTGTTCCGGATCGCGCGGGAGGACCCGGACCTGACCGGGGTGCCGGTCGATCTCGTGGAACTGATCCAGGACTGCCTGCGCAAGGACCCCGGCACGCGTCCGTCCACGGACGAGATCCTGGAGCGGCTGGACGAGGGCGACACCGCGGAACCCTGGCTGCCGGGCGCGCTCCTCGCCCAACTCGGCCGCCACGCCGTGGGGCTGCTGGACTCGGAGGACCCGATGGACGGGGTGCCGGAGAGTGCGGTGGGCGCGGCTCCGGAGGGGCCCGCACCCGCACCCGCACCCGCACCCGAAGACGCTGTCCCGAGCGACGGGGTGCCAGTCGACGCGGTGCCAAGCGGTACGGTCCCGACGCCCGCGCCCCCGCAGGACGCGGCCCCGGAACCGACAGCGGCCCCGGAACCGGCAGCGGCAGCGGCAGCGGCGCCCACCGAAGTCGCGCCCCCGGCGCCCCCCGCAGCCGGCAACGCCGACGGACTCTCCACCAGGGTGGAACCCCCCACGCCCCCGGCACCCCTCGTTCTCCCCACACCCCCCACCTCGCCGGTCCAACCCCCGCCGCCCGGGCCGCCCTCCCCCACGTACGGCTACCCCCAACAACTGCCCGCCCAGCCGTACCCCGGCCAGGGATACGGCATTCCGCAGCAGCCGAGCCCCCACCAGGGCTACGCCTACGGCTACCCGCAGCAGCCCGGCTTCGGGCCCACGCCCCCGTACGGCCCGCCCCACCCGGCCGGCACCCAGCCGCCCGCTCCCGCCCCCGCCCGCCGCGGCGTCGGCTCGACCGTCGCCCTCGTGGTCATCGCGGTGCTCGTCGCCGTAGGAGCGGGCGGGTCCGTCTACGCGCTCATGAACGACCGCGGCGCGGACACCACGGCCTCCCCCACCCGCTCGGCCGACCCCTCCCCGACCACTGACGCGTCCAACTCCCCTTCGCAGGACAGCTCCCAGGACCCGTCCTCGTCCCCCGAAACCGATGACCGGAACGGCGGCGAGGAACAGGACGGCGAAGGCCCCGTCCCGGAGGCCTATCTGGGCACCTGGTCCGGCAGCATCGACAACGCCTCCGGCCACTCCAGCCGTCAACTCGTCATTCGGCAGGGCGAGGTGGGCGACTCCGTCCTCACCCTCACCGCGGAAGGACCGCTCGACACCGGCGGCACCTACCGCTGCGTCTTCCAGGCGGACCTCGCGACCGAACCGTCCGATGGCGAACCGGTCAGCATCGGCCCGTCCACGGTGACGGAGGGCGAACCGATGACGTCCTGCACCCCGGGCAGCTCCACCACCCTCACCCTGCTCCCCGACGGCACCCTGAGCCGCGTGAACACGGACTCCGGCGAAAAGCTCACGTACACGAAGTCCGGCTGAGCAACGCCGGTTTTCCGCCTCGGGCCGAACGTGACGGGGCGCGGGTGGCCCCGCCCCGCGCCCGCCCGCACGCACACCCACCGGCCCACCTACACCAGTGGCTTGACCGACATGAGCAGGTGCTGGTGGACCGGCTCAGCCGTCCCCGCCGCCTCCTCGCGGTCCGCGTGCCCGGTGACCATGGCGCGCTGTCCGGGACCCATCAGCCGGAACCGGACGACGGGGGTGTCGAAAGAGGCCAGCGCGTCCATCAGGTACGAGGGCTTGAAGGCGACCGCCAGCTCGTCGGTCCCCGCCAGTTCGGCAGGCAGTCGCTGGGACGCCACGTCGTCCTCGTATCCCGCCTGGAGCAGCACCGAGCCTGCGGCGAAGGCGAGTTGGAGCGGGCTGTCGCCGTCCGCCACCACCGAGACCCGCTTCACGGCCTCGACCAGGGGCCCGAGGTCGGTCACCGCCGTGACCGGGTCGGACAGCGCGAACAGCTTGTCGTGGCGCGGCAGTCTGCCGTCCAGGAGCCGGACGGTGGTGCGCATGCCGTCCAGCTCGAAGCCGGCCGAGCCGCTGTCGAGGGCCAGCCGGACCGGACCGGAGCGGCCGAAGGAACGGGAAATCTCGGACAGCCTGCGGGCCGAGACGACGACATCCGCCGAGACGTCCGCCGCGGCGGGCTTCCAGGTGAGCCTGCGGACCGCGAAACGGTAGCGGTCCGTGGCGGCCAGGGTCATCCGGTCCCCGTCGAGCCCGAGCCGTATCCCGGTGAGCGTGGGCAGCGTGTCGTCCCGGCCCGCCGCCACCGTCACATCGGCGACGGCAGCCGCGAACTCCTCGGCGTCCACCGCGCCCAGGACCTCAGGCAGCGGCGGCAGCGCCGGATAGTCGTCGAGGGGCAGCACCGACAGGCCGAATCCGGCACCGCTGCCCGTCACCGTGAACCGGGACCCCTCGACCGCGCACTCCACCGCCCCCTCGGGCAGCACCCGGCACACGTCCAGCAGTCGGCGGCCCATGACCAGCACCCTGCCCGGCCGCAGGGTCGCGGCCGGCACCTCGATCCGGGCGGAGGCCTCGTAGTCCAGGCCGGAGATGCGGAGAACGCCGTCCGCCGCCTCGAGCAGCAGACCGCCCAGCACGGGAACGGGCGACCTCGTCGGGAGCACCCGGGCTGCCCAGGCCACGGCGTCCGTCAACTCGCCGCGTTCGATCCGGAACTCCATGGTGGTGACCTCTCCTCGTGCGCCGGCCGTCTCCGGTCTCCGACGCTACGGGGCACCACTGACAATGGGGCGAGCCGAAGGCCCGCCCCTGTCGCCGCAAGAGAAGCGCGGCTGCGGCGACAGCGGCCACCCCCGTGAGCCGATGCCGTCGTCCCCCGTACCTCTCCCCCGAAAGGCCCGCAACCGCGTTCGGACTCTAGGTTGCGGGGGAGGGTGAGGAACAGATTCGGTTCGCACGGTGTGGACGGGCAGCGGTATCAGTGCGCACAGTCGAACCGGTACGCTGCACTCCGCTTTTTGGCAGGAGCGGGCGGTCGGGCAATCTTGGAATCTTCGGCAGGAGCAGGGAAATTACGGCGGGAGCAGCGAACGGCAGCGGCGGCGGGCAGGCGCGGAGGCGGGCCGACGAGCGGGCGGACGACGTCCTGCGGATGCACGGCCTTGCCCGCTCCGGCGGCTCGCGGGAGCTGCTGCGCTGGCTGTCGGGTCGGGCGGACGGCTGGGCGGGACTGCTCGGCGGCGACGGCACCGTGCTGCACGGCGTCGCGCGGGCATCAGGCGGCGCAGGAGCCGGACCGGCCGCCCTCGCATCCGAGGCTGCCGGGGGTGCCGAGGCTGCCGGGGGTGCCGGGGCTGCCGCCCTCGCCGCCCGGTGCGCCAGGGAGCTGACCGCGCTCGGCGCCCGCTCCTCCTCCTTCGACAAGGGCGCGCACACCGCGCTGTTGTACTCCCTGGACGCGCCGCCGGACGTGCCCGCGCCGGTGCTCGCCGTGGTCGGCCGGCGCCCGCTGCCCGCCGGGCTGTCCACGCTCCTCGCCGACGCGACCCTGCCGCTGGCCATGTGCTGGGCGGCCGAGACCGTCGAGCGCAAGCGCCGTCGCGTCGATCTGGCGGAGTCCCGCGGCCGGGAGGCGGTGCTGCACCTTCTGATGACCGGCCAGCTGTCGATCGCGCACCAGGTCGCGGGCGCACTGAAGCCCTGCCTGCCGGACCCCGTCCGGGTCTGCGTCGTCGAGTGCGCGGGCCGCGACCGGGACGAGGTGGCCCGGATCTGTGCGGACCTCTCCGGCGGCCGGTCCTGGATCGTGCGGTGCCCGGTGTACGCACGCCACCTGATCCTCGTCGTGCCCGCCGAAGCCGGCCTGGCGGACGGGCGGCTCGGCTCCCGGGTCGCCTCGGTGGTGGACGGCTGCGTCGTCGGCATCAGCGAGGACGTGACGCTGGCCGACACGGCGACGGCCTACCGCCAGGCGTTCCACGCCCTCGCCGTCGCACGCGGGCTGCCCGATCGCCACGCCCGCTTCGGCTCCGCCCCCGAACTCGCCCTGGTGGCCGGCGCGGAGGGTGCCCGGTGGGCGGACGCGCTGCTGGCCCCGCTGCTGGGCCATCTGCCGCGGCGCGGCCAGGACCCGGGCAGTCAGGAACTCGCGGCGACCCTCGCCTCCTGGCTGGCGTTCTCCTCGCACGCGACCGAGCACCTGAAGATCCACCGCAACACTCTGGCCGCGCGGCTGCGGCTCATCGGCGAGCTGCTCGGCAAGGACCTGCACACGGTCGCCGACCAGGCCGCGCTCGACCTGGCGCTGCGCATCCGCGCCACGCCCGCCCTGCCCCGGCCGGGCGACGGCCCTTCGGCGCCCGCGCACTCGCTGGACGGGATCCTGCGCGTGCCGGCGGCCCGTTCGTGGGCGGTGCAGCAGCTGCGGCCGCTGGGCGACCCGGGAGCGGCCGGCGGCTCCCCGGATCCGTACACCACCCTGCGCACCTGGCTGGAGCACGAGGCCCAGCTCGGTCCGGCCGCCGAGGCGCTGAGCCTCTCCGTGCCCGGGGTGCGCAAGCGGCTGACCCGGCTGGAGACCGTCCTCCAGCGCTCACTCCTGCGGGCACCGAGCGCTCGCTACGACCTGTGGCTGGCGTTCCGGGCGCTGGACCTCGCGGACGGCGCCTAGCGGGACGGGTGTGCCGGGCCGAACGGCCCGGCACACCCGTACCCGGGAGTCCGGCGGTCAGCAGCCGAGATTGGAACCGGCCGTGGTGCCGAGGATCTGCACGAACGCCTGGTACTTGGCTATCCGGCTCTGGACCTGGGCGGGGTTGCCGCCGTTGCACTCCAGCGAACCGTTGATGGAGCGGATCGTCTCCCCGAATCCCGCGCCGTTCACCATGGCGTTGTGGGCCGTCATGGTGCCGGGGCCGTTCTGGGTGTTCCAGTACCAGAGGCCGGTCTTCCAGGCCACGGACGCGTCCTGCTCGACCAGGTAGGGGTTGGCGAGCAAGTTGATGCCGAGCGCGTCACCAGCGGCCTTGTAGTTGAAGTTCCAGCTGAGCTGGATCGGGCCGCGGCCGTAGTACGCGGCTTGGCCCGCGGGGCAGCCGTAGGACTGGCTGGTGTCGCAGTAGTGCGGGTAGTTGGCCGTGTTCTGCTCGACCACGTACACCAGGCCGCCCGTCTCATGGCTGACGTTGGCGAGGAAGGCCGCGGCCTCCTGCTTCTTCACCGTGTCGCTGCCGGTGTTGGCGAAGCCCGGGTAGGCGCTCAGGGCAGCGGTCAGCCCGCTGTACGTGTAGAAGGAACTGCGGCCCGGGAACATCTGGTTGAACTGCGCCTCGCTGACGACGAAGCCGGTGGACGAGCCGGGACCACCCGGGTCCGTACCGCCTCCGCAGCTGCCCTGGTCGGCCCAGACGTCGGAACTGCCGGGCTTCTCGTTCTGGGTCCACCACTTGGCGGTCCAGTTGTGGCCGTTGTAGGAGGCGGCGCCACCGCCCGTGTAGACGGAGGAGGAGTTCCACGCGGCCACGCACCCGGCCGCCGAGGCGGTGGTGGCGGGGAGGATGACGACCGTCGCGACGACCGCGGCCAGCGCGGCGAGCAGGCCCATGAAGCGTTTGATCATGTGAGCACTCCTTCGGCGCGGCGCACCGAGCTCGTCGGCGCGCCGCCATGGGGGGTGCCGCCACTCAAGCGCTGTTGGTCTGGACCTGTCAAGGTCTGGACCAATCGCTCCTCGGTCGAACGGCGGGCGAACACCTGGCGACAGGACCGGGTACTCGTCGCCGCCGGCTCCCCCGGATGCATACGGTGACCCGCACTCGTACAGACGTCCGGCAGCCGAGGGGGAACGGGCCGTGGAGTGGTTCAGCGCCGAGAACATCGTCGCGGTATTCACCGCCGTGCTGGGCGTCCTCGCCTCCGTGGGCGTGCTCTGGTACGAACGCCGGGTGCCGCGCCGCAAGCGCATCGGCTACCGCGTGCAGATGGACACGCCGATCGGCAGCGACGCCGGCCAGGCGCGGGCCAACGTGCGGCTCGGCCTCTTCGACGAGACCCCCGACATGGCGGACGCCACCCTGGTCCTGCTGCGCATCGAGAACGACGGCTCGCAGTCCGTCGGCCGCGGCGACTACACCGGGCCGGACGGACAGCTCCACGGGCTGGTCGTCGAGTTCACCGAACGCAGGGTGCGGGGTGTCGCCGTCACCCACTCCCCGGGCGCCGATCACCTCATGGACCACTTCACCCCGTCCGAGGGACTCCGCGGCAGCGGATCCCTGATCCGGCTGCCGCGCGTCCCGCTCAACCGGGGCGAGCACTTCAAACTCCTGGTCCTGCTCACCGGTTCCCATGTGGGCAGCCCCATTCGCGTCACCGGCGGTATCCGGGACGGCGAGGTGCGGCCGAACACCGCGGCGCGCCCGGACGAGAAGCCCCCGCTGTTCGGCCGGGCCGCCCGGTCCATCACCGTGGCCCTGACCGTCTGCGTCGTCACGCTCGCCTCGATCATCCTCGTACGGAACGACACCCGGCCCCCGATCGGCTGCGCCCGCGGCGAACTGACCGTGACCGGCTCCACCGCCTTCGAGCCCGTCCTGCACGAACTCGCGGAGAAGTACGGCAAGGCGTGTGACGGGGCCACCATCACCGTTGACCCGCACGGCAGCACCGCCGGGATCAGGGAGCTGGCGCAGCGGGGCGCCGAGGCCGGGAAGTCCGGGTCGCCCGCCTTCGTGGCCCTCTCCGACGGCCCGAAGCCGGGCGGTTTCCCGCAACTGCGCGAGAACCGCGTCGCCGTCTCGCTCTTCCGCCTGGTCGTCAACGACAAGGTGCCGCTCAGGAACCTCACCCATGACACGGTCCGCGCCCTCTACCGGGGCGACATCCGCAACTGGAAGCAGCTCGGCGGCCCCGACCTGCCCGTCCTCCTCGTCAGCCGGGACGCCAACTCCGGCACCCGCGAGGTCTTCCAGCGCCGCGTCCTCGGCCGCAACGAACCGGCCCAGTCCTCCCGCGACTGCACCACGAAGGACGACCCGCAGGCACCCGTCATCCGCTGCGAACTCGACTCCACCGACCAGGTCCTGGCCGAGGTCGGCCGGCTCGACGGAGCGATCGGGTACAGCGAACTGCGTACCGGCACCAAACCCGCCGGGGCGCACCAGCTCGCCATCGACGGCGCGGTCCCGTCCGCCGACACGATCGGCACGAGCAGCTATCCGTACCGGGAGATCGAGTACGCGTACACGTACGGCAGCCCGCCGGCCGACTCGCTGGCCTCCAGCTTCCTCGCCTACCTCAGCCGGGGCAGCGGGCAGGACGTCATCCGCACCCACGGCCATCTGCCGTGCGCGACGCCGGAGGGGCTGCGGATCTGCGGGGAGGGGGAGGGCTGAGGACGGACACGCCGGAGGGCCGGGGCGATGGTGCCGCCCCGGCCCTCTTCCGTTCCCGTATGCCTACAGGGACGTACGCCTGCAAGACGTATGCCTACAGGAAGGAGTTGATCTCGATCGTCTCGGTGCGGCCGGGGCCGACACCGATCGCGGAGATCGGGGCGCCGGACATCTCCTCCAGCGCCTTCACGTACGCCTGCGCGTTCTTCGGCAGGTCACCGAAGGTCTTCGCCTTGGTGATGTCCTCGGACCAGCCCGGCAGCATCTCGTAGATGGGCTTCGCGTGGTGGAAGTCGGTCTGGTTGTACGGGAGCTCCTCGACGCGCTTGCCGTCGATCTCGTACGCCACACACACCGGGATCTGCTCCCAGCCGGTGAGGACGTCCAGCTTGGTGAGGAAGAAGTCCGTCAGGCCGTTGACCCGGGTCGCGTACCGCGCGATCGGGGCGTCGAACCAGCCGCAGCGGCGGTCACGGCCGGTGGTGACACCGCGCTCGCCACCGATCCTGCGCAGCGCCTCGCCGTCCTCGTCGAGCAGCTCCGTGGGGAACGGACCGGCGCCGACGCGGGTGGTGTACGCCTTGAGGATGCCGATGACCCGGCTGATCTTCGTCGGGCCCACGCCGGAACCGGTGCAGGCGCCGCCCGCGGTCGGGTTCGACGAGGTGACGAAGGGGTACGTGCCGTGGTCGACGTCGAGCAGCGTGCCCTGACCGCCCTCGAAGAGGACGACCTTGCCCTCGTCGATGGCGTTGTTCAGGATCAGCGTCGTGTCGGCGACGTAGGGCCTGATCTGCTCCGCGTACTGGAGCATGTCCTCGACGACCTTGCCGGCCTCGATGGCGCGCCGGTTGAAGACCTTGGCCAGAAGCTGGTTCTTCTGCTCCAGGGCCGCCTCGACCTTCTGCTCCAGGATCGACTCGTCGTAGAGGTCCTGGACGCGGATGCCGACCCGGTTGATCTTGTCCGCGTACGTCGGGCCGATACCGCGCCCGGTCGTACCGATCTTGCGCTTGCCGAGGAACCGTTCCGTCACCTTGTCGACCGTGACGTTGTACGGGGTGATCAAATGAGCGTTACCGCTGATCAGCAGCTTGGACGTGTCCACGCCACGGTCGTTCAGCCCACTCAGCTCGGAGAGCAGGACCGCAGGGTCGACGACGACACCGTTACCGATGACCGGGGTACACCCCGGTGAAAGGATTCCGGAGGGGAGGAGGTGAAGTGCGTACTTCTGGTCACCGACCACCACCGTGTGGCCGGCATTGTTGCCGCCCTGGTAGCGCACCACATAGTCCACGGATCCACCGAGGAGGTCGGTGGCCTTTCCCTTGCCCTCGTCACCCCACTGAGCACCGAGCAGCACAAGTGCGGGCACAGGCGTACACCCCTTCCGGGCGGGGCATGTCCAAGGTCAGGGGGCGTACGTAAACGCCGTACATGCCGTACGACGTTGTACGGCACGGTCTGAACCGTCGAACCGGGTGCCCCGGAATAGACGAAGCCCCTGGCGCAATAGCGCAAGGGGCTCTTGCACCAAGATGCTACCCGAGGAAGGACCGAGGTGTCGGCTGCCCAGCCCCCCGGTAACGGTGCGCCCCATCTGCTGGTGGTGATCGATCCGGTCGCCCGACGGACGGACGGCGAATCCGTCCGGATCGCGAAAGACGTGCTGAGCGCCGGTTCGCACGCCAAGATCTGCCTCCCGGACGGCCCCGCGGAGTTCGCCCGGGCCCTGTCCCGCAGGGGCGCCCGCAGGCCGGTGGTGATAGGCGACGACCGGGCGCTGCGGCGGGCGGTGGCCCTCCTCCACCGGGAGCGGGAACCGGCCACGAGCGCCGTCTCGCTCGTCCCTGTGGGGGCCGCGGCGGCGCTGGAACTCGCGCACTCGCTCGGCGTGCCGATGGGGGCGGTGGCGGCGGCGCGCACGGCGCTGGACGGTGCGGTGCGACGGCTGGACCTGCTGGTCGACGACAGCGACGGCGTGGTCCTGGGCGCGCTGCGGATCCCGGCGCTCAGCAGTGCGCCGGGCACGCGGCCGGACCGCACGGGCGTCACCGCCGTGTGGGACACCTGCCGCTCCCTGGTCCGCACACTGGTGCGCCCCCCGCCCTCGGCTCCCGCCGTCCCGCCGGCCACGCACCGGCTGCGCGTCGAGGCGGACGGCGTCGTGCTGAACGATCTGTGGCGCCCGGTCGAATCGGTGACGGTGACCTCGGGCTGCGGCCACGACGGCATCGCCGAGGTGACGATCCAGGCGCCGGGAGGCGACCCGGTGACCACGGAGGCCAAGGCCGTCACGGTCTCCGGGGCGGACTTCCGCTACCGGGCGGACATCCAGGTGGGCGGCCCGGTGCGGACCCGGACGTGGACGGTACGGGCGGGGGGCTGGGGGCTGATGCTGCCGGTTGCGGAAGGGTAGCCTCCGCCCGTGGGGCGGAGCGGGCTGGTTCCGGTCGATCCGGAGGGCTGGGATGGTCGTGTCGGACGGTTCGGGTGAGGGTGGCAGACCTGGGGCGGACCCGGGGGCGGTGATGTCCGCGTCCGGGCCCGGCCGTGCGGCTCCGGTCGCGCTCGATCTCCCGGCCACCGCGGGCGGGCTGCGGGGGGCAGCCCCGGAGAAGCCCGCCGCGACAGGTCCCGGGCAGCCGGGAGAGCCGCTGGTCTGGTGGCGGGTGCCCGGCCGTTGGCCGTCGCGTGGATCGACGGGCGCCGCTACTGGCCGCAGGGTGCCTGGGAGGACATCGATCCGGCCGGCCTCCAGGATCTGGGCACCCGCTTCGGCATGTGACCGGAGCCCGTCAGGCGTCGTCCTGCGTACCTTCGGCCGCCGGCAGGTCGAGGGTTTTGCGGTGCTCCTCCCAGCGGTCCATCATCGCGCCCAGCTCCGACTGCATGAACTCGAAGAACGCCGCCGTCTCGGCGATCCGGGCGCCTGCCGGGGTGTGCTCCCCCAGCGTCCGCGCACCCTCCCTGAGGGTTTGCTCCCAACGGGTGAGCACCCGGTCCCTGCTGGCGAACGTGGTGTACCAGATCTCGTTGTGCAGGCGGTAGCGGTCGCGGCGTGAGCCGGGTTCGCGTTCGCGGCCGACCATGCTGACCTGGGTGAGGTAGTTGATCGCGCCCGACACGGCGGCGGGGCTGATCTGCAGGGCCAGGGCGAGTTCGGCCGAGGTCATGGAGGCGTCGTCGTCGGCGAGCAGCGCGGCGAAGACGCGGGACGCCATCCGCTGCATGCCCGCCTCGGTCATCTCGGACGCGAACCGCTCGACGAACCGCGAGACCGCCTCGGCATCCCGCTCCTCGCGCTCCTGGGCGGCGCCTTGCGGTTCACGTGCGCCCTTGGCGGTGTCGCTGGTCATCGGCCCCTCGTCCTCCGTGCGTTCCGGCGTGCGGTCCGGACCTTGTTCACTCATCCGAGTTTATACGCTTCCATAACTTCACAACTTTGTGAAAGTAGCGTACGTTCAGAATCATGACGAAGGCAATCACCGTGGCCGGACTGCACAAGTCGTTCGGCCGGACACACGCACTGGACGGGCTCGACCTGACCGTCGAGTCCGGTGAGGTGCACGGCTTCCTCGGGCCGAACGGATCGGGGAAGTCCACCACCATCCGGGTCCTGCTGGGCCTGCTGCGGGCCGATTCCGGCGCCGCCCAGCTGCTCGGCCGCGACCCCTGGCGCGATGCGGTGGAGCTGCACCGGCACGTGGCGTACGTCCCCGGGGACGTCACGCTGTGGCGCAACCTCTCGGGCGGCGAGGTCATCGATCTGTACGGCCGGCTGCGCGGCGGCCTCGACGAAGCCAGGCGCGCGGACCTCCTCGAGCGGTTCGAACTCGACCCGACGAAGAAGGGACGGACGTACTCGAAGGGCAACCGGCAGAAGGTGGCCCTGATCGCCGCGTTCGCCTCCGATGTGGACCTGCTGATCCTGGACGAGCCGACCAGCGGGCTCGACCCGCTGATGGAGGAGGTCTTCCAGCGCTGCGTCGTCGAAGCACGCGACCGCGGGCGGACGGTGCTGCTCTCCAGCCACATCCTCAGCGAGGTCGAATCGCTCTGCGACCGGGTCAGCATCATCCGGCAGGGCCGGACGGTGGAGACCGGCTCGCTGGCGGGCATGCGCCATCTGACGCGTACGAACATCACCGCCGAACTGGCGGACTCCCCCGACGGCCTGGTGGAGCTGCCCGGGGTCCACGACCTCGACATCCGGGGGCGGCAGGTCTCGCTCCAGGTCGACACGGATCAGCTGGACGCCGTCCTCAAGTCGCTCTCCACGGCCGGGGTCAGGTCCCTGACCAGCACGCCGCCCACCCTGGAGGAGCTCTTCCTCCGGCACTACGCGACAGATTCCGATCAGAGCAGTGCACAAGGCGCGAAGGCGGGGTCGCGATGACTGCCGTGATCATGACCGCGACGGCCGGCGCGGGGCGCCGGGCCGGGACCGGGCAGCTCGCGGGGACCTGGCCCCTGCTGAGGCTCGCCCTGCGGCGCGACCGGATCATCATGCCCCTGTGGGTGCTCCTGCTCGGCGGGTCGTTCTCGTCCGTCGGACAGTCCATCGCCTCGCTCTACGACACGGCCGCACAGCGCGCCGAGCTCGCCGCTTCGATGAACGGCAACAGCTCGTTGCGCGCGATGTACGGGCCCGTGTTCGGCGACTCCGTAGGCGCGCTCGTGAGCTGGCGCATGATCGCCTTCGGCGCGGCCCTGGCCGCGGTGATGAGCCTGGTCGTCGTCGTGCGCCATACCCGGGAGGAAGAGGAGACCGGCCGTCAGGAGATGCTCTCCTCCGCCATGGTGGGGCGCCGCGCCCCGCTCACCGCCGCGCTGCTCGCCGCCCTGACCGCCAACGCCGCGCTGGGCCTGGTGATCGTCGCGGGCATGGCCGGCTCGGGGGCGGGCGGGGCAGGGGCGGCGGCGCTCGCCTCGGCCGTCGCGGGGGTCGGCGCGCTGTTCGCCTGCACGGCCGCGATCGCCGCACAGTTCACCGAGAGCGCGCGGCTCGCGAAGGGGCTGACGGCGGCGGTGATCGGCGGCGCGTTCGTCCTGAAGGCCGCGGGCGACTCCGCGACGGACGACGGCTCATCGGTCCTCACCTGGCTCTCCCCGCTCGGCTGGGCGGAGAACATCCGGCCGTACGCGGACGAGCGCTGGTGGGTCCTCCTCGTGATCGCCGGTGCCGTGGCCGTGCAGTGCGCGGTGGCTTACGCCCTGGCCGGCCGCCGCGATGTCGGCATGAGCTTCCTGGCGACGCGGCCCGGACCCGCGCGGGGCCGGATATCCACCGCCCTCGGCCTCGCGGTGCGCCTCCAGCGCGGTGCCCTCCTGGGATGGACGGCGTCGTTCGCCGCGGTCGGTGCCGTCTTCGGCGGGCTCACCGGCGGGGCGGCCGAACTCGTCGGGGACAACGAGAAGACGAGGGAGATCTTCGAGCGGATGGGCGGCCGGTCCGGCCTCACGGATGCGTTCCTCGCCTCGATGGTCTCCGTTCTCGGCACGGTGGCGGCGCTGTACATCGTCTCCTCGGTACTGCGGCTGCACGGCGAGGAGACCGCCGGCCGTGCGGAACCCGTGCTCGCCGGCGGGGTCGGCCGGATGAGCTGGGCCGCCGGCCATCTGCTCATCGCCTTCGGCGGCGCAGCCCTGATCATGGCGGTCGGCGGCCTCGGCCTGGCGGCGGGCTACGGCCACGAACTCCCCGCCGTGCTGGGCGCCGCGCTGGTACAGCTCCCCGCCGTCTGGCTGCTGGGCGGGGTGACGGTCCTGCTGTACGGGGCGCTACCGAAGGCCGCTGCGGCGGGCTGGGGACTGGTCGGGCTCTGTCTGACACTGGGCTGGATAGGCCCCGCCCTGGATCTGCCGCAGCCGGTGATGGACGTGTCGCCGTTCACGCACCTGCCGAAGCTGCCAGGGACGGCGGGCATGGAGTGGGGGCCGGTGGTGCTGCTCACCATGGCCTCGGTGGTACTGGTGGCGGGCGGCCTGGCGGCGCTGCGGCGGCGCGACATGCTGACCTGAGGCCTCGCCCGGGTGGGGTGGGGGCGACCGGCGGCGGGGGACGACACCCCCAGCCCCCGCCCCGCCCGCGACTCAGAGCTCGACGCGTAGTTCCCTCACGCCCCTGATCACATATCCCGGGTTCCATTCCGGTTCTTCGACCAGTCGCAGGCCGGGCGCCTTGCGCAGCAACTCACCGAAGGAGGTGGTTAGTTCCAACCGGGCCAGCGGCGCACCGAGGCAGAAGTGGATGCCCGCGCCGAAGGTGACGTGCGGGTTCTCCTGCCGGGAGAGGTCCAGCGTGTCCGGGTCTGCGAAGCGGGCGGGGTCGCGGTTGGCCGAGCCGAAGAGCAGGGCCACCTCCGAGCCACGCGGAATGACCGTGCCGTCGATCTCGATGTCGTCGAGCACCCATCGCTCGAACATCTGCAACGGGGTGTCGTAACGCATCAGTTCCTCCACCGCGGTGGGCAGGAGACCGTGGTCCGCCCGCAGTGCGGCCAGCTGTTCCGGGTGGCTCAGCAGCGTCCACCAGCCGTTCACGGTGGTGTTGACGGTCGCCTCGTGTCCCGCGTTCAGCAGCAGCACGCACGTGGAGACCATCTCCTGCTCGGTGAGCCGCTCGCCCTCGTCATGGGCGGCGATGAGCGCGGAGATCAGGTCCGGACCCGGGTTCCCGCGCCGTTCGGCGATCAGCTCGCGCAGATATGCGGAAAACTCGAGGGATGCCTGGACGGCGGCGCGGGCGGTCGCCTCGGACGGGTTGAGCTCGAACATTCCGCAGATCGCGGCCGACCAGGGACGCAACGGCGCACGGTCGGACTCCGGGATGCCGAGCATTTCGGCGATCACGGCGACAGGCAGCGGTTCGGCGACCGCCGTGAGCAGATCGCCGCCGCCCTGCGCGACGAAGTCGTCGACGAGCCGGGCGGCCAGCCGCTGAACCGTCGGCACGAGCTGTTCCACGGTGCGCGGGGTGAACGCCTTGGACACAAGCCGCCGGATCCGCGTGTGGTCCGGCGGTTCGAGGTCCAGCAGCCCCTGCCCGTTGAGCGTCTCGAACGGCTCGTGCGCTGCGGGCGGCGGCGTCCGGCCGAACTCCTCGTGCGTGAACCGGTGCAGATACGTCCGGCCCAGCCGCCGGTCGCGCAGCAGGGCCGACACGTCGGCGTGGTGCGGGACGAGCCACTGGTCGGCCGGCTCGAAGTAGTGCGCCCTGCCGGTGGCACGCAGCTCGGCGTAGGCGGGGTACGGGTCGGCGACGAACGCCGCCGACCAGGGGTCGAACGGGGCGGCGGGGCCGGAGTCGGAGCGCATCGGCTGGTCCATCCTTGATCTTGCGTGGGACTCCCGGCCTTCAGGCCGGGAGGGAATCGCATCCTGACTTTCGGCGCCGCCAATCGGTGCAGTACGCTGCGTATTTGCTTCGGCAGCGGTCAGGGCTTGGCCGTCATGAGATCCTCCGGGGTTGAACGAGAAGCCGCCTCGTTTACGAGGAGGAGGAGTCACGGACCGACGCTAACCCGGGCCACCCGCCCCCGGGCCAGACCTGCCCCGGGGGCCGCCGCCCGCCTCACGACGGTGTGACCAACCGGGCCTCGTAGGCGAACACGGCCGCCTGGGTGCGGTCGCGCAGGCCCAGCTTCACCAGGATGCGGCTCACATGGGTCTTGATCGTGGACTCGGCGACCACCAGGTGCGCGGCGATCTCCGCGTTCGACAGGCCCTGGGCGATCAGCACGAGCACCTCCGTCTCGCGCTCAGTGAGCTCGCCGATCTGGGCGAGGGCAGGCGGTCGCGGGGCCGCCGCGAGCTTGGAGAACTCGGTGATCAGGCGCCGGGTGACGGTGGGGGCCAGCAGCGCCTCGCCGGAGGCCACCACTCGTACACCCTCCGCGAGTTGCCGGGCCGAGGCGTCCTTCAGGAGGAAGCCGGACGCACCGGCGCGCAGCGCCTGGTAGACGTACTCGTCGAGGTCGAAGGTGGTGAGCACCAGCACCTTCGCGTCCGCGTCGGCGGCGACGATCTCGCGGGTCGCCTCGATGCCGTTGAGCTCCGGCATCCGGATGTCCATCAGCACCACGTCGGGCCGGAGCGCGGCGACCTGGGCGACGGCCTCGCGCCCGTTGACGGCCTCACCGACGACCTCGATGCCCGGCATCGCGTTGAGCAGGACCGAGAAGCCCTCGCGGACCATCATCTGGTCGTCGACGATCAGCACCCGGATCGGGACCGCCGCGGGGGCCGTCATGACTGCTCCGCGGCGGGCGCGTCGGACGGGGCCGCCTGCACGGGAATGAACGCGGTGACCTCGTAACCGCCCTCCGCGGTCGTCTCGGCCGTCATCTCGCCGTTCAGCATCGCCACCCGCTCCTGCATGCCCGTGATCCCGTGCCCGGCACCGGGCGAGGGCTTCACCGGCCCGGTCGGCGGGCCGTTGACGACGCGCAGCCCGAGTCCGCCCAGCACATAGCCGATCTCGACCTTGGCGGTGGCACCCGGTGCGTGCCTCAGGCTGTTGCTGAGGGCTTCCTGAATGATCCGGTACGCCGAGAGCTCGACGCCCTGCGGCAAAGGACGCACCGCACCGGTCACGGTCTTCTCCGTCGGCAGTCCGGCCTCGCCGACGTTGGCGAGGAGCCCGTCGAGCTCGGAGAGGGTGGGCTGCGGGGCGTCCGGCGCCTCGTAGTCCTCGGCCCGTACGACGCCGAGCACCCGGCGCAGTTCGGTGAGGGCGGCGACGGCGTTCTCCCGGATCGTGACGAAGGCCTGCTCCAGCTCGGGCGGCGGGTTCTCCACCCGGTAGGGGGCGGCCTCGGCCTGGATCGCGACGACCGACATGTGATGGGCAACCACATCGTGCAGTTCGCGGGCGATGGTGGTGCGCTCCTCGAGCAGGGTGCGCCGGTCCCGCTCGACGGCGGTGACGGTGCGCTGCACGGTGACCTCGCGCTCCGCCTCCCGGCGGATCTGCACCACGCTCACCAGCAGCAGCGCGAACGCGGACACCACCGCCATGGCCGCGGTGGACCCCGCGAAGTCCCACCCGGCGGCCTTTTCCACCAGCGTGCCGAGCAGCACGGTCAGGCCCCACATCCAGGCCGCGGTGCGCGGCCTGGTCCTGGCCGCGACGACGATCAGCACCACCAGGTGCGCGAAGAAGGCGCTCGGTCCCCACGGCCCGTCGCCGCCGACGACCATGCTCACCGGGATGAGCCCCATCGACATCCAGAAGGCCCCGACCGGCCGGATCAGCGTCATGCCGACGCAGATGGCGGGCAGCAGCCCCGACACGAGGACGCCGGCGTTCCCGGTACTGCCGAAACCCACCAGGAAGGCGAACAGCGCCGCCGCCAGGACGACCGCGTGCGGAGTCCACTCGGCGCGCGCCCTGAGCCGCTCCGGCAGCATCCGGGTCAGCACCCCGTCGGTCCGCATCGGCGGCAGCGGGCGGTAGGCGAACGCCTCATGCATGAGGTCCTTGCGCAGGCCGCCTATCGCCCCTGCGGCCACCCGGAGCTCCGGGCTTCTGGTCTTGGTCTCGGTCACGCTTCCACGGTAGGGGGCGCGGCGCCCCGGGTCGTCAGCAGTGATACGGATCCCGAACGGTCCGTCGCAAGTACTACGCGGGTCCCCCTCGCCGCCCCGGCACGCACTCTTCCGGGCCGTCCGGGCGGTCCCCCGCCCTACCAGGCCAGCTGGGCGATCTCCTCGGCCACCACCGCGCAGGCGTCGGCCGCCGGATCGATCAGCGGGAAGTGCCCGACGTCCGGGAGCAGCGTCAGCCCCACCGTCTCGCCCTCCAGCGCCGCCGCGTCGACGAACGCCTCCGAGACGGCCTGCGGCACGGTCACGTCGGAGGTGCCCTGCACCACCGCCGTCGCGATGCCGGTGGGCAGCAGCAGGGCCGGGTCGGCGTGCGCGCTCCGCTCGGCGAAGTCCTCCGCCCGCCCAAGGAACTGCCCGACCGCGCCGGAGCACACGTCCAGCGCGACGGCCGAGGCGAAGTCGGCGATCGGGGCGAGCGCGATCACGCCGCGCAGCGCGGGGGCCCGCGGCAGCCGCCACGGCGAGCCCTCGGGCAGGACGTGCCGGGCGGCGGCCCACAGCGCCAGCTGGCCGCCGGCCGAGTGCCCGGTGACGACGGTCCGCCGGGCGTCCGCGGAGGGCATGTGCCGGGCCAGCAGCTCCGGCAGCGCGTCCATCGCCGCCGCGACGTCGTCGAAGGTCTCCGGCCAGCGGCCGGCGACGGGGCCCGAGCCCCGCTGCTGCGGGAGCTCGCTGCCGCGCCGGTACTCGACGCTGGCGACGGCAAAGCCGCGGCGGGCCAGGAAGTCCGCGAACGGCGAGATGTGGAGCCGGTCGTACGGCGCCCGCCACGCCCCGCCGTGCAGGACGACCACGACGGGGGCGCCGACCCGCCCGTCGCGCGGGGCGTAGAAGTCGATCACCTGGTCCGGGTGGCTGCCGTAGACGGCGGAGACATCGGGGGCGACCACCGGATGCGAGAACGCCGACTCGGTCTCGGCTGCGTCCTGATCACGCGCGGCAGAATCCGACATGCTGCTCCAACCGTCCCTGTGCCATGGCCAACTGCCTTGACCTGCGGGGACGGTATCAGTACGGAAGCGCCCGTCTCCCCGCGGCGGGTGGTCCCGCCTCACGGACCGTCAAGTCGGCGGAAGTGCGCCCCACTCCGGCGGTGGCGAAACCGGCGGCAGTGGCGAAATCAGCGGAACCGACGGCACCGTCCGGCGACCGGGGCGAGCCGGTCGCCGGACTGACCCGGCAGCCTACGCCGCCGGACCGGTCAACACGTCCGCGAGCACCCGCGCCGCACGTTCCGCGTCGGCGAACCCCACGTACAGCGGTGTGAAGCCGAACCGCAGCACATCCGGCCGCCGCAGGTCCCCGACGACACCGCGCGCGATGAGCGCGCGCATCACGGGTTCGGCGTCATCGCACCGCAGCGCGACCTGGCTGCCGCGTTCCGCGTGGGCGGCCGGGGTGACGGAGGTGACGCGGCCCTCGGGGGCGTACGCGGCGACGCACTCCAGGAAGAAGTCCGTCAGCGCCAGGGACTTGGCCCGTACCGCGTCGATGCCCACCCCGTCCCAGACGTCGAGGGACGCCTCCAGGGCCAGCATGGACAGGATGTCGGGGGTGCCGACCCTGCCCCGCACGGCGCCGTCCGCGGGGGCGTACCCGGGCGTCATGGCGAACGGGTCGGCGTGCGACGTCCACCCCGGCAGGGGCGAGTCGAAGGCCGCCTGATGCCGCTCGGCGACGTACAGGTACGCGGGCGAACCGGGGCCGCCGTTGAGGTACTTGTACGTGCAGCCGACCGCCAGGTCCACCCCGTGGGCGTCCAGCCCGACGGGCAGGGCGCCCGCGCTGTGGCACAGGTCCCAGACTGCGATCGCACCCGCGGCGTGCACCGCGGCGGTGAGGCCGGGCAGGTCGTGGAGCCGGCCCGAGCGGTAGTCGACGTGATTGAGCAGGACTGCGGCGGTACGCGGCCCGAGCGCGCCCGGTACGTCGGCGGGGGCGACCGGGACGATCCGGTGGCCGGTCATCCGGGCCGCGGACGCGGCGATGTACCCGTCGGTGGGGAACGTGGAGGCGTCGACCAGGATCTCGTCGCGCCCCTCCGGTGCCAGCCGGCTAGCGGCGACAACGGCCTTGAAGACGTTCACGCTCGTCGAATCGCCGACCACGACCTGACCTGGGGCCGCACCGACGATCGGGGCGATGCGGTCGCCGATCCGCTCCGGCGCCGTCCACCAGCCGCTCTCGTCCCACGACCGGATGCGCAGCTCGCCCCACTCGCGGGTGAGGACCTCCTGCAGCCTGGCGGGCACGTGGCGGGGCAGAGCGCCCAGCGAGTTGCCGTCCAGGTAGACGGTGTCGTCGAGGGTGAAGAGCCCCCGCAGCGGAGCGAGCTCGTCCGCGGTGTCGAGCGCCTGTGCGCGCTCCTGCAGATCAGACATGGCTGCGGGCCGTCCAGAGCTCGGGGAACACGTTCTTCGTGGCGCGCTTCTCCAGCCAGGCGACCCCGGCGGAGCCACCGGTGCCGGTCTTGGAACCCATGGCCCGGCGGGTGGCGACGAGGTGGTCGTTGCGCCATCGCCAGACGAGTTCGCCCACGTCGGTGAGCACCTCGCCGAGCCGTACCAGCTCGTCGTTCTGGTCGGGGTTGGCGTAGATCTCCGCCCAGACGGCCTCGACCTCGGGCGAGGGCTCGTACTTCTGAGTCAGGTCGCGGCCGAGCACCGCCCGGGGCACGGGGTGGCCGCGCCGGGCGAGCAGGGCGAGCGCCTCGTCGTACAGACCCGGCTCGGCGAGCGCCTTCTCCAGCTCGGCGTGGACGCGGGGGGCGCCCCGGTGCGGCACGAGCATGGACGCGGACTTGTCACCGAGCAGGAACTCCATCCGCCGGTACATCGCCGACTGGAAGCCGGAGCCCTCGCCGAGCGAGGACCGGTAGGAGTTGAACTGGGCGGGCGTGAGCTGGGCGAGCGGCGTCCAGGAGGCGTTCAGCGCCTCCAGCTCCCGCAGCGACCGCTTCAGCGCGTCCTGCGCGACGCCGAGCCGGTCCTCGCGCAGGGCGTGGGCGGCGGTCTCCCACTCATGGACGATGACGGTGAACCACAGCTCCATGACCTGGGTGGTGACCAGGAAGACCATCTCGCCGGGGTCGTCCGAGCGGAGGTGCTGGAGGTGGGTCAGGACATCCGCCTGGACATAGTCCTCGTACGGAGTCGTTCCCGCGAAGTCGAGGTGCGGGGTCTGCGCACCGGTGGCTTCGGGGTCGGGGGGGATCGTCGACATTTCTGTCTCCTCGACGCGAGCTTCCGGGTAGCGGTCCGCCCCCACCTTGTGAGGTGGTGGAGCTCCGGTCCCCTGCCCGCATCCTAAGCGGAGGTCCGCATGCCGCGACAGCGCAGAGGCCCTGCGGGCACGACAGCGCGAAGGCCCCGCGGACGGCGATCGTCCACGGGGCCCGGCAGGGGGGTGTGCGGCGGCTAGCCGAGCGTCTCGGCGGCGGTCGGCGAGGAGTCGCGGAGGAACGTCGAGCAGCGCACGTACTCCTCCTGCTCACCGATCGACTGCGCGGCGCGCGCGAGGGCGTGCAGGGCACGCAGGAAGCCGCGGTTCGGCTCGTGCTCGAACGGTACGGGGCCGTGGCCTTTCCAGCCGGCCCGGCGCAGGGCGTCCAGGCCGCGGTGGTAACCGGTGCGGGCGTAGGCGTACGACTCGATGACCCGGCCGCCGTCGAACGCCTCGTCGGCGAGCTGGGCCCAGGCCAGCGAGGAGGTCGGGTACTTCGCCGCGACGTCGGCGGGCGCGGTGCCGGCGGCGAGCAGTTCGCGCGGCTCCGGGTCGTCGGGCAGATGGGTCGGGGCGGGGCCCCCGAGCAGGTTCTCGTGGATCGACATGGGTTCCAGTGTGCCTGCCCCAGGCGCCGCCCGGGGCATCCGGTGCCGCCCGGACCGCGAAACCTCTAGGTATGGTCAGGGGCGGGCTCCAGCGGGGGGCTCGTGACGCCGCAGTGCGTCGTGCACTCCGGACGGCAGGTGTCCTTCCCGGCGGCCGGCGGCGTGCGCACGGTCGCCCACGCGATGAGGGCCCCCAGGACCAGCAGACCGGCGCACATCGGCATGGCCCGCCGGAACGTCGCGGCGAACTCGCCGGCCTCCCGGTAGGCCTCCGGCCCCATCCCGGCGAGCAGCGGCAGGGCGGCCACCGCGATCAGTCCGGCGGCGCGGGCGGCGGCGTTGTTGATGCCGCTGGCGAGCCCGGCCCGCGCGGTGTCCACGGAGGCCAGGACGGTCGCGGTGAGGGGTGCCACGAGGGTGACCAGGCCGACGCCGAGAACCGCGACGGCGGGAAGCACGTCGGCCAGGTATCCGGTCATGGAATTGGACCCCGGCCCCACGCGCATCATCAGCAGCATCCCGGTGGCGGCGATCAGCGGCCCCGCGGTGAGCGGGATGCGGGGGCCGATGCGCCGGCTCAGTTCGCCCGACGAGGCCGAGAACAGCAGCATCAGGACGGTGGTCGGCAGCAGGGCGGCGCCCGCGCCGAGGGCGGAGTACCCCGCCACGACCTGGAGCTGGATGGCCGAGAGGAAGAAGAAGCCGCCGAGCGCCGCGTACACGCAGAGGGTGACGACGTTGACGGCGGTGAACTGCCGGGACGCGAACACCGACGGCGGCAGCATGGGGTCCGGCCGCCGCCGCTCGGCCTGCACGAACGCGACCCCCAGGAGCACCCCGCCCACCGCCGCGCCGATCACCGCCGGAGAGGCGCCGCTCCCCGGCGCCTCGATCAGCGCGTACGTGACGAGCGCCAGCGCGAGGGCGGCGAGGGCGGCCCCCAGGACGTCGAAGCGGCCGTGCTCGTACGGATCCCGGGACTCCGGTACGTGGCGCAGGGCGACGGGCACGCAGATCGCGGCGAGCGGCAGGTTGAGCAGGAACACCCAGCGCCAGCCGGGCCCGTCGACGAGCCAACCGCCGACGAACGGCCCCACTGCGGCGCCGACCCCGCCGAACCCCGACCACAGCCCGACCGCGCGGGCCCGGTCGTCCGGGTGGAAGCTCGCCTGGATCAGGGCCAGCGACCCCGGGGTGAGCAGGGCGCCGCCGACGCCCTGGAGGGCGCGGGCGGCGATGAGCATGTCGGCGTTCGGCGCGATGCCGCAGAGCAGCGAGGCGGCGGCGAACCACACCACGCCGACGACGAAGACCCGGCGCCGTCCGTACCGGTCGCCGAGCGCTCCCCCGAGGAGGATCAGCCCGGCGAGGGTCAGCATGTAGGCGTTGACGGTCCACTGGAGCGCCGCCATGCCGGTGCCGAGGTCCTCGCCGATGCGGGGCAGGGCGACATTGATGACGGTGGAGTCGAGCATGGCCATGCTCGACCCGAGCACGGTCGTGAGCACGACCCAGCGGCCGGTGAGGGAGGCGACACGGATGCCGCCGGGACCTGCTGCTTGCTCCGTCATGGCCTCAGCATCGCGCAACCACCCCCCTCCGACCCCTTCAAAGCTCCGGCCGGCCCCGTAATCAAGCCCCTCCGGCGCCTTCCACCCACGGCCGGCCCAATCAAGCCCCTGGGGTCCCCCGGACGAAGTCTGGGGGAGATTGAGGAGCGGGGGTACGGGGCAGCGCCCCCAAACGGCCCGCACCCCGCTACGCGGCGCCCCGCACCGCCTCCACCCCCCGGATCAGCGCCTCCACCCCCGCCTCCACCTTGCTCCGCGCACACCCCACGTTCAGCCGTACGAAGCCCTCGGCCCCGTACACGCTCCCCGGCATCACCGCGACCCGCTCCCGCTCGACCAGCACGCGCTGCAGCGCCTCCTCGTCCTCGACGCCGGCCCGCCGCAGGTCGATCCAGGCCAGGTACCCGGCCTGCGGCGGCTCCCACTCCAACTCGGGGAACGCCGCGTTCAGCCGCTCCGCGACCAGCGCCAGATTCCCGGCGACATACGCGCGCGCGGCGTCCAGCCACGCCGCGCCCTCCCGGTACGCGGCGATGTGCGCGGTCAGCGAGAGCACCGCCGGCGAGGCGAGGCCCTCCGCCGTCTCCATCCGGCGCAGGAACTCCGTCCGGTCCTCCGCACGGCCGATGATCCCGTACGAGCCGGTCAGCGCAGGAAAGTTGAACGCCTTGGACGCCGAGGTGATCAGCGCCCAGCGCCCGTCACCCCCCACCCGCGTCCACGGCACGTGGACGCGCCCCTCGTGCACGAAGTCCGCATGGATCTCGTCGCTGATCACCGCCACCCCGTGCCGTGCGGCGAGCGAGGCCATCCCGGTGAGCTCGGCCTCCGTCCACACCCGCCCCGACGGGTTGTGGGGCGAGCAGACGACGAGCACCTTGCTGTCCGGACGCGCGAGTTCCCGCTCCAGCGCCTCGGTGTCCCCGAGGCCGACACCGCGCAGCTCGCGGCCGAGCCCGGTGACCGCCTTGCGGAACCCGTCGTACGTCGGGGTGTGGACGACCACGCCGTCGCCCTCGGCCGTCCACATCTGGAGCAGTTGCGAGAACTGGCTGAGCACGGAGGGGCCGTAGACCAGCCTGCCGGTGTCGATCGCGGTGCCGTACCGGGTCGCGAACCAGTGGGCCACCGCCGGGCGGAAGTCGCCCAGCCGCCAGTCCGTGTAGCCGAACACGCCGTGGTCGAGCCGGGCCCGCAGGGCGGCCAGCACCTCGGGGGCCGTCTCGAAATCCATGTCGGAGATGGTGAACGGCAGCAGTCCGTCCACCCCGAACCGGTCCGCGACCCCGTCCCACTGCACGCTCCAGGTGCCACGGCGGTCGATGACGGTGTCGAAGTCGTAGGACGTGCTCACAGCTGTTCCCTCACATCGTTGGTGACGGGTGCGGACATGCCACGGGCCCGGCACCCCGAAAGGGGTACCGGGCCCACGCGGACATCCGTACGTACTTAAGTCGCTTACTACTTCAGCTTGGTGCCGGTGGACCGCAGGTTGGCGCAGGCCTCCGTGACGCGCTTGGCCATGCCGCCCTCGGCGGACTTGCCCCAGCTGCGCGGGTCGTAGACCTTCTTGTTGCCGACCTCGCCGTCGACCTTCAGCACGCCGTCGTAGTTGCGGAACACGTGGTCCACGATCGGGCGGGTGAAGGCGTACTGGGTGTCGGTGTCGAGGTTCATCTTCACGACGCCGTTCTCCAGCGCGGTGGCGATCTCCTCGGCGGTGGACCCGGAGCCGCCGTGGAAGACGAAGTCGAACGGGGACGCCTGGCCGTACTTGGCGGCGACACCCTCCTGGAGGTCCTTGAGGAGCTCGGGGCGCAGGACGACGTTGCCCGGCTTGTAGACGCCGTGCACGTTGCCGAAGGACGCGGCCAGCAGGTAGCGGCCCTTCTCGCCCAGGCCGAGCGCTTCGGCGGTGCGCAGCGCGTCGTCGACGGTCGTGTAGAGCTCGTCGTTGATCTCGTGGGTGACGCCGTCCTCCTCGCCACCGGTCGGGGTGATCTCGACCTCGAGGATGATCTTGGCGGCGGCGGCCTTGGCCAGCAGCTCCTGGCCGATGGCCAGGTTGTCGGCCAGCGTCTCGGCCGAGCCGTCCCACATGTGGGACTGGAACAGCGGGTTCAGACCCTTGGCGACACGCTCCGCGGAGATGTCGATCAGCGGACGGACGTAGGTGTCCAGCTTGTCCTTGGGGCAGTGGTCCGTGTGCAGCGCGACCGTGACGTCGTACTTGGCGGCGACGATGTGCGCGAACTCGGCGAGGGCGACAGCGCCCGTGACCATGTCCTTGTTGTACTGGCCGCCCAGGAACTCCGCCCCACCGGTGGAGATCTGGACGATGCCGTCGCTCTCGGCCTCCGCGAAGCCGCGCAGCGCAGCGTGCAGGGTCTGGGTCGACGTCACATTGATGGCCGGGTAGGCGAACTTGCCTGCCTTCGCCCGGTCGAGCATCTCGGCGTAGACCTCGGGGGTTGCGATGGGCATCTGTCCGCTCCTTGGGATGTGCGGTGTGCGTTGCTGGTTCCCTGACCTGGGGGCGACGTCATCGTCGCCCCCATCTTCCCAGACTCTGGCCCCGGCTCCACCCGGTGTACTCCCCCAGCCTTCCCGGGCTCCCGCTGCAGGGATACGACAAGGGGGGTCGGTTTCACGTGAAACCGACCCCCTTTGAGGGAAACCGCAGGTCAGGCCAGGTCGAGGTCCTGGACCGAGTAGACGTGGACATACGGGAGGCCCGCCTCGGCGACGGCCGGAGCCGCGCCCCGCTCCACGATCACGGCGACGGCGACGACCTCGCCACCCGCCTCACGCACCGCCTCGACGGCGGTCAGGGGCGAACCGCCGGTCGTCGAGGTGTCCTCGACGACCAGGCAGCGGCGGCCCTTGACGTCCGTGCCCTCGATGCGGCGCTGCATGCCATGGGCCTTCTGCGCCTTGCGCACCACGAAGGCGTCCAGCTCCTGCCCGCGGGCGGCGGAGGCGTGCAGCATCGAGGCGGCGACCGGGTCGGCACCCAGCGTCAGCCCGCCCACGCAGTCGTAGTCGAGCTCCGCGGTGGCGTCCAGCATGACCTGACCGACCATCGGAGCGGCCTTGCCGTCCAGCGTGATGCGGCGCAGATCGATGTACCAGTCGGCCTCGAGGCCCGAGGAGAGTGTCACCTTGCCGTGAACCACGGCCTTGTCCTTGATCTGCTGCAACAGCTCAGCACGTACGTCAGTCATGGCTACGAGGATAAGGTGCCCGGCGCCTGCCCGTCCTCAGAGCGTGCGCCAGCTCCAGGTCGACGCGATCTCCAGGGGCTCGATCGGGGTGACATAGCGGGGCGTGGTGTTCAGTCCGTTCGGCGGGCCCGACTGCGGCTCCACGCAGACCGCCTCGTCCTGCTCGTCGTAGATCACGACCCACTCGGTGCGGCTGCGCACGGTGAGCTCCAGCTGCTCCGGCCAGGTGAGGGTCACATCCACGCCGTCGGGCATGCCGAAGCAGTCGTCCCACGGCCCGTCCAGGGGCGGGATGCGGCGGCCGGTCGGCAGGTGGTTCCCGCCGCGCTCCTCCTGCCATGCGGCGTCGAAGGCGATCCGGACGTCATCGCCGCTGCCGAGGTTGCGCCGGAACCACGGATGCCAGCCGGCCTGCGCGGGGAAGGAGTCCCCGTACGTCTCGATGCCGAACGCCAACGTGAGGGAGGACTCGGTGAGTTCGAAGGTCTGCGTCACCCGTCCCGGGTACGGCCACGGGTCGGTGAGGTCGTAGTAGAACGCCGCCTCCGTCCCGCTCTCGCGTGCCGTGTGCCACGCGGTGTCACGGCCGGTGCCGTGGATGGCGTGCGGCGGGGCGGTCAGCGGCAGCTGGTGCAGCACATCGCCGTTGTGGAACTGCCCGTTCTCGGTCCGCCCGCACCACGGCACCATCGGGAAGCAGCCGTAGCGCTCCCCCTGCCGCAGCAGTTCGGTGCCACCGATCCGGAGGCTGCTGATACGGCAGCCGTTGGCGGGATTCACGGTCAACTCTGCGTCGCCGACGGACAGCCGGACGTCCTTCTCGCTGCTGCTCACACGACGACCCTACTGGCGCGGCTACCTCCGGCGCCGCAACGCCCGGCCCACCACCACCGCGGAGGCGAGGGCGAGCGCGGCCGCGGGGGCGACCCAGCGCAGCGTGGCGCCGGCACCGGACGAATCGGGTGACGGCACGGGGGCGTACCGGCCGCGCGGCGGAGCGTGGTCGACCTCCTCCGCGCTGCGGCCGATCATGGTGCGCCGGGCGTGCGCGGCCTCGGCGGGCGGCCCGTCCGGCACGGTGAACTCGATCCCGGCCACCGGGTCCAGCGCCGACGGCGGCACCGGGGTGTCGAAGACGGAGGCCTCGTCCGGCGCCTGTTCCCCGGCCGGTGCCTCGTCCGCGGCCGCGGACGCGTCGGCGCGCGAGGTGTCCGCCTCCTCGGCGGCCTCCTCGATGGCCTGCTCCACCGCTTCACCGACGGCCTGCTCCTCCGCGGCGACGGCCGCATCGGACTCGGTCACGGGCTCACGGGGGGTGCCGCCCGTGTCGTCCACGCCTTCCGCGGCGTCCCGGGCCTCCCCGCCGTCCACGCCTTCCGCGGCGTCCCGGGCCTCCCCGCCGTCCGCGAGGGACTCCGTCACCAGCTGCTGCGCGAACCGGTCCAGCAGGCGGTGGGCCGCCGACAGCGCGGCCTCCGGGTCGAGGTCCAGCAGCCGGCCGTCGCCGCTCACCGTGCCGTCGAAGGCGATGACCGTGCCGCCATCGCGTTCGGTGAGGCGGACGGTGAGGGCCAGCTTCGCCGAACCGCTGCCGCGCGCCTCCGCTCCCTCACCCGTCACGGACACCCCGTGCGCGGCGTCCCCGTCCGGCAGCGGGGTGAGGCGCAGCGTGCCCCGGTAGGTGATGGTGTGGCCGCCGGCCCGGATCCTGAGCCGGCCGGCCAGCGGGCCCACGGACGTGTCGGCGTCCTGCTGGAGCCCCGGCACACAGCGCGCGACCCGGGCGGGATCGCCCAGCGTCCGCCGAAGGGCCGGGACCGGAACCGGAACGAACACCTCATGCTCCATGGAAACCGAGCCTACTCAGACCCGGCCCCCGCGTCAGCGCAATCCGTGTCCCGGAGGCCCCTGCCACGGGCCCGGCCCGCCCCGCTCACCCCTCACCGCTCCTCCTCCCGGTACCGCGGGTGCACCAGCGTCGAGGGTGTCTGGCCCCGCAGCCGGCCGGATTCCGCGCGCCGCCCCGCCTCCCGGAGCGCCGGAGCCGTCAGGGACCGCAGCCGCGGAGCTCCGGGGTCCAGGCCGAGGACGGGCGCCGCGGCGGAACCGGCCAGGACGAAACCCCAGCCGTGCGCCTGGCCCGTACGCCCCGTGGCCCGGTCGGGGCCGGCCGTGAATCCGGCGTACCGCCCGCTGATCCGATAGGGGCGGGTGCGCAGCCCCGCCGCCCGCATCGACGCCTCGACCGTCCAGTAGGTGCGCGGCCGGCTCACCACCGGCCCTCCGTGCACCACCACCCGGCCACCCGGTGCGAGCGCCCGGGCGACCAGTCCGTAGAACTCCGCCGAATAGAGCTTCGTACTGGCCGAGATCCCCGGGTCCGGCAGGTCCGCGATCACCACGTCGTAGCGGTCGTGCGTCGTGCGGAGCCGGCTGAACGCGTCCGCCGTCACGGACGTCAGCCGCGGATCGCGGTAGGCGTGCGCGTTCAGCTCGGACAGGGCGCGGTCGGTACGGGCCAACCGGGTGACGCCGGGGTCCAGCTCCACCACCGTCACGCTCCGCACGTCCGCGTAGCGCAGCACCTCGCGGGCCGCCAGGCCGTCGCCGCCGCCCAGGATCAGCACCCGGGCGTGCGGCCCGTTCATCGCCGGGTGCACCAGCGCCTCGTGGTAGCGGTACTCGTCGCGGGAGCTGACCCGCAGCCGCCCGCCCAGATAGAGGTCGAGGGAGCCCCGGTCGCCGCCGGTCAGCACGACCTCCTGGACCTCGGTCTGCACCGCGACCCGCACCTGGTTCCCGTACACCGCGCGCCGCGCCGCCCGCTCGAAGTCGTCCGCCAGCACCGCGGCCGTGGCCAGCACGGCGATCACCGCCACGTTCGCGCCGATCAGCAGCCACCGGGACCGGGCCGTGAGATCCCGCCCGAACACCCACAGGACCAGCGCCCCGCCCGCCGCGGCGTTGACCGCCCCGGTGAACAGCGCACCTGTGAGCTGCCCGAGCATCGGCAGCAGCAGGAAGGGGAACGCCAGCCCGCCGACCAGTGCGCCCACGTAGTCGGCGGCGAACAGATCGGCCACCGCCCCGCCCGCGTCCTGCCGGTCCACCCGCTGGATCAGCGTCATCAGCAGCGGGATCTCGGCACCGATCAGGACCCCGATCGCCAGGGAGAACCCGACCAGTGCGTACCGCGACTCCCCGATCCAGGCGAACGACGCGTAGAGCACCAGCGCCGAGAAGCCGCCGACCAGGGCGAGCGCCGCCTCGATCAGTCCGAAGCCGACCGCGGCGCGGCTGCGCAAACGTTTCGCGAGGAGCGAGCCGATGCCCATGGCGAACACCATCACGGACAGCACGACGGACGCCTGGGTGACGGAGTCACCGATCAGATAGGACGCGAGTGCGACCAGTTCGAGCTCGTACACCAGTCCGCAGGCGGCGCAGATGAAGACCGTGGCCAGCACGAGGTACCTGCCGGTCCTCGGCCGCACGGGAAGCCGCGTCGCGCCCCCTCGCAGCGGTAGCTGCTGGTCGATCATGCCGCGAACGCTACGTCACGGAAACGTCGCCGCTTGTCACCCACACGGGTGCAATCGGCGCACTCCCCGGGGGGTTGGCGCCGGTCACAGCGCCGCCGCTGCCGGCATCCGCGCACCCACCCTGGTACGCGTCACCACCAGCCGGCCCTCCTGCGGGTACGCGTGCCAGGTGCGCCACCGCACCTGGCCCTCGGTCCGCTGGGCGAGCATGGCGGTGAAGGCGTGCGGGCTCCCCGGGAACGTCCCGGCCAGTCCATGGGGGTGGTCGGCGACGAGTGCCAGCAACTCCTGCGCGCGGCCCGCGAAGGAGCCCGCGCCAAGGGTCTCGACGCGCGCCGCGAACTCGTACTCCCAGTCCCCCAGGCGCTTGGAGACGCCCAGGGGCAGGGGGGTGCTGCTGCCGGGGATACAGGCGACGGTCTCGGAGCAACTGCCGTGCTCCTCCTCCAGAAGCACCTGGTGGGAGGCGCCGAGCAGGCGCAACTGCAGTTGCGCACCCGCGAGCTGGAGGTCGAGGACGGCCAGCGCCGGGAGCGGTTCACGCCCCAGCGCCCAGGCAAGGTCGGCGGCGCAGGTGTCGGAATAGGCCGTATGAAGGGTCGTGAGCATGGGTCGGCTCCGCAAAACACACATGGACACGTGGACAGGGGGCGCCCCGGAGTGGTGCACGTGGGAGGTGGGAAGCGCCCGATCAGGTCCAACTGGGGTCCGAGGGCTGAATGTTCTCTCAACTGAGGGAATCACGAACTACGCCGCACTCGCAGCGTTTTTGCCCAACTTGGCGTGGTTTCCATCCCCCCGGGGGCCTGTCGGTTCTGGTGTTCACCAGCAACGCGCCGCGCAGGCCAACGAAAAGGTGTCCGGCGGGACTTAGAGCCTCGCTCCTCGTCCCGCCGGGCACCGGGCCGGCTCGTCGTGCCCGGCCGCGGACCAGCTGCCCCGTGTCAGCTGCCTCCGCCGCATCCGCCCCCGCCGCCGCACGACGAACCACCGCCGCACGAGGAACCCCCGCCACACGAGTGGCCGCCGGAATGACCGCCCGAGTGGCCACCGGAATGACCGCCCGAGTGGCCCCCCGCGTCACCGCCCCCGCCGTCGCCGGCCCACCAGCTGCCGCCACCCGCCCCACCGCCGCTGCCGGCCGCCCCGCGCCGCTTGCCCCGGCCCAGCGGCTTCCCGCGGCTTCCGGCGTTCGCCATCATCACGACGAGGAGCATGGCCCCCACGACCACCGCCACCCCGATGAGCACATCATTCACGGCCCCCACGCCCTTCCGTCCCCCGAAGCGATGTCCCCCGCTCCGTGCCGAGTCCTGCGTGCCAGGGGGATTCCCCCGCCCCCGTACGGCCAAAGCAGACTTGAGCAACTCCAGAGCTTCCGCGCAGGATGGCGGTCATGACACAGGGACGACCGCTCCTCAACCGCCGCCTCGCCGAGTTCGGTACGACGATCTTCGCGGAGATGTCCGCGCTGGCCGTCCGCACCGGCGCCATCAACCTCGGCCAGGGCTTCCCCGACACCGACGGCCCCGAGGAGGTCCGCGAGGCCGCGGTCCGTGCCCTGCGCGCCGGGCACGGCAACCAGTACCCACCGGGGCCGGGCGTCCCCGAGCTGCGTACCGCGATCGCGGCCCACAAGCAGCACCGCTACGCCCTGACGTTCGACCCCGACACCGAGGTCCTCGTCACCGCGGGCGCCACCGAGGCCATCGCGGCCTCACTGCTGGCACTCCTGGAGCCGGGGGACGAGGTCGTCGCGCTGGAGCCGTACTACGACTCGTACGCCGCCTGCATCGCCATGGCGGGAGCCACCCGCGTCCCCGTGACCCTGCGCCCCGAGCCGTCCACCGGCACCTACCGGCTGGACCTCGACGAACTGCGCGCCGCCGTCACACCCCGCACCCGGCTGCTGCTGCTCAACACCCCGCACAACCCCACCGGCACCGTCCTGACCCGCGAGGAGCTCGGCGCGATCGCCGAGCTGGCGTGCGCGCGCGATCTCCTCGTCGTCACCGACGAGGTCTACGAGCACCTGGTCTTCGAGGGCGAACACCTGCCGCTCGCCGGCTTCCCCGGGATGCGCGAGCGGACGGTCACCATCGGCTCGGCCGGCAAGACGTTCTCCTTCACCGGCTGGAAGATCGGCTGGATCACCGCGAGCCCCGCACTGGTGACGGCGGTGCGCTCGGCGAAGCAGTATCTGACGTACGTCTCCGGCGGACCGCTCCAGTACGCCGTCGCCGAGGCCCTGCGGCTGCCCGACAGCTTCTTCGACGAGCTGCGCGCGGATCTGCGGGCCAAGCGGGACCTGCTGTGCGCGGGGCTCGCCGAGGCCGGTTTCGCGGTCTACCGCCCGGCCGGCACGTACTTCGTCACCACCGACATCCGCCCGCTCGACAGCGGCGGCGACGGCGTCGCGTTCTGCCGGGCGCTGCCGGAGCGGTGCGGGGTGGTGGCCGTCCCCAACGCGGTCTTCTACGACCACCGGGATCAGGGCGCGCCCTTCGTCCGTTTCGCGTTCTGCAAGCGTACGGAGGTGCTGGAGGAGGCGGTCGCCCGGCTCAAGAGCCTGTGACACGGCACGGCGCGGGGGTGTGACACAGCACGGCGCGGGGCGGTCCCGTGGGACCGCGCCCGCGCCGTGCAGGTGTCGCGTGGGGCTCAGGCCTCGGGAGCGTCCTGCTCCGTGCCTTCGGCCTTCTCGTCGGCCGGCGCCAGGCCGAGGTGCTCGAGCAGCCACTTGTCGAACTCGATCGAGGCGCGCACCCAGCTGACCGTAGAGGAGACGAAGTGCTCCAGGGAGACACCGGTGCCGATGAGCATCTGCGCCTCACCGATCAGCCGGACCGAGGTGCCGGTGTCCTCGGAGCCCTCCTCGGGCTCGTGGGTGTGCGTGTAGACCTTGGGCCACAGGGTGCGGCGGTTCCAGTCGTCGATCGCGTCGAGGAGGACCGGGCGCTGGTCCGCGTCGTGCGGGCGGTCGTAGAACGTGCGGACCGAGAAGACCTGCTGCTCGCCCTCGCCACGGAACATGAAGTACGTGCGGAAGTCTTCCCACGGCGCCGCGAGGTCGCCCTCGTCGTCGACGACGTACTTCAGCTCCATCTGCTCCAGGAGCTGCTTGACGAGGTCCTGGTCAGGGACGACGGGGCCCTCCGGTCCTGCCGCCTGCGGTTCGGGCTGGCCCCCGAAGTTAGGAATCGAGGACGGATCGATGCTCACCGTAATTTCCCTTCGTGCGGTTGGCTGCCATCCTCTCCCATCCCGGGCGGGGCATGGCAAGCCCGGACGGCCCCGATCCGCCACAAGCTGATATCCAGCCGGTGGGGGCGGGGCCGCCGGTTAGCCCACACGTGCCCGGGTCAGGTCGCCGGGCCGACGATCAGACCGTCACCGACCCGGTCGACGCGGACCGTGTCACCGTCCGTGATCTCGCCCGCGAGGATCTCCTTGGCGAGCCGGTCGCCGATCGCCGTCTGGATGAGGCGGCGCAGCGGCCGGGCCCCGTAGGCCGGGTCGTTGCCCTCATCGGCCAGCCAGGCCAGGGCGGCCGGGGTGACGTCGAGGGTGAGCTGCCGGTCCGCCAGCCGCTTGGCCAGCCGGTCGATCTGGAGCCCCGCGATGTGGGCGAGCTCGTCGCCGGACAGCGCGGAGAAGACGACCAGGTCGTCGAGCCGGTTGAGGAACTCCGGCTTGAAGGAGGCCCGTACGACGTCCAGGACCTGCTGCTTCTTCTCCTCGGGCTTCGTCAGCGGGTCGATCAGGTACTGGCTGCCGAGGTTGGACGTCAGGATCAGGATGGTGTTGCGGAAGTCCACCGTCCGGCCCTGTCCGTCGGTGAGCCGGCCGTCGTCGAGGACCTGGAGCAGGATGTCGAAGACCTCCGGGTGCGCCTTCTCCACCTCGTCCAGCAGGACGACGCTGTACGGGCGGCGGCGGACCGCCTCCGTGAGCTGGCCGCCCTCCTCGTAACCGACGTATCCGGGCGGGGCGCCGACCAGCCGGGCCACGCTGTGCTTCTCGCTGTACTCGCTCATGTCGATGCGGACCATGGCCCGCTCGTCGTCGAAGAGGAAGTCCGCGAGCGCCTTCGCCAGCTCGGTCTTGCCGACACCGGTCGGCCCGAGGAACAGGAACGATCCGGTGGGCCGGTCGGGATCCGCGATGCCGGCCCGGGTACGGCGTACCGCGTCCGAGACGGCCTGTACGGCCTCGGTCTGCCCGATGAGCCGCCGGCCCAGCTCCTCCTCCATGCGCAGCAGTTTCTGCGTCTCGCCCTCGAGGAGGCGTCCGGCCGGGATTCCGGTCCAGGCGCCGACGACATCGGCGATGTCGTCGGGTCCGACCTCGTCCTTGACCAGGGTCTCCTTGGGCTCCTTCGCCGCCTCCTGCTCGGCCTCGGCGGCCTCGGCCAGTTCCCGCTCCAGGCCCGGGATCTCCCCGTACAGCAGCTTGGACGCGGTGTCGAAGTCGCCGTCGCGCTGGGCGCGTTCGGCCTGGCCGTGCAGTTCGTCGAGGCGTTCCTTGAGCTCACCGACGCGGTTCAGGCCCTGCTTCTCCTTCTCCCAGCGGGCGTTGAGGCCGCGCAGCTCCTCCTCCTTGTCGGCGAGGTCGCGGCGCAGCTTCTCCAGGCGCTGCCTGGACGCCGGGTCGGTCTCGTTCTTGAGCGCAAGCTCCTCCATGTGCAAACGGTCGACGGCGCGCTGGAGTTCGTCGATCTCGACGGGCGAGGAGTCGATCTCCATGCGCAGCCGCGAGGCCGCCTCGTCGACGAGGTCGATGGCCTTGTCGGGGAGGAAGCGGGAGGTGATGTAGCGGTCGGAGAGCGTGGCGGCGGCGACCAGGGAGGCGTCGGCGATCTGCACCTTGTGGTGCGCCTCGTAGCGGCCCTTGAGCCCGCGCAGGATCGCGATGGTGTCCTCGACGGACGGCTCGGCCACGAGCACCTGCTGGAAGCGGCGCTCCAGGGCGGGGTCCTTCTCGATCCGCTCGCGGTACTCGTCGAGCGTGGTGGCGCCGACCATCCGCAGCTCGCCCCGGGCCAGCATGGGCTTGAGCATGTTGCCCGCGTCCATGGCGGAGTCGCCGCCGGCGCCGGCGCCGACGACGGTGTGGAGCTCGTCGATGAACGTGATGATCTGGCCGCCACTCTCCTTGATCTCGGAGAGGACGGTCTTCAGGCGCTCCTCGAACTCGCCGCGGTACTTCGCGCCCGCGACCATGGCGCCCAGATCCAGCGAGACGAGCCGCTTGTTCTTCAGGGACTCGGGGACGTCTCCCTTGACGATGCGCTGGGCGAGCCCTTCGACGACGGCGGTCTTGCCGACGCCGGGCTCACCGATGAGCACCGGGTTGTTCTTGGTGCGGCGGGACAGCACCTGGACGACGCGGCGGATCTCCTGGTCGCGCCCGATGACCGGGTCGAGCTTGCCCTCGCGCGCGGCCGCGGTGAAGTCCGTGCCGAATTTCTCCAGGGCCTTGTACTGGCCCTCCGGGTCGGGTGTGGTCACCCGGCGCCCTCCCCTGCTCTTCTCGAACGCGTCCAGCAGCCTCTTCGCGCTGGCGCCCTGTCCGTCGAGGATCTCACCGGCGCGGCCACCCTCGGCGGCGATGCCGATGAGCAGGTGCTCGGTGGAGATGTAGTCGTCGCCGAGCTCCTTCGCCCGCTGGGCGGCGTCGGAGATGACGGCGAGCAGCTCGCGGTTGGGCTGCGGCGGTGCGACGGTCGAGCCGGTCACGCTGGGCTGCGCGCTCAGGAGCCGCTCGGTCTCGGTGCGTACGGCGATCTGGTCCGCCTCGACGGCGGCCAGCAGATCGACGAGGTTCTCGTTGTCCTCGCCCGAGAGCAGCGCGAGCAGCAGATGCCCCGGGGTCAGATCGGGGTGCCCGTCCTTCACGGCCCTGCTGGTGGCCGCGTTGATGGCGTCCCGGCTCCTGTTGGTCAGCTCGGCGTCCACGTGCCCTCTCTCCTCCTGGTGATACTGGCGATGACTGATCCGTTCCCACTGCTGACACGGTCAACGTGCACAAAGTTGAGTCTATTCCACTCAAGGCAAGCGTGAGCCGTTTCCCGGCCCTTCCTCAGTCCGAGTGAACCGGCCGCTGCGTCCACCCGCCACCGCAGAGCGGCCCCGGGCTGCCTACGCTGGCGCCATGGCAGTCGACGTACGCAACCCCGGTCCGCAGTACCTCGCCTTCTGGCGCGAGTCGCACCTGTGCACCCTCACCACGCCCCGCCCGGACGGCACTCCGCATGTGGTGCCGGTCTGTGTGACGTACGACCCCGAGGCCGGCCTCGCCCGCATCATCACCAACAAGAGCAGCCGCAAGGTCGCGAACATCCTGGCCGCGGGCCCGGACGGCGCCCGCGTCGCGGTCTGCCAGGTGCACCGGGCCCGCTGGGCGACCCTGGAGGGCGTCGCGAGGGTGCGTACGGAGCAGGACAGGGTCGACGAGGCGGTACGCCGCCACATGGAGCGCTACGAGCGCACGCCCTCGCCCAACCCGGACCGGGTCGCCATCGAGATCAGCCTGGACCGGGCGCTCGGCCGGGGGTGACCGCGTCCCAGCCTCTGCGGGCGTTCTTCCGCCCCGCCACGGGCCGGGGAAAGCACAACGGCACCACCGTGTTCAGGTCACGGTGGTGCCGTTGTGTGGGGGAGTGTCTGAGCGACGTGGAACGACGGGGGATCGCTCAGGCACTGCGGGGGGTGGCGGAGATGGTTTCGGGCTCGAACAGCTGGTGGTCACGCTGGGCGAGGTTCACAAAAATCATGTCGTACCGAATGGCACACCGCACGGGCTGCGGTGCTCCGCGCGGCTTGCGGAGGCAACGGTAGGCGTGGAGTTCCCCGTCGTCCTCACGGGCGACGACGACCGGGTCACCGAACAGAGTGACCATCAACGAATCACCACGGTGGGGGAGTGCCGTGACGAGGTCGATGAAATGCCACCCTGAGCGGTAGGCGGTTGCCATCTCGCGCCGGAAGGTCCGGTCGTCGGGCGGGGTGGTCATGTCAGACGCCCGCCGAAGTCGGCGTGGAACCCCACGTGATGTCAGCCTTTGCATCCTTCGGCGCTGCACCGCCCCAGGTGATGTCACCGAGGGGGGCTGCCGCGACATGGCTCGATGCCGTGCGGGGCGCGACCTCCCAAGTAATGTCACTGGCACCCAGTACGCCGTAGGCCAGGGCCCCCGCAAACGCAGTGGCAAGCACCGAGCGAAGCATTCGCTTATACATTTCGGCTTCGTCCTCACTTGATGGGTCATCTCCCCCGCACGTAAGACGATGTCCCACCCAGGGACCCGAACACCACTGGGTCGATGCATCATGTTCCTGCTGGTTCAAGAACATGGGGGGTGGAGATATGGCCACAAGTAAACCGAATACGGGACATCCTCATGGGATCACCGACCTTTGCGAAGCAGGGCGGCGCCTTTACGCCAGTGCGCTGCGATCCGGACGGATACCCCGTTCAGACGTCGCGCCCGCACCCTGCCTGATGGACTTCGCACTGCTGCACCCGGACCCCGATGACCCCGAGTGGCTCCGCCCCGTACCACCGTCGGCCGCGCTCGCCCAGCGCCTCCATCCCATCGAGCGGGAGATCCAGGACCGCCGTCGGCGCTCCCTCGAACTGGCCGAATCCTTCGAACCGTTCATGGACATCAGCGCTCAGGATGCTCCGACCACGCATGCCATCACCGTGCTGGAGGGCAACGCCAGAATCAACGCCGCCATCGATGTCGCTACAGCCGAGTGCACCAACGAAGTCCTCACCATCCAGCCCGGTGGCGGACGCAGCGAACTGATACTCAGCAAGGGCGTCGAACGGGGACAGGCCGTGATCGATCGCGGCGTCAGCATCCGCACGCTGTACCAGCACACTGTCCGACACCATCACGGGACGTACGCCTACGCCGAGCGCCTGGCAAAGGGCAAGGTCGAGATCCGTACCCTCGAAGAACTCGTCGAGCGCATGCTGGTCTTCGATCACACCGTGGCCTTCATTCCTGCCCAGGAGGATGGGGAAGTCGCACTCGAACTGCGCCACCCCGGCCTGGTGGCATACCTGACGAGGGTCTTCGAGCAACTCTGGCAGCGCGCCACCCCACTTCTCGAAGATGTGCGGTACGACCACACTCCCCAAGGAATCAGTGGCGTTCAACGCTCCATCGCCCAACTCCTCGTAGAGGGCCACGTAGACGACTCGATAGCACGACGTCTCGGCATGAACGTGCGTACCTGCCGGACCCACATCGCGAAACTGAACACCGCCCTCGGCAGCAAGAGCCGCACTCAACTCGGCTATTTGATTGCCCGGTCAGGAATCCTTGACCAGGATTCCTGACCGGGCCGGCCCCAAAAGATCCCCACCCCCGGGCCGGGCGCGCGTGACCACGCAACGGGGGAGAGCATGGCCACGCCCTTTGAACAGCCGAGGGAGTTCCCGGCTCCCCCGACACGCCAACACTCCCTCGGTGGTTAGGGTTTCACCACCGTCATCTTGTTGCACTGCAAAGAATGAGGGGGTCCAGATGGGTACGGACACAGGCATACCAGACCACCCGCACAACAACTCCGAACTGTGCGAGCCCGCAATCCAGCTCTACGCCGAATCCCTGCGCCGTGGGCGGCTCCCCCGAGCCGATGTCGCAGCGGCTCCCTGCCTCATCGAGATGGCCCTGCTCCACCCGGACCCACGCGATACGACCATGCTGTGCCCTGCCGCTCCTTCGGTCGCGCTCACCCATCTCCTGCAGCCCCTCACCCGCGACGTCTTCGAGCAGGTACGCCGCAGCGCGGCACTGGTCGACTCCCTGGCACCACTGGCGGCCATCGCGAGCGAGGACCCCAACCTCTCCATCACCGTCCTCGAAGGCAAGAAACTGATCGACTCCGCCCTCCAGGAAGCAGCCGCCGGCGCCCATACAGAAGTCCTGACTGCTCAGCCGGGCGGCCACCGGTCGCCCGCGCAGATCAACCAAGGGCTGGCCAACGGACTGGCAGCCGTGAGCCGAGGGGCCCGGCTACGCCACATCTACCAGCACCCGGCGCGCTACAGCGCCCCCGTCAAGGACTACCTGGAGCGAATGCCCTCGGGCCAGGTCGAAGTGAGAACGATGGAACTGACCATCGACCGGCTCATCATCTTCGACCACGCGGTGGCGTTCATTCCCGCGACGGCCGACCGCGAGGTGGCGCTCCAGATCCGCCATCCGGCTCTGGTCCGCTACCTGGTGCAGGTGTACGAGGTGCTGTGGGCGCAGGCCACCCCCATCACCGAACACCTGCAGACGGCAACCCCGGGGGCTCCCGTCACCGCCGTGCAACTCAGCATCGCCCGCCTCCTGGTCGAGGGACACCATGACGAGGCCGTGGCACGCAAACTGGGCTTCAGCGTCCGCACCTGCCGCACCCACATCGCCAAGCTCATGCAGATCCTCGACGCCACCAGCCGCACCCACCTCGGCGCCCTCCTCGTCCAGTCGGGCATCGCCGGACCGACGCGGACGTGACGGCACGACCCGTGCACACGCACGTGGACCGCGATCTGTGCGACGTGGCCGTCAGTCTGTACGCCGAGGCACTGGCCAGAGGCAGCCTCGCCCGGTCAGCCGTCGAACCCGCGCCCTGCCTCATCGACACGGCTCTCCTGCGGCCCGACCCGCACGACGGCCGGCTCCTGCGCCCCGTACCCCCGGGAGCGGCTCTCGCTCACCTGCTGCATCCCTTGGCCCAGGGCCTCCTGCGTCAGGCCCGGGACGCCGACCTCCTGGCCAAGGCACTGATCCCGCTGACATCCCTCGAACGCCCGCCGCGTCTCGCCATCGACGTAATCGTCGGCCCGCTGGCCATTCAGGCTGCGATCAGCCGTTCACTGTGCGAGACAGATGGCGAGATCCTGATGATTCAGCCCGGCAGCACGCGGCCGGCCGAAGAGCTCCATGTGGCACTGGCCGGCACTTTGCCCACCGTGGAGCGGGGCGTCCGGCTGCGCCACATCTACCAGCATTCGGCGCGCTACAGCTCGGCACTCAAGGCGTACATGGGCCAACTACCCGACAGCCTCCTCCAGGTACGCACCCTGGAACGGGCCGTCGACCGTCTCCTCATCTTCGACCGCAAGATCGCCTACGTTCCCGCCACGCCCGACCGGAGCGTCGCCCTCGAGATCCGCCACCCCGCGCTCGTCGGCTTCCTGGCCGGGATGTACGAGACGCTGTGGGCGCAGGCCACTCCCTTCAACCAGCAACTCCCCACCACCCTCCCCGGCACCCCCGTCACCGCCGTCCAGCACAGCATCGCCCGTCTCCTGACCGAGGGGAACCAGGACGAGGCCGTCGCCCGCAAGCTCGGCATCAGCGTCCGCACCTGCCGCACCCACATCGCCAAGCTCATGCAGACCCTCGAAGCCACCAGCCGCACCCACCTCGGCGCCCTCCTCGCCCAGTCCGGCATCACCGAGCCCGTACCGCCGGGCGCACCAACAGGCCCCGCGCCCCCGGGCACCACGCAGAAGCCCGCCACCCCCGACGTTCCGGGGTGACGGGCTCCTCGTGCGTACGGGGGCAGGCCCCGTTCAGTCCTTCGGCCGCTTCGGCCGCCAGACCACCAACGCGCTGGTCTGCTGCACATCCTGATACGGCACCAGGTCGCGCCGGTACGACGCATGCACCTGCGCCTCGCGCTGCTGCATGGCCACCGCCGCCCCGTCCACGGCCGCCGAGAGCTCGGCGACGCGCTGCTGGAGGGCCGCTACCTGGTTCTCCAGTTCGATGATGCGCTTGATGCCGGCCAGGTTGATGCCCTCGTCCTGCGACAGCTGCTGCACGGTGCGCAGCAGCTCGATGTCGCGGGCCGAGTAACGCCGTCCGCGTCCGGCCGTGCGGTCGGGGGAGACCAGGCCGAGGCGGTCGTACTGGCGCAGCGTCTGCGGATGCAGGCCCGAGAGCTGGGCCGCGATCGAGATCACGTACACCGGGGATTCATCCGTGAGTTCGTACGGATTACGTCGTCGGCCGTCCACCTCAAGCTCCCTTCGCTGCCTGGAACAGCTCCGCCCGCGGATCCTCGTCCGCGGTCGCCTTGCGGTAGGTCTCCAGGGCGTCCCGGGCCTCGGGGCCCAGGTCGGTGGGGACCGCCACCTCGACGGTGACCAGCAGGTCGCCGCGGGTGCCGTCCTTGCGGACGGCGCCCTTGCCGCGGGCCCGCATGGTGCGCCCGCCCGGCGTGCCCGCCGGGAGCTTGAGGGTGACCGGCGGTCCGCCGAGCGTGGGGACCTTCACCTCACCGCCGAGCGCCGCCTCCGTGAAGGTGACGGGCACGGTGACCGTGAGGTTGTCGCCCTTGCGGCCGAAGACCGGGTGGGCGTCGACGTGGACGACGACGTAGAGGTCGCCGGCCGGACCGCCGCGCTCGCCCGGGGTGCCCTTGCCGCGCAGCCGGATCCGCTGGCCGTCGAGGACGCCCGCCGGAATCCTGACCTGCATGGTGCGGGACGACTTCGCCCGGCCGCTGCCCTTGCAGACCTCGCAGGGGTCCTGGGCGATGAGGCCCCGGCCCTTGCAGTCCACGCAGGGATCGGTGAGCGAGAACCCGCCGCCGCTGCCACGCGAGACCTGGCCGGTGCCGACGCACGTCGGGCAGACCCTGGGGGTGCCGTTCCTGTCGCCGGTACCGGAGCACGCCTTGCAGGGCGCCTGGCTGGACATCCGCAGCGGGACCGTGGCCCCGTCGACGGCCTCGGTGAAGCTGAGCGTCACCTCGGACTCGATGTCCTGGCCGCGGCGCGGCTGCACCCGGGTGCCCGTGGAGCCGCCCCGGTTGAAGAGCCCGCCGAAGACATCGCCCAGGCCGCCGCCGCCGAAACCGCCGGCGCCGCCCTGCTGGCCCCCGCCCGGGGCGCCTCCGAAGAGGTCCCCCAGGTCGAAGTTGAAGTTGCCCTGGGCCCCGCCGGGTCCGGCGCGGAAGCCGCCGTTGCCGAAGAGGGCGCGCGCCTCGTCGTACTCCTTGCGCTTCTTGGTGTCACCGAGGACGTCGTTCGCCTCGGAGATCTCCTTGAAGCGCTCCTCCGCCTTGTCGTCGCCCTTGTTGGCGTCCGGGTGGAACTCGCGGGCGAGCTTCCGGTACGCCTTCTTGATCTCGGCGTCGGTGGCGTCCTTGGGGACGCCGAGAACCTTGTAGTAGTCCTTCTCGACGAAGTCCTTCGTACTCATCGACGTCCCTCCTTCCGGACGCCCGGCCGGGTGGCCGGGTGGAGTGGTGCCAGGCGGTGTGCTGCCAGATGGTCGGACAGGATGTCAGACCTCCTCGCCGCCACCGCTCTCCTCGTCGTCTGCCTTCTCTTCCTTCGCTGCCGCGGGGGTCGCCCCCGGCTGCGGTTCGGCCACCGCCACCCGCGCGGGGCGGATGGTGCGCTCGCCGATCCGGTACCCGGGCTGCAGGATCGCCACGCAGGTCGTCTCGGTGACGTCCGGTGCGTAGCTGTGCATCAGGGCTTCGTGGATCGTCGGGTCGAAGGGCTCGCCTTCCTTGCCGAACTGCTGCAGTCCGAGCTTGGCGACGACCGTCTCCAGCGATTCGGCCACCGACTTGAACCCGCCCACGAGCTCCCCGTGCTCACGGGCCCGGCCGACGTCGTCGAGCACGGGCAGGAGCTCGGACAGGAGGCCCGCGACCGCGATCTCCTTGACCGTGACCCGGTCCCGCTCCACGCGGCGGCGGTAGTTCTGGTACTCGGCCTGGAGCCGCTGGAGGTCGCCCGTGCGCTCGGAGAGCGCGGTGCGGACCTGGTCCAGCTGTGCGGTCAGTGCCGTCGTCCGGTTCGCGTCGTCCCCGGCCGGGGCCGCCGCCTCCTCCGAAGAGGGGGCGGCGGCCTCCGGCTCGGCGTCTTCAGGGGTGGCGCCGGAGGGGACGTCGGGCTTCTCCTCGAAGCCCGGAGTCTCCTCGGTCACGCCGCACCGCCCTTGGAGTCCTTCTCGTCGTCGACGATCTCGGCGTCGACGACATCGTCGTCAGCCTTGGCCTGCTCGGCACCGGGCTGCGCGTCACCCTGCGGGCCGCCCTCGGACTGGGCGTTGGCGTACATCGCCTGGCCCAGCTTCTGGGAGACGGCCGCGACCTTCTCGGTGGCGGTGCGGATCTCGGCGGTGTCCTCGCCCTTGAGCTTCTCCTTCAGCTCGGTGAGCGCGGTCTCCACCTCCGTCTTCACGTCGCCGGGGACCTTGTCCTCGTTGTCCTTGAGGAACTTCTCCGTCTGGTAGACGAGCTGCTCGCCCTGGTTGCGGGACTCGGCGGCCTCGCGACGGCGGTGGTCCTCGTCCGCGTACTGCTCGGCCTCTTCGCGCATCCGGTTGACCTCGTCCTTCGGCAGCGAGGAGCCACCGGTGACGGTCATCTTCTGCTCCTTGCCGGTGCCCAGGTCCTTGGCGGCGACGTGCATGATGCCGTTGGCGTCGATGTCGAACGCGACCTCGATCTGCGGCACACCGCGCGGGGCCGGCGGCAGACCCGTCAGCTCGAACATCCCGAGCTTCTTGTTGTACGCCGCGATCTCGCGCTCGCCCTGGTAGACCTGGATCTGCACGGACGGCTGGTTGTCCTCGGCCGTCGTGAAGATCTCGGACCGCTTGGTCGGGATCGTGGTGTTGCGCTCGATGAGCTTGGTCATGATCCCTCCCTTGGTCTCGATGCCGAGGGACAGCGGGGTGACGTCGAGGAGCAGGACGTCCTTGACCTCGCCCTTGAGGACACCGGCCTGGAGCGAGGCGCCGATGGCGACGACCTCGTCCGGGTTGACGCCCTTGTTGGCTTCCTGGCCGCCCGTGAGCTCCTTGACGAGCTCGGCGACGGCCGGCATGCGGGTCGAGCCACCGACGAGAACGACGTGGTCGATCTCGGAGAGCTGGATGCCCGCGTCCTTGATGACGTTCTGGAACGGGCTCTTGCAGCGGTCCAGGAGGTCAGCGGTCAGCTGCTGGAACTGCGAGCGCGTGAGCTTCTCGTCCAGGTGCAGCGGGCCCTCGGCCGACGCCGTGATGTACGGCAGGTTGATCGAGGTCTCCGTGGAGGACGACAGCTCGATCTTCGCCTTCTCCGCGGCTTCGCGGAGACGCTGGAGAGCCATCTTGTCCTTGGACAGGTCCACGCCGTGCCCGTTGGCGAACTGCTTCACCAGGTAGTCGACGACGCGCTGGTCCCAGTCGTCGCCACCGAGGTGGTTGTCGCCGTTCGTGGCCTTCACCTCGACGACGCCGTCGCCGATCTCCAGGAGGGACACGTCGAAGGTGCCGCCACCGAGGTCGAAGACGAGGATCGTCTGGTCGTCCTTGTCGAGGCCGTACGCCAGCGCGGCGGCCGTCGGCTCGTTGACGATACGCAGGACGTTCAGGCCCGCGATCTCGCCGGCCTCCTTCGTCGCCTGACGCTCGGAGTCGTTGAAGTACGCCGGGACGGTGATGACCGCGTCGGCCACCTTCTCGCCCAGGTAGGACTCGGCGTCGCGCTTGAGCTTCTGCAGGATGAAGGCGCTCATCTGCTGCGGGTTGAAGCTCTTGCCGTCGATCTCGATCTTCCAGTCAGTGCCCATGTGGCGCTTGACCGAACGGATCGTCCTGTCGACGTTCGTCACTGCCTGGCGCTTGGCGACCTCGCCTACCAGAACCTCGCCGTTCTTCGCGAAGGCGACGACGGACGGCGTGGTCCTGGCGCCTTCGGCGTTGGTGATGACGGTGGGCTCGCCGCCTTCGAGAACGCTGACGACGGAGTTAGTCGTGCCCAGGTCGATGCCGACCGCACGTGCCATTTCAATTCCTCCAACTGACTACTTGAGTGGATCTGGCTCAAGGATGCATGACACGCGTCCCGGAGTCAACAGACCTGAGTCGGGCCGACTCAACTAACGTGCATGTACCCCTCCCCACCAGCCGAAACAGCGTGAGCCAAGGAGGCCCGTACCGGCGATCGGCGGCACATCCCACCCGCGTACGGGCGACACCTGCTCTCCCCACGGGTCGCACGGCCCTCCCCATCATCGCCTCATGGGATCGTTCTGTCACAAAATGCCGCGAGCCGCACAAAACCGGCACGCGAACCGCCGACTCCGTCAGCCGACCCAGGCAGGTGCGAACGATGCAGAAGCAGTGGCAGAGTCACGGCCCCCGGCGCCGCGCGCGACGGACCTGGCAGCCGCCCCGCCCACCCCGCCTCACGGCCGCCCGCAAAGCCCTGCGGACCGCGGCCTCGGCTGTCCCGCCCCGCCCCACCGCCAAACGCGCCCTGGACCTGACCCTCGGCTCGGCCCTGCTTCTCCTGGCGGCCCCCCTGCTCGCCGCGGCCGCGCTCACCCTCGCTGCCCAGCGCGGCCCCGGGGGCGTACTGACGCGCTCGACCCGGGTCGGAGCCGATGGCAGACCCTTCGTCCTGCGGTCGCTGCGCACGCGCCGGCTGCGGCTGCACGTGATCTCCCGGCTTCCCCATGTCGTACGGGGCGAGCTCTCCCTCGTCGGCCCGGTCCCGCTCGTACCGGGCGACGTACGCGGCAGGCCGGCGGGTGCGAGAGACTGGCGGCGGGAACTGAAGCCCGGCCTGACCGGCCTGGCCCAGATCCGCCACCGCTCGGCGATGCCCTGGGACGAGCCCGACCTCCTCGACCAGCACTACGCCGAGCGCCACCGCCCGGGCCTGGACCTGGCGATCCTCGCGGAAGCCGTCGGCGCACCCCTGCGCCGGGCGGCCCGGGGCTTCGCCGGGCGCGGCAAGGCGGACCTGAGCGACACAGATCACCGCCTGCCCGGCTACAGGACGGCGGAATAAGTGGATAGTGTCAGCACAGACTGATTAAGTTACTGCTTAGTAAGCACACTGCGTCATCTCTGAGTAATCAGCGATCATCGCTGGACCCCACCCTCGCAGGCCCGAGGAGCCCCCAAATGCAACTCGCCGCGATCATCGTGTCGCTGGTGCTGACCGTCGTCGGCGTTGCGCTCATCGCCCGAGCGGTCGCGCAGATCTACCGGTTCGTCCGTCTCGGACAGTCGGTACCGGCAGGCAGCCGCACCGACGACCCCAAGCAGCGCACGATCACCCTGGTCAAGGAGTTCCTCGGCCACACCCGGATGAACCGGTGGGGCATCGTGGGCTTCGCGCACTGGTTCGTCGCGATCGGCTTCCTGACGCTGCCGCCGACGCTGCTCCAGGCGTACGGACAGCTCTTCAAGGCCGACTGGGTGCTGCCGGTCATCGGTGAATGGCTGCCGTTCGAGCTGTACATCGAGTTCATCGGCCTGATGACGACGGTCGGCATCCTCGTGCTGATCGCCATCCGGCTGCTGAACCTCCCCTCCCGGGCCGGCCGCAAGTCGCGGTTCGCGGGCTCCAAGGCCTGGCAGGCGTACTTCGTCGAGTACGTCATCCTCGTCATCGGCCTCGCGATCCTGACCCTGCGCGGTCTCGAAGGCGCGATCCACCACGTCGGCGGCTACGAGGCCGCGTACTTCGTCTCGTACCCGCTGGTCCTCGCCTTCAAGGGACTCGCGCTCGGCACGCTGCAGAACCTCATCTACTTCGTCGCGATGATCAAGATCGGCACCTCGCTGATCTGGATGATCACGGTCTCGCTCAACACCAACATGGGTGTGGCCTGGCACCGCTTCCTCGCCTTCCCCAACATCTGGTTCAAGCGCAACGCCGACGGCGAGGTCGCGCTGGGCGCGCTGCAGCCGATGACCAGCGGCGGCAAGGAGATCGACTTCGAGGACCCGGGCGAGGACGACGTCTTCGGCGTCTCCCAGGTCGAGCAGTTCTCCTGGAAGGGCATCCTCGACTTCTCCACGTGTACGGAGTGCGGCCGCTGCCAGTCGCAGTGCCCCGCCTGGAACACGGGCAAGCCCCTCTCCCCGAAGCTCCTGATCATGTCCCTGCGCGACCACGCGCACGCCAAGGCCCCGTACCTGCTGGCCGACGGCGGCAAGGACATGGAGGGCAACGAGAAGGCCACCGAGGAACAGCTCAAGGACGTCCCCGCGGCCGCCCTCGCGGAGGCCGAGCGCCCGCTGATCGGCACGGCCGAGGAGAACGGCGTCATCGACCCGGACGTCCTCTGGTCCTGCACCACCTGCGGTGCGTGCGTCGAGCAGTGCCCGGTCGACATCGAGCACATCGACCACATCGTCGACATGCGCCGCTACCAGGTGATGATCGAGTCCGCGTTCCCGTCCGAGGCGGGCACGATGCTCAAGAACCTGGAGAAGAAGGGCAACCCCTGGGGGCTCGCCAAGAAGCAGCGCGTCGAGTGGACCAAGGAGGTCGACTTCGAGGTCCCGATCGTCGGCAAGGACGTCGAGGACCTCACGGAGGTCGACTACCTGTACTGGGTCGGCTGTGCGGGCGCCCTGGAGGACCGGGCGAAGAAGACCACCAAGGCCTTCGCGGAGCTCCTGCACATCGCGGGCGTCAAGTTCGCGATCATGGGCGGCGACGAGAAGTGCACCGGTGACTCGGCCCGCCGCCTGGGCAACGAGCCGCTGTTCCAGCAGCTCGGCCAGGAGAACGTCGCGATGCTGAACATGGCTTTTGGAGAGGACTCCGCCGAGGACGGTGACGACTCCACCAAGAAGGCGAAAGCGACGAAGAAGATCGTCGCGACCTGCCCGCACTGCTTCAACACCATCGCGAACGAGTACCCGCAGCTCGGCGGCGAGTACGAGGTCATCCACCACACGCAGCTGCTCCAGCACCTCGTCGACGAGGGCAAGCTGATCCCGGTGACGCCGGTCGAGGGTCTGATCACGTACCACGACCCCTGCTACCTGGGCCGTCACAACAAGATCTACACGCCCCCGCGCGAGATCATCGCCAAGGTTCCGGGTCTGCGGAACGAGGAGATGCACCGCCACAAGGAGCGCGGCTTCTGCTGCGGCGCCGGTGGTGCCCGGATGTGGATGGAGGAGCGGATCGGCAAGCGCATCAACAACGAGCGCGTCGACGAAGCCCTCTCCCTCAACCCGGACATCGTCTCCACCGCCTGCCCGTTCTGCCTCGTCATGCTGACCGACTCGGTCAACGGCAAGAAGAACGAGGGCAAGGCGAAGGAGTCGATCCAGGTGGTCGACGTGTCGCAGCTGCTGCTCGACTCCGTGAAGACCCCGGCCGACCCCGCGGGCGAACCGGAAGAGGCTGACGCGCCGGAGCCGGAACCGGTGAAGTAACCGGAATCCGCGCCACGCGTTGCACAAGCGGCCGGACCTGCCTCGGGGGCAGGACCGGCCGCTTCTGCTTTACGGCGCCGGTGACGCATCATGTGGGGCGGCCGGGACGAATCGAGACGGCCGGGACGACCACGACGTACGAGGTATTCCTGCGGGGATACGCATGCGGAGGCACCCCGTGCGGATACGCATCCCGAGGGCAACAGCACCAGCACGCACCGGACGGACACCCCGCGCGGCAGCCGCCATGGCGACCGGCTGCGTCCTCCTGCTGGCGGCGTGCGCGGGTCCCCCCGCCGCCCCGGCCCCCAAGAACGGCGACGCCCCGCCCACCGCCCTCTCCGGCCTGGCGGGCGCCGAGCCCCGCGCCGTCCCGCACGGCACCGGCAGCCGCACCCCCGACGACTTCAACGGCGACGGCCACCGCGACCTCGTCCTCGACCACCTGGTGAAACCGGCGGCCGGCAGCCACGGCGAGGACGCCGGGATCGGCATCGTGTACGGCTCCGCCACCCGCGGCCTCGACCCTTCGGTACGCCAACTGCTCAGCGCCCACGCGAACGCCGCGAAGTCCGGCGACACCCTCCCCTCCGCGTTCGACGCCGAGGCGTCGTGCGACCTGGACCGGGACGGCTTCACCGACCTGATCGTGGGCACCGACCCCCCGTACAACGGCATCGGCCGCCCGCCCGTGCCGCTGCAGATCCTGTTCGGTTCCCCGGCGGGCCTCACCGGCAAGGCGGTCACCCTGCGGATCCCGGACCGGGCCCGCTTCGGCAACGCCTGGCCGGGCCACCCCGTCTGCGGCGACTTCGACGGCGACGGGAAGCCGGACCTGGCCGTGACGGCGAGCGCGGGCCGGATCAGCTTCCTGCGGGGCCCGTTCACCCGGGACGGCCGCCCGCACGCCGCCGGCGGTACCGTCCCCGGCGCGGGCCCCGCCCTGTCCGCCCCCGAGCCCCGGACGGACGCGAACGGCGACGGGTACGACGACCTGGTGTACACGGCCGCCCCCCGTGAACCCGGCACCGCCGGCACGGGCACGCTGCTGCTCGGCAGCCCCGACGGACCGGGCCGTCCGGGTGGCACGTACCGCTTCCGCGCCCCGGCCACGGCCCTCCCGGCGGCGCCCCTGCGCAAGGCGGCGGGCAACAGCGCCCCTGCCGCCCGTGCGGAAACGACTCTCCTCCAGCGCTACGCGGACTTCGACGGCGACAAGAAGCCGGACACGGTGGTCCGTACGCACCGGGGCGAAAGCGCCGACCTGATCGCGCTGTACCCGGCGGCCACACCGGACCGCCCACTGAGCACGTTCACCAGCGCGCTGTTCCTGACCGACTGACGCCGACTGACCGACTGGGGGCAGCCCCTCAGGGTTCCCTTACGGGATGTCACAGGTAGGCGGCAAAGGCCGCCCAGTTCCCCCGCCCGCGCACCCGGCCCGCGCGGACCAGGTACGTTCGATTACGTGGCTGGATTCAGGATCGGACGCGGCCGGGACAACAACCGCACCCCGCAGCAAGCGCAACAGCAGCCGTACGGCACTCAGGCACCGCCGCCGTACGGACAGCAGCAATGGCCGCCGACGGGAGGTGGTGGAGCCCCGCACAACGCCGGATACAACAACGGCGGCGGCGGCTACAACACCGGCGGCGCCGACGAGCCGGAGTACTTCGCCGACCCGTACCCGCAGCAGCACGGGCACCACCCCCAGCACCCGGGCGACCCGTACGCGAACAGCGCCGGTCACACCCAGGCCTTCAGCATCAACGAGGACCCCTACGGCGACGGCAACACCTACCGCGCCGGACAGGCCCCCGCCCAGCCGGCGGGCCCGCGCCTGCACTGGAAGCAGCTGCTGAGCGGCATCGTGACCCGCCCCGGGCCGACGTTCTGGCAGATGCGCGACTACCCCGTCTGGGGCCCGGCGCTCGTCGTCACGTTCCTGTACGGCCTGCTGGCGCTGTTCGGCTTCGACCAGGCACGCGACGACGCGATCAACGCTCCGGTCGGCAACGCGATCCCCTACGTCATCATCACGGGCATCGGTTTCGTGCTCGGCGGCCTGGTGCTCGGCGCGGTCACCCACACCCTCGCCCGCCAGCTCGGCGGCGACGGCGCGTGGCAGCCGACCGTGGGCCTGTCCATGCTGATCATGTCGATCACGGACGCCCCGCGCCTGATCTTCGCGCTCTTCCTGGGCGGCGAGAACTCCCTCGTTCAGATCCTCGGCTGGCTCACGTGGCTGGCGGCCGCGGCCCTGTTCACCTCGATGGTGAGCAAGTCCCACGACCTGCCGTGGCCCAAGGCCCTGGGCGCGTCGGCGATCCAGCTGCTCGCCCTGGTCTCGATCCTCAAGCTGGGAACGATCTAGCGGGAACGCTCCGACAAGAACGAGAGCCCCCGCGGCCCATCCCGGAATCCACCGGAAGGGGCTGCGGGGGCTCTCGCATCCGCCCGTCGGGCTCAGGCGTCCAGAACCTGCCCGCTGCGTCGCACGACGGGCTTGTCGACACTCCACGGGAAGTTGATCCAGCGATCGGTCTTCTTCCACACGTACTCGCACTTCACGAGCGAGTGCGACTTCTCGTAGATCACGGCCGAGCGCACCTCGGCGACATGATCGATGCAGAAGTCGTGCACCAGCTTCAGCGTCTTCCCGGTATCGGCGACATCGTCGGCGATGAGGACCTTCTTGTCCGAGAAGTCGATGGCGTTGGGCACGGGCGCCAGCATGACGGGCATTTCCAGCGTGGTGCCCACACCCGTGTAGAACTCGACGTTGACCAGGTGGATGTTCTTGCAGTCCAGCGCGTACGCCAGCCCGCCGGCGACGAAGACCCCGCCGCGCGCGATGCTCAGCACCACGTCCGGCTCGTACCCGTCGTCGGCCACGGCCTGCGCCAGCTCCCGTACGGCGTGCCCGAAGCCGTCGTACGTCAGGTTCTCCCGCGTCTCATCACTCATCGCGCTCACACCTGGGTCCGGTGGAAGTTCATGAAGGACCGCGACGCGGTCGGCCCGCGCTGCCCCTGGTACCGCGAGCCGTACCGCTCGGAGCCGTACGGGAACTCCGACGGTGAACTCAGCCGGAACATGCACAGCTGACCGATCTTCATCCCCGGCCAGAGCTTTATCGGCAGCGTCGCCAGATTCGACAGCTCCAGGGTCACGTGCCCGGAGAACCCGGGGTCGATGAACCCGGCCGTCGAGTGCGTCACCAGCCCCAGCCGCCCGAGCGAGCTCTTGCCCTCCAGCCGTGAGGCGAGATCGTCGGGCAGCGAGATGACCTCGTACGTCGAAGCCAGCACGAACTCACCGGGGTGCAGGATGAACGCCTCGTCCCCGTCCGGCTCGACGGTACGGGTCAGATCGGCCTGCTCGACGGCCGGATCGATGTGCGGATAGCGGTGGTTCTCGAACACCCGGAAATAGCGGTCGAGCCTCACATCGATGCTCGACGGCTGCACCATCGACGCATCGAAAGGATCAATACGTACGCGTCCGGCGTCGATCTCGGCCCGGATGTCCTTGTCTGAGAGAAGCACCCACCGAGGATACGCAGAACGCGCGGGCCCGCCCCCATCGGGCCGCCCCGCGCGCCTGTCGCCCGCTCTCCCCTACCGCTGCTCGGGCACCACCGGCACGGCATGCCGCAACCGCGCACACCGAGGACAACGGATAAGCCGCCCGGGACCGATCCGCGCGGGCCCGAGCTGCTGCATCGGGAACGAGGCGGTAGCGAAAACGTGCCCTTCGGCACAGCGGACGACGGTGCGCTCCATGGAGTCCATCAAGTCCCTTCCCCATCAAGCCGTGGACGAGAAAGCCACATTAGGGGATGAACGGGACGCCACCGCACGCGGCACTCCGACCCCCACGCTACGCCCCCAACTCCCGCCCACCACACCCCCATCCACTCCCCCAGCCCACGCCACGACGCCCGCACGGGCTCACGCCTCGGGGGGTCTGCGATGGGGTAGAGTGTGAAGCGCTGCGTCCCTGGTCAGCCAGTACGCTACGCGGGTGTAGTTTAATGGTAGAACATGAGCTTCCCAAGCTCAGAGCGCGAGTTCGATTCTCGTCACCCGCTCTTTTACGAACCCCCAGGTCATCGACCTGGGGGTTCGTCGTTGTCTAGACCTCTCACGACCTGCCGTGCCCTCCACGTGCCCTATCTCCCGGAAATACCCAGCTCGGAGCGCACGCGGCGCGCCATCCTGCACCACCTCAGGCTGCACCCGGGGCCGACGGCGGGACGCTAGTCCGTGATCCGGGCCACTTGCCCGCCTCCCGGCGCGCTCATTGCCGCGGGCAAGGCCAAGGCTCTCCCTTTGGACAGAGGGACGTCGCTGGTATCAGGAAACGCCCCACAGGCAGCGGGACCAGTGACTAGCGTTTGACCACATGACTGGTGCCGCACCCGCAGGGGTGGAGCTTCTGACGTGCCTGAATCGTCTGGAGTTACGTTTCGATTCCGCCGCATCTCTTGTCGCATCGGACGCCCACGACGACCCCGCGACACTGGAATGGGGCTGCCGTGCCGTTCTGCCTCTGTGGGAGCCGGACGACGAGGAAGCCCGGGCAGACAACGCCCGCCTTCTCGGCCAGGGCATGTCGCTGGCCCAGGCGTTTCAGGGCCAGCGCCAGGAGTTGACGATCCTCTCCATGTCCGGGCTCACGCTGGACCTGTGGCGCATCGGCCACATCTACGCGTCGCTGGACTCGCGCGACGCCGACTACGAGCACTTCGCCCCCCTCTTCGACAAGTCCGGCGATCTCGGCCTTCATGGCGACCTGGAGGACTGCCTGGTTAACGGCACCCACGTCGTCATCATCGATCGGGCACGGATCGCGCCGGCCTGGCGTGGCCTGGGCGGCGTCGGCCGGCTGTTGATCGGACGCATGCTCCGCTGGGTGACCAGCCAGGCGGCGCTCGTGGCGACGCATCCGTATCCGATCGACATCCCTGTCGACGAACGGGACGACAGGACACGGGAGGCGCGGGAGAAGGCGGTAATCCAACGCACCTGGCAGTCCTTGGGGTTCGAGCCCTTTCGCGAGGACCTGTGGGTTATGCAGCCGCATTTGAGCGCCCACGACGATGCCATCGAGCGCTTGGAGACGGCCTTCGGCCGGTACCTCTGAGCCCTCACCCACCCGGCCACCAAACGAGAGGACCACCGGTACCGCGATGCGCGAGTTCACCAACCATAAGGCGCAGCACACGGTCGGCATCCTGCGCGCTTTCCACCTGGAGACCTTGAACTTCTCCGCAATGCATCCTGAGGCGACGCTGGCTGACTTCGAGCACCACTTGCGTCTGCGGGTCGACGTCTTGGAGGCGGAACTTAAGACGGATGAGAAGGCCGCCCAGGTCGCCGTCGTCACCAAACCGCTGTCTGGCCCCCTCGCCGATTCCGAGCGCCAGCAAGCGTTCCGTCAGCTTCAAGACTCGGAGCTGCCTGCAACAGGGCCCGAGAGGGAAGCCTGGTGGAAGCAGCGCACGGCGGTGCTCGACGAGATCAAGGCGCAGGGGGTGAAGGAGGCCCTTGGCTGGGAGTGCCGCCACTGCTGTGCCCCGGTTGGAGTCGCTTGCCGTACGGGCGGCGGCAGGCCCAAGAAGCAGCCTCACTTCCTCCGGGCCACCGACGCAGAAGCGCCTTACAACCACGCGTATGGCCTGCGTTAGCTAGCCCGTGGTCTCCGCTGATCACAGGGAATCGATGCCGCGACGCCCGGAGCTACTGCTGTCAGACCGTCCAGATGCGGAGTCGCTCGAGCCTCGGTGGTTCGGGCACGGCTCTCAGCGCCAATTTGAGCCAGGCCGCGGCCGTGTTGTTGATGGACCAGGTGGGGGACAGGTCCAGCAGCCAAGCTGGCGAATTGCGGAGGAACTGCCATGCGGGCCGCCCCTCTCACTTACGGTCGGCGCCTCGGAAGATGTCGACCAGGTCTGTAGCGTTGTACCGGTGGTTGAAGAACAGGGCAACGGCCGCGATAGCGGCGATCCCTTGGAGTGATCCTGTGACGGAGTCCGGCAGGCCGAGCTTGGGGGCGCCGAACAGGATGAGGAGAAACACGGCGACAGCGCCAGCCACGCGGAGCGCGGTCCGGTCGGTCACCGGCTCGATCTCGTCGACGTCGTCCAGGAGCTGTCCGGTGCGGCCTTCCGCGTATCGCTCAGCGATGGTGAGCAGCATCTCGGTGAGGTCCTTCAACGCCATGCCCGGGTCTTCGTCGGTGTACTGGCGTTCCTCGGCCCGGCGCAGCGCGCCCGCGACCTTCGCGGCGTGGGTCTTGAGTTCACGACGGTGGGGCGGCTTGGGCTTGCCGTGGCGGACCTTCCAGGCCCGCCGTATGACACGTTCGACGCCGCGCACCGAGACTCGCCGGGCGTCCAGAGGGGACCGTTCACCCATCTCCTGATGGGCTCGGGCGACGCCAGTGGCGTAGCTGAGGATCACTGCGACCGGCCGGTGCTGCTGCTCGTTATGGTTGTCGACGGCTGGGGCGAACACGACACCGAGGCCAGAGCGCAGCGACGGCGGCAGGCCACCGGTCGACTCATTCTTCCTGTGGGCTACCCCGAAGGCGGCGAGGATCGCGGGAAGTATCCGGCGAGCCATGTCGATCACGACGAATACGAGCATCAGGAACACGAGCGTGGTGGCCGTGTCCCAGGGCTTCTCCCACGGCTGGCCCCACAGCTTCTGTAGGCGGTGTACCAGATCCTCCGCCTGGTCTACGAGGAACAGGACCGCGTCCCTGGTCCCGGCGTAGAGGCTGGCGAGAGGATCGAGGCCGCTGTACGCCCCTTCCCCTTCCTGCGGGTTCGCGTTCGGTGGGGGCAGCGGTCGGCGGATGACCTCGGAGACCTCCACCACGTACGAGGCGAGGTAGCCGAAGAAGGCCATGAAGATGAGGCCGGCGGGCAGGCCGATCACGGCCTCGTGCCACCAGCGCGTGATGGATTGCTCGATCAACGGCCTGGTGTGCAGTCCATTGTCGGGGAGCACCGGGGAAATCGCCTCGTCGGCCCGGGTGAGCGTGTGCCGTGCCAAGCGGACGGTCAGCCGTCTGCGGAGGGTGCGGAATCTGTCGGCCTGTCTCCGCCGCCACCGGCCCACCTTGGACTCGGCGGCGGCGAAGGCGACGGTCGGCACCGCGCCAATGACGCCCAGCACCAGCACGCGCGTGGCGATGGCCAGGGCAGTCTCTACGTCACTCAAGCGATGGGACCCCTTACGTCATCACGTACGTCGAGAATGCGGGCTCTTGATGGATTTGTGACCCTCGCCCCTCGGCAATGGACTGGCAGTCGCTGGGGGAAGCGATGCAAGTCCCTTCCCCCAGCCACTCGTCAGACAAGTCTCAGTACAGGGCGGCTGTCGGGCATCCCCAGCAGCTCACGTACCCTCGCCGGCTTCCACGCGAGTTCCGCAGCTAGCGCACGTATCGTCAGTCCCGTGTCTTGCTCTGCCAGCTCGAATGCCTTACTGAGCATTACCGGCTGTTCGCCGGGGTACCCACGTACCGATTGCGGGGCGAAACCGGGCTGCGCGCTGAGCCCTCGCAACCGCTGGTACGCACGACTGATCGTCGCATCAGAGACGAGCCCAAGTTCGCGGTACCGGTAGACGAGCGAGTTCACCGAGACGCCCCAGGTCTGCGACAGGCCGGCCAACCGCGCAAGGTCCACCCTCTGCGGTAGCAGCGGATGGATCGATTCCCGAGGGGTGAGGAACTCGGCAGCGAACGCATCTGCTTCGCGCTCCAAACGGCTGTCGCCAGTAGCACCCGCGTGGAGAACCAGGTGCCCGAGTTCGTGGGCCGCGCTGAAGCGGTATCGGTAGACATCGTCGGCGCGATTTGGCGTGAGAACTACAACGGGTCTCAACAGCCCGGAGCTGGAGAAAGCATCGACTTTAGCCGCAGCCTCCTCGGCTTCCGCCGGCGCGACGACGATGAGGCCATTCGCTTCCATCCGGCGAGCTAGGTGGCGCACAGGGCCGTCACCCAGCCCCCAGTGATGCCGGAGCGCTCGGGCAGCGCCCACGGGGTCGTCAGGTAGCTCGGCGCCGGGGCATACCTCGCCTCCTGTGAAGCCGGGAAGGTTCACGAGAGGAAGCTGCACGCGCTTCTCCAGCGCGTGAGTGAGTTCCCAAACCTGTTCGACGAAGCCGAGGGCCCGCTCTCGCTGCGCTCCGGATGTGGAACGCAGGGCCCGAAAGTGAGCCATGGAGCTATCGACTTTACCCATCGGGCGGCCTGCGACGAAGAACTGAATGGGCACGTCCAGCACGTCGGCCAACCGAGGAATGAGCTCAGGGCGAGGACGGTTGGTACCCGCCTCGTACTGGCCAACAGCAGCTGCCGACACACCTATACCGTCCGCGACCTCGCGCTTGGTGAGGCCGGCAAGGCGACGTGCCTGAGTCAGCCTAGGTGCGTGGAAACCGTCCCAGACTGCCCTCGGCGAAGTACCGCCCAGGCTCGTCCCCGGCAGTAGTGGTTGCTCAATGTTCATTGTCCTCAGCAGCGTTCACGAACGCTTCGTACTCGGTCTCACTCTGCGGCGGAGTTCCCGTGGCACGGGCCGCCTCGCTGCGTGTGGAAAGCGCAACCTCAGGAAGATCACCAGAGGCAAAGTTATCCCCTGCGCGCTGGTTCGGTACAGCGTAGATACGGCTCTCGGCACCGGTCGTGAGCAGAGACTTCTCGGTCACCCACTGCAGGTTCCCAGCATCGTCCAAGAGATTCGCCTGGCCCCACCAGGCGCGCTGCAGACCACTCATGTTCATCTCGTACGGGATGAGGACCAGGCCGGGGCGGGGGTCCCTCTGCGCAAGATCAGCCAGTGAGCGCCGAAGAAGCAGCTCCGGGCCTTCCACTTCAACCAGAGGATCCGCGATCCATCGGGGTCCTGGCGCATCGGTAAGGGCGAACAGCTCCCGCATCACGAGAGACAGCTTCTTCGGCCACTTGTCGCCCGGCTCAAAGCCGTCGACCGAGTCCACGCGGTAGGGGCAGAGGATGGTGTTGTGCACCAACACAAGCTCGTAGAACGTGCCAGGCTTGATGAGTTCGGTCCCGGGGATGCCAAGGTCAAGCACGTGCTCAGCGATCCGGTCGTACTGATTGGTCATGCGCGCCGCCCCAGCAGCGAACTTGTGCTTGGACCGACCAGCCAGATGCGACTCGAGCATCGCCGACTCCGTGTCGAGGAGCCCCATCTGAATCGCGAGTCGAAGGCCGGTGACATCTTCCCCAAATCGACCACTGGCCCAAGACGGCATAGGCCCGTCGACGTTCGCGTCCACGCATCACTCCGATCCACGACAGCTTGCGTTACTCCGAGGATGCTACCGCAGGAACTTTAGTCGATCACGTGAATCTTGCACTCTCGACGAATCTTCCACGCCTCCAAGATCTATCGCCCGGGCCGCAAGGGCGCGTGGTGTGGTGCCACACGCCCCTGCGGCCAATTCAGGCTCCGCGCGCCGGACACTGGCGGGCGGCCTGGACGCGAGCATCGATACCCCTGGCGACCTCCCGTTGCCGCTCACCATCGGAGTGCTGATAGATCAGGGCGGCCTTCTCCGAAGACTGGCCGGCGCGGACCATCGTGTCTTTGAGCGTGGCGCCCGACTGGGTGGACAGGGTGTGGCCGGTGTGCCGGAGGTCGTAGAAGCGGAAACCCTCCGGGAGGCCGACCTTGGTCCGAGCCCTGCGCCACTTGCGGCCGAAGGTGGACCGGCGGAAGGGGGCGCCCCTCTCACCGACGAACAGGAGCCCGTCGCGTTCCTTCTCGGCGTACCAGTCGAGGTGTCGCTTCACCTCGATGTACAGGAAGGCCGGGAGGAAGACGGTTCGCCTTCCGGCGGCCGACTTGGTGTCGCCCTCGACGCGACGGCCGCTGGTCAGCTCGGGCGCGGCGTCACGGACCTTGACCGCGAGAGGTTCGAGAGTGAGGTCGGGGCGCCGGAGGGCGGCCTGTTCTTCTGGGCGCATGGGCCCGTAGGCGCCGAAGTAGACCATCAGCCGCCACCTCGGTCCCATGGCGTCAGCGAGCGCGTCGACCTGTTCGACAGTGGCCGTCGGGCGTTCCTTGGCGTTCTCGCTGCCGGCGCCCCTGATCCGGCAGGGGTTGCGGCGGATCAGCTCGTCGTCGGCCGCCGTCTCCATGATGGCCTTGAGGAGGCGGTAGGACTTGGCGACGGTCGTCGCACCGGTAGTCCCTAGCCGCTCGACCCGCCAGGTTCGTACGCCCGGCGGCGTGATGTCATCCAGGTTCACCGAGGCGAATGCGGGCAGCAGGTGCAGGCGCAGGAGCCTTCGGTACAGCTCCTCCGTGGTGGCGGAGAGCCCGCGCTCCTCGACCCATTTCATGGCGTACGCCTCGAAGTTGATCGACCCAGCGTCGGGATCGACCCAGTGCTTGCGCTCGATGTCGGCCTGGGTGAGCGTGAGCCAGGTCTGGGCCTCGGTACGCGTCTCGAAGGTCTCCGGGGCGGTGCGACGGCTGCCGTCCGGAGCCCAGTAGCGCGTCTGCCACCGCCCCGACGGGAGTTGGCGAACAGTGCCGAATTCGCGCCGCCGCTGCGGCTTGCGGGCGGCCATCAGGCGGCCTTCCCGAAGCGGGAACGCGCGTCGCCGAGAGTCGGAACGGTGCGCTCGTCGATGTAGGCGGCGACGGCGCTCTCGGGGATCCGTACGGGCTTGCCGAGCTTGACGTAGCGGATGCGGCGCTCCTGGATGAGTCGCCGGATGAAGCGCACGCCGGTGCCGAGGCGTTCGGCGGCCTGCTCCACGGTGAGGAGGGTGTCGGTTGTGGTCACCTCCCCCTGCGGTCGCGGGTGCTGAGCGGGGGCGTGCGGTATCGCCGAAGGGCGCAAGTGAGTGCTCCGGTTCCGGCCGGCGGATGGGGCGGCAACCCCGCGCCTGGCCTCGTGTCGTTCAGGGATGGGATGGGCTGGACGGTCACAGCAGGGGTTTGCGTTCCCACTGCGCCTGGTGGAGTGGGCCGCTATGCGTCGGAGGCAGGCCCGTACTCTTCGTTGCTCTTCATCAGCTCGGTGGCGATGGCGTTGGAGACCATCACGTCAGCCTCCTGACGGATGTCCGGGTGGTCGGCAAGGTAGGCGTCGAGCTGGTCGCGAGCCTTCCGCGCCTCGTGGTTGGCACGGTTGGAGGCTCTGTAGGCGGCGACGACGTTGTCGATCAGCTCCATGGCACGGCCCATGGTCGCCAGGCTGGGCGGCCCGACGAAGTTGCTGAGCGGGATGCCGAAGATCTCGGCGAAGCCGATGGCCTCATCGAGGTTGATCCGGCGCTTGCGGTTCTCGATGCGCCAGACCGCAGACGGGTTCATGTCGAAGCCGACGTCGTTCATGCGGTCGGACAGCGTGGTGGTGCTCCAGCCGCGTTTCTCGCGCTCCAGTTTGACCCGCACAGCAGCGTTCTCCTCTCCGCTGAGGAGCACGCCCTCAGAGTTTCCCTCGTCGTCCGGCATCGCCCCCTCCTCCCGTTCGCTGCGTGTTCCGCCGGTTGTGCGGCATGGAACAAGATTAGCATCAGTTCTGCGGATCGCATAGCGCTATGCGATCCGCATAGTTCGTGGTACTGTAAAGCACCCCAGCAGACCGCACCGATCCGCTGAGGCATGCCTTCAACCAGCCCCCGACATACAAAAAGCCCCCCGGTGACCCAACACCGAGGGGCTCAGAGCGCAAACCTCACGCCGCCCATCCCTGAACGACTGACCTGCGAGGCCGGGATTGCCGTCCCATTGGCCCGCAAGCGGAGGAGCTACATGTCCAGTATGGACGATCCCGCCCAGAGCACGCCATCCCTTCGAAACACCGCCGCCCTATGGCCGCCGGTCGCCATACCCGGCCGCCCCGCCGAGCCCGTACCGCCGCCGGCAGAGGAGCCCGAACCTGCTCCGCTGTCCGAAGGCGAGGCGGTGCTCGCGGAACTGCGGGAGCAGATTCGCCGCTACGTCGTACTGCCGAGCGGGGAGGCATTCACAGCCGTGACCCTGTGGGTTGCGGCTACTCACTTGCAGACGGCGTGGCAGCACGCTCCGCGACTGGCCGTCGTGGGGCCGGCGAAGCGGTGCGGCAAGTCGCGGCTGCTGGACGTGATCACCGAGAGCGTTCACGATCCGCTGATCACAGTCAACGCGTCGGCCGCCGCGGTGTTCCGGTCGATCACCGCCACGCCGCCCACCCTGCTGGTCGACGAGGCCGACACGCTCTTCGGCTCCGCGAAGGTCGCGGAGAAGAACGAGGAGATGCGTGGCCTGCTCAACGCGGGGCACCAGCGCAACCGTCCCACCCTGCGGGTCTCCGGACCCAACCACGAAATATCGAAGTTCCCCACCTTCGCCATGGCGGCCCTCGCCGGCATCGGCGACCTGCCGGACACGATCATGGACCGGTCGATCGTCATCCGGATGCGGCGCCGCAGGCCGGGCGAGAAGGTGGCGGAGTTCCGTACCTTCCGTGACACCCCGCCCCTCCACGCGCTACGTGACCGGCTCGTCGCCTGGCTGACTCCCCTGCACTCCGAGGCGATGGAGCTGACACCGGCCATGCCGGTCGAAGACCGGGCGGCCGACACATGGCAGCCGCTGGTGAGCGTCGCCGATCTCGCCGGCGGAGCGTGGCCGGACCTCGCCCGCACCGCCTGCCAGATCATGGCCAAGCACGAAGCCGAGCACGACCAGGACCGCAGCAGCCTGGGCATCCGCCTCCTGGCCGACATCCGCCGCGCCTTCACCACCGAAGGCAACCCGTCGGCACTTCGCACCAGCCGACTCCTCGACATCCTCAACCAGGACGACGAGATGCCCTGGGCGGAGTACACCACCCACGGCCTGACCCCTCGGGGCCTGCAACTCCTGCTCAAGGAGTACGACATCAGCTCGGTCACCCGCCGCTTCCACGGCAACGTCCAGGCCCGTGGCTTCACCCGCCTGCAGTTCGCCGACTCCTGGGCCCGCTACTGCCCCGAGCCCACCCCCGAAACGGCGACCGGGGCCTGACCCGGCACGACCCGTCACGACCCGTCCCCGCGCAGGTCAGCGCGGTGACGAGTCGCGGTCCGGTGACGAGTCAACTCGTCACTACCGCCGCACTCGTACCGGCCCTGACCAGGCACGCGACGAGTCGTGACGGGTCCCCCGCCCGCAGGGGCACCTCAGCCGCACCCGCACTCTGGAGCATTTCCCTTGCCCTCCCCCGCCATCACCACGGCACCGTCTGCCCCGCTGCCACTGGCCACCGCGATCCGCACGGGCGTGTCGCTGCTGGCCGTGGCCGCCTTCGCACTGTCCTACGACGCGCTGCGTCAGATGGCCGCCGCCAGCCACATCCACCGGGCGCTCACCTATGCCTTCCCACTCGTCATCGACGGGTTCATCGCCATCGGGATCGGCGCCTTGCTCATCCTGCGGACCGCACCCCTGTCCGCCCGCCTCTACGTCTCCGCCCTGGTCGGCGTCGCCACCGCCACAAGCATCTGGGCCAACGTCCTGCACGCCGTCCGCCTCAACCAGCAGACCCGCCACACCAACCTCGCCCTCGACAACATCACCGTCGGGGTCATCTCCGCCATCGCCCCGCTCGCCCTTGCCGGAGCCGTCCACTTCTACCTCCTCGTGGCCCGACGCCCCACAGCCACCGACCGCCACAACAGCGACGACCGCCACGAACCCGGTGCGGAACACACCATCGGCGAGCTCACGCCGCCGCACACCACGGACACGGACACCGATGTGCCGCAGCAACCCGGTAAGCCGGGAGGCAAGCAGTCGAGCGTTTCCCTGGAACAGGCCGTGGCCATCGGCCGCACGGCTCCCCTCGGACGAAGCGGCAGCATTTCCCGCCGCAACGTCGAGAAGGCGATCCGGGACAACGGATTCGGCATGTCACGCGCCCGCCTGGACAAGGTCAAGGACCTGCTGCAGGCCGAACTCGACGCCGTCACCACAAGCACCGACTGAACCTCGCCCCCCGCGTCACCCCAGCCCGTTCCTCCCATGAATCAGCACCGGAGGACCGGGCCCTCTCCCTCCACCACCGCTTGCAGGAGCCCTCATGCACAGGCCCGTCCGCGAACCCTTTCCGGCGCAGCAGCCGACCACCTCCACCCCGGCATCAGGCGGAGCAAGGTATGGCGTTGGACCGTCCACGGGCCGGTCCAACGCAGATGCCTCCGCCCCGGGGGTGGCGGAGGAGCTCGGGCGCCAGGGGGCGCCCGACCGGAACAAGCCCGTCGACACCACCACCCGCACCGTGCTGCCGCAGCGTGCCGCCGAAGCCGCCGCACTGCACCGAGTCGCCCGCCGCCGTCAGCGCAACGAGACCCAGCGCAAGGAACGCGTGGACGTCCGCTACAGCACCGACGAGAAAACAGCGATCCTCACCGTGGCCCGCTCGCTGAACATCGCCGCCGCCCACTACGTCGGCGCCGTCGTCATGGCCCACATCCAGGGAGACCTCACACTGCCTGGTCAGCGCACCCAGCTCGACGACTACATCGACGAACTCACAGCCCTCCGAGGTGAAGTCGCCAAGATCGGCCACAACGTCAACCAGATCGCCAAGAAGCTCAACTCCGGCGATCGTCCACACCCTGGGGACACCGCACTCCTCGACCATGCGGAACGCCTCCTCGACACGGCCGGCACCGCCGTCCGCCACATCGCAGCAGCCACCAATCAGGTTGCCGCCACAAAGGGGCCACGGTGATCGCGAAGATCAGCAGCGGCAAGAGCACCGCCGGCCTCATCCGCTACCTCTACGGCCCCGGCCGGGCCAACGAGCACACCGACCCGCACCTCGTCGCCTCCTGGGACGGCTTCGCACCCGACCCCGGCCGCACCGACGACACCGCCGCCACGAAGAAGCTCCTCGTGGCCGACCTCGACCTACGCGTCCAGCAGGCCAGGCGACTCGGCCGGGCCCCGAAGCAGTACGTGTGGCACTGCTCCGTCCGCGCCGCACCCGGCGACCGCATCCTCGACGACGCCGAATGGGCGGACATCGCCCGCCGTGTCGTCACAGCGACCGGCATCGAACCGACAGACGATCCGGACGGCTGCCGATGGGTCGCCGTCCGGCATGCCGACGACCACATCCACATCGCCGCCACCAAGATCCGAGGCGACCTGCGCACCGCACGCCACTGGAACGACTACCTCACCGCCGACCGCGAACTCGCAGCCATTGAGAAGGAATACGGCCTCTTCCAAGTCGTACGCGGAGACCGCACCGCCGCGAAACGGCCCACCCGCGCCGAGCAGGAGAAGGCCCGCCGCACCGGCCACGACAAGCCCGCCCGCATACGCCTGCGCACCCTTGTCCGCACAGCAGCGGCTGCCGCCACCAACACCGAGGAGTTCCTCGCTCTGCTCACCCGCACCAACGGCGTCCTCGTCAAGGTCCTGCACTTTCCCTCCGGAGAACCACGCGGATACAAAGTCGCCCTGGAGCACGACACGAATACCGAAGGAGAACCGGTGTGGTTCTCCGGCTCCACGCTGTCACCGGACCTCTCCCTCCCCAAGATCCAGAGCCGTCTCACCGCAGCAGACATCCCTGCCGGTAACCCCAACGGGCATCTACGGCCGCATCCGTGGCACCAAGCCACCGCAGCCACAGAGCGCATCCCCCACCACCTCGGCCGGCCAAACGCCGAAGCCGCCCAGGCCCACCTTGCCGCCCTCGGCGAAGCACTCGACGCCGTAGCTCTCACCGCACCACCGGACATCCGTAGTGAACTCCGGGCGGCAGCCTCTGCCTTCGAACGGGCAACCCGTTCACGTATCCATGCCGAACACCACCACGCCCGCGCGCTACGCGGGGCTGTGAAGGCCATACTCCGCGAGCCCTCGCCCAAGGACGGAGCTCTCCTGGCGATGTTCCTCGATGCCGCACTCCTGGCCGTCATCGCCGCCGCCCGCTGGCACGACCAACGACAGCACAACCAGCAGACCGCAGCCGCCCACCAGACTCTGCTCCACCTCCAGGCCGCCTACGAGCGAACTTCATCCGGGCACCTGCTTGCCGCCGGCCAGCATCGACCGCCTCAGAAGGTCGCAGTCCGGTACGCCCAGCTCATCCGCCAGACCGCCCCCGCACATGCCGACCAAGTTCTCGCCGATCCCGCCACCGATGCGCTGACCACCGCATTGGCCGCCGCGGAGACTGCAGGCCACGATCCCGGCCGGCTATTGCAGCAGGCGGCAGACGAACGCGCCCTCGACGACGCCCGCTCCCCAGCACGCACACTGGCCTGGCGCGTACAACGGCTCTCGCAGAGGCCCGCTCCAAGCCGGCAAGCTCAGGCCGCACAGGCACGCAGCAGCGTCCTACGCCCCGTAGCTCTCCCGCAACCTGCGGCACCGGCCACACCCACCGCTACCTCTCGGCCTCGGCGGAGGTGATCAACCCTGGGTGGGCACCCTCAGCAGGAGCGGGGTCAAGTCGTTCTTCCTGACCGGAGCTGAGAGAGGACTTGCGCGACCGGCAAGTCGTACTGGTCCTTGTCCTGTTCCCAGAACGAAAGGGCCCGAGCCGTAGCCTCGGCCATGTCGGCGGGCAGGTCGGCCGCCCGGAGGGTATCGGCGACCTCTTCCATCTCGGGCGCCCAGCGCCAGGCCCTGGCAGCCACGCTCGGCAGGTATCCCGGATCGGAGAGGATCGCAGAGACCATGATCTCGGCTTCAGCCGTGAGCTGGTCGCCGACGCCATGAGCGTGTGCGAGCGCGTGGGAGACCCCTGCGAGAGTACGAGCGGCCTTCTGGTAACTGGCGAAGGCCATCTTCAGGGCGGAAGCGGAACCGATGGCCTCGCCTGCCCGGAGCACATCCAGCGAGGACTTCGCGAACAGCGGCTCCACCAGGTCGACGGCGGGGCCGGCCCCTGCGAGATAGAGCCGTGCCTTGCGCCCTTCACCCGGCGGTGGACCGAAGACAGCGCCGTCGACGACCTCGGAGCCAGGGCGAATCTCCTCCGCGATGCGCTGCACGCGCCGGGGACTGATGGCATTGACATCGACGTACACCCCCGCGAAGGCGTGCGCAGCCACGGCCGCTGCCAAGTCCTCCGCCGCCTGCGGTGGGCAGACCGAGAGAACGACCGCGCTACGGGACAGCGCTGCCGCGAGCGAGTCGCAAGGCGTGGCGCGGGCCTCCCTCGCGCGGCGCCACGTGTTCTCGCTGCGCTCCTTGGGTACCCACAGCACCTCATGGCCGCCGGCGACTAACTCGGCGATGACCGCCGCCCCCATGGATCCCGGGTGCAAGACGGTCACGACGGTCACTGGCTGCCTCCGGCGAAATGCGACGTGGTGTTCCTCATCAACATGATCCACTGTCGTGGAGCAGCAACGGCGGCGGACGTGCCCCTGCCTCGTGTCGGCCCTTCATGGCGAAGCAGGGAACGCGGCTGTGGCATCCCTGTCCCGACAGCGGGACTCACGGGCAAGCCGCGTCATGGGTACCGTGCTGGAGACGAACTCTGTACGGACAGACCGGCGATCGCGCCGGATCGTCCGGCGGCCGGGAGGTGTCCTGATGCTGGAGGAAGCCGAGGAGATCGGCAAGCGCGTCCGCCGGGCGAGGCTGCGGTTGGGCATGCCGCAGGCCGACCTGGCGACGGCCCTGGGGAAGTCGCAGGGCTGGGTGTCGAAGATGGAACGTGGCCTGATCGAGCTGGACCGGGTCGGGCTGCTTAACCAGGTGGCCGCGGAGCTGCACGTCCACCCGAACGACCTGATCGGGCGGCCGTACAGCAGCTCCCCAGACGACAACCAGTGGCAGGTTGCCGCCTCGTCGATCCTGCGCGAGCTGCGCCGCTACGACCTCGTCCCCGTCTTCGACGGGGCTCCGCGGCCCGCAGCACAGCTGTGGCGTGAGGTGACCCGGCTGCACCGCCTGCGGGACACCGCTTCCAACGTGGCAATTCTCCGCGTTCTCCCGGACCTGTTCCGCGAGGCGCGCGCCCTGGCTGAGGAGTCGGAGGGGCACGAGCGGGAGGAGGCATATGCCATCTACGCCGTGTGCTGCAAGTTCGCACACACCGCAGCCCACTCCCTCGGGCACCCCGAACTGGTCGCCATGGCCTGCGAGCGGGCCGCCTGGTCAGCCAGGTTGTCGGGAGATCCGGTGCTGCCCGCCGTCGCCGATTGGATGAGGGTCTGGGACATGTGGGCAACGGCTGACTGGGCCGACGCTCTGACGCTCTCGGACAAGGCAATCACCTCGGTGGAGCAGGAGTACCACCGTGGTGAGCCGCTGGCCGTGCGGGCCTGGGGCACGCTGCAGCTAAGGGCTGCGGTCTCCGCCGCCCGAGCCGGCCGCGCCTCGGAGGCCGAGGACCGGATCGGACACGCGAAGGCTGCTGCCGAGCGCATGGACGCTTATGTCGGGGCACCCGTGTACGACCGGCATTCGCTGACGTTCTCCGCCGGAAACGTGCAGATCCACGCGATCAGCGTGGCCCTGGAAATGGGCAAGCAGGGCAAGGCGCTGGAGATAAACCGCCGTACCAGCCCGGGACTGGTGGGTTCGCTGCCCAACTCCCGTCAGGGACACCACCACATGGACGTCGCGCGCGCCTGGCTGTGGGACGGGAACCGGGGCAAGGCCCTGGCCGAGTTGGAGACAGCCGAGCGGATCGCGCCCCAGCTCGTACGGAACCACCCCATCGCCCGTTCGACGCTTCGCAGCATCGTCTACGCGGAGCGAGCAGCCACGCGGGAGAAGCTGCGGCGCATGTCCGACCGCTTTCACCTGGACGGATAGGGGTCGTATTCCTCCGGCTCATATTCGAGGGTTGCCCTGTCCCTAACTTCAGGGCATGACGCGACGACGTTCTCCCCACCTTCCCTCGCAGGGATCCGGGTTAGGTACCGCAGCTCCCTTCATTCCCCGGCTTGGCGACCTCGCCACCGACAGCGCCCGCGAGGACCGTGTGGGGGTCGTGGTCGCTCTCCCCGGTGAGGGCTCCGCCACGACCTACCACCTGCGCCCTCTCGGGGGCGGGACCCAGTGGTCCGCGCCCGCCGACGGGACGACGCTCAGGCCCGTGCCGGTGAAGGCCACCCACGCCACGCTGCTGGCTGGCCGGGACGCGGTCTACGACCCGAGGGCCCGGCAAGGGTCGGTTCCCGTCGAGTTCCACTTCGATGACGGCTCGACCCTCAATGGCGCCCTCATCCTCACCACGGCAGAGCTGGAGCGGTTGTACGCGCAGACCAGCCGCCTCTTGGATGCACATGAACGCGCCCTCGGCGGCACCTCGTGACCGGGGTGCGGCGCCGCCATGCCCGAATCGCCGCGTCCAGAACCGCACGGGCCGACCACGGAGGTCGAATCGCGCTCACGTTCCTGGCCGTCGCCGGCCTGGTCGGCCCGGCCTGGGCACTGCGTGAGCACGCTGGCCCCCTCATTGAAGGAGCAGGCCAGCCGCCCACCGTCGTCGCACCGGACGCCGGTCTGCCCTCCGACCGCTGAGGCCGCTCCCGGCACCGCCGCCGTCTGCCCGCGCTCGACCGCCGGAGCCTCCCACGCTGCTCTCTCGTCGAGCGGCGCTGAAGAACCGCCCCGCTCAGCGCGGCTTCGGCTGCACGGAGCGGGACGACCGGCCCCTCGTCAGCCATCTGGAACATCCACGCGTGATTCCCCAGGGAGGGATCATGGACATCCCGTACATCGTCATCGACCAGCTCGTCCCCGACCAGCAGCAGGTCTGGAAGACGTACTTCGGCGACGCCGACCGCCCCCGCTACATCGAGGAAGGCATCTGGCGCCGCACCCAGGAGAAGGCCACCGCCGGCCAGTCCGGCTGGGCGGCCTCCGACGACGCACGGCGGCGGATCATCCACTACCGCTACCGGTACGGCCTGGTGCCCACGACGGCTGCGCCGGCTATCGGCTTGACCGACCTGTACCTCTATCACTCCGCATCCGCCCTGGCCGAGGAGATCGACGCGCACCACGACGCCCTGCGGGATTCGCTCGCCACTGGCGGCTGGACGGAGGCTCCCGGTGGATTCTTATGGACACGGCGGGATCTGAAGTGCCGGATCACCGAGCACGACGTCCACCCCCAGGACGCCGCTGCGGGCCGCACCCTCCCAGCCGGCTACCGGAGCCTGGACGTGCAGATCGCCTCTGTGTCCTACGCGCCGCCGCCCGCTGTCCGGCAACTGCCGTGGAACGTACTCTCTACCGGAATCCGGTTCAAGGACCGCCCCGGCACGCCGACCCGCGTGCCGGACCTGTCCGTCCTCGTGGACTTGCGGCCGTTCCAGGTGGAGATCGGATGCGGTACGTCGGTCGAGGCGGGTATCCCGCCCCTGCACCGGCTCCACGAGATCTACCGGGTCACCGACCGCCAGGGCCACGAGCCGCGTGAGCATCGCTTCACTCTCTCCCCGACAGCGGACACGCTCCTCCATGAGGTGCTGACGGAGCCGGAGGAGAAGACCGCGGAATTCGTGGAGATGTTCCGTGCCTGCTTTCTGGCCGAGCCGACTCCGGCCATGTGGGCGCTGAAGGAACTGAAGGACGCCGGGCACCTCGTCGGTCCGGTCATCACCAACAACTTCGACGTGCTCGCCGCTCGCGCCGGACTCGACGAGTGCTTCATGCGCCGCTACGACCAGGCCGTACCTGACGTCGAGTGGGTCGACGGCGCCAAGGCCCTCCTCGTCGTCGGCCTGCACGCCGACCGACGCAAGGTCCAGGCTCGCGCCCGTGCTCGCGGCATGCAGATCGTCTACCTGGACCCGGAGGGCTTCTGGCACGACGGCCAGTTCATGCCGTACCCGCTGGAGGGGCCCCAGGACGGTGACCTGGTGTGCCGGGCAACCGCCGCTGAGGCGCTGCCCGCACTCGTCAATCTCCTGAAGCAGCAGGCTGGTTGATTCACCTGCACGAAGAGGGCCGCGCCGGGTGGTGGCGCTAGCGTGACGCACCCCGGCCGGCCCGGACTCCTCGGGCGGTCGAAAGGCAAGGAAAGGAGCGTCGACCCATGCGCGTATCCGTCATCGGCTGCGGTCACCTGGGCATCCCCCACGCCGCTGCCATGGCCGAGATCGGCCACGAGGTCATCGGCGTGGACCTGGACCAGGCGAAGATCGACCGCCTCAACGCCGGCGAGTGCCCCATCTACGAGGAGGGCCTCCCGGAACTCCTCGCCACCCACACCGCATCCGGGCGACTGCGGTTCACCACCAGCCTCACCGCGGCGGCGGAGTTCGCCGACGTCCACTTCCTCGCCGTGGGCACGCCCATCGACGCGGACGGACGGAGCTACGACACCGGCCAGGTCTTCGGCGCCGCCCGCGCCCTGGCCCCGCACCTCACCCGCCCGACCGTGATCATCGGCAAGTCCACGGTCACCGTAGGCACCTCCCGCGACCTCGGCGCACTCCTCGCGCGCCTCTCCCCGGCGGGTGAAGACGTGGAGGTCGTCTGGAACCCGGAGTTCCTCCGCGAGGGCCACGCCATCGACGACACCCTGCGACCCGACCGGATCGTCGTAGGCGTCCCCTCGGCCCGCGCAGAGGACGCGGTACGCCAGGTTTACGCACCTCTCCTGGCGAACGGGATCCCGCTGTTCGTCACCGACCCCGCCACCGCCGAACTCATCAAGGGCGCCGCCAACGCCTACCTCGGCATGAAGATCTCCTTCATCAACGGCGTCGCCGACATGTGCACCGCCGCCGGAGCCGACGTCCAGCAGCTCACCGAGGCCATCGGCCTCGACCCGCGCATCGGCCGCGGCGGCCTCAACGCCGGACCCGGCTACGGAGGCGGCTGCCTCCCGAAGGACGTCCGCGCCTTCACAGCCTCAGCCAGCACCCTAGGTGCCACCGAGGCAGCGACCATGCTGCGCGCGGCGGAGGAGGTCAATGAATCCCGCCCCACCGCTGCGCTGAAGCTCATCGAGCAGACTCTCGGCCGCTCCGTCGACGGTGTACGCGTCACCGTCTGGGGCGCCTCCTTCAAGGCAGGCACCGACGACGTCCGTGAATCTCCGGCCCTCGCGGTCGCCGCCCTCATGCACCAGCGCGGCGCGACCGTCACCGTCCACGACCCGCACGCCGTGCCCACGGCACTGCGCCGGCACCCGGAGCTCGACTACGCCGAAGCCCTCGACGACTCCGTCCAAGGCGCCCAACTGATCGTCCTGGCCACCGAGTGGCCCCACTTCCGAGAGGCCGACCCCAAGGCCCTCGCCCCACTGGTCGCGGACCCGGTCCTCGTCGACCTCCGCAACCTCATCGACGCCGACGCCTGGCGCATGGCCGGATGGACCGTACGCCAGCTCGGACGCCCCGCACAGGAATAACCGAACCCATCAAATCGGAGGTCCGCCGTGGACACCCTGTGGGACAACATCGAGAAGCTCTCCGCCGTCTGCCGAGCGGCCGGCGCCCACCTGCCCGACGAGGAGCTCAAAGCCCTCCAGGTCGGCAAGGTCGCGGAGGAAGCCGGCGAGGCGATGCACGCCCTCCACGGCCTGAAGGGCCTCACCACCTGCGCAGACGACCACACCTGGTCCGAGGTCCAGAACGACCTCGTCGGCGCCGTCATCGCAGCCCTCCTGGCGATGCACTACATCGACCCCACGGGCGCCCGCGCCACCTTCGACGAGATCCTTCATCGTCGTACTCGTAGGGGGCGCGAGGCCGCCGCATCGACCTGACAACCGCCGACCATGGCCGTCGGCTGCGCCCCTCAGCGGTCGACGGCCATGGTCGAGCACGAGCCACGCAAGCCCGATCCCAGCGCGGTTGAACTTTCCTACTGAGCCCTTTCCATCTTGATCAGGTGGCGAGTCCGGCGGCGATGACGGCATGGACGACGGCCGTGACCTGCGAGGAGGCAGGACGGGTGTTAAAGGACGCGGCTGGACAGATCGATGCCAGCCGAGTGGACAAGCACACGAAAGCTCCTCACGGACTGACGATCTTGGTTATGCCCCTGTCTGCCGGCAGTATTCCGCTTGCCCACCACTGCGGCCTCCAGTCCAACCATCCATCAGGTCGGTAACTAATCACTGCGCTCGCAAATTCGGCGGACACCGTCACCTTGTAGCGGAAAGATGTGGACATGACCGAGCAGCAGGATCCACCCCAGGATCAGAAGCCGTCCCGCCCGTTCTTCGCCACGTGGAAGAACATCCGGGCAGCGCAGCCAGCATGGGACAGCTATGACATGACCCGAGACGGCTTCCGTCCGATGCCGGGCCTGTATTTGGCAGGCCGCAGGCCCAACTGGTGGGGTGCAGGCGCCACCCCGGAGGACCTCCACAAGTTGGCAAAGAGTAGCGGCATACCCGTCTCATGGGTCCCGCCGGCTCGCGTACTGCGACTCCTACTGGACGCTGGAGACCACGATGCGCGGCTGCGAGTGCTCGTGAACCACGAAGACGAGATCCGAGCCCTCTGCGAGGAGATGGCCGCGTACTGCGACGACGAGTGGCTAGGCGATGCCCCGGAGATGGCCGCCAAGATCGTTGCTGCTTGGCGCGATGGTCATCCGGAGGCTGCCGCCTGCATGGCGCTGCTGGCGGTTGAGGAACTGGCTCATCAAGTAAGTCGGGTAGACCGAAGCAAGAAGCATAAGGGCCTACAGGGGGCTGCTGAGGCGATAGTTTCCAACGACGACTGGTTCCCTCAGGGCCAAACTGCGCTGAGCCCGCTGTTTCCGCTCTACACGCAGTACTGGGCTGACAAGGGCCACGACGTCCCCGAGCAGCTCTCCCGGCATGCTTTGGTCCACAGCATCTCGCTCGGGCATCTCAGTCAGGGACACGCCATCGTCGCAATCATGCTGATGGTTTCGCTGTTGCGGGAGTTGCAAGAACGATGCGACGAGATCCGAGACGACATGCATGCCACCGACCCCGAAGCCGACTGATGTGGAACACGCCACCAAATAGTCGCCTGGATCGAACCCAGGCATTAGCGGAGCGGGGGGCAATCTAAGCATGGTCGACGGATGCAAATTTGAAGGCTGCCGCCGGCAGATCAGCGCATACGGCTACTGTAGCGGGCATCGGCAGCAGTTCGCCGCAGGAAAGGATCTGACGCCTCTCACGGATCGCAAAAGGAGACTAGGATGCGCTTTTCCTGACTGTTCGCGAGAGCATTACGCCAAGAAATTCTGCCAGTACCATGCGAGGCAGTTGCGAGATGGGAAAAGCATGACTCCTGCCCCTAGGTGGCGAGCTGCGGCATCCTGGAAGACCTCCGCGGAAAAACGAACTGATGTAGAGACAGGAAAGCGGTGGTGCACAGCATGCATGCGCTATCTGCCACCTCCTTCCTTCGGCGTGAACAACGGAACCAGCGACAAGATCGACCATCGCTGCATGAAGTGTGCCGGTCTTGCGCGATTCAATATAACTTCTTTGGAATACGAAAAACTTCTTGAAAGTCAAGGGGGTGTTTGCAAAATTTGCCGCCTCACTAATGCTGGCGGACGTTCCCTCGCGGTCGATCACGACCACGAATGCTGCCCGCAACAAATGAAATCGTGCGGCAATTGCATACGTGGTCTGCTTTGTCACAGCTGCAATACGGCTATAGGCCACCTCCGAGACTCCGCCGAGCTTTGCAGTAGAGCCGCAGAGTACCTAAGAGGCAACACCCTGGATCGAGAAGCGCCCACCATTCGAGGGTGAGTGAAAGCGTAGCCAGGTGTTGTCAGTGGCATGTTGGATGGTGCCTCGCTGGGGCAACTCGGGGAGGGTCTATGGGAACACGTAGACGGCGCGGCTCCGGATATTTTCCGTAGGAATGGCAGAATCACGGCGGGCATGCGGACGGCTCGGGCACTTCGGCGAGGGAGTCAAGGCTGTGCTGGCTGTCCACGCGCAACTTGGCAGTTCCGTTGCGGGGCTACCCGTGCCCCATCCGTGCCCAGCGGAGCGGACAACAGCGGTCATGTACAGCTCTTGAGTTCAACTTGTCCGCACGAAAAATGTCCATGCTCCGTACGGCCAGCGGCCAGCGGTCCTGGCGCTCATGTGAACGCACCACTTTCCATCGGCTGCCTACTGGTGGCCCCGCCCTCCCCTTTTCCATAAGCACCTTGAACGCGCGAATCGTGACGCCGCATGAAACGTTGTGCGTCGCCATCACTGCAGCTCGGCGAGCGTCGGCAACTCCGACTCCTCTCGCGTCGCTCCATCGCTCGCCCCAAGGGTCCCACGACTGCTCAACTCGCAGTTCAATGCGCTCTCAACCACTCGACTGACTCTGCCCGTTCGAGCCCGGAAAGGCCCCTGCGATCAATCTCGCACGTCCATACCTTGACTACTCTCGTTTCGAAGCGTTCCCATCATGTGCTCGACCTCCCGCGCCGATACCCAACTCCGGTCAAGCACCTGCTTCGCCCGGCCGCTACTGAAAACCTCGAGATGCTCCCAATCGATCCCATAGACAGCCTCCGCGGCTGTCTCGAAACCAGCAAAGTGAGGAGCATCCTGCTCGGCGCTGTAATAATCGACAATCTCCTTCATTTCGGCAGCAGAGGAATTGGGACCATCAGGATGCGACCAATCATCAATCGCAGCTTGGGCATATTCCTGACGTACTGACTCAAGCCTCTCTAGCGCCGCCTCCACTTCCACTCCGGGCGCGTAGTGCTGGGTGGACCGCAAAACTTCATCGGCCTTTTTAATTAAAGCCCAGTCACTGACGTCCGCCAAAGCCCAGTCGATCGCTGAGCTAACCACCTGAGCGAACGCCTTGCGACCTTCCGCAGTATTGTCATCCACAAGAATCTGAAGCAGCGCCTCATAATCCACCGCTCCGTCCTCTGCGGTCAATCTCTGCCCATCCTCGGCGACCGCCTCGAATCCCATGCGGCGAATCATCGAAGATTCAATATCACGCCCCATCTCCAAGTACACCCAGGCCCGACGGGCGAAGTCAATTACTGGCGCACCTCGGCGCCTATAAGCCTTGAACGGCAGAGAACGAAAGGCGGCAGCCGCAGCAGTTTCCAACTCACTCTTGCACTCTTTGTACGTTGGCAGCATCGGCCCGTTACTCCTGGCCGGGAATTGTAGCCACAGCGTCTCAAATTGATCGTAATATCTTACGAGCCTAATCAGCGAGAGCAGCTCCGTTACGTCAGATTCGATCAATTTGACGAAATAATCACGCACTGAGGGGTTATGGAAACCTACAACGATTTCTCCAAACTCTTTTGACGTTTTCAACATAGTTCCGTCCAGGATGCTCAGCGCATTCTTAAGGTCTCGAATGGACTCCCCATACACCCTCCACAGGTTCTGCAAGTCCTTGAGGCGAACACTGGATAGGAATGAAAGTATCACTTTTAGTAGTTTCACATCAGTATCGCCGAGCTGATGTGAAACGATGTGGGCCCAGAGTCGCTGCGGATCCTCCAAGTTGGCGAGAATGTTGTTAGGTGCCATCTCAGGCTGAACGGAAAGCAAATCCGCCTCCGCCAGCGTCGCCGCCACTATTCGCGGATTGAAGTTGCGATGCTCGACGATGGGTCTGTACACACTTGGAACCGCAAACAGCTCCTTGACGCTCGCAGGCAGCGAGGAACTATAGACATGGTTATAAAGGATGGATGCTCGACACTGGAAGGTGTAGTCCGTCAGATCGAGAACGCATGTATGCGTGTCAAACGAGTGCCTGTCTAGCTTTTCGTACCGCTGTTTAGCCTGAGCCAAGATGTATTCTCGCGTCGTCAGGATGAGTCTCTTGCTCGGATCACGCGCAACTCTGCCCATTAGCGACAGCAGACGTCCGTCCTCGTTCTTCCCAAGTTTCTCCTGAAGTGTGGTCTGACCCAAGAAATCATCATAATAGTAAACTTGCTTTGTATCATCGTCCCAAATTTTGTTCGCCTCTTCCGCGTCCTCCGATATTTCAACTAGCTCATATCCATCTTTGAGGTATTGCGCGCACAAGATGTGGGCGAGGGTGGTCTTTCCTATTCCCGGTATGCCTGCAATCACGCAGACTCGACGCCTCTCCAGAATATCCAATGCCTTGGTGTAGCTTGGGTTTTCAGCGTACGTGAGAAGAGTTTGCTCCAGATCGCGAACCAACGCCTGTGATCGGGTAACAATGTTTTTGGCTAGCAGTGCGTTCAAGACGGATGCACTTGTTAGCCACAGGCGAAGGTGTCTACGCACAACGTGCCCGTGCTTACGCAGCAACGCGTCTATCTCATCCTTGCCATAAATATCATTTGGAGACAGCGCATACGGCTGTAGGGCAGTAAATAGCTTATCCTTAGCCCCCTTGGTGAGCGTTAGCGATGTGGCCAACACGTACCTCGCGGGGTTAAGGCGCGCCACCTTAGCGGCCTCAACCTTGGTCACATACTCCACCAGTTTGGCGCGAGTGGATCTATGCCAGTGCTTGCACTGAATTACTAGTGACGTGCCGTCGGGTTCGGTGTGCCTCAGATCTACGCCACCGTCTGCACCCGAGGTGAAGATCTCGAGGCTGACTCCAAACTCCTCCTCGAATACGTCTTTACAGACCGCCTCGAAGTCGAAGTCTGTCAGGCGGCTCAACTCAAACGTTTCCAACGGGTCCCCCCTCGCAGCATAAGACCCAGTATCGGCTCGGTGCCATCAGTGCGTCTGCCGTTCGGCGCACTCGGGCAGCGAGCATGCGCGTCGCCCCAACGTGCAGCTGTAAGCATGCTGGCCTTCACCGCCACCAACCGCAGCGAGATCGCCGACGCACCTCCTGGCATCTGTGCGGAGAACTCTTCTGCACCTGCCTGTTGTCCCGGTCTTTGGCCAGTGCACTGCTGGCCGCAACCCCTCAGCGCCGTACGTGCACGGTGCTTGGCCTGCCCCCTACGGACGCTCTGGGAGAGCCATGCGCACAGTCGGAAAGCGCGCGGCGGATCGGCAGGGGCCGCGTGACGAGCCCCGTCGAGGCAGCCACGGCCGGCGTGTCGCCGTAAGCGACCCCGTCGGCCGTCTACGCGGGACGCTCCCACGGGAGTCGCGCTGCACGGGCACAAGTACGCCATCGACGCAACGGTCGCCGAGGTCGCGCTCCGCCAGCCGAAACCCGTCGCCCTGCTGACGTCCGACAGCGATGACATGACCAAGCTCTGCAGCAACCAAGTCCGCATCATCCCCCTCTGACCAGTCGGCCCGCCCTGGAGCGCGCGTCGCACTGCCAGCTCTCGTGCCCCATCCGTGCCCAGCAGAGCGGACAACAGCGGTCAGATACGGCTCCCGGAGACCGGGAGCCATCCACCTGCCCAAACCGAAACCACAGGTCAGAGCCTCTCAAACAGCGTAAGAACCGTTGATTCCCAAGCTCAGAGCGCGAGTTCGATTCTCGTCACCCGCTCCATGAAAAAGCCCCAGGCCAGCGGCCGGGGGGCTTCTTTGTTGTCTAGACCTCTTGCCAGGCGACGTGCCCTGCGCGTGCCCCATTTCAGGGGCATGCCCGAAACAAACCCGTCCTGTTCACCCCGTACAAGGGCTCTGCTCCTCACGACCCATCCTCCACCGTAGTGATCTGGGACACTCTTGAGTCACGCCCGATCACAAACCCGAAGGAGAAAGGACGGCGCGTCAGGCAGTGACGGCACCCCGGTCAGCGGCCCTGCCGCGCATTCCCGGAAAGGGCACCCAGCACCTGCCCTCACCGTTCTAGCGTTGCCAGCATGACAGCCGCGGCCCCCATCGGGGTGGACCTTCTAACTCACTTGCCCCGCCTCCAATTGCGCTTCACCTCCAGCGCGTCACTGGTAGCTATGGACGCGGATGACGACCCCGCGACGCTGGAGTGGAGTTGCAAGGCTGTGCTCCCCGTGTGGGAACCCATGGACGACGAGGAGGTCACCGAGGGCGAAAGACTCCTCTCACCAGACGTATCCCTGTCACGTTCTCAACGCGACGACGGCGAGGAGCTGACCATCTTCAGGATGTCGGGCCTCACCCTCGACCTGTGGCGGATCCACCGCATCTACGACTCGCTGGACTCCCGTAGCTCCGATTACGAGCACTTCTCCCGGCTTTTCGATTCCTCGGGCGACATGGGACTGCATGCTGAGTTCGAGGAGTGCTTGATCGGTGGCACCCACGTCGTCCTCATCGACCGAGCCAGGCTTGCCCCCGCTTGGCGTGGTCTCGGCGGCGTTGGCCGGCTGCTCATCGGGCGCTTGCTCCGCTGGACGACGGACTCGGCGGCTCTGGTGGCCACTCACCCGTTTCCCATCGACATCCCAGTCGACGAACGCGACGACAAGGCCAGGCTCGCGAGGGAGACATCTGTGGTGCAGAAGACATGGCAGTCGCTGGGCTTCGAACCGTTCCACGATGACCTGTGGGTGATGCAGCCACACCTGCGGCCCCACGGAGACGCAGTGCAGCGCCTGGAGAACACCCTGCTCGCCAACTGAGTTCGCCCCTTCCCATCACAGCCAGGAGGATCGTCCATGGGCGAGTTCACCAACTACAAAGACCAGCAGACGCTGCACATCCTTCGCATGCTTCATGTCCAGGTCACCGCGTTCGCCGCGTCACAGCCCGACGCCACCCTTGCCGACTTCGAGCAGTACATCCGCCTGGAGATGGAAGATTTCGAGGCAGACCGAAGCGATCGAGAAGTCCGCCGAGGACGCCGTGCTGACAAAGCCGCTGACGGGTCCGCTCGCGGATCCGACACGGCAGGCAGTCTTCCGGAAACGGCAAGCGGACTCCCCTACCGACGAACCCGCTCGAAGGGCGTGGTGGGCGGAACGGACCGCCACGCTGGAGGAGATCAGGGCGCAAGGCATCAAGGAAGCCCTGGACTGGGACTGCCGCGCCTGCGGGGCACGAATCGGCGATGCCTGCCACACAGCCGGCGGGCGGGTTCGAGCCCCGCACTTCCTGAGGGCCACAGACGCGGAGCTGCCGTACCACCAGGCTTACGGCACCCGTCGACCCGAGCGTTCTTGAACCTGTCGATGATCCGATTGGCGACCTGCCGGAGGGGGTAGACCGAGGCCGCGTACCACGAAAGTCCGACCACTCAGGAGGAGTTCCAGAAGAAGTTCTGGCGCCGCCGCTGATCGGGAACGCACGCCCGCGCTCTGTCCAGTATCGGGACCGGGACGGCCTGCTGTTGTCCCGGCCCCGACTTTTCAGGCTTCGCGAACCTGCCTCAGTTGGGCCGCTGCCTTACCACGGGCAGCCCGCACCCGCGCATCGATACCCCCGGCGACCTCCCGCTGTCGCTCCCCGTCGGAGTGCTGGTAGATCAGCGCCGCCTTCTCCGAGGACTGGCCGGCGCGGACCATCGTGTCCTTGAGCGTGACGCCTGACTGGGTGGACAGGGTATGGCCGGTGTGCCGGAGGTCGTAGAAGCGGAAACCCTCCGGCAGGCCGACCTTGGCCCGAGCCCTGCGCTACTTGCGGCCGAAGGTGGACCGGCGGAAGGGGGCTCCCCTCTCCCCGATGAACAGGAGCCCGTCGGGTTCCTTCTCGGCGTACCAGTCGAGGTGTCGCTTCACCTCGATGCATAGGAAGTCCGGGAGGTAGACGGTTCGCCTTCCGGCGGCCGACTTCGTGGCGCCTTCGACGCGGCGACCGGTGTTCAGCTCGGGCGCGGCGTCACGGACCTTGACCGCGAGGGGTTCGAGCGTGACGTCGGGGCGCCGGAGGGCGGCCTGTTCTTCTGGGCGCATGGGCCCGTAGGCGCCGCAGTAGACCATCAGCGGCCACCTCGGTCCCATGGCGTCAGCGAGCGCGTCGACCTGTTCGACAGTGGCCGTCGGGCGTTCCTTGGCGTTCTCGCTGCCGGCGCCGCAAGGGCTCGGACAAGCCCAGCGCATCGTAGACACCTCGCCCATATTACCCCTGCGTGATATTATGCACAGGTGATGTTCTGGTGGGTGGGAGAGTGAATGCCGTTCAAGATCATCGTTATCGAACCGGCCAGGAGTTGGTTGCACAGCTTGCGAAACGCCGACAGGGACACACTCCTCCAGATCACTGCCGCCATCAACGTCCTGCAACAGGAGGGCCCGGCTCTCGGCCGTCCCTTGGTCGACCGCATCACTGGATCGAGCATCTCGAATCTGAAGGAGCTGCGGACGGGATCGTCCGGAGCCAGTGAGGTGAGGGTCCTGTTCGTGTTCGACCCCGGGCGCAACGCCGTGATCCTCGTGGGCGGCGACAAGGCGGGCAACTGGTCGGGGTGGTATCGAACAGCGATCAAGGAAGCGGAAGACGCCTACAAGGCGTACCAGAATGACCAGGAATGAGGAGTCATGAGCGCAACCAAGCCGAAGACGGCCAGCTCCGTCGACTGGGATGACCTCAAAGACGAGTTCGGCTTCTCCACCGAGGAAGCCAAGGAAGTCGAGCAGCGCACCACCACGTTGCTGTCGGAAGTACGCGCGCATCGCCTCGCTGAGGTACGCAAGCGCCAGAAGATGACGCAGACGGCAGTGGCCAGGACTCTCGGCGTCACTCAGGGACGCATCTCGGCCATAGAGAAGGGTGCCATCAGCCGGTCCGAGGTCGAGACTCTCGCCGCATACGTGGCGGCCCTGGGCGGGCAGCTCAAGCTGGTGGCTGACTTCGGCGACGAATCCCTGGTTCTGGGCTGAAGCGGCAGGCGTCCAGCACGCCGACGGTCCAGTTTCTCAGTCGTCGCCCAGCGCGTTCGCCGGACGCGGCTCCCGCAGTAGCGCCGTCCCGTCACACCAGCAGCATCAGCCGCCGCGATAACGGACTGGCCTTCTGCGGCCTGGCCAACGCCGTGCCACTACGTGCCAGTCACGGAGGTATCCAGCGGTCAACAGGGGTGACCCCGGACCGCCGGAAGGTAACGTGCAGCAGCACGATTTCCCAGGTCAAAGACCACATCACCCCTGAAGTGCTGGGTGATTCCCAAGCTCAGAGCGCGAGTTCGCTTCTCGTCACCCGCTCCATGAAAAAGCCCCAGGCCAGCGGCCGGGGGCTTCTTTGTATACAGCACATTGTCACTGCCCGGTCGGCCTCCAGCGGCCCCACCCTGGATAATCGGGGGATGGCATCACAGCCCAGTCTTTCCGATCTCCGCCGGGCCAAGTTCGCCCGGCGCGCACCCGCGGCGCTCTCCGAGCTCGCCGGACCCGAGCACGGCACAGTGAGCCTGCCACTTCACCTGGCGTGGTCGGGACTGACCACTTTCGACCTCGATCAGCCCCGGCTGCGGATGAGCTACTACCGCATCGTGCTGGCCGAGGGCCGGCACGATGATCTGGGCCGGTATCTCGATCGCGGCCTCCTCGTCAGCTTGTGGCCCACACTGCGCACGCTGATCAGCCGTGATGCCCGTGAAGTCTGGGAACGCGCCTTCGACGAGTTGGCTCACAGTGCCCAGGCCGCGGCGTGAACCTCACCGACCTGCACCGTCGCTTGCTTGCAGACGTGCTTGCCGTAGGCGGTGCATACCCTCTGGCGCTTACCCGGTGGCTACGCGGTCCAAGCGCACGGCCTGGTCGACCGGCTCAGCCAGGACCTCGACATCGCGACCGAGAACCCCGCAAATGTGCCAGCCTGTCCGCTCGCAACGCAACGGGGACTTGCAGCAGCTGCCACGCCGCGGTTCGAGACCCGTGGGGCACGCCGGCTTACAGGTCGTTTGTAAGCCGGCGTGCCCCACGAAGTTGCAGCGTGTTCGCCCCTGTGCCCCAAGGCGGGCGAACTCGTTGAGACTTGGATACCTCGCCTGGCAACCGGATGCGGCGGTGCCTGATACTCGTGCGGCTGCGGTATCAGTGGTTTCTTACAAGGCGGTTTCGCGGTCGTCCCACTGATAGTCGCTTGCACCGCGGTTCAGGGTGCCCCGACCCGTGCCTTCGTAGAGGCCCAGGTAGCTACCCTCCCCGAAGAGATCGTTGTTGCCGTCACCGGTAGCGTCACCGACGGAGAAGAGCGACCGGAACCGCTGCCAGCCGCCCGTACCGATCAAGGTGCGGGTGCCGAACCATCCCTTGCCATTGCCGGGGTAGAGCCAGAGCTTGCCGGCGGTGTCACGGGCAATGAGGTCGTTAGTGGTGTCCTTGTTGAAGGAACCGATGCCGACAAGGGCATTGATGCCGTTCCAGCCTCCGCCGATCTTGGCGCGGGTACCGAACCACCCCTTGCCGTTGCCCGGGTATATCCACAGCACACCAGAGGTGTCGGCTGCGAGCAGGTCGCCCTTGCCGTCGCCGTTGAGGTCACCGGCCGCAGTGATGCGGCGCATGCTGTTCCAGCCTCCGCCGATCTTGGCGCGGGTACCGAACCACCCCTTGCCGTTGCCCGGGTATATCCACAAGACGCCAGAGGTATCACGGGCGAGGAGATCCTCCTTGCCGTCACCGTTGAGGTCACCGTGCCTGGTGAGCGCGGTCATGGAGTTCCACCCGGCTCCGATGAGGGTGCCGGTACCGTCACCGCGGAGGAACCACAGTCGGCCGTTGCGGGAGCGGAACAGCAGGTCGCTTCTGCCGTCGGCGTTGAGGTCGCCGAAGGTCCGGGCGGGCCGGGCGTCGTAATTGCTGCTGTTGTACCACTCCATGTAGTCCAGGCCGGTCAGGCAGCTGTGCAACGTGCCGCCGAGACGGAACGAGCTGACGTTGTTGGACAGGTGGCTGTTGGCGTCGTGGAAGCCGGCCAGGTCCAGACCCTCATGGCTCCCGGTCCACATCACAACGTCGTGTACGCCGTCGATGTACTGGTAGGACGATCTGGTGTAGACGCAGATGTAGTCGGACGCTGTGCGGTTGATGAGGGACGAAGCCTTGTTTTCGAAGGAACCCAGGGTCGGCTTGCTGCCGGAGTACGTTGCCATGGCTCCCGCGCCATACGCTCCGTCGAACAGGCAGATCTTCCCCTTCGGACAGCGGTCGTAGCCCGTAGGCGCGGCCGCGGCCGGCGCTGTCACCCCAGCGAGTAGGCCGATCGCCGCGGCCGCACTGACGACAGCAGAGCGAAGCGATATACGCATAGTTGACCCCCCAAGATCAGAGGAGGACACCATAGCGGTGCGTGCCTTGGCCCTCGCCCAGGAGACGCCCGTCCAGGCCCCGGATCCGTCATCGCCAAGGCCGTGGGCTGCCACGACAAGACCGCCGCCCGGCTGGTCACCGAGGCCGGCGGAGCCTGTAGCCGATTCGCCCCGGGCCATCACCGAAGGTTGAGCTCAGCCCTGAGTTGTCCGTCCCCGGCTGTCCTGGCAACAACAGTCGCCCGGTCCCCGACCGGGGCCTTCATCTCACGGACAACGTCTCCGGCTACGTGGCGGAAGCCGTAACACGCCAGGTCCGGCACCAGCTCTTGGCCGACGGCCTCCGCCGCCAGGAGGAGGAGCACGGCCCCATCAGCGACGAGGAGCTCACCGAGGCCCGCGCGAAGATCTTCGACTCCGCCGGCTCCGCCAAGGACACGGACCCCGCGTGAGCGAGCGCATCGAAACCGTTGTCCTGGACTCGGAAGGGCTCTCCGCCTGGATCGCGCAGGACCGCAAGTCCCTCGCGATGCTGCAGGTGTTCCACGGATGGGGGCAGACCTCGCGACCGGGGCGAACACCGTCGTGGAAGTCAGCCACTCCCGTCCCAACATCCCACGCCCGAACTGGGCTCTGTCCCACATCAAGGCGGATCCGGTCACCGAGCAGGCGGCGACAGCGGCAGCGAAGCTCCTCAAAGGCGCCGGACTGCACGGACACACGTACGCCATCGACGCCACGGTCGCCGAGGTCGCCCCGCGCCAGCCGAAACCGGTCGCGCCTCATCCAGGTACCCGGCTACTCTCCGGCAAAAGAAGAGGAGCCCGTCAGCAAGCTGACGGGCTACCGCGGAAGACCGGGGCTAACGTATCTTCAGGTCAGATCGTCGGCGTGTCATCGACGACCTCCTTGTGCGGTTCGATAATGAACTTCCAGCCATCACTGGGCTTCAGGAACCGCACTCGGGTCGGGTAGATATCCAAGGCGCGGCGGTCACGGAGCTGGCTGCTCGCGTTCTTCCGCGCCCGGGCCGGCTCCTCGAAGAGGTCGACCTTCACATCAGGCACCACGGCGACTTCCTCGCTCCAGCGCTGGACGATCCCCGCACCGAAGGCCTCACGGGCTGCGGAGTAGAGCGACTCAAGAGATTCTTGATTCCCTTCGGGAACGAAGAGGGCAAGGTTCAGCAGGACGCCGGCACTCTGAAGAACCTCAATTTCCTCCCCTGCCTTGTCGGCAACCCAGATCCCTCGCTCTTCGGCGTTGCCCGGAAGAACGTGCACCTCCTCACCGAAGATTGTCTTGGCAGTAAAGGACCCTCCCTCGAAATTCTTACCCGACTCGGTAAGGAAAGCCGGAGCGTAGCAGTCGAGAGGGAGGCCATCCATCCCTGCGGCGACGAAAATTCCGTCCTGGAGACCCAGCTCCGAAACCTCTTCGGCCGTAAGTCGTCGAGCCGTGACCTTTTCGGTATTCACGCCGTTCTCCTTTTTTGTGGCTCTCTGCAAATCATTGAAACCATACCACGAAAGCGATCACAAAGACTCGCCAAATTCCTTATGGGAGAACATCAGAACCCCTTCCTACGTCGCAGGTAGGCAGCGGCAAACACACGGATATGGTACGCGATTCTCGAGGCCCTCGCTCACTTACTCCAGCGGTGCTTTCGACGAATCAAGTCGGTCGCAAAATAGAATGCGAGCAAACTTTGCGGAATGGAGAAATCGGGCAAGAGGTACCGCGGTGCCCGGAAACGCGCTGCGCTTGTGACCTCATCACCCTGGGCCGGATTCCCCGACCGGTTCGACATGGCTCCAGCGGTTCGCTGCCGCCTGTACGTCGGCCCGCAGCGGTTCGCTCAGGCGCGGAACGTCTTCCAGAACATGCGCCCCGAAGGCGGTGAACCGGTCAGGGTGCGCGTGCGGAACTGATCACCGCCGAGAACCCGTGCTTCCGGGGAATCGATGCCGACGTGGTAGCGCCACACGAACTGGTCGCCTATGAGGCCCCGTTGTCGGACGAGGACGACGAGCCGGTGACCGCTCCACTTGTCCTTGGCTGGACACGCACGCTCGCATCCGGCTCTCTCCGCCACACGGACGCGACCGTGATGGGCATGCCGCTGGTCCTGGTGGACACCACCGTCATCGAACCCGCCGACCCGGCCCATACGGATCAAGCGCTGCGCGTGCTGCGCACGCCGGCCGTCGGCATGCGCCGACTGCCGGAGGCGCGGACGCACCCCTGCCACGCATGCCACCCGGCACCCGGCACCCGGCACCCGGCGCACGCCACGGGAAAGCCGCGCCGGCTTATCAACCAACGAGTCGCGCCTCCGTCACGCCCCCAGGAAACGTGCCTGGGGGCGTGACGGCCAGAGGGCCGAAAGGGATCGCTGCGGCCCTCGCGTCACGGGTCAGGACAGCGTCTTGTACATCTGCCAGCCGCCGCCGATCCTCGCTCGCGCCGAGAACGTGCCCGCACCGGTGCCGTTGTAGCGCCACAGGATCCCGGTCGCGTCTCGGGCGACCAGGTCCATCCTGCCGTCACCGGTGATGTCACCGACGCCCGCGAGGGCGTTGTAGACCTGCCAGCCGCCGCCGACCCTCACCCGGCCACCCAGCGCGCCCTTGCCGTTGCCGTAGTACCGCCACAGGACGCCGGCGGTGTCGCGGGCCAGCAGGTCGCCGGCCTTGTCACCGTTCAGATCGCCAGGCCCGACGAGTGCGTTGTAGATCTGCCAGCCGCCGCCGACCCTCACGCGGCCCTTGAACTTACCCGCGCCATCGGCGGCGTACATCCACAGCTCGCCGGCCGGCGTCCGTGCCACAAGGTCCGTCCGTCCGTCACCGGTCAGATCTCCGGGGGCGGTCAGCATGTTGTACGTCTGCCAGCCCGATCCGATCGTCAGCCGGACCCCACTCGGCGAGAACGCCTTCCCACAGCCTCCGTCGTATCGGGTCAGCACACCCGCGGAACTGCGGACGAGCACGTCGTTGCACCCATCGCCCGACAGATCCCCGAACGGCACGACCATCGATGTCGCCGGCCATCCGGTTGCCGAGGCCCCCGTCCCGAGGCCGCCGGTTCCCGTACCGGTCCGCACGGTCAGTGCCCCGGCCGAGGTGCGCGCGAGCAGGTCGCCCCTGCCGTCACCGCTGACATCCCGCCACGCGGGAAGCGGTGCCGGAGCGCCACCGGTCACGGTCACCGAGCCGGTCACCCTCAGATCGGCGCCGACCCCGTCGGCGGGCCCGGCGGTCAGGGTCCAGACGTACGCTCCGTTCCGCACGATCTTTCCGGAGGCGTTCTTGCCGTCCCAAACGGCATCGACGCGGCCGCGCGCCTCGGCACCGGAGACGGTACGGACCACGGTCTTCGTCGCGGCCTCCGTCAGCGACAGACGCCACGCACCGGTGGGCTTGGAGGTCCACCAGGTACCCGACCAGCGCGGAGCGGCGGTGGCCAGGTTGAACGTAGAGCCCCCGACGACGGAGTCGATCACGCTGACGGCCGGGGCGGGGACCCCGGTTCCGACGATACGGACACGCTCGTCGTCGCCCGCGTAGGCGATCTGGCCGCCGAAGCGGTCCACCGTCCAGCCCATGTGGGGCTTGTTGTTGGGCCCCAGATCGGCCGCGCTCACCACCACGCGCTGCGGCACGGTGTCGGTGGTGGGAAGACCGGCGTGCAGGTCGAAGAGCCGCAGCCCTTCCCCGCTCTGCCGGACGAGGTAGCCGTCGCCGAGCAGGACGTTGCGGATGTTGCGTCCCGGCACGCGCATCGTCCGGTTGGCCACGCGGTCGTAGACGCCCGACCCCGCCTCGGGACCCCACTCGCTGTCCTCGCAGGACCAGTACACCCAACGTCCCGCCGCCTGGAGTTCCGTCGGCACGCACCTGTTGGGTGTGGTGAAGGACGCTCCGGCGGCACCGGACGGCAGGGTCTTCGACGTGATCGTCGGGCTGTCCTTGGCCACGCTCCACAGGGTGGAGCCCCATACCGCGGCCAGAGCGGAGTCGGTCCGCCGCAGAAGGGTTCCGCCCGTCGGGGGCTTGAACTCGACGATGGACGGCGAGTCACCGGTGACACCGCTGACGGTCACGCCGAACCGGCCGGAGAGGTCATCCACCTGGTCCCCGCCCGTGTCGACACGCGGTCCCCACTCGCTCTCGCCGTTCTTGTAGAGCAGCGTGTACCCCTGCTGATCGGCGGCGGTCCGCTGTCCGTGGTAGCCGTCGCCGCTCGCCCGTAGCGAGACACACCGGTCCGGGATGAACGTGACGCAGTTCTGGGTCCTCAGCAACCCGTCCACGGTCGTACGCACCGGCTGCGGCTGCCCGGCAGAACTCAGCCAGGTGCTCCGGTACACCCCGTAGTAGTCGCCCGGCTGGTAATAGGTGCTGTTCTCGGCCGTGGTGAGAATGCCGGAGCCCAGGGAGAGGCCGTAGACGCGGGCGGGCATGGGAGCGACGGTCCGGACGCGACGCGTCTCCACCCCGCCGTCGGCGGTCGGTACGAGCCGGTGCACGGCCCAATCGATGTCGCCCCGGGCCTCCGCGGTCTTCGCTCCGGCGACCAGCGCGGTGCCGTCGGGGGCGAGGACGACCTGCGCGTTCGCCTGCTGCAGCACGGGCGGGGCCAGGCTCTCGTCCTCCTCGGGAAGGCTCCACAGCTCTGAACCCCGGTACTCGTTGTTGCCGGGGTTCTGGCGCTGGACCGCCAAAATGGCTGTGCCGACGGGGACGATGGTCGCGTCGTAGGAGACAGAGCCCGTGTCGACGGTACGAAGCACGGCGTGCGGAGCGGCACGGTCCAGGAGATCGCTCCCGTCCCGCAGGATCGTCCCTGCGCCGAGCCGGAAGCTGCGCACGCTCCATGGATCGTCGGGAACCGGACGGTCGGGGAGAGGTTGTGCCACCCCGTCCGAGAGGTTCACGAGGACCCACCGCCCCCACCCTCCGGTGGAGTCCTTGTACCGGAGGATGAGCGACGTCGCGTCGGCGTCCTCCAGCCCGCCGAGCACGGCCCCCTCGGGAAAGCCGGTGACCGGTGTGTCCGTCACCTGGCCGGCCTCGTACCGCAGCAGGTGATAGCCGGTCGGCGCGTCCGCCTCGCCTGTGCGGGTCAGGACGGTGTCGCCGAACGTTCCGACGTACGACTGCCCCTCGGGCAGTCGTACGTCGGCGAACACAGCGCCCGCGCCCTTCTGCAGCGTCACGTGGGGCGCGGGGGCGGCGGAGTAGAGGGCGACGGTGTCCGATCCGTCGCCGTAGTAGCCGCCACCGCCGATCTTCAGCCCCTGGGTGCTGTCCCAGTAGCCGTTGTCGAGGTCATAGCGCGGTATCTCGGGCAGAGTGACGGCGAGAGGTGACGCCGAGCCCGTCGCATAGTCGATCCACAGGAGGCGGTTGTCGCCCTCCTGTGCCAGCAGGTAGCCGGTCTCCCCCGCGTTGAGGATCGAGGTGGCACGCGGTGAGAAGCGCGGGGCCGCAGGCAGGACGGTGACGTCCGGGGCCGCGTCGGCGAATGCCGGCGGCGCCATGATTCCCGATGTCGACGCTGTCAGCGTCGCCAGCGCCAGCGCGAGAGCGGCGTAGGTTCGGCCGTTTCCGCGCAGCCGGGCGTTGCTCGTAGGAGTCAAAGTGAGGTCCCTCCCCAGGGCCAGGAGACAGGAGGCGCACGGCATCGGCTCATCCAGCCGCGCGAGTACGAGCGAAAGGCCCCCCAGCCGTACCGCCTCATGCAAACGCCGCGATGCTAACAGCACGGCCTCGTCCGCCCGCTGGCCTCCGGCCGCGCTGAACAGGCGCCGTCGCAGCACCACATGACGCCGGCTCACAGGAGGGTCATGACCGGGCCGTCGAGTCCCGCCCGGGGCGGGCCCCGCTGCCTGGGCGTTTCGCGGTGCGCTCCGGCAGGCGGGGGACCGTACCGTGAATGGACTGGACGAAGCAGACGCAGACCCAGCACGACTACCAGAAGACGCGCTACCGCGGAACGGTTTCGAGCAGCAGCTCGCTCAGGTCGGACGGCATGGTGATCATGCAGTCGTGTCCGCTCGGCAGTTCCCGTATCCGTGCCGGGTCCCCGTTGGGCTGCGTCGCGGGGACGGGGCGCCGCACGATGCCTTCCGGCTCTGCGCCGACACAGTGAATGTGCGTACGCGGAACCGGGTCCAGGGCGGGGTTGTCCAGACGGACCGGCTGCTGCAGGCAGCGCACTGGCTGATCGGAGAGCATCGCACGCAGCCATGCGACATCCGCCGGGTCGGTGACCCCGAACAGGCCGAGGGGCGGAGGCATCTCGGGCAGTGGCGGGATGCGCCAGCCGTGGTCGGACTCGGCGGCCAGGTCGATCAGGTGCTGGGTCATGGGCTGCACGTCGACGGCGGTCTCGCCGTGCTCCGGGACCATCGCGTCCAGGTACACCAGATGCGCGATCCGTTCCGGTACCTCGTTGGCCACGGACGAGACCACCAGCCCCGCGTAGCTGTGGCCCACGAGCACCACCTCACTCAGGTCCTCCTCGTGGATCAGCCTCAGAACGTCCTCGACGTGCGTGTCGAGCCCCACCTCGGGGGCGAGCAGGTGCGCCTTGTCGCCGTAGCCGGTCAGGGAGGGCGCGAACACGCGGTGTCCGGCCGACTGCAGCAGCGGGACCACCCGCTCCCAGCTCCGGCCGCTGTGCCAGGCACCGTGTACCAGCAGGAAAGTTGACATGACGGGCGTTTCTTCCTCTTCGGGGCGTGGAGGCACAGAGAACATCGCGGTTCCTGTTCGTGCCTCGGTACTCTTCGGGAACCGAAATCATCGTGCTGCACCTGCCGCACCCCGATCAATACGGCACATTGAGGTGCCCCGGTTCTCTGGAGGTAACCATGAGCGGCACAGCGGGCGGTGACGGGCGGCCGGCGCAGCCGGAGGATCCGTGCCAGGTCCGTGAGGTGCTCGGCATCGTCGGCGACAAGTGGTCGCTGCTGATCGTGCGCAACCTCAGTCAGGGGCCACGCCGCTTCACCGAACTCAAGCGGGCCGTCGACGGGATCAGCCAGCGCATGCTCACCGTCACTCTGCGCGGCCTGGAACGCGATGGGATCCTCACGCGGACCGTACGCAATGTCATGCCGCCGCACGTGAGTTACGAACTCACCCCCATGGGCCGGGAGCTCCGCGGAGCCACCGCCCCCCTCTTGGAGTGGAGCATCACGCACCTGTCGCACATCGGCGCCGCCCGCGCCGAGTACGACGCCCGCCCCGACACCCCGCCCGTCTGACCCCGGGGTCTGCCCCGTCCTCGGCCCCGACCTCGGCCCCGGGCAGGCTCGGAGCGCGAGTTCGCCGCTCGTCACCCGCTCGGTATGAAAGCGCCAGGGCGGGGAAGCAAGGCGCTCCCAGCAACCCGCCTGTGGCGGGCCATTGTTGACCGATCGTTCTGTATTGGTTTACGGTCTCCGACGTGGCCAGGACCAAGGAATTCGATCCGGACGCCGCCCTGCAGTCGGCTCTTGAGCTGTTCTGGCGGCGCGGCTACGAAGCGACATCCATCGCCGACCTCGTCGAGCACCTCGGCATCGGCCGCGCCAGCATCTACGCCACCTTCGGCAACAAACACGAGCTGTACCTGAAGGCCATGGACCGGTACTCCGAGGGGCGTGATCCACTCCTCCTCGCCGAGCTGTCCCAGCCGGGACCCGTACTGCCCGCGGTGCGTGCGATGGTGCGCCGGTTCGCCTCGGAGGCCGCCTCTCCGGAGGGCCGGCTGAATGGCTGCCTCATCACCAACACGGCGGCCGAACTGGCCCCGCACGACCCTGCGGCGACCCGCCGGGTCGAGATCAGCTGGGAGCATCTCGAGACGTTGCTGCAGTGCGCGCTCGTACGGGCGCGAGCCCAGGGCGAGCTGCCGGAGGATCGCGATCCGCTCATGCTGGCCCGCATGCTGCTCGTCCTGCTGCAGGGCGTACGGGTCGTCGGCAAGGCGTCCAGCGATCCCACCCGCGTGCGGGATGCGGCCGAGCAGGCGCTGACCCTGCTGGACTGAATCACATGCGCCGGAACCACCGAGCCTTCTCTCGCATGCCCGAATAACAGACCGATCGATCAACTATGAGGAGGCGTATGACCGCCGGGAGAGCCACCCACGTCGTGACGTCCAGCGGCGATACGCCTTCGCCCTTCTCTACCAAGTAGTCCTTTACTCAAGGGAGTCGCGAAATGAACGGTTTCACTGGCAAAACCGTGCTCGTCACGGGCGCGGGCTCCGGTCTCGGCCGCGCCATCGCGCTCGCCTTCGCTGCCCAGGACGCATCCGTGATCGCCGCGGGTCGCACCGCGGCCTCCCTGGACGAGACGGTCGGCCTCATCGAGGCGGCCGGTGGCACGGCTGCCGCCATCACGGTCGACGTCACCGACTCCGACCGGCTCCGCGACCTCGTACACGAGAGCGTCACCCGATTCGGCGGCCTAGACATCGCGGTCAACAACGCCGGGATACTCCGCGGCGCCGTCCCTGTCGGAGAGGTGAGCGAGGAGGACTGGGACGCGGTGCTGCGGACCAACGTCACCGGCGTCTGGCTGGCCATGAAGCACGAGATCGCTCACATGAAGGAGAACGGAGGTGGGGTCATCGTCAACATCGCCTCCAACCTCGGGGCACACCTGCGTATCCCGAACGCCGCCGCGTACATCACCTCCAAGGCAGCCGTCTCCGCACTGACCCGCGCCGCCGCTCTCGACCACATCCACCAGGGCATTCGCATCAACGCGGTCAGCCCGGGCGCCTCCGCCGCTCCCATGTCGCTACGGCCCGGCGAGACGGAGGCCGACCGCACCGAGCGGGTGAAGTCGGAGAACCCACTCGGCCGGGTCGCGGAGGCCGAAGAGGTGGCGGCCGCGGTCCTCTACCTGGCCTCGCCCACCGCCGGCGCGGTGGTCGGCACCGACCTGGTCGTCGACAGTGGGGCATCGGCCTGACGGCCCGGCGGGGGCAATGAGGTTCAACCGGTGGTGGCCCATCTACAGCCGCAGGTGGACGCAGGCCCGGTGATCGCGGGGCGGCATCGAGCCCCCACATCGCAGTTCCCCACGTCCGACGAGGCACAGCCTGCCTCCTCACCGGCGAGGCACGGCCTGGCCCTGCCCCCGCGACCGACCCGGTGTTCACCGCGCATCTCGACGAATGCTCCGTTCCGTTCGGGTGACAACCGTTCGCGCCGCCCGCGTCCGGCGGCCCTCGGGGTCCATACCTGACCCCATGAATCCCATGGCCAGGAAACTGCCGAGACGAACGGTGCGTGCTTCGGTACGAGGAGAGAGATCCGGATCCCTTCGGCATCGCATGGTCGCCGGATGCTGTGCCCTGCTGCTCGTGGCCCTGACTTCGGGCGCGGCAGCCCAGGCGTCCGCGTCGTCCGGCGACGGCGGTCCCGGGCGGCTCGACCCGCGGATCACGGAGATCATGCGGAAACCGGACTACCCCAACGCCCAGTGGGGTCTGCTCCAGCAGGACCCGGACAGCGGGCGGGTCGTCCACAGTCGGTTCGCCGAACAGTTCTTCATCCCCGGCTCGGTGGCCAAGCTCTTCGGCACCTCCGGGGCGTGGGACACCCTCGGCGGTGGCCACCGCTTCAGGACGCCCGTCCACGCGGTCGGCGAGCGGCGCGGATCCACGCTGAACGGCGACCTGGACCTCGTCGCGCAGGGTGACCTGACCATGGGCGGCAGGACCCGCCCCGACGGCACGGTCGACTACACCGACCTCGACCACACGTACGCCGACGACTTCCCGGGCGCCACGCTCACCCCGGAGAACCCGCTCGCCGGGATCGACAAGATCGCGCAGCAGGTAAGGAGCTTTGGCATCACCCGCGTCAACGGCAACGTGATCGTCGACGACCGGCTCTTCCGGCCCGAGCCGCTCTTCGACCCCGTCCCGACGCCGCTGATCATCAATGACAACCTGATCGATCTGCTGACCACGCCCGGCGCCCGCCCCGGCGCGCCCGCGCGACTGGACTGGCGGCCGAAGGTCGCTCCGTACCGCGTCACGTCGACGGTCAGGACCGTGGCGGCGGGGAAGCCGACGGACATCGAGGTGACGACCTCCGACAACGGCACCCGGATCCGGCTTTCCGGCACCATCGCGGCCGGCTCCGCACCGGCGCTGAAGGTGTCGCCCATCACCGACCCGGCGGCCTTCGGGCGCACCGCGCTGATCGAGGCGCTGGGGCGGGCGGGGGTGAAGGTGACAGCGAAGGCGACCGGAGCCAACCCGGTCGGGCAGCTCCCCGCCTCGTACAACGGCCGGCCGCGGGTGGCTGTGTACACCTCGCCGCCGTTCGCCCAGTACGCCAAGCTCATCTTCAAGGTCAGCCACAACCTGGGCGCCAACCTCGCCATCTGTCTGATGGCGGTCGCGAACGGCAGCAAGGACTGCATGGACGGCTTCCCGGTGCTGGCCGACTTCCTGGACCGCGCGGGCGTCGACCGTAAGCAGGTCCAGCTCGCGGACGGCCGCGGCGGGAACCCCGCCGACCGGGCCACCCCCAAGGCCGTCGTGCAGATGCTGTCGTACTGGCAGCACACCCCGGAGGCGGCGGTCTTCCGCAACGCGCTGCCCATCCTCGGGGTCGACGGTCTGCTGGCCGACAACTGCACCCACTGCCCCGCCCGCGGCAAGGTGTTCGCGAAGACCGGCGCCGCCGTCGGCCTGGACGCGCTCAACAACCGCCTGGCCGTCGGCGCCATCACGATCGCCGGTTACCTGGACAAGGGCAACGGCCGCTTCGACGCCTTCTTCGCCGGGGTGAACGGCGCCTCGACCCCGACGACCGATGTCAGCGGTGTGCTGGACATCGCCAATGACCTCGCCATGATCTCCGCGTACTTGCAGGAGGCGGCGGCCCGACGAGAAGGCTGAGAGCACCGCACATCGCGAACGGCCTCTCGGAGTGCCCCAAACGGGCCCACTGGGGAGTGGCGTGCGTCGGCCGCACGCCACATCCCAGGACGTGTGAGCGCACCTGCTGGTACCCGGCAGGTGCGCACCACTTCAGCCGGCGGGTGGCGAGTCGACCGATGCGCCGGCCCGGCGGTACTCGGCATTGATGCGCTGTGCCTCTTCGAGCTGGTCCTCGAGGATGACGATGCGGCAGGCAGCCTCGATGGGGGTGCCCTGGTCGACGAGTTCCCGGGCGCGGGCGGCGATGCGCAGCTGGTAGCGGGAGTACCGGCGGTGGCCGCCCGCGGAGCGGAGCGGGGTGATGAGGCGGGCTTCACCGATGGCGCGGAGGAAGCCCTGGGTGGTGCCGAGCATCTCGGCGGCCCGGCCCATCGTATAGGCGGGGTAGTCGTCGTCGTCGAGACGGCCGAACGAGTCGTCTGCTGTCACTTGCACCTCTCTATGGAACGCGTGGAGGGGCCCTGGTGCGTTCGCACCAGGGCCCCGAAGGAACTGCTACACCATCTGCCGGCTGTGAAAATCCACCGGCTCTCTGTTTCCGCAGACCCGGCCTGAAAACGGTCGGGGCCGCGGGGATCGCGGTTGCTTGACCGGAGACCACCTCACTATCGATGTCCTGCGGTACCCGGGTTCTCTGACTCCGCCCGGGCGATCCTGATGGCGGTCAACTCCTCCGTTTCTTCCCTCTGGATGAACTACTTGCCTGATCGGGACCTGCGTACTGCGGATACTGCGTACTGCTGGTGGCCTCGAAAGGCACCACCCTCCGGCAGCCAGCCCCGTCGCCCGTCCTGCATCTGCTCTGGCTTGGAACCCCACTGCCGAACCTCCCGGCACGCGCGCCCGCAGCCGACGCCTTTACCGAGGAACTTCTGAAAACCGCACTGCTGATACCGCTGGGACTGCGAACTGCTCCGCCGGAGTGATCCGACGGTCCTCTCGTGGCGGCCCCTCATCACTGCGGGCCACCCGGTCCGGTCGTCAGCCCCGTCGCCGTCCTGCGACTTCCCTGGCTTCGGAACTCCACCACCGCACCGTCCTGCGAACTGCACCTACGTGTCACGCATGCCTGGCAGTTCATCTCTGCCGGGCTGTCTCGATCTCGGCTACAAGAGAAACCATAGCCACCGCACCACCCAATGTCTACCTCCGTCGCCATAGATTTCCGAGTGCCGTGCAACGAGACAGTTCGCCCTGGGCGCCGCGAGCCTCGGCGGGCGCCGACGCCCGGTGCCGTGGCACCGGGGGACGGTGGCCGGCCGGGTCACAAGCCGCGGCCGACCACGTGAAACATTTCCCCGCGGTCACCGCATCTATAAGGGTGTAGGTGAGAGGGAGTGGCGGTTGAGGCAGTCCGGGGAAGGTTCCTTCCGCGTGTTCGCGGAAGCCCGTATGGGTCATCTGTTCCGTTCGGCGTGCCTGCTGACCGGCGGGGACACGCATCTCGCCGAGGATCTCGCACAGGAGACACTCGGCCGGATGTACGCGGTCTGGGGGCGCATCTCGCGGGTCGGGAATCCGGCGGCGTACGCGCAGACTGTGCTGGTGCGGTGCTATCTCGGGCACCAGCGGCGCAAGTCCGCCGGGGAACGACCGAGCGCCGAACTGCCGGACCGGGCAGGGGACACGCCGGGAGACGCCTCGTTGAGGATGACGCTCCTCGACGCGCTGAGCGGCCTGCCGCCCAAGGACCGGGCGGTGATCGTGCTGCGTTACTGGGAGGACCGGTCGGTCACGGAGACCGCGGATGCGCTTCACGTCAGTTCGGCGGCGGTACGCACCCGCAGCACCCGCGCACTCGCCCGGCTGCGTGAGCAACTCGGCGACAGCATCGGCGAGCTGTCCGCGCACTGATTCGTCAGCGCACTGCATCCTCTTCGTTCTTCTTTTCTTGGTTCCTTTTTCCACAGGTGTGGGGACGGTGGTGGTCGGCATGCACAAAAACGGTGCTCAGGAGGACTGGGACGCCTTCGAAGGCAAGCTCGGCGCGGCGATGAAGCAGGCGGGGGATGGGTTCTCCGCCGCGGGGCGCCCGCTCGTGGACGGCGGGGTCGCGCGCGGCCGACGCCGGATGGTGCTGCGCCGCAGCGCCGTCGTGACCGGGAGCGTGGCCGCACTGGCCGCGATCGGGCTCGGCGGGTCGTACGTCACCGGAGGCGTCGGCGCCTCTCGGGCCGGGGGCGACGGGGCGGCCGTGGGCGCCCCGTCGACGGAGTCCGCCGACGGGGCCAAGGACGCGTCCGGGCGTCCCTCCTCCGGGCCGCAGGTGATCAAGACACTCGCGGGTCTGCTGCCGGAAGGGCGCCTCAGCGAGCAGCGGAGCGGCGACGCCGGCGACAAGGGTGGCAAGGAGGACCTGAGCGCGCCGTATGCCTCTGTCGTGTACGACGACGGTCACGGGAAGTCCGCGCTGTCGGTGACCCTGGCCCGGGAGCACTCCCCCCAGACGCTGACCGAGGACGAGTTCTCCTGCCCCGACAAGAATCTCAACGGGTACGAGGCCTGCTCCGCCACGACGCTGAAGGACGGCTCGCGCCTCCTGCTGTTCAAGGGCTGGGAGTATCCGGACCGGCGCGAGGAGACGAAGTGGTGGTACGCGGACCTGCTGACGCCCGAGGGCTACCGGGTCTCGGTGTCCGAATGGAACGCGCCCGCGGAGAAGGGCGCTCCGGTCAGCCGTCCCGCGCCTCCGCTGTCCCTGGACCGGATGGAGGCACTGGTCCGGGCCAACGAGTGGCGCCCGATCCTGGAGTCGCTCCCGGAACCCGCGCAGCCGGCACCGGCACCCTCGGCCCCGCGGGGTATGAGCGGTGAGGCGATCCTGCGCGAGTTGAAGAAGCAGCTTCCCGACGGCCTGACGGTGCAGGCGTCCGGGAAGCAGGAGACGGAGTACGCGTACGTCGTGGTGGACGACGGGCAGGGCCAGAGCCTCGTACAGATCAACGTGCAGCCGGACATGTCGGACGTCGCAGGTGATCTCTTCGGCTCCGACGCGAAGGTCCTGGCGGACGGCACGAAGGTCGTCACACACGAAGGACCCGGCGAGAAGGGCGGTGAGGGCGTGAACATGAGGCAGGTCGACACGATCCGTCCCGACGGCTTCCGTGTGGTGATCTCCGCCTTCAACACGGCGAACCAGAACCAGGCCGCCACCCGGGAGTACCCCGCGCTGACCCTCGCCGAGCTGGAGAAGATCGCCACCAGCAAGGTGTGGCGGAGCTAGGGTCCTTCGTTTGGGCCGGGCGACCCCGCGAGCCCGGCCCGACCCCGGCGAGAGCCCGCGGTGCGGCCCACCGGTCAGCGCGCGATCGTCGACGCCCTCCGCGAAAGGCCGCCGGCCGGGAAGCGGTCGGCGGGGAAGCCGTCGATGACGACCTGATCCCGTCGGTTACGCACCCCGGCCCGACGCCGCTGAGCGAGCGTTCACCGGCGCCGCCCGCTCCGTACGTCCGAGTGTCCGGGCGTACGGAGCGGGCGAGTGCTTACCCCCGGTCGTCCGGGCGTCCGCGCCGACGGGCCGGCTCAACGAACGGGGAAGCCGAAGGAGTAGCCCTGCTGCCTCAGCCAGGGCAGCACCTCGCGCAGCGCGGCCAGGGTCTGGGAGCGGTCCCCTCCCGCGTCGTGGAAGAGGACGGTCGGCCCGTTGGAGATCTCGCTCTTGACGGTGGCGACCATGGCGTCCACGCCGGGGTGCTCGAAGTCCTTGGTGTCGACGTTCCAGCCCAGCGGCCGCATGCCCCGGGAAGCGGCGAGCTGGCGGCTGTACGGGGTGAAGGCACCGCCCGGGGCGCGGTAGTACTGCGGCCGGACGCCGCCGGACGCCTTGGTGATCATGCGTTCGGCGTCCAGGATCTCCTTGGACTGGTAGGCCTCGGACTTCTTGTCCATGGCGGTGTCGTGCGAGACCGTGTGGTTGCACAGACGGTGGCCGTCGGCCACGACCGCCTTGACGAGGTTCGGGTACGCCTCGGCCTGCGTGCCCACCATGCAGAACGTGGCCTTCACGCCACTGTCCTTCAGCAGTTGCAGCACCTGGGGCGTCCAGGTCGGGTCCGGTCCGTCGTCGATGGTGATGTTGACGCCCTTGGGGCCGCGGTCGGAGGCGTGCGCGATGTCCACCGCCACCTTGGCCACCCGGTCCTGGGGCTTCTCCTCCGCCTCCGGCGAGGAGACGCGCGTCTGAGGACCTGCGACGACGGTGCCCGCCTGCGCGGTCCACACCGAGGTGGCGGCGGCCAACGCGGTCACCCCGAGCGCCGCCGCGAGAAGCCGGCCGTGCCATGACGTTCCCTTGTGCCTTGCCATGCCGGCCCGCCCCTTTGTCGTTTCCATCGATCCCCTGCCCCTATATAGACATACGAACGGCCGTACGGGCTGCCTCTGTTACCGATCGCGGACGAACCCGCAGGGAGTCGACGACAATCGACGGAAATCCGGCGGGGGAGGCCGTCGGCCGGTCAGGAAACCGGTCGTCACCGACGCGTGCTCAGGCGGGCGCGCAGCAGGTTCGGGTCGGTGGACGTGTTGTACGCGGCGCTGAGCACGTACACGTTGTCGCGGCGCAGGGCGATGGAGGTGGGGCCCTGGAGTCCGTCGGCGGCGTCGAGGACGGTGGCGCTGGTGCCGTCGGGGCGGACGCGTACGACCTGGTTGGGGCCGTTGAGTGCGGCGAGGACCTGGTTGCCGTGGCCGGTGAAGGCGAAGTCGTCGATGCCGACGAGGCCGGACGCCTTGATCTGCGGGGTGCCCGCGCGGTTGCCGGGGAGGACCGGGATGCGCAGGAGAGTGCCCAGGTCGAGATTGCTCACCCACAGCGCGCCGTTGTGCAGCTTCGCGCCGTTGGCGCCGAGGAATCCGGTCGAGGCGAGCTCGGGGGCGGTGGACCACGCGGTGGGTGTGCCGCCGGCCGTGGGTACCGTCCACACGGTGCCGAGGACCGAGTCGGTGATGTAGAACCGCTTGCCGCGCTCGTCCAGGGCGAGGCCGTTGGGCAGGCCGTCCGCCGGCAGGGCGGCGATGCGCCGGGGTTCCTGGCCGGGGCGCAGCCGCCACAGGCCTGTGAGGTCGGATGTGCCGGTGGCGTACAGCACGTACAGGGTGCCGTCCGCGGTGCGGACGATGCCGGTGGTCAGGGCGAACTTCAGGACGGGTGTGTTGACTCCGCCGTCGGCGGGTGCGGGCAGTGTCGCCAGGATGCGGATCGCGCCGTCGGGAGCGATGCGGGCGACCTGGCGGGCGGCGGCGAAGGTGACGTACGCCGAGCCGTCGGGCAGCAAGGCGATGTTCTCCGGCGTCTGGTGCTCCGTCAGGTTGAAGTGGCGGCTGATCCGGACGTCGGTCAGCGGCCCCCCGCTGCCGGGCGTCGCGCCGGCCGGTGCGGCAGTCGTGAGGGCTGCGGCGGCCGCGAGGAGGGCGGACAGGGTGGTGATGACGGCTCGCTTGGACATGGTTCTCCGTTTTCGGGCATGGGGCAGCCGCGGTGCGGTGCCGTGATCAAGGGGTGCGGCCCGGCGGGCGGGCGCGGTGAGGGGCGGAGCAGCGCGGGGCACCGCGGCGGATGCCTACGCGGCGGTCGGCGGAAGGGTTCGGTCAGCCGGTGGCGCTGGGGCTCACGTCGTGCTGTGGCCGGGCCGTCTCCTGCGGTGCCACGGTGTGGGCGAGCAGGGCCAGAGCGGTCGCGGAGGGCGATCCGGGCGCGGCCGTGGCCACCACCAGGGCCGGCCCGTCGCCCTGCGGGCTCTGCAGTGTCTGCTGGGTGACGGTGAGCGTCCCGACCAGCGGATGGCGCATCTCGTAGTCGGCGGCGCCGCAGGCAACGATCCGGTGGTCCGCCCACATCGAGGAGAACTCCGTGCTGTGCACGGACAGTTCACCGACGAGAGCGGCCAGCAGCGGATCGTCCGGATAGCGGCCGGCGGTCAGCCGGAGGTTGCCCACCACGGCCCTCGCCTTGGCCGGCCAGTCGGTGTAGAGGTCGCGGGTGTGCGCGTCGAGGAACACCGTCCTGGCCATGTTGGGCCGTCGGCCGGGATCGTCGGGACCGCTCCGGTCGAGATGTCCGGCGAACAGCGCGTGCCCTTGGCGGTTCCACGCCAGGACGTCGCTGCGGCGGCCCAGGACGATGGCCGGCGTGCCGTCGAGGGCGGCCAGCAGGGTCCTGGTGGCCTCGGTGATCCGTTCGGGCCTCGGCCGGCCGGCGGTCTTGCCTCCTCTCGGTGTCTGGGCCAGGGCGTGCAGGTGGGCACGTTCCGACTCGTCCAGCCGCAGCGCACCGGCGAGGGCGTCGAGGACCTCCGGGGAGGCGTTGTGCGACTGGCCCTGCTCCAGGCGGGAGTAGTACGGCGCGCTGATGCCCGCGAGCATCGCGAGCTCCTCCCGCCGCAGCCCCGGTACCCGGCGCCGCTCACCGTATGTCTGCAATCCGACGTCCCCGGGCCGCAGTTGGCCTCTGCGCGCCTGGAGGAAGTCGGCGAGTTGCCCGTGCTTCTTCATGTGACCGAGTATGCGCACCTTCGGCGAGCGCCGCCTCACCCTGCTGGGGTGCGGCTCCGTGGGGTGACCCGGGACGGGCGGGACCCTGGAGCGCGGGCACCGCGCGGCCCGCGCCCCGGATCGTTCAGCCCCGCGGGTCCAGCCACGGCCTGCGCCCGGGGCCGGTCGGGTGCGTCCCCGTCACGCCCATGACCACCGAGTAGAGGCTCGTCTCGGCGGCGATGAACAGGCGGTTGCGCTTCGCCCCGCCCCAGGAGATGTTGGCCACCGCCTCCGGGACGCGGAGCCGGCCGATCAGGGTGCCGTCCGGGTCGTAGCAGTGCACCCCGTCGTTCATCGCGGCGGCCCACAGCCGACCGCCGTCGTCGAAGCGGAGGTTGTCGAAACGAGCCGCCTCGCGCGCCCCGGCGGCGGCGAAGACCTCGCCGTCCGACAGGGTGCCGTCGTCCCGTACGTCGAAGACACGGATGAAACCGGCCCGGGTGTCGGAGACGAACAGCTGCCGCTCGTCCGCGGAGAAGACCAGCCCGTTCGGTGCGCCGAAACAGTCGGCGACCAGGCGCACTTCGCCGGTTGACGGGTCGACGCGGTAGACGTTGTTGGAGCCGATCTCGCTCTCCGCCCGGTAGCCCTCGTAGTCGCTGGTGATGCCGAAGTCCGGGTCGGAGAACCAGACCGAGCCGTCGGACTTCACCGTCGCGTCGTTGGGACTGTTCAGCCGCTTGCCCTGCCAGTGGCCGGCCAACACCGTCACCGTGCCGTCGTGCTCGGTCCGTGTCACCCGCCGGTTGCCCTGCTCACAGCTGATGAGCCGGCCCTCGCGGTCGAGCGTGTTGCCGTTCGGGTGTCCCGCGGAACGCCGGAAGACGCTCACCGCGCCGGTCTCCTCGTCCCAGCGCAGCAGTCGGTCGTTCGGGATGTCGCTCCAGACGACCTGCCTCCAGGCGGGCACATAGACGGGCCCCTCGGCCCAACGGCAACCGCTGTGCAGGACTTCGAGACCGTCGTCACCGTTCATGCACCGCCCGGTACGGAACCGGTCGTCGAGGATCTCGTACAGCGCGGGGCGCTCGGTGGTCATGGATATCCATCCCTTCCAACAGGTGCCGAATGATTTTCGGTGCTGATCGAATAGTGTCGAATGAGATATGGTCACTTCAAGTGCCCACCGAATGGAGAGTCGTGGATCACATCGACCGGACGCTGTTGGAGCAACTCCAGCAGGATGCGACACAGTCCTATGCGGCGCTGGGCCAGGCAGCGGGCCTCTCCACCGGCGCGGCGCACGAACGGGTCCGGAAACTGCGGGAGCGGGGCGTGATCCGGCGCACCACGGCCGAGGTCGATCCGACGGCCCTGGGGTACGGGGTGCTGGCGTACGTGACCGTCGACTCCACCCGCTGGATGGGCGATACCGCCCCGGAGTTCGCGGCGCTCCCCGAGATCGTGGAGGCCCACATCATCGCGGGCAACGCCTCGGTGCTGGTGAAGGTCAGGACCGCGACGACCGAACAACTCCAGGACGTCCTGCGCCGGATCCACGCGATCGACGGAGTCAACGGAACCCGGGCCACGATCGTGCTGGAGGCACTCTTCGAACGCCCCGTCTCCCCGCACGGGGCCGCAACCGGCTGACCATGCGGTCGCGGGCGGGTCACCGGTGGGGTCGGTGCCCCAGCGGCCTGTAGAACGGGGTCCGCTGCCCGGCGCTCGCCCACCGCACACGGCAGTGAGACTTCGGCAACTCCCGCGCAATGAAATACGGCGGAAACATCCGGGTCTCTCCGACGAAACGCGCACCGGTCACGCTCTCAGTCGCTCGCACCGCACGCGCCCCGAGGAGGGACTCCCCCGTGACCCCCGTGACCGTGGCCGCGGCCGGCATCGACACAGGTGACACCGCCTGGCTGCTCGCCGCCACCGCACTCGTTCTGCTGATGACACCCGGGCTCGCGCTGTTCTACGGCGGCATGGTCCGTACGAAGAACGTACTCAACATGCTGATGATGAGCTTCGTCTCGATCGCTCTCGTCACCGTCGTCTGGCTGCTCGCCGGGTACTCGCTGGCCTTCGGAGACGACGCGTTCGGCGGGCTCGTCGGGAATCTGCGGCATGCCGGCATGGCCGGTATCGGGCCCGACACGATGACCGGCAGCGTGCCGACCCTGCTGTTCACCACCTTCCAGCTGACCTTCGCGATCGTCACCGCGGCACTGATCAGCGGGGCGATCGCGGACCGTACGAAGTTCGCCGCCTGGCTCGTCGTCGTACCGGTGTGGACGCTGCTCGTCTACGCCCCCGTCGCCCATTGGGTATGGGGCCCCGGCGGCTGGATCAAGGACTCGCTGGGCGCGCTCGACTTCGCAGGCGGGCTGGTCGTGGAGATCGCGTCCGGGGCGTCCGGACTGGCGCTCGCGCTCGTCGTCGGGCCGCGCATCGGGTTCAAGAAGGACGCGATGCGCCCCCACAACCTGCCCATGGTGATGCTCGGCGCCGGGCTGCTCTGGTTCGGCTGGCTCGGCTTCAACGGCGGCTCCGCGCTCGGCGCCAACGGGCTGGCCGCCGCATCCGTCCTCAACACCCTCGTCGCAGGCTGCACCGGACTGCTCGGCTGGCTCTTCGTCGAGCAGAAGCGCGACGGCCACCCCACCACCTTCGGCGCCGCCTCGGGCGCGGTCGCCGGGCTCGTCGCGATCACCCCCGCCTGCGGCACCGTGGGCATCCTCGGCGGTGCCGCGATCGGCCTCACCGCGGGCGTCGTCTGCTCGTACGCGGTCGCCTGGAAGTTCCGCTTCGGATACGACGACTCACTGGACGTCGTCGGCGTGCACTTCGTCGGCGGCATCGTCGGCACCCTGCTCATCGGCCTCTTCGCGACAGCAACGATGACCGGTGGCGCGGAGGGGCTGCTGTACGGGGGCGGGCTCGGCCAGCTCGCCCGGCAGGCCGCCGCCGTCCTGGCCGTGGCGGCCTACACCTTCCTCATGACGTACGGGATCGGCAAGGCCGTCGACCGGTTCATGGGCCTGCGGACCTCCGCGGACGAGGAGCTCACCGGCCTGGACCAGACACTGCACGCGGAGAGCGCCTACGATCACGGCGCCCTGGGTCACGGCGCTCCGCAGGCCGTGGCCGCCCGGCCGACGCCGCTCTCCAAGGACAGGAACCCCGCCCCATGAAGCTCATCACCGCCGTCGTCAGACCGCACCGCCTCGACGAGGTGAAGACCGCGCTGCGCGAACTGGGTGTGCAAGGCCTCACCGTCACCGAAGCCAGCGGATACGGGCGGCAGCACGGGCACACGGAGGTGTACCGGGGCGCCGAGTACCGGGTGGACCTGGTCCCCAAGGTCCGGGTCGAGGTCCTCGTCGCAGATCCGGAGGCGGAAGCCGTCATCGACGCGATCGTGCGCGCGGCCCGCACCGACCGGATCGGCGACGGCAAGGTGTGGATGCAGCCGGTCGAAACGGTGGTGCGGGTCCGCACGGGCGAGCGGGGGCCGGACGCGTTGTAGTCCCGCCGCGCCTCGGCCCGCCGTCAGCGCAGGAACTTCAGCGGCACCGCTTCCGCCATCGCCTCGGCGCCCGCGTCGTTCGGGTGGAGGTGGTCGCCGCTGTCGTAACGGGCCAGGAGCCGCTGCGGGTCGGACGGGTCGCGCAGCGCCTTGTCGAAGTCGATGACGCCGTCGTACTCGCCGCTGGTCCTCAGCCAGTGGTTGAAGGTGGTGCGTGCGGCCTCGTTCGCCGGCGAGTAGAAGCCGAGCGTGTCGTCCTTGAACGGCAGGATCGTGCCGCCGTACGCCTTCAGCCCTCGCTCGTGTGCCCGGGCGATCAGCTGCCGGTGGGCGTCGATCAGGTCCGCTGCCGAAACCCGTTCCGACTCGGGGGCCACCGTGCCGGGGTGACCGAGGTCGTTCACGCCCAGGAGCACGATGAGGTGGCCCGCTCCCGGCTGGGCGGCCACATCGCGGTCGAAGCGGCGCAGCGCGCTCTGGCCGAAGTAGGCCGCGAAGTTCTCCGCGTCGGACCCGGCGGGCGGATTGGGGTCGTGCAGGAGACGGTTGCCGCTGATGCCCTCGTTGAGCACGCCTCGCGCGTACGGCCCGTAGGCGGTGCGCAGGCGCTGGGCCAGGAAGTCGGGCCAGCGGTGGTCGGCGCCCGGTTCGGTGTTCGCGCCGTCGGTGATGGAGTCGCCGAGGGTGACGACGGCCGAGGAGCGGGACGCGCCGCCGGCCCGGCCCGTGGTGTCCGCCCGGCTCGTGGTGTCCGCCCTGTTCTCGCTGTCCGCCCGGCCCGTGGTGTCCGCCCTGTTCTCGCTGTCCGCCCGGCCCGTGGTCACGCTCACGCCGCTCAGGAAGTACCAGCGGTCGTTGGTCGACGTCGCCTCGATGCCGGTGTTCCGGGTGACGTTGCCGGACGCGACGTAGTTCTGCCGCTGGGCGAACGCGTGGAGCGTCGAACCCGCCGTGCGCTCGGGCAGGTGGATGCTCACGACGAGGTCGGACCCCGCGGGCACCCGCAGGTCGACCGGGTCGCTGAGCAGGGGTGCACCCGCCGGAATCGTCACCGCGGCGCGGCCGCCGAAGGTGAGCGGGCGGTCGGTACGCGGGTCGATGCGCGAGTCCGGTCCCCCGGCGGCGGGGCGGGCGACCCGGGCCTCACCGATGACCAGCGGGCGGTCGCCGAACTCGTTCGACAGCCGGATGCGTACCCGGTCGCCGCCGATGCTGACGCGCACGATCTGGCGGAGGGTCTGGTCCTCGAACGCGGTGGTGTCCGAAGCGGGCGTCTGCGTGGGCGTCGTGGCCCATGTGCCGGTCCAGGACGGAGCTGCCGCCCGGTGAGCGGCCGCCGGCGAGGCGGCGGGAGCCGTCGGCAGGGGCGCGGCGGTGGTCTGCTGGGCCGTGGCCAGCAGCAGGGCTCCGGCCAGCAGGGCCACGAACCGGCCGCCGGTACGGTGCGTCCGAAGCCGCGCCAGGTGCTTTCTCATGCGGTCTCCTCAAGGGAAGGTCTGGGGCGCCCGCCGGTTGCCGGACGGTGCTACGCGCGGCGGACGGTGCTACGCGCGGCGGGCGGTGCTGCGCGTGCCGGACGGTGCTGCGCGTGGCGGGCGGTACTACGCGTGGCGGACGGTGCTGCGCGTGCCGGACGGTGCTGCGCGCGGCGGACGGTGCTACGCGTGCCGGGCGGTACTACGCGTGGCGGGCCGGGCGTTCGAAGCGCCAGCCCTGGGACCTGAGCTTCGGCACCACGCGGTCGACGGCTGCCACCGTCTGGCTGCGATCTCCGCCACCGTCGTGCAGCAGCACCACGGAACCGGGCGTGATCCCCTCCTCGATGCGGCGGACCAGCTCGTCGGCGCCCGGCGGCTCCCAGTCCCCGACAGCCAGCCGCCAGCCCAGCGGCTGCATGCCCAGGCCCTTCGCCACCTCCGGGCTCTTGCCCCAACTCCCGTACGGCGCACGGAAGTACGGGATCCGCACGCCGGGCGCGGCCCGGTGGATCTCGGCGTTGGTCCGCTCCAGGTCGTCCTGGATCTGCTCTGGCGACCAGGAGGAAAGGTCCTCGTGGCGCATGGTGTGGTTGCACAGTGTGTGACCGCCCGCGACGATCGCGCGCACCAGTTCCGGGTGCTCCTTGACGTGTTCGCCCCACAGGCAGAACACCGCCTTGACGTGGTGCTTGCGCAGCACCTTCAGCAGCTGCGGGGTGTCGGCGGGGTTCGGGCCGTCGTCGAAGGTCAGGGCGAGTGTTCTGCCGCCGTGCCGGGTGGAGTCGATGATGCCGCTGGATTCGGCGATGCCGGTACCGGCCTGTTCGGCCTGATCCGCCTGGGCGACACCCGGGGCCGCCAGTGCGCTCAGACACAGCCCGCCGGTGAGCAGCAGGGGCGCCGCGCGGCGGGCCAGGCCGCGGCGGGGGCGGGTGCGCCGCCCGTCGGTGGAGGTGGAGGCGTGGGAGGTGCTCCTGCTGGTGGTCAATGCCGGCCCCAATTCCGCGTGCCGACGGCTCGGCACTCCGGGCCTCGGGCCCGTGCACCTCGTCGCCGTGATCGAAAGTTTCGGATGTGTTCGCGATCGAGCGGGGAGAACCTAGGGAGGTTTTCGGGTTCCGTCAAGGGAGCCCACAACACTCCACCACTCGACGTTTGCGCAGGTCAACGGCTACTTTTCCACGGTCACAGAACCGCACACCGACCAAAAAGGCGCCAGAGTTCGTCACCGTGTCGGGCGTGGGTGCCACTTCTCCCGACGTACGTCTGATGACCTGCGGCAACGCGCCGTGAGAGCGTCACCTCACCACCCCACGGGGCTCGTCCGGTACCGGAGGAGAGACATGCGTTCGCCGCACACTTTCGATCCCGAGCTCGCCGCCGCACTCGCGATGATGCCCGAGGTCGACATCACCGATCTGGCCGCCGCCCGGGCCGCCCAGGCCCGGCAAGTGGCCGCGGCCCTCGCCGCGTCCGACAGCGCCGGAGTCGACGTCAGCGATCTCCTCGCCCCCGGCCCGCCCGGCGCACCGGACGTGGTGCTGCGCGTCTACCGGCCGCAGCGCCGCGCACGGGGGGCGGGCCCGCTGCCGGTGGTCTACGGCATCCACGGCGGGGGCTTCGTCCTGGGGTCGCCGGACGTCGACCACGACTGGAACCTGCTGCTCTGCCGGGAGCTGGAGGTGCTCGTGGTCTCCGTCGACTACCGGCTCGCACCCGAGCACCCCTTTCCCGCTGCCCTGGAGGACTGCTACGCGGGGCTGTGCGCGCTGACCGGCCATGCCGGTGCCCTGGGCATCCGGGCCGACCGGATCGCCCTGTGGGGGGACAGCGCCGGCGCCGGTCTCGCCGCCGCGCTAACGCTGCTCTGCCGGGACCGCGGCGGTCCCGCGGTCTGCTTCCAGCACCTGTGCAGCCCGGCGCTCGACGACCGGCTGGAGACCGCGAGCGCCCGGCTGTTCACCGATACGCCGGTGTGGAACCGGCACAACGCGTGCCTCAGCTGGGACGCCTATCTGGGCGCGGACGTACGGGCCACCGCCGCGGTCTCCGCGTACGCCGCCCCCGCCCGCGCCACGGCCGGTGACCTGACCGGGCTCCCGCCCGCGTACATCTCGGTCATGGAGTTCGATCCGCTGCGGGACGAGGGCGTCGACTATGCCCATGCCCTGACGAGCGCCTCCGTACCCACCCGGATCCGAGTGCTCCCGGGAACCTTCCACGGAGCGTGGGCCGTGGAGCACGCCACCGTCATACGGGACGCCACCGACGAGGCGATCCAGGTGCTCGGTACGGCACTCGGACGGCGGTGACATGGTGACGACGGGCCTCCCTCAGTCCCCGGCGTCCTCCGGGCCGCCCTCGTTACCGGCCAGGCGCACCGCGTACAAGGCCAGTTGGGCCCGGAAGCGGTCCTGCGGATCACGCAGGCTCCAGCCGGTCTCCTTCTCCACGCGGGCCAGCCGTGCCGCCACCGAACTGTGGTGCAGGTGGAGTTCGGCCGCCGCCTGCCGCAGTGTGCCCGTGCGGCAGAACGCGGCCAGGGCCGCCAGGAGGTCGTCGCCCTGCCCGGCCCGCTCGCCGCAGGCCAGCCTCCCCAGCCGCTTCACGTCGTCCTGGGCCCGCAGCCGGTCGGCCGGGATGTCCGCCAGGAGGGCGACTGGTCCGAGCTCGCCGTGGTCGGCCACCGCGTCCTGCGGGGTGGCCGCCACCGCGAACCGCAGGGCGGCCCGCGCCTGTGCCCATGAGGCCCGCGCGTCCAGCGGATCCGTACCGCCGCCGATGCCCACCCGGATCCCGTGCGCGGGCCGGCCGGACGCGCCCCGTTCCCGGTCGCGCGCCCTCAGCGCATCCCGCAGCTCCGCCGCCGTACCGTTCTCGCCCTCTCCTGCGCCCTCGCCCTCGCCACTGCCCTTGCCCTTACGCTGCACCAGCGCCGCGCCCAGTGCGCCGACCCGCGCCACCCGGACCGTGCCCCGCAGCGCCCCGCGCCCCAGCAGCGCCACGGCCTCCACCCCGGCGTCCGCCCCGGGCCGACCGGCCACCGCGACCACCCGCAGCTCCTCCTCCGGCGCCAGGCCCAGCAGCCGCAATGCGCGGACCCGGTCCGAGGCGTCCTCCCGGCCGGACAGCACCAGCTCGACCAGGGCCGGATCGGCCGCGCGGAGCGCCTGGGGCTGCCGGGGACGGCCGGCCAGCACCCTCGCGGTGATGGCCATCCACTCCAGGACCAGCTCGTCGAACGGACCCTGGGCGCCCGCCCGTTCCAGCCACACGGAACCGGACGGCTCCAGAGCCACCCGCCCCGAGACATGCCCCGGCGCTCCGGCCAGAGCCGTCCCGTCGGGCCCGAAACGTGCCGAGCGGCCGTCGGGGAGCTCGAGCCCCGCCGCGCATCCGGCAAGACCCGCGGTGGACCGCGTCAGGACCACCGGGTCAGGACCGCTGCCGAGCAGCGCCTCGAAGTGGGCGATCACACGCACGGCAGTGGCGGCGTCCGCGTCCAGCGCCGACAGCCGCAGCAGCAATCCCTTCACAGCGGGCAGTCTAGGAAGGACAGGGACATGACCAATAGATCCACGACCGGCCGATCTGGGACGGACGGGTCCGGGGCCGAGCGATCCGGGGCCAACCAGTCCCGGGCCAAGCGGTCCGGGGCCAACCAGTCCCGGGCCGAGCGGTCCGAGGCCAAGCGGTCCGGGGCCAAGCGGTCCGGGGCCAAGCGGTCCGGGGCCAAGCGCCTCACACACGCACCGGCCACCCCGACACCGGCCGTATCGACGCCCCAGGTGCGGCCGCCGGCGAGGCCGCGACGGTCGCCGAGGACACTGCTCACCGCACTCCTCGGATGCGTCCTCCCGCTCGTATCGGCGCTCCTCCTCGCCGTGGCACCTCCCGCCTCCGCCGCCACGCTGACGGAGGTGACAAGCTTCGGCAGCAACCCGAGCAGCCTGCGCATGCACCTCTACGTGCCGAACGGCGTCGGAACGCGGCCGGCCGTCCTGGTGGCGGTCCACTACTGCACGGGATCGGGCCCGGCCTTCTACTCCGGTACGGAGTTCGCCTCGCTCGCCGACCGGTACGGGTTCATCGTCGTCTACCCGTCCGCGACCCGGAGCGGCAACTGCTTCGACGTCTCCTCGCCCCAGGCGCTCAAGCGGGACGGCGGCAGCGACCCGGTCGGCATCAGGTCCATGGTGAGCTACGTCCAGCAGCACTACGGCTCCGACCCCGGCCGTGTCTTCGTCACCGGAGCCTCCTCGGGCGCGATGATGACCAACGTCCTGCTGGGCGACTACCCGGACGTGTTCAAGGCAGGCGCCGCCTTCATGGGCGTACCTCACTCGTGCTTCGCCACCACCGACGGCTCGGGGTGGAACAGCGCCTGCGCCAACGGAACCGTGGACCGGACCCCGCAGCAGTGGGGCGACCTCGTGCGTGCCGCGTACCCCGGCTACACCGGCACCCGGCCCCGGATGCAGGTCTGGCACGGCACGGAGGACGCCACGCTGCGGTACCCGAACTTCACTGAAGAGATCGACCAGTGGACGAACGTTCTGGGCGTGAGCCGGACCCCTGCCTCCACCGACAGCCCGCAGTCAGGCTGGACCCGGACGCGCTACGGCAGTGGCGGCAGCCAGGCCCCGGTGGAGGCGGTCAGCGTCCAGGGCGCCGGTCACACGCTGCCCGCCGCCGGCATGGCGGCCCGGGCGATCACCTTCTTCGGCCTGGACTCCACCACACCCACGGACCCGGGCCCCGGCACCGACCCCACGCCGGGAAGCTGCCGGGTGGGCTACACCACCAACGCCTGGAACACCGGGCTGACCGCGACGATCAACCTCACCAACACCGGCACCACGCCCCTCACCAACTGGTCGCTCGCCTTCACCCTGCCGGCGGGCCAGACCATCACCTCCGGCTGGGGTGCGAACTACAGCCCGACCAGCGGTGCGGTGACCGCCACCGGACTCCCGTACAACTCGACGGTCGGACCGGGTGCCACCGTCCAGATCGGCTTCCAGGCCACCCATTCGGGCAACACCGGCAAGCCCTCCTCGTTCACCGTCGGCGGAGCGGCCTGCACCACGGGCTGACCGGGCGAACGTGTCGCTGGGACCGCCTGCTTCGGCGATGACGCGCGGGCAGGACGCTCAACTCTTGCTGAGGGCGCCGTCGAGGAGGGACAGCAGGCGGTCCCAGTGGCGCTGCAGGGCGGCGGCGTCGAAGGCATCGGTGTCAGCCATGGTGAAGCCGTGGACGGTGCCGGGGTAGATCTCGGAGGTGTATTCGACCCCCGCCGCGTCCAGGGCCTGGTTGAGCTCGGCGAGTGCCTCGGGCGTCAGGTCGCCTTCGGCGTGGCCGAGATGGATCCGGGCGGTCAGCTTCGCGAGGCTCTCGGCCCCGACCGCGCCCACGGGGGCGTGGAACGCGGCAACGGCGGCCACCTGGCCGGGGTGCGCCACGGCGGTGCGCATCGCCACCAGCCCGCCGATGCAGTATCCGGTCACCGCGACCGGTCCTGCGCCGACCTCGGGCTGAGCGGTGAGGAACCTGAGGTAGTCGTCGGCGTCGCTCAGCGTGCGTTCCTCGGTGTGCGCCTGGATCAAGGGCATCAGCTGGGCGAAGACCGCGGGCCGGGCCTCCTCTCCGATGTGCTCGGGGAGTTCGATCACCGGCGTCGGGCCGTGCCGGTAGAAGATGTTGGGGACGAGCACGTAGTACCCGTGCCCGGCCAGTTCGCGGGCCATGTCCCGCAGTACGGGCCGGATACCGAAACCGTCCGGGTACATCAGCACCCCGGGGTGCCGCTCACCGCCCTCGGGAAAAGCGGCGAACGCGTCGGCCTGGCCGTCCGCGGTGGAAATGTGCAGCGTTTTGGTGGGCATGACTTCTCCTGTCGTGGTTGACGTGTCGGACCTGGTCAGCACGACAGGAGGGCGGAGCCCGCGCGGATGGTCCGGGTCCTCGGCCGGGCAACGCGCCGGGCCCTCGGCCCGGCAGCGGGCCCGGCCTCCGGTCCCACAACGGGCCGGCCCCGTGGCCCGACAGCACGTCCGGCCGTCGGTCCGGCAGCGGGCCGGACCCGGCCCCTGCGGCCGCCCTCAAGGGCCCGCCGGGTCGCCGATCCGTGTGTGGCGCAAAGCCGTCCCGGTAGTCATCGCCCCACAACCTAGCGGCGTCGGCGCTGCCCGGTCCACTGCACTCCTCAGCGAGCCGCTGCTGTTCAGCGCGGTGCAGTGGCGGCTGTTCAGCGCGGTGCGGTCGCGAGTACATCGCCGGAATGGTCTACCTGCCGCCGCCCTCGTCGTCCTCACGCCGCTGCAGCAGACCCGCGTTCATCGCCACCACCACCGCCCGCGTCCGGTCATTCACATCGAGCTTGGCGAAGATCCGCAGCAGGTGGGTCTTCACCGTGGCCTCGCCGATGAACAGCCGGCGGCCGATCTCGACGTTCGACAGTCCGTCCGCGACCGCCTGGAGCACCTCCGATTCTCGCGCGGTCAGGGTGACGGGTGCGGGCCGGCGCATCCTGGCCACCAGGCGCTGCGCGACCCGCGGGGCCAGAACCGTCTCGCCCCGCGACGCCGAGTGGATCGCCTCCACCAGCTGCTCACGGGTGGCGTCCTTGAGGAGGTAGCCGGTGGCGCCCGCCTCGACGCCCCGCTCGATGTCCTCGTCGGTGTCGTACGTGGTCAGGATGAGCACCCGGGTAGCGGCCTCGCCCGCGACGATCTCCAGGGTGGCGCCCACCCCGTCCAGTACCGGCATCCGCAGGTCCAGCAACGCCACATCGGGGCGGACCCGTTCGACGAGGCGGACCGCCTCGCGGCCGTCACCCGCCTCGCCGACGATCTCGACGGTGGGTTCCGAGGACAGCAGCGCGACGAGGCCGGCGCGCATCACCGTGTGGTCGTCGGCCAGGATGATTCGCAGGGGTGCGGTGGTCGTATCCGCTGTCATGTCACTCCTGGCCGTCGAGGTCGAGCGGGATGGTGGCGAGTATCCGGGTGCCGTCGCCGAGCGAGCTGGTGACGGTGAGACCGCCCCCGAACTCGGCGAGCCGTTTGCGCATGCCGTCCAGACCGAAGCCGTGGGAGTCCTCGACGACGAACCCGCGGCCGTCGTCGGTGATCTCCAGCTCCACGGCGTCGGGCCCCTGCGCCAGGACCACGCCGACCGTGGTCGCCGCCGCGTGCTTACGTACGTTGGCCAGGGACTCCTGCGTGCAGCGCAGCAGGGCGATGCGCGTCGGCCGGTCGCACGCGATGTCGGCGAGCTCCGCCCTCACGTCGAGGCCGGTGTCCTCGATGAAGCGGTCCAGCGTGCGGCGGAGCGTCTCGGCGACCGAGCCCGGGGCCACGCCGCTGCTGGGGGCGGCACCGACCAGGACCCGGGCTTCGGCGAGGTTCTCCCGGGCCGTCTGCTCGATGGACTGGAGCTGCTGCGCGCTGCGGTGCACATCCACGGCCAACTGTGACCTGGCGGCCTCGGCGAGCACGATGATGGAGGCGAAGCCCTGGGCGAGGGTGTCATGGATCTCCCGGGCGAGGCGTTCGCGTTCCTCCGCCGCACCCTGGCGCTGGTACACCTCGGCCAGTTCGAGCTGGGTGCTCTGCAACTCCTTCCGCAGCAAAGCCCGTTCGTTTCGCTGAGCCAGCGCCCTGGGCGTCAGCAGGGCCATCACGACGGCGACCGCCCACACGCCGAGGGAGGAGACGGTGTTCTGGAGAAACACCTCCGCCTGTCCGCCCTCCCTCAGGCTGCCACCGACGGTGATCACCACGGCGCCGAGACCGGGGAAGAGGATCGCGCCCCGGGGACTGTCCGCGAAGACGATGAACTGGCCCAGCGTGACGGCGTAGAACACCCCGAAACCGTCTCCGAGATACGACAGGAGCCCCACCACGACGACGAGCACCCACAGATAGCGGTAGGCGCTCAGCGCCCCGCGGGCGGGACGCCTGCGCACCCATACGTAGCAAGCGGCGAGCCCGGCCGTCAGCGCGAGGATGGCGAGCTTCCGGTCCGTGGGCGTTCCGCCCGCCATGGTGACCAGGGTGACCAGGGCGATCAGCCCCCAGGAAAGGTCCGCCCACCCGTGGAGCACCCATATCCAGAACGGGTCGCCGCGCTCAGGCCGTTGAAGCATGCCCGTCAGCCTACGTGGCGCAGCGGACTGGCAGACGGGGCTCCGGGCACCCCACGGCGCGGCCGGCGCAGCGGCCGCCAGGCACGCTCGCCAAGGAGGAGCAGGGCGGACGGCAGGATCATCATCCGGATGACCACCGCGTCCAGGAGGACCGCGACTGCCAGGCAGAAGCCCATCTGCTTCATTTCGGTGAGGTGCAGGAAGACGAAGGCCGCGAAGATCGTCACCATGACCAGCGCCGCGCTCGTCACCACCTTCGCCGAACGGTCGATGCCGTCCACTACTGCCTCGCGGGCCGTCATTCCGTGCTCCATGGCCTCCTTGATCCGGCTGACGACGAAGACCTGGTAGTCCATCGACAGACCGAACAGGAGAACGAAGAGGAAGAGCGGCACCCTGGACGCGATGGCACCGAGGGAGTCGAAGTCCAGCAGGCCCTCCGCCCATGTGCCCTGGAAGACCAGGACGAGGGCGCCGAGCGCGGCGGCTGCGGAGAGCAGATTCAGTAGGACTCCGAGCAGGCCGACGATCACCGAACGGAAGGACACCGCGGTCGTCACGAAGGTCAACAGCAGGAGAAACCCGATCACCAGCGGCAGCTTGCTCCGCTCGTGGTGCACATAGTCCCGGCCCCGGGCCACGTCACCGCTGACAGCGGTGTCCGCTGACTCCATCCTGCCTATGGTGTCGGGAATGTAGCGCTCTCGCAGGTGGTCCAGCGACGCGATCGCCTCGTTGGACGGCGCCGGGTGCGGCACCGCCAGCTCCAGCACACTGATCCGGCCGTCGGCGGAGGTCCGCACCACGGGCTGGGAGGTGCGGGCGAAGAGCGGGTCCGCCTGGGCGGTCCTGCCCAGCTCCGTCAGCGCCTGCCTGACCTCGCGGGCCCGGTCGGAGGTGCTCCGGGCCACTACCTCGTGCTTGACGAGAAGTTCGGGGAATGCCGCGGTCAGCCGGTCGTACACCTGCATGGCAGGGATGGAACGGGAGAAGGTGTCCTTGCCCGGGTCGATGAGCTTGAGGCCCAGCGCCGGCGCGGCCACGGCGAGCATGACCAGGACCGATACGCACAGGGTGATCGCGGGGTGGCGCTGCGCGGGTCGCATGAGGGAACCGAACACACGCCCGTTCTCGGGCTTCCCGGCCTTCGGGGGCTGCGCAGCGGCGGGGGCGCCCCGCTTCGCCCTCCGGGCGGCCTTCTTCGCCGTTCGGCGTTCGGTGCGGTGGCCGAGTTTCACGAGCAGTGCGGGCAGCACGGTGAGCGAGCTGAGGACGGCCACGGCGACGACGAGGATGGTGCCGGTCGCCAGCGAGGAGAAGATGACGTCGGTGGCCAGGTAGAGGGTGGCGGTGCAGACGATCACCGCGAGGCCGGAGACCACGACGGCCCGGCCCGCAGTCGCCGCGGCAAGTTCCACGAGGGCTTCGGGGCTGAGCCGGCCGGCCGCCCGGGCCCGCTCCTCGCGTTCGCGCTTGAGGTAGAAGAGGGTGTAGTCGACACCGACCGCGAGCCCCATGAGCAGGATCATGTTGGTCCCCACACCGGGGTCGGGCATCAGGTGCGAGGCCAGCATGGCCAGGCCCATCGTCGCCGCTATCGAGGAGAGCGCCAGCAGCAGGGGCACCCCGGCCATGACGACCGAGCCGAATACGATCAGCAGGATGACGAGCGTCACCGGCAGGGAGAGGCGCTCGGACAGTGCGAGGTCTTCACCGCGCTGGTCGTTGACGCCCTTGCTGATGGCGGGCGAGCCGGTCTCCTCCACGATCAGGTCCGGGTGGGCGGCAGCCACCTGCGCGGTCCGGTCGAGGAGCGGCACGACGTTCTTCTTGGCGTCCAGCTCAGCGCCGTTCATGACCACGGTGACGCGCAGGGCTGTGCCGTCCTTCGAGCGGACGGGCGGTGCCACGCTGCCCACCTCGGGCAGCGCGCCCATGCGGGTGGTGAGGTCGCGGGCCGCCGCGGTGGCCCGTTCGGTGTCCAGGGGGCCCGACTTCGCCCGGATCAGTATGTGTTCGGTGGGCCGGCGCTGGAGGCCGCCGTCGGTGGCCATCGACTCGGCGTGTCCCGCCTCGCCAACCCAGAAGTCCTTGGTGGTGGCGGGGTTGCTGCCGGCGGCGATGCCCGCGCCGAGGCACAGCAGCACGAAGACGAACCAACCGACGATCGCGCGCCACGGATGCCGGGCGCTCCAACGGGCCATACGTACGGGTCGCATTTCCATGCGTCCATGCTGGTTCGCGGAGCCCTTCGCCCGGCAGCCTCGACCGGTGGAACCGGGTGTCCACCGACCGGTGGACCCGGGCCGGGGGCCTGCCCCCGTATCGTCGTCGTCGACGGGCCACCCAGCTCGCGGTCCGGTCAAAGGCGCGCGGCCAGGCGGTCCTTCGCCTCGGGCCAGTCGTCAGCGAGCAGCGAGAAGTAGACGGTGTCACGCCAGGTGCCGTCGGGGCGGCGGCGGTGGCGGCGCAGCACCCCTTCACGCCGGGCGCCGAGCCGGGCGATCGCATCCTGAGACCGGACGTTGAGGTGGTCGGTCTTCAACTGCACGCGCCCCATGCCCAGTTCCTCGAAGGCATGGCCGATCAGGAGCAGCTTCGTCTCGGTGTTGACCGCCGAGCGCCAGTGGGCGCGGCCGTACCAGGTCCAGCCGATCTCCAGGCGTTCGTTGGCCGCGTCGATGTCCAAATATGTGGTCCAGCCGACTGCCCGGCCGCTCGCACGGTGGATGACGGCGAACGGGACGTATTCCCCACGCCCCGCCGCCGCGAGCAGGTTCGTGAGCTTCTCGCCGAGCTCGTCCGGGGTGTGCGGGGTCGGCCCGCCCTGCCACCGCCAGACCTCGTCGTCACCGCCGCCGGCGACGAAGAGGTCGTCGAGGTGGTCCGGGGTGAGCGGTTCCACGCGGACGTGGCGGCCGGTGAGGGTCACGGGAAGCGGGGTCGTGGCAGGCATGCCGAAATGCTAACTCATTTCGAACTAGACAGAACGGGAATACGTACTAATGCAGCTCTCAACGAGGGTTCTCAGCATCTTCCGCGCCCGTCCGCGCTTCGCGCAGAGCGGCCGCCGCTTCCCTGATCGCGGGCAGTTCCGCGTACAACGCCTCGCCGGGGCAGTTGGTCTGGTACGCGTCGCGGTGGCCGGAGATGACGTGCAGCACGGCCGGCCTGCCCTTCGGGTACCTGCTCGCGTCGTTCGTCGAGACCAGCCGTACCGTGCCGCGCGGATCGGCCCCCGGCCGCAGCTTCCACGCTGCCACCTCGGCCAGCGCCCGGACGAGAACCCGCGGCACCTCGGCCCCGCGCCCGTAGTTGCCCAGCACGGCTATGCCCACGCTGTCCGCGTTGAAGCCCGTGGTGTGCGCCCCGCGCACCTGACGTGTGATGCCGCCGGCCCGGCCCTCGTATATCGTGCCGCAGCGGTCGACGAGGAAGTTGTAGCCGATGTCGTCCCAGCCGTTGCCCTTGATGTGGGACTCCTCGACCGCCTGCAGCATGCGTGGCACGTCCGCACAGTCGTAGGTGTTGGACTCACCCGTGTGATGGATGAAGACCGCCCGGACGGCGCCCGTGTAGACCGCGTGCTCCCGCACCATGCTCTCGTCCGCATGCCAGGCGGCCCGGGTGACGATCGGCGGCTGGGGCACCCCGGGCGTCCGCTCCTGCACCGGGGCGTCGGGCGGGGGCAGCGCGAAGCGCACCGGGGCGTCCCGCAGCACCAGGAGGGTGAGCGGGAGGACCGCGGCGGCCGGCCAGAGTCGGTGACGGAGCCACATGGGACCACCCTGCGGCCTCTCCGCCCGGCGCGCAGATACGGTGGCCGATCGGGTGAAACCGCTGGTCCGGACCGCGCGCCGCGCGGAGCCGGCATTCCTGCCGGTCGATATGGCCCGCACCCCGGGCCGGCAGCCCCCGCCGGTCGATATGCCCCGCACCCCGGGCCGGCAGCCCCTGCCACCCCGGGGCCGGCAGCTCTCGCCGGGTCAGCAGCCCCCGCCGCGCGGCACCCGGTACGCCGAGTCCAGCCGGTACGTCCCGCCCTTCGGCACCGTCAGCCTCGTCCACTCGCCGTCCTGCCGCAGGCAGCCCCCGGTCGCCCCGTCGACCCCGCTCACCCGCAGCCATGGCGAATGGGCGAGGCGGATGGTCACCGATCCCGCCTCGGGCATCCGCACCACCAGCTCGGCGTCGTCGCCGCGTACGACCTCGGCAGGGGCCTCCACCAGCGGCGTCGCGCCCCGCACTCGGTAGATCGTCCACCCGGCGTCCTGCCATACCTGTTTCAGCCAGGGCTGCCCGGCCCTGACCAGTGCCGCCTCGGCCTCCGCGGGCCCGTCGGGCTGTCCGTGGTGCAGCACCACGTAGCCGACGGCCCACCGCTCCAGCCAAGCCCGGTAGTCGGCGGGGGACAGCATCCCGTCGTAGAAGAGCCGCCCCCGTTCGACGTCGAGCTGGCGGTTCCAGCCGCGCGCCATGTTCACGTGCGGGGCGAGCACGGCCGCCTCCCTGTGGTTGCGGGCCGGGACGACCTCCACACGGCCGCGTTCGGCACCGAGGCGATGCAGTTCGCCGACCACGCCCTCGGTGCGGGACGCCCAGGACGGCACCGAGGTCGACACCCGGAGGTCGTCCGCGGTCTTGTCGACAAGCCAGTTGGCGGACAGCACGAGGGCCACCACCACCATGGCCGTCCGCACCCATGCCTTTTCCCGGACGAGGGCCAGGACCGCCGCGAGCAGTACGGGCACGGCGACGAGCCCGTGCAGCCGCTCCACGTTCGTACCGATCGGGGACGCGATGAGGAAGGTGAGCAGCACGCCGACGGCGTACACCACGGCGCCGTACCGCAGCAGACGCCATTCCCGTCCCGCCGGGGCGGCGACCGCCAGGACGGCGGAGACGACGATCGGCATCCACAACCGGTTGGCGTGCATGGGCTGCTCGCCTTCGAACGGGAAGAGCACCGTGGTGGCGCCCACGACGGCGAAGAACGGCACCATCAGCACCGCTCCCTTCCGCCACTGCCGGTCCAGGAGGTATGCCGCCCCAGCCACCACGAGGAAGAGCCCGGCGACCGGACTGGCCATCGTCGCCAGCGCCCCGGCCACCAGGGCGGTCACCGAACGGTGCAGGTAGAGGCAGGCGACGAGCCCGATGGCGACACCCAGCGCGAAGGTGGTACGCCCCGACGCGACGTTGCACCACAGCGCCAGCGCGGCGAGGACCGCGGGAAGCCGGGCGTGCCGCACACCTCCGCGTACGAAGAGGAGGGCCATGAGCCAGGTGCCCGCGATGCCGGACGCCACGGACACCGTACGCACGCCGCAGAAGGCCATCACGTACGAGGAGAAGACGCTGTAGTTGGCCGTGTGCATCCCCCCGTACCAGGAGAGGTTGTAGGCCGCGCCCGGGTGCCGGGCGGTGAAGCCCGACCAGGCCAGCTGGGCGGCGAGGTCACCGCCGCCGGTGGCCAGGACAGCAGCCCACACGGCATAGAGGGGAACGACGACAGCCACGGCGACGACCGGAACACGGTGCCTCTGCCACCACGGCTTCCGGCCTTCCGGCACCCCGCCCCGCTGCCGCGGGATGCGGACCCCTCCTGTGTGGCCCCGCCCTATGCCCTCTACGTCCCCTGCTGCTGTCCGCAACTCCCCGTTGGCATACACCCGGCAACCCTAAAGGCTGCCCCGCAGGCCGACACGCCCACACAGGACGCGGGCGATATTCTGACGAAAGCGGGGACCGGTGACGGCCGCCGCGCGGCGGTGGGGCCCGCCGTACCCGAACCGCGGCACAGAGCCGCCGACGGTCCCTACTTGCGTACGAGCGCGCACCCGCGTCCGGCGGGCGTCCGAGCAGGTAGGAGCCGCGTGTCCACGAAGTCCGGGTCCACGAAATCTGGGTCCACGAGATCTGGGTCCACGAAATCTGGCGACCCTCAGGCCGCCGTCGTCGTCGCGGTCGCGTTCGGCGGCGCGGCCGGCGCGTCCGCCCGCTACGGGGCCGCGCTCCTGTGGCCCACCGCGACGGGTGGATTCCCGTGGACGACCCTCATGGTGAACGTCGTCGGCTGCGCGATGATCGGTGTGTTCATGGTGGTGATCAGCGAGGTATGGACGGCCCACCGCCTGGTACGGCCGTTCTTCGGCACCGGGGTGCTGGGCGGGTTCACCACGTTCTCGACGTACGCCGTGGACATCGAGCGCCTCGTGGACGGCGGCCGGACCCGTACCGGTCTGGCCTATCTGGGACTGACACTGCTCGCGGCCCTCGCGGCGGTGTGGAGCGCGGTGTGGCTGACGCGCCGCGCACTGGCGTGGAGGCAGGCATGACGACGACGGGCACAGCACCGGGTCTGCGGCTGACCGTCCTGGTCGGCGAGTCCGACACCTGGCACCACCGCCCGCTCTGTACGGAGATCGTGCACCGGGCGCACGCGGCGGGGTTGGCGGGTGCCAGCGTGTTCCGTGGGATCGAGGGCTTCGGCGCGTCGTCGGTGGTCCACACCCAGCGGCTGCTGTCGCTCAGCGAGCATCTGCCGGTGGCGGTGGTGATCGTGGACACGGAGGCCAAGGTCCGGGCGTTCCTGCCGCTGATCACGGAACTGACCGGTGGCGGCGACGGCATGGTCACGCTGGACGCCTGCGAGATCGTCCGTCCCGGGCCGGATTCCGGGGAGAGCCGGTGAACTGGCTGCTGGTGATCACCGGCGCGGCGGTCGGCGCCCCGCTCCGGTATCTGACCGACCGTGCGGTGCAGTCCAGGCACGACACCGTCTTCCCGTGGGGGACCTTTACGGTGAACGTGACCGGCTGTCTGGTGCTGGGTCTGCTGACCGGCGCGGTGGCGGCCGGCGCCGCGTCCTCGCACCTGCAGCTGCTACTCGGGACGGGGCTCTGCGGGGCACTGACCACGTATTCGACGTTCAGTTACGAGACGCTGCGGCTGGCCGAGGGCGGGGCCCGGCTCTACGCGGCGGCCAATGCGGTGGCGAGCGTGGTCGCCGGGCTCGGGGCGGCGTTCGCCGGCGTCACCATAGCCGAGGCCCTCTGGGCCTGAGGCCGGCCTGACGCCCGCACGCCCGCCGCCCGCACACGCCAAGACCCTCCGGGTCTCACGCCCGCAGGCCCACCCCCCGCACACGCCAAGCCCTTCCGGGCCTCTCGCCCGACCCCCCACCCCCCGCACACGCCGAAACCCGGCCCCCCTTTCGGGGAGACCGGGCCTCGGTAGGTAAGTCTCGTCAGATGACCGTGCGGCTCAGGCGTCCGGCGTTCCCAGTGCGGCCGACGCCACTTCCAGGGGGCTGAGCACCACGGGCGCGGCGGGGGCCGGGACGGGACGGCAGGTGAAGCCGAGGCGCGAGAGCGCCCTGGTCACCTCACCGGCCGAGAAGTCGCGGCGGTCCTGCCGGGTGATGACCTCGCCCACCTGCTTGACGGGGTACACACGACGGCTGATGATCACCGATTCCCCGGTGACGGGTTCGGGCTTGATGCCCTTCATCGATTCCTCGACCTCGTGCTTGAACAGGTCGAACGGGAAACGGGCGATGACGCAGCGCATAGTGCCTCAACGGGGTCGGGGGGCGGAACCGGGCGGAAACGCGGGGTATCGGTCAGGCGGCGCGGCCGCCGGCCGAGCGGCGCGGTGCGCCGCCGCCCCGCGGCTGAGAGGAGGGCGACGAAGCGGAGGGCGACGACGTGCGGCGGGCCTGGGCCGGGCGGCTGCGCCGGCCGCGGGAGGAGGAGCCGCCCTTGGGGCGCTCGGACGGCGGCGAGGTGATGACCACGGGCACGCCCGAGGGTGCCTGCGCACCGGTGATCCGGCTCAGCTCGGCCTCGCCGGAGCGGACCTCGGCGACCTGCGGGGTGATCCCGGCGTCGGCCATCAGGCGCGTCATCTCCCGGCGCTGGTTGGGCAGCACCAGCGTGACGACGCTGCCGGACTCACCGGCCCGGGCGGTACGACCGCCGCGGTGCAGGTAGTCCTTGTGGTCGCTCGGCGGGTCCACGTTCACGACCAGGTCGAGGTTGTCGACGTGGATGCCGCGGGCCGCGACGTTCGTGGCGACCAGCACCGTGACGTGGCCGGTCTTGAACCGCGTCAGGGTCCGGGTGCGCTGCGGCTGGGACTTCCCGCCGTGCAGCGCCGCCGCCCGTACCCCGCTGCTGAGCAGGTGGTCGGTGAGCTTGTCCACGGCGTGCTTGGTGTCGAGGAACATGATCACCCGGCCGTCGCGGGCGGCGATCTCCGTCGTGGTGGCGTACTTGTCGGCGCCGCGGACGTAGAGCACGTGGTGCTCCATCGTCGTGACCGCACCGGCGGCCGGGTCGACCGAGTGGACGACCGGGTCGTGCAGGTAGCGGCGGACCAGCAGGTCGACGTTACGGTCCAGGGTGGCCGAGAACAGCATCCGCTGGCCCTCCGGCTGCACCTGGTCGAGGAGCTCGGTGACCTGCGGCATGAAGCCCATGTCGGCCATCTGGTCGGCCTCGTCCAGGACGGTGATGGAGACCCGGTCCAGGGTGCAGTCGCCGCGCTCGATCAGGTCCTTGAGGCGGCCGGGAGTGGCGACGACAACCTCGGTGCCGCCGCGCAGCGCCGCGGACTGCCGGCCGATCGACATGCCGCCGACGACGGTGGCCATCCGCAGCTTGAGGGAGCGGGCGTACGGGGTGAGCGCGTCGGTGACCTGCTGGGCCAGTTCCCGGGTGGGCACGAGGATCAGGGCCAGCGGGCGGCGGGAGTCGGCGCGCCGGCCTTCGATACGGGCCAGCAGGGCCAGGCCGAAGGCGAGCGTCTTGCCGGACCCGGTGCGGCCGCGGCCGAGCACGTCACGGCCCGCGAGCGAGTTCGGGAGCGTGGCCGCCTGGATCGGGAACGGCACGCTGACGCCCTCGGTGGCAAGTGCCGCGAGCAGGGGTGCGGGCATGTCGAGGTCGGCGAAGGCCTCGACGGCGGGCAGCCCGGGTGTGATGGTCGTCGGCAGAGCGAACTCGCCCTGCTTGGCGGCGGGGCGGCGGCCGTAGCCACCACCAGAGCGCTGGGCCGTGGAGCCGAAGCGTCCCTGTCCGCCACCCTGACGGCCCGGGGCCTGCGAGCGGAAGCTGCCGCCACCCGAACGGGAACCGCCGGAACCGGTGGCTCCACCGCTGCGGGTACGGGAGAAACGGTCATTGGAGCGAGCTGTGCGATCGCGGTTCATACAGAACCTTTCCTCGATATGGCGCGTATCGAGGAATTCATTGCGCGACGAGCGGCACAAGAATCGCAAGAACGGGCCGTTGGCATACGTGAACGAAGCCCGGCAGCCTGTCTTGAGCCGATACGGGCCCGGCAGAACCGGGTCCGGTGCTTCGCAATGACGGACGAGCCGGCCCGGGATGCGGGCCTGCGTGTCTCGTCAGGGGGCTCCGGCGGACCGGTGGTCCGGGAGCCATGGCGGATCGTCCGCCGCAAGGTGAAGAGCGTGGGTCGGGTCCTCTGTCTTCCCCGGCGGCTCGTGCGGTGGTACCGGCACGGCGTGCACGGGGGCGGACCCGGGAAAAGCAACGAGCTGGGGCCCGCACCCAAGGTGCGGGCCCCAGCTGTGGATGCGCACTCAGCGCGTGAGCGCCGGTGTCATCAGATTCACGCGGGGGTGATGTTCTCCGCCTGCGGGCCCTTCTGGCCCTGCGTGACGTCGAAGTTCACCTTCTGGCCCTCCTGCAGCTCACGGAAGCCGCTGGCGGCGATGTTCGAGTAGTGGGCGAAGACGTCAGCGCCGCCACCATCCTGCTCGATGAAGCCGAAGCCCTTTTCCGCGTTGAACCACTTGACGGTGCCAGTAGCCATGTTTTATCTCCTTCTGGGGCAGAGCCCGGGGACTCGCACTGTGCGAGTTCCGCGTCGCCGCGATGATTACCCCATCCGGATAATGAGCCGGATAATACAAAAGTGCACCCATCGGCCCATTTAGCCGAGGAGAGCACTTGGAGTCTTTGGGAACCACAACTGCAACTGAGATCTACAGTAGCACAATGAATGCGAGCAGGGGCGGCAACTAATTGCGCTCCACCCGGCGCGTCATAAACCTTCACCGGCCATTGCATAAAATTCTATGCTTGCGGCTATAGATATTCGTCGCTCCGTGCTACGGCACCCGTGACGCCCGCAGCAGGCAGGCCATGGCCCCGCACGCACCACCGCGCACCACGCGCCACGCACCAGCCATGCCGCGCGCCGCCCCCCACGCCGGCGCCGCCCGCTCAGGCCACCGCCGCCGCTCAGGCCACCGCCGCCTGCTCCCGGGCCGCGCCGCCCGCTCAGGCCGTGCCCCGGCCCGGGGTGGGCCGACGCAGCTCCTCGTTCAGCCGGAGCGCCTCTTCGAGCTGGTCCTCCAGGATCACGATGCGGCACGCGGCCTCGATCGGCGTTCCGCTGTCGACGAGTTCACGGGCGCGGGCCGCGATGCGCAGCTGATAGCGGGAGTAGCGGCGGTGACCGCCCTCCGACCGCAGCGGGGTGATCAGCCGCGCATCACCGATGGCGCGGAGGAATCCGGGCGTGGCGCCGATCATCTCCGCGGCGCGCCCCATGGTGTAGGCGGGGTAGTCGTCGTCATCGAGGCGGGCAGTGGCATGCGGAGGGGTTTCGGGGGGCATGTGCACCTGCCGCGTGTCGCTGACTTCGTTGACCGAAAGAGGAGATCTCATTGTGCGAGCCATCGTCTCTAGCATAGCCGCGATAGATTTCCCGGGTCGGGCAGGGGAATTTATCTGGTCCGGCCCGGTTCCGCCGCCTGCGGCCCGTCGCCGGACGCCAGGCCGAACCTGACGCCCTGGCCCCCCACGGGGACCGGCGATGTCCTGCGGCAGGGCCCGACGGGGCTCACCAAGAACACTGACCGACCGGTCAGTTGATGACTGTCTGACCAGGGGCCATAATGCGGGTGTAGCCCTTCACGCATCCCCCGTCGTGAAGGGCTACACCCATGTGCGCCCGGCTCTCGCACGCGAAGCCGTTACCGCGCAGACGTCTTCATGGGCAAGGGACTCCCCTCGTGGTCCCCTGCCCATGTTTTTTCGAGTTAACAGTGACGTAGAGTGTTTGCGCAAGCCCGCTCCGCAGACCGGAGCGAGATGCTCCTCTTCATCCCTTTACGGCATGCCACCGGGCCTCCCGGGCGGCAGAGGCCGCGTCGGGGTTCGTTACAGTACGAGCCCGTTGACCGAATCGAGCACCGCGCGGAGCCGGACAGACACCCGTGCGGTGGACGGACACGTGGGGGCCGGATGGACAGCGGCGAAGAACGCGCGCCGGAGCTGCGAACGCTGCGGCAGAAGGTCGAGTACATGGTCGAGAAGACCTTCCCCGGCCGCAAGATATCGGGCCGTGTCTTCGCCGACCTGGTCAAGGAGCGCGGCGGGTCCCTCTCCCACAGCTACTTCTCCAACATCCTGGCCGGCAAGGTCACCCAGCCGTCCGAGGACATTCTCAAGGCGCTCGGCCTCGGCTTCGGGGTGGACTGGCGCTTCTTCAAGGCGGAGTCCGAAGTCGTCGACGACGTCGTCGCCGGACTGCAGTTCCTGGCCAAGCGCCGTACCGGCGAGATCAGCGGGCTGGCCGGGCGGGGACTGGACGAGGACGGACTGCCGCCGGAGCTGCTGCAGTTCGCGCTCGCCCTGCTCCAGGACGCGAAGGACCGGCAGCCGCCCGCCGACGGCGGACCACGGAGCTAGCGCGGTGTCCATGCGCGAACTGCGGAAGGAGTGCGAGGACGGGCTCGCCGGCCTCCCGCTCCCCTCCCCCTTCACCGTCGAGGGGCTGGTGGCGAACATGGAGGCGGCCCGCGGCCGCACCATCGTGCTGCACGAGATGCCCGACCGGCTGGCCCGCGTCAACGCGGCCTGCGGCTTGCGGCTGAAGACCGGTGGGACCAGCTTCGTGCTCTACCGCCGGCGCCCCACCGCCTACCAGACCCAGCACGTCATCCTCCATGAGCTGTGCCACGAGTGGTTCGACCACGGCACCTCGCTGGACGCGGAGCAGTTGCGGCGGCTGCTGCCCGTCTTCGACACCTCTCTGATCGCCCGGGTCGTCGGCCCGGACGCGCTGGACAGCCCGGACGCCGTGCAGGCCCGCGCCCAGTACGACACCCATGACGAACGCATGGCCGAATTGGGTGCCTCGCTCATCCCCCGTATGGCGAGGGACGTGACGAGCGATGACATGGTGGGGCGCCTCGCCAACTCGCTCTCGCGCCCGGTCGCCCACCGCCGCCGCGGCCTGTTCCGCCGTACGTAGCGCCGCTACCCCCGTTCCCCCGCCCTCGCCCCCCGTCCCCCCACCACAAGGACTTCTGCCGTGACCCCGCTCGACGTCGCCGGCTATCTGATAGCCGGCCTGATGACAGCCGTCGCCCTGTGGCGCATGCCGGCCGCCCTGTGGGGCGACGAGGAGGACCGGCGCCGCCGGGCACTGTGGGGCTGTTATGCGGGATTCGCCGCCGCGCTGTGGACCAAGACCCGAGCCGTGCGCATCGGGCTCAACGACAGCCCGGTCACCGACCTCTCGGTACTGATCAAGCACTACACGGCGACCGTCGCGATTCTGGCCATTCTCAGCTACATCGTCGCGATCTACGGCCAGTACGCCGATGCCGGGGACGTGCCGCGCCACGTACGGTTCGCGCGCTCGATCCAGCAGGTCGCCGCGAAGGCGTCCGTTGCCACGCTCGTGCTGCTGACGGTGCTGTTCTTCACCGTGGTCGACCGGTCCACGCCCTCGGACCGCTTCGTCGCCGACCACGCCGGGCAGTGGGGGGCGACGCTCTACATGAGCGTGTTCTACCTCTATCTCGGCGCCGCCTCCGCCGTCTGCGCCTACCAGTGGGCCCTCGCCACCGCCGGCGCCGGGCTGCGCCATCTGCGGGTGGGCCTCGGGATGATGACGTTCGCGATGTTCATCGGCGTCGCCTACACCGTCAGCCGGACGCTGTTCCTCTGGGTCAGCGTCATCGACCAGCCCGGCGAGGCCTTCGCCCTGAAGTTCGACGAGGTCACCGAGGCCGCGCAGGTGGCGCTGTTCGCCTTCTTCGCCATCGGCGCCTCCATCCCCGCGCTGAGCAGCGTCCGCCGCCGGGCGAAGCTCTGGCGCGCCCAGGTGAAGCTGCACGCGCTCTGGTACGAGCTGATGGCAGCATTCCCCGACCAGCCCTTCGACCCTCCGGCGCCGCTGCTGCGCGAGCTGACCCGCTTCGGCACCCCGGCCGACCTGCGCGTCGACCGGTGGGCCGCGGACATCGCCGACGCGGTCGAGAAACTGCGTCACTACGTGCCGGACGCGCTGCTGCCGGCCGCCGAGGCCGCCGCGGCGGACGGGAACGCCGACCGTGAGCAGGCCGGGCCGCTGGCCGACGCCTACTGGATCAAGGCGGCGCTCTCGGCCCGGAGCGCCGGGGCACCGGCGGGCGCCGCGGCCGCCGTCGGCACCCAGCACGCCACCGACCAGGACGGCGAGGTCGCCTGGCTGGTCCGGGTGGCGGCGGCCTTCCGCGCGGTCACGCCGGAGCGTGCCCGGCAGGTCCTCGCATCCGCCGCAGCGGTCGAGGACCGGGAACAACAACGGGATCGGGAGCAGGAGCAGCGGGCATGAGCACCACGCACAACGCCGGGACGTCGTCCACCACGTCGTCCCCCGCGCGCACCGTGACCGACGTCCTCCAGCCCCGCAACCTCCTGTTGGCCGGCATGCTCGCCATCGGGCTGGCGGCGGCCGGCCACTGGACCGGGCTGCTCTGGGGTTTCCTCGGCGCCCTGTGCGCCGGGCTCGTCCCGGCCGGATACATCGAGTGGGAGCGCGGTCGCGGCACCTGGGGCGACCGTCATGTCGTCGACCGGACCAAGCGGGCCCCGATCTTCTTCGTCATCCTCGGCTCCATCGGCACCGGTTCGGCGGTCATGGTGCTGGGCGGCGCCCCCTCCGGCATCCTGACCGCGATGCTCGGGCTCTGGGCGATGACCGTCGTCCTGCTGGCCGTCAACACGGTCTGGAAGATCTCGGTGGACGCCTCGGTCGCCTCGGCCGTGGTCGCGCTGCTCGCCGCGGTGCACTCGCCGTGGTGGCTGTTCGGGTACGCGATGACGGCCGCCGTGTGCTGGTCACGGGTCGCGCTCGGTTACCACACGGTGGGCCAGGTGACGGCCGGGACGGCGCTGGGTGCGGCGACGGCGGGCGCCTTCCTGCTGGGGTGAGCCGAGGGCCGGGCGTCCGTGAACGGTCCACGTGGCCCGGCATCGTTGAACAGGCCGCGCGCGGGGTCCATGGTGGGGGCGTGCCGACTTTCGAGATCACCACAGCAAGCGCGGACGACATCAGGATGATGGCGGACTGGGCCCACGCAGAGGGCTGGAACCCCGGGCTGACCGACGGTCAGGCGTTCTTCGCCGCCGATCCGTGCGGCTTCCTGATCGGCCGGCTCGACGGTGTGCCCGCCTCCTGTGTCTCCGTGGTGCGTTACGGTTCCGACTTCGGTTTTCTGGGCTTCTACCTGACCCGCCCGGAGCTGCGGGGCCAGGGGTACGGGAGCCGGCTCTGGGCCACCGGGACGGCCCGGCTGGCCGGGCGGAACACCGGCCTCGACGGAGTGGTCGAGCAGCAGCCCAACTACCGCAAGTCCGGCTTCCTTCCGGCCTGGACGAACCTGAGGTACGAGGGGCTCGCACCGGTGGACATCGCGCCGCCGGCCGGCGTGACGCTGGTGGACGCCCGCACGCTGCCGTTCGGCCAGGTCACGGCGTACGACCGCCGGTTCTTCCCGGCACCGCGGGACAGCTTCCTCGCGGCCTGGACCACCACGCCGGGGCGCACCGCGCTGGTCGCGCTCTCCGAGGGCGAGGTGCGGGGCCTCGCCGTGCTGCGCGCCTGCCGCACGTCCTCGCGCATCGGCCCGCTGTACGCGGCCACGCCGGAGATCGCCCGGGCCCTGGTGAGCGCGCTGGCGGCCACCGATCCCTCCGCGCCCGTCGCCGTCGACGTACCCGACGTGAATCCGGCGGCGGCAGGGCTGGCCGAGGAGCTGGGGCTCACCCCGTCGTTCGAGACGGCCCGCATGTACACCGGGCCGGCGCCGGACATCGATCACACCGGGCTGTTCGGCATCACCAGCCTCGAACTTGGGTGACTGACCGCCCGGGCCCTGTTACGCGGGAGCGTGCCGGCGCTCCAGGACCCGTCCGCGCAGCAACTCGTACTCCTCCCGCAGGCGGGCTATCTGCGGCGGGCGGGAAATCACCGTGCCGCCCGAGACGATCTCCTCGGGGGCGAACTGCTCGCGCGTCAGGTCGATATCCGTCCCGGGTCCGAGCCGGTTCCACCAGTGGTAGTCAGTGCGCACGCCGTCGACATGCACCTCGCCGCGTATGAGCTCGCCGCCCAGCAGGTCGTGCACGACCAGGGCGGTGACCCCGCACTGGTCGCGGGCCGGATTGTCCGGGGTCCAGTGCGGGCGGTACTCGGGCGTCGTGGTGTCGACGCCCCAACTGCTGCGGACGGCGGCCTCGATGCCGGCGAGGAGCAACGGCTTCATGGTCCGATCGTCGCACCCGCCACTGACAACGCCCCGGATCCGTCCCGTCGCCCCTGCGCCGCCCGCGCCGGCCGGCCTCAGTGCACCGGCATCGCGCCCCCCATCTCCGGCTGCCCCCGGGGCACCAGCACCGCGGACACCACGGCGCAGCCGCCCGCCGCCACCGCGCACACGAGGAAGGCGTCCGCGAAGCCGGTCACCGTGCCCGGGGCGCCGCCGATTCCCGCAGCGGCCACGGTGGACACGACCGCGACACCGATCGAACCGCCCACCTCGTGGAAGGTGTTGACCACCCCCGAAGCCAGCCCCGCCTCCTCGTGCGCGACCATGCCCAGTGCGGTCGTCGTGGCGGTGACGAACACCGCCCCGAGGCCGAAGGCGGCCACCGCGAGACCCGGCAGCAGCACCCCGTACACACTGCTGTCCGCACCGATCCGGGCCGGCGGGACGCAGCCGGCGGTGGCGATCACCATTCCGCCGACCGCGGTGGCCCGGCTGCCCACCGACGTGACGAGCCGCGAGCCCAGGTGCGCGCCGGCGCCCACGGCCACCGCCACCGGCAGGAAGAAGAGCCCGGTGCGCAGCGCCCCGAAGCCGCGGACGTGCTGGAGGTAGACCGAACCGAGGAAGAAGAACGCGATCAGCAGCCCGGTGGCGATCAGCATCAGGAACGCCCCGGCGAGCACCGGGCGGCGGGTGAACATCCGCAGGTCCATCAGTGGCTCCCGGGCCGCCCGCTCCACCGCCGCGAACCCCGCGTACAGCACGACGGCACCGATGAGCGGGAGCAGCGCGGCGGGGGCGCTCCAGCCGCCGTCGCCCGCCTTGACCAGTCCGTAGATCAGCGCGCCGGTACCGCCCGTGACGAGCACCGCCCCGGGAACGTCGAGCCGGCCGGCCGACGGCTGCGGCGCGCGCGGTGGTACGAGGACGGGGACGGCGCCCAGCAGGGCAAGGCCGACGGGCACGTTGACGTAGAAGACCCAGCTCCACCCGGGTCCGCCGGTCAGCGCACCGCCCGCCAGCACCCCGATCGCCGAACCGGTGCCACCGATCGCGGCCCACACCCCGAGCGCCTTGTTGCGGGCGGCGCCGTGGAACGAGGTGGTGACGAGCGACAGGGCCGCCGGGGACAACAGCGCGGCCCCCACGCCCTGCGCGACGCGTCCGCCGATCAGGACCGGGGCGCTGCCGGCGAGCCCGGAGACCAGTGAGGCCGCGGTGAAGACGGTCAGACCGGCGAGGAGGGTGCGCCGGGCGCCGAGAGCGTCGGCGAGGCGTCCGCCGAGCAGCATCAGCCCGCCGAAGCAGAGGGTGTACGCGGTGACCACCCAGGTCAGCGCGGTGCGGCTGAGGTGGAGGTCGGCGGCCATGTCGGGCAGCGCGACGTTCACCACGGTGACGTCGAGGACCAGCATGAACTGGGCCGCGCAGATGACCGCGAGCATCGCGCCGGGGCGGCGGACTGCGGCCGGGTGAGTGTGGGGGCCGGGCCCGTGGGCAGGCGCGGTGGCTTTCGGAGAGGTGTCGTGGGTCATGAACTGAACTGTACGGGCCAGTACAAATGAACTCAACCGTTCAGTTCAGCTCGCTGTTAGCATCGAGTCATGGACATCAAGCCCCGCCCCGCAGGACCGCGCGCCGAGGCCAAGCGGCGGGCCATCCTGAAGGCGGCCCGCGAGGCGTTCCTGCAGGCCGGATTCGGCGTCGGCATGGATGCCATCGCCGCCGGGGCGGGCGTCTCGAAGGTGACCGTCTACAACCACTTCGGCAGCAAGGAAGCACTGTTCACCGCCGTGGTCGCCGCGGCACTCGACGAGCCGCTCGACGGGGCGTCGGCGACAGCGCTCGCCGCCCTCGCCGACGCCCCCGATCTGCGGGCCGCCTTCATCGACGCGGCCAGGACCTGGGTCGCGGCCGTCCGCGGCAACGCCGATGTCATAGCCCTGCGCAATCTGGTGGCCGCCGAGCTGCACCGCTTCCCGGAGATCGCGCAGGCCTGGCAGGGCCACGGCCCCGAGGGCCACCACCCCGCCGTCGCCGAAGCCCTGCGCGAACTGGCCGGGCGCGGCCGGCTGGTCGTCCCCGACCTGGAGACGGCGATCATCCAGCTGTACGCGCTACTGGTCTTCCCGCACCTGGTCTTCGGCTCCTACGGCACGACGATCGACGACGGCGCCACCGACCGGCTGATCACCCATGGGGTGGACATGTTCCTGGCCTACTACGCCGCGCCGGTCCCACCCGCCGCGTAGGAGTCTGCGGCGTGGGAGCCCGCCGCGTAGGAGCCCGCCGCATAGGAGCCGGGCGTGGTGCCGAATGCGTGCCGGAACGACTGGATGAACGCGCTCGGCCCGCTGTAGCCGCACGCCACCGCGACCGCGGTGACCGAGCCGCCCGACGCCAGCAGTGTCAGCGCGTGGTGCAACCGCAGCTGGGTGCGCCACTGCGGGAACGACATCCCGGTCTCGGCGCGGAACAGCCTGGACAGGGTGCGGGACGCCGAGCCGACTGCGGCGCCCAGCTCGGTGAGGGTCCGCCCGTCCGCCGGGTCGTCCCGCAGGATCCGGGCGATGTCCCGCAGCCGGGCGTCGGCCGGTGACGGCAGACAGACCGCCAGCGGCTCCACCCGGCGCAGCTGGTCGAGCGCGACCCGCTCCAGATTCCGCCGCTGCCGCGCGTCCCCCCTCAGCTCCGTGTCGTCCGTCAGACAGGCCACGACCTCGCGCAGCAGCGGGGTGACGGCCAGCACGGTCGGCCGGTCCAGCCGCAGCGGGTTGTCCCGCGGACCGAAGGAGAGCGCCCGTACCTCCGTGGGCCCGAAGGCCAGATGGGCGTGGACCACACCGGCCGGGATCCACACCGCCCGGTGCGGCGGCACGGCCCACACCCCGAGCGGCGTGGACACCTCCAGCACCCCGCGGGACGGGCACACGAGCTGGTGCTCCAGGTGATGGTGGCGCTCGATGCGCTCCCGGTGCGCGAGCGGCACCCGGGCCGGGCCGTGGAGCACGCGGCAGGTTGTCGACATAGATCGGCAGAATATCGCTAGCCCGCTGATCCCCGCGGCCGGAATCCTCGAAGGGACCCCGGAAGGAGCCCTCATGACCGGCCCGACGTCCCGACCGATCCCGTCGTCCCCCGACACCTCGCCCCAGCCCCCCGACGCCGAGACCTCGCCCCCGGACGCCCCACATCCGCAGCCGCCCCCCGCCTCCGCGTGGCGGCGGATGCGGATGTGGGGCGTGGCGCACGCCGTGGACGACCTGTACCAGGGGCTCGTCCCCGCCTGTGTCCCGTACTTCGTACTGGACCGCGGCTACAGCTATGTGGCCGCCTCGGGGCTCACCCTCGCGGCGGCGCTGGGCAGTTCGGTCCCGCAGCCCTTCATCGGCGTCGCCGTGGACCGCTACCGGCTGAGCCGGCTCGCCCCGGCCGGACTGGCCGTCGCCGGGATCGGCCTGGGCCTGTCCGGGCTGGTCAGGCCGTACGCCGCGGTCTGGCTGCTCATCCTGCTGTCCGGCCTGGGCGTGGCGATGTTCCATCCGGCGGCCGGCAAAGCGGCCCGCGAGGCGGCCGGGGACAGCGCGTCCGCGATGAGCGTCTTCGCCGCGGGCGGCAGCGTGGGCTTCTTCCTCGCTCCCGTACTGGCCACTCCGGCCCTCGTCGCGATGGGGGTCGGCGCGACGGCGCTCTTCATCCCGCCGGCCGTCCTGATGGCGTTCGTCCTCCTCCGGCACCGCCCCGCCGCGACCGCGGTGCGCACGGCAGCGCGGGCGGGGCGGGACCGGTGGCGGCCCTTCCTCGTGCTCACCGGCATCGAAGTGGTGCGGTCGGTGGCGTTCTTCGGCGCGATCACGTTCATCGAGCTGTTCTGGATCCGCCATCTGCACTCCGGCCGGGGGCTCGCCGGCGTGGCGCTCGCCTGCTTCCTCGTCGGCGGGGTGGCCGGGACGCTGCTCGGCGGCCGGATCGCCGACCGGATCGGCATGGTCCGTACGGTCCAGCTCGGCGGCCTGATGACCGTACCGGCGCTGATCGCCCTGCGGCTGACCCCGGGCACGGTCCTGCCGCTGCTCTTCGCGATCCTGTCGGGCCTCGCCCTGAACATCCCGTTCGCCGTCCTGGTCAAGCTCGGCCAGGACTACCTGCCGGGCCGCCCCGGCACCGCGGCGGGCGTCACGCTCGGCCTCGCCGTCAGCATCGGGGGCCTGATCGCGCCCGCGCTCGGCGCCGCGGCCCAGGCGTACGGCCCGCAGGGCGTGTTCACGATCCTGTGCGCGATCCCGGTCCTCGCCCTGGTGCTCGGCCTGTTCCTTACGGAGCCGGACGCCCACGGCTGATCCGGGGTGAACACTGCGGACGGGACCAAGCATGCTGTACGGAGCACGGGTGGCGCCCTCACGCAGCGGCGCCGCACTCAACTTCCGTACACCTAAGGACACCGCATGGGAGCGACACTCCAACTCGGTCAGCCTGTCCCGGACTTCACGCTCGCGGGAGGCGTTCTGGACGAGGACTCCTTCGAACGCCGCGACTACACGCTCTCCGCCGCGCGCGGCCGGGCCCTCGTCCTCGCCTTCTACCCGGGCGACAACACCGCCGTGTGCACCCGGCAACTCTGCTCGTACTCCTCCGGCATGGAGACCTTCGAGGGGCTCGACGCCGAGGTCTGGGGAATCAGTCCACAGGATGTGGACAGCCACGAGGCGTTCGCCCGCGGGCATGGGCTGCGCATGCCGCTGCTGGCGGACCCGGGCCGCGCGACGGCCCGCGCGTTCGGGGTGGCGGCGCCCGGGATCGGGGTGCGGCGCGCGGTGTTCCTGGTCGACGCCGAAGGAGTGCTGCGCTGGAAGCACGTGGCGCTGCTCGGGGCCACCTTCCAGTCGCTGGACACCCTGGCGGGCCACCTCTCCGGCATCGGCAAAGACTAGAAGACTGCCGGATCCCGGCAGTGTCTCCGCGCGGGTATGTATGGGATCATCCAGCCAGTTCGACGGAAATGTTCGGGGGGTTCCGCAGCCGGGGAGGGGCGATCACGTGACCTTGTTTCTCGGTCTCGGCATTGCGGGGGTCGCACTTCTCGCCCTGTCACTGATCTTCGACGGAATCCTCGAAGGACTCTTCGGGGGCCTGCTGGAAGGTCTCTTCGGCGGGCTGGTCTCCCTTCCGGTGGTGGCCGGCTTCCTCTCGATGCTCGGATTCGGCGGCGCCATCGTGCTCGGCACGACGGGCGCCGGCCCCATCGCCGCCACGGCGGCCGGGGCGCTCGCGGGGCTGGTCGCGGCCTGGCTGACCCTCAGGTTCAGCCGGGCCCTGATGCGGGACCAGACCCATGCCACACCCCGGGACGAGGACCTCATCGGCACCTCCGGATCCGTGGTCACGGCCATTCCGGCCGACGGGTACGGAGAGGTGCTGCTGCGCCTCGGGGGCCAGCCCGTGAAGCTCGCGGCGAAGAGCCCGGTACCGGTCGCGCGCGGCACCGAGATCTGGGTCGAGGCCACGCTCTCGACCACCTCGGTCTCGGTCCGTCCCGTCGAACGCTGAGCCGGCACTCCGGCCGGCACACCACCGCTCGCCACGCAACTGCCGTCCCCGTCCCGGGAGGCAGAGGGGGACAGCCTCATGAGTCCAGTCCTGATCGCCATCGTCGGAGTCGTCGTACTCCTCTTCCTGCTCGCCCTCGCCGTCATCACCCGCTACAAGGTCGCGGGGCCCAGCCAGGCGTTCATCATCACCGGCCGCCGCGGCAAGAAGTCCGTGGACCCGGTGACCGGGCGGGCCAGCATCGACAACAGCGGCCAGAAGGTCGTCGTCGGCGGCGGCGTCTTCGTCGTGCCGTTCGTCCAGCAGAAGTTCACCCTGGACCTGTCCAGCCGGCACATCCCCGTCGCCGTGCGCGGCGCCGTCACCCTGCGCGGGGTGAAGTCCCACCTCGAAGGCGTCGCGATCGTCAAGGTCGGCGGCAGCGAGGACGCCATCCGGGCCGCCGCCCAGCGTTTCCTCCGGCAGCAGGACGGCATCGTCGGCTTCACCCAGGAAGTGCTCTCCGGTGCGCTGCGCGCCATCGTCGGCCGGATGTCGGTCGAGGACATCATCCGCGACCGGGCCGCGTTCGCCGGTCAGGTGGCGGAGGAGGCCGAGGCCAGCCTGTCGGGTCAGGGCCTGATCCTGGACGCCTTCCAGATCCAGGACATCACGACCGAGGGCTCCTACCTGGAGGACCTCGGCCGCCCCGAGGCCGCCCGTGCCAAGCAGGAGGCGGACATCGCCGAGGCCAACGCCCGCCGCGCCTCCGAGCAGGCGCGGCTGAAGGCCGCCGAGGAGATCGCGATCGCCGAGCGGACGTTCAACCTCAAGCAGGCCGAGATCAAGGCCGAGACCGAAGCGGCCGCCGCCCGGGCGAACGCCGCGGGCCCGCTCGCCGAGGCCGCTCGTCAGCAGGAGGTCCTCCAGGAGCAGGAGAAGGTCGCCGAGCGCCAGGCCGCCCTGACCGACCGTGAGCTCGACACCAAGGTCCGCAAGCCCGCCGACGCCGCGCGCTACCAGGCCGAGCAGGAGGCGGAGGCCCGCCGCATCGCCCAGGTCAAGGAGGCCGAGGCGGACGCCGAGCGCTCCCGGCTGACCGGTCAGGGCGAGAAGCTGCACCGCTCCGCACTCGCCGACGCCGTGCGCATCGAGGGCGAGTCCGAGGCCGCCGCCATCGCCGCGAGGGGAGCCGCCGAGGCCGAGGCCATGCGGAAGAAGGCCGACGCCTTCGCGCAGTACGGCGACGCGGCCGTCCTCCAGATGCTCGTCGAGGTGCTCCCGCAGGTCGTCGCGAAGGCGGCCGAGCCGCTGAGCGCGATCGACAAGCTGACCGTCATCTCGACGGACGGCGCCAGCCAGCTGTCGCGCACGGTCACGGACAACGTCGCGCAGGGCATGGAACTCCTCAGCTCCACCACGGGAGTCGACCTCGCCGCGCTGCTGCGCAACCTCAAGGGCGCGAGCCCCCGGCCGGACGTCCCTGCCCAGCAGGACGCGGCCGCGCCCAGCGGAAAGATCGAGATCGCCGACTGATCCCGGCCCTCGCCCCATGCATGGTGCCCGGCCGGTTCCGCATCACCGGCCGGGCACGCGTGTGTGCGGACCCGGTCCGTACGGAAAGGCTCGCCCGACCCCCGTACGCAATGACGGAAGAATCACCCAGATAGGGTAATGCGAAGCTAAAGAGTTGACCAAGAACATCACGGCGCGCGCCGCGCTCCTCGGGAGGAAGCCATGGGAACCCACCGCACCACGCTGCCCGGAGTCGGCGTGCAGTACGACTACACCACCGAGTCGGGACAGCACATCTCCGTCGTCGTCCACCACGACGGCCGCCGGTTCCTCGGCTTCTACGACCAGGACGATCCCGATTCCTGCCGCCTCTCCGTCCCCCTGACCCCACAGGAGGCCACCGGGCTCGCCCACCTCATCGACGCGGCGCCGATCGACGCCGTGCGGACCGAGGGCATCGACCTGGTCACCGAGCACATCCCGCTAGGGACGCGCTCCCCGTACGGCGGCCGGCTGCTCGGGGACACCCGGGCGCGGACCCGGACCGGCGCCTCGATCGTGGCGGTGCTGCGGACCCACAGCGCGCATCCGTCTCCGGGGCCGGACTTCCGGCTCGCCATCGGGGACACTCTCGTCGCCGTCGGTACCAGGGAGGGCGTCGACACGCTCTCCGAGATCATTGCGGAGGGCTGACCGTGCATGACACGACCGCACTGCTGGTGGAGCTCGGCTCCGTCATCCTGGGCCTGGGCATCATCGGCCGGCTCGCCGGCCGCGTAGGGCTCTCGCCCATCCCGCTGTACCTGCTGGCCGGGCTCGCCTTCGGGGAGGGCGGGCTGCTGCCGCTGGGGGCGAGCGAGGAGTTCACCGCCGTGGGCGCCGAGATCGGCGTCATCCTGCTGCTCCTCCTGCTGGGGCTCGAATACAGCGCATCCGAACTCGTCACCAGCCTCAAGACCCAGTACCCGTCGGGTGCCGTGGACTTCGTCCTCAACGCGACCCCGGGCGCCGTCGCCGCCCTGCTGCTGGGCTGGGGGCCGGTGGGCGCGGTGGCGCTGGCCGGAGTCACCTGGATCTCCTCGTCCGGCGTGATCGCCAAGGTCCTGACCGACCTGGGCCGGCTCGGCAACCGGGAGACGCCCGTCATCCTCGGGGTGCTGGTCATCGAGGACCTGTCGATGGCCGTCTACCTGCCGCTCCTCACCGCGATGCTCGCCGGCGTCGGCTTCGCCGGGGGCAGCATCGCGCTGCTCGTCGCGCTCGGCACCGTCGGCTTCGTGCTCTATCTCGCCCTGCGGCACGGCCGGCTCATCAGCCGGGCCGTCTCCTCCGACAATCCGGAGATGCTGCTGCTCGTCGTGCTCGGGCTGACCGTCCTGGTCGCCGGGGTGGCCCAGCAGCTGCAGGTGTCGGCGGCCGTCGGCGCGTTCCTCGTCGGCATCGCGCTCTCGGGCGAGGTCGCGGAGGGGGCGCGCAAGCTGCTGACCCCGCTGCGGGACCTGTTCGCCGCCGTGTTCTTCGTGTTCTTCGGCCTGTCCACCGATCCCGCGGAGATCCCGCCGGTGCTCCTGCCGGCCGCGCTGCTGGCCGTCGTCACCGTCTTCACGAAGATCGCCACCGGCTGGTACGCGGCCCGGCGGGCGGGCATCGGATCGCGCGGGCGCTGGCGGGCGGGCGGCACGCTCGTGGCCCGCGGCGAGTTCTCCATCGTCATCGCCGGACTCGCCGTGGCGACCGAGCCCCGGATCGGGCCCATCGCCACCGCGTACGTCCTCATCCTCGTCATCGTCGGCCCGCTCACGGCACGCTGGACCCAGCCGGCGGTCGAGCTGATCCGGAAGTGGCGCGCCAGGAACGACGGCCCGGTGGGCAGCCCCGCCGAGCGCGCACCCGCCGCGTCCGCCACCCCGCAGGAGGAACTGGCCAAGTCCGCGGACTGACCCCGCGAGCGCCCTCAGTTCTTGCGGGCGAGCAGATGGATCTCCCGGAACTGCCGCCGGTCGGTGGGCTCGGGCTCGCGCACCATCCGGGCCACCTCGGCCAGCCCGGCCGCGCGCAGCAGCGCGGCGAGGTGATCGGGCCACCACCGGTAGGCCCGCGCGACCGCGTGATCGAAGCCCTGCGTGGGGTGCGAGGGCCCCTCACTGGCGGAGAAGCCGATCAGAAGGTGACCGCCGGGGGCCAGGACACGGTGGAACTCCGCGAGGATCACCGGGAGCTCCGGCGGCGGCGTGTGGATGACGGACCACCGGGAGAGCACGCCGCCCAGCACCCCGTCGGCGATGTCCAGCGCGGCCATGGAGCCCGTGTCGAACCGCAGGCCCGGATGGGCGTGCCGGGCCGCCTCGATCATGGCGGAGGACGCGTCGACGCCGCGCACGGAAAGCCCCGACGCGGCCAGATGAGCGGTGATGTGGCCGGGCCCGCAGCCCAGATCCGCGACCTGGCCGTTCCCACTCGCGCGTACGAGTTCGGCGAAGGCGCTCAGCATCGCGCGGTCCAGGGGCCGCCGGCGCAACTCGTCGCCGAACAACTCCGCGTAGGTGTGGGCGGCGGCGTCGTAGGCCTCGCGGGTGACACTGAGGGCATCGTGATCGACCATGCCCGCGACGATAGTTCCCGGCGCGGGCGTCTCAGCGCGGGTTCACCGGTACGGGTGGCGGGAGTGAGGCCCTGGGCGAGCCGCGAAAGAGGTGTCGAACCGTCACCGAATCCCCGGCACAACGCCATGCCTCCCCCCTTCGGGCTGTGCGACGTTGGCCCGGTGACGCCTGAATCCGCGCCCCCGCACGAGCCCCAGCGCCCACCCCTGCCGACCGGACTGCGGCGCACCACCGCCCGGCTGCCCGTTCATATGTTCCGTGCGGGGCTGGGCCCGCTGTTCCGGGGCCGGCTGCTGCTCCTCGTGCACACCGGGCGCACCACGGGCCTTCCCCGGCGGACGGTGATCGAGGTCGTCGAGTCCGCGACCGTGGACGGCCGGCGGACCTGGACGGTGGCGTCCGGCCTCGGCCCGGAAGCCGACTGGTACCTCGATCTGCTCCGTACGCCGCATGCCACCGTGCAGGCCGGGCGCAGGTTCCACGCCGTGACCGCGCACGTCCTGCCGGCCGAGGAGGGCGGAGAGCTGATGGCACGGTACGCGCCCCGCCGTCCCCGGGCCGCCCGCCGCCTCTGCGCCTTCATAGGGCTCCCGGCCGATGGGAGCACGGCCGGCTACCGGCGGGCCGGCGAGTCGGTTCCCTTCGTACGTCTGGTGGAGAGCACCGGGCCCCGCCGCTGAATCCGTGCGCGGCCGCGTGGGTCAGGCCCGTACCGCCTCCGTCTCCGCCACCTCGTGGGGGCGCGGCACGCCCCGGCGGTAGAGCACGACCGTGACCAGCAGGCCGAGGACGAAGAAGCCCGCCGACCACCAGTACGCGGTCGAGTAACTCTCCAGCTGGGCCTGGGCGACAGCGGCCGGGGTCGGCTTGCGTCCCGCCAGGTAGTGGGTGGCGGCGCTCGTGGCCAGGGTGTTCAGCAGCGCCGTACCGATGGAGCCACCGACCTGCTGGCTGGTGTTGACCATCGCGGAGGCCACACCGGCGTCCCGCGCCGCCACCCCGGCCGTGGCCAGGTTCATCGCCGTGGCGAAGATCATGCCGAGCCCCAGGCCCAGGCAGAGCAGCGGCGGCAGCACATGGGCGAGGTAGCTGCTGCTCAGGTCCAGGGTGGTCAGCCACACCATGGCGGCCGCCGACAGACCCATGCCGAGCGGCACGATCGGTTTGGCCCCGAACCGCGGCACCAGGTTGTTGGTCGTCATCACCGACGTCACGATCATGACGGCAACCATCGGCAGGAACGCCGCCCCCGTGGAGACCGGCGAGTACAGCAGGCTCTTCTGGAGGTAGTACGTCAGGAACAGGAACACGCCGAACATCCCGGCGCCGGAGATGAACATGCCGAGGAACGAGGCCGCGCGGTCCCGGTCCAGCACCACGCGCATCGGCAGCAGCGGATGCGCCGCCCGGGTCTGCCACCACGCGAACATCGACACGAGCACCGCGCCGGCCAGCAGGTATCCCCAGGTCTGCGGCGAACTCCAGGCGTGTGTCTCGGCGTTGGAGAACCCGAACACGATGCAGAACAGACCGGCGGAGACCAGCACGGTCCCCGGGATGTCCAGCTTCGGGCGGTCGGCCGGCGCACCGGCGGTCAGCAGACGCGCGCCGCCGACGAAGGCGAGGAGCGCGAACAGCAGATTCACGTACAGGCACCAGCGCCAGTCCAGGTACTCGGTGAGCACCCCGCCGAGCAGCAGCCCCACCGCGCCGCCCGCACCCGCGATGGCCCCGTAGATCCCGAACGCCTTCGCCCGCTCCTTGGGCACGGTGAACGTCGTGGTGAGGAGCGCGAGCGCGGCCGGGGCGAGCAGCGCCCCGAACATGCCCTGGAGCGCGCGGGCCAGCACCAGGATCTCGAAGCTCGGGGCGGCTCCGCCGATGGCCGAGGCGACAGCGAAGCCGACCAGACCGGTCAGGAACACCACCCGCCGGCCGACCAGGTCGGCGATCCGTCCGCCCAGCAGCAGCAGCGAGCCGAAGGCGAGGGCGTACGCCGTCACGATCCACTGCCGGTTGCCGTCGCTGAAGCCGAGGTCCTGCTGGGCGGAGGGCAGCGCGATGTTCACGATCGTCGCGTCAAGGACCACCATCAGCTGGGCCAGCCCGATCACACCCAGCACCCACCACCGGTGGGAGGGCCCCCGCTCCTGGCCGGGTGTGTCCGGGGAGGGCCGCTCGGTGGCCACCCGCCCCTGTCGTCCGTCCTCGTCCGGTTCCCCCGGCTGACGTGAATGACGGGCCATGGTGCGGTTCTCCCTCGCTGCACACGACACCGGAATCCCCCGACTGATCACGCTAAACGGAGGTCGGCGTCCCCGCATGCGGGAAGCCCGGCGCCGGGCAGATGCTGCCGGAACCCGGCAGCGGGCACAGGAGCGGGGCGGCTCAGACCTCCTTGGCCGGCCAGTCCAGCAGCCGGGCCCCGATCACCGCCGTCTGCAGGGTGTAGCGGTGCATCGGGTCGGACGGGTCGGAGCCGGTGAGCTGGTGGATCCGCTCCAGCCGGTAGGTCAGCGCCCGTACGCTCAGCGCGAGGCGCCGGGCGGTCTCGGCGGCGACACAGCCCGCGTCGAAGTACACGGAGAGCGTCTTGAGCAGCGGCTCCGCGCCGCCCCGCGCCTGCTGGAGCGGGCCGAGTTCACTGCGCACCAGATCGGCCATCGCCTGCCGGTCCCGGGTCAGCACGGGGTAGACCAGCAGATCTGCGGCGTACAGCACGGGGTCCTCCAGCCCCATCCGGTCCGCCAGGTCCAGCGCGTCCAGCGCCTCGTCGTACGACTGGACCACGCCGCCGGGCCCCCGGTGGGGCCGGCCGACCGCCACCCGGCCGCCGTCCGTCGCCGCGTGCGCCTGCTTGGCGAAGTACCGCAGGACATCGGGCTGGCTGCCGGGCGCGATGCAGATCAGCCGGCCGTCCTTCGTCGTGAGCAGGATCTTGCGGCCGTCGAACCTGGCCAGCAGCGCCGTCTCCACCTGCCGCGGGACGGCGTCGGTCTCGGTGTACGCCTCCGGGCCCGCCGCCACCGCGACGGCGTGGGCGCGGGAGAGCCGCAGCCCGAACCGGGTGGCTCGCTCGGCGAGCCGGCCCAGGTCGCTGCGCCCGTACAGCAGATCGTCGATGAACTCCCGGCGGGCCGCCTCCTCCCGCCGCACGGTGAGGCGCTGGGCCCGCTCGAAACCCTCGGCGAACGCGTCGACCGTCTGCTCCACCGCCGCCAGCACGCTCTCGGTGGCCGCGGCGGTGGCGGCCGCGGTCACGCCGGGCACGGCGGCCGGCCAGATGGTGCGGGTCGCGGCCAGGTGCATCCGGACCAGCGCGCGCAACTGGTGCCCGGCCTCCGCGGCCTGCCTGCCGAGGGCGCGGCGGGTGTCGAGCTCCTCCCGGGTGAGCCGTCGGCCGGTGACGGCCACCTCGCCCAGGATCCGGTCGTAGCCCTCCAGGAAACTCTCGGAAATCACCGGTTCCGCCACGCGCCCGCCCCCCTCGCCGATACCGCTCCGATAGTTCCACAACGCCTGCGCGCGCATGCCGGTGCCCGGCATGGAGCACGGAGAAAGACTGCCGGATTCCGGCAATGCGGTCGGCGGGCCGCGAATGACACGATCCTGTCAGCACCAACCGGGGGGCCACGGGGGAACACGGGGGTGCAGGGGGCGGGGGAAGACCCGGCTGCCGCGGCACCGTTGGGACGGCGCCGCGGCTCCGGGGCTCACCCCGGGCCCGCGACACGCACCGGCCGGACCGCCGGCCGAGGGCAGGGGGTGGACCGATGCAGGAGTTCCTGACCGCGACGCAGTCCTTCCCGGCCGTGCTCTTCTCCGCGGCCCTGGTGGTCGTCATCGCCTTCTGGCTGCTCGTCCTGACCGGTACGGCCGACCACCACTCCTTCGACGCCGATCTCGACACCGATCTCGTCGGCATAGGCGGCGTGCCCGTCGCCGTCTCGGTCTCGGTGATGGTGGCCGTCGGCTGGTTCACCGCGCTGACCGGCTCGGTCCTGCTGCACCGCAGCCACACCACGGGGACCGTCCGGGCCGCACTCGCCTTCGGCGTCCTCGCCGTTGCCCTGCTGGCGGCCTGGGCCGCGGCGCGACTGCTGGTGCACCACGCCCGCCGGTTCTTCGCGGACCAGCCGCCTCCCTCGCGCCAGGACTTCCTGGGCCGGGTCTGCACGATCCGTACCGGCTCCGTCGGCACGGACTTCGGCCAGGCCGAGGTCGCCGCGGCCGACGGATCCACCGCGATCGTTCAGGTACGCCAACTGACGTCGGCGGACGAAGCGCTGTCGGCGGGGAGTCCTGGGCTCCTGTACGCGTACGACGACGGGGGCGAGTTCTTCTGGGTCTCCCCGTACGACCGTGCGCTCGACCCGGGACCGCCACCGGTCCCGCCGCGTCCGCGCCGCCGTACGAGGCCCGGCCGCACCGCCTGATCCCGGCGCACACCCGCGTCCCCACTCCACTCCGCACCGGACTGCCCGGTGTTGCCGGGCGCTGCCCGCGCCGGCGCGCACCGCACCGCTCCTCTCCTGTTCCGTACCACCAGCCGCCAAGGACTGTCATGGAAGCCATCTCCTTGGGCCTCGGCCTGATCATCGCCGTGGTCCTGCTCATCGCGATCGCCCTGCTCCTGGTCGTCACCCGGCTCTTCCGCAAGGTGGAGCAGGGCAAAGCCCTGATCATCTCCAAGACCAGGAAGGTCGACGTGACCTTCACCGGCGCCGTCGTCCTGCCGGTGCTGCACAACGCCGAGTCCATGGACATCTCGGTGAAGACGATCGAGATCCGCCGCACCGGACGCGAGGGCCTGATCTGCCAGGACAACATCCGCGCCGACATCCACATCACCTTCTTCGTCCGGGTCAACAAGACCGTCGAGGACGTCATCAAGGTCGCCCAGGCCATCGGTACGGCACGGGCCAGCGACAAGGTGGCCATCCAGGACTTCTTCGCCGCGAAGTTCTCCGAGGCGCTCAAGACCGTCGGCAAGCAGCTGGACTTCGTCGATCTCTACACCAAGCGCGAGGAGTTCCGGGACCGGATCATCCGGGTCATCGGCACCGACCTCAACGGCTACCACCTCGACGACGCGGCCATCGACTTCCTCGAGCAGACCCCGATGGTCCAGCTCGACGGCGCCAACATCCTCGACGCCCAGGGCATCCGGAAGATCACCGAGCTGACCGCGATCGAGCACGTGCGGACCAACGAGTTCCAGCGCACCGAGCAGAAGGAGATCACCCGGCAGGACGTCGACGCCCGGGAGACCATCCTGGAACTGGAGCGCCGGCAGGCCGAGGCCGAGATCAAGCAGCGCCGCGAGGTGGAGACGCTCCGGGCCCGCGAGGAGGCCGCCACCGCCCGGGTCCAGGAGGAGGAACGCCTGGGCGCCCAGGCCGCGTTCATCCGGACCGAGGAGCAGCTCGGCATCCAGCGGGAGAACCAGGCCCGCGAGATCGCGGTGGCGCAGAAGAACCGCGAGCGGGTCATCGCCGTGGAGAACGAACGCATCGAGAAGGACCGGCTGATCGAGGTCATCGGACGCGAGCGGCAGACCGAGCTCAACCGCATCGCCGCGACGAAGGAGGTCGAGGCGGAGCGCCGCGAGGTCGCCGACGTGATCCGCGAACGCATCGCGGTGGACCGTACGGTCGCCGAGCAGGAGGAGTCCATCAAGACCCTGCGGACCGTCGAGGAGTCCGAGCGCACCCGCAAGTCCGTGATCATCGCCGCGGAGGCGGAGGCGCAGGAGCAGCTGGTCAAGGACATCAAGGCGGCGGAGGCCGCCGAGGCCGCGGCCACGCACCGGGCGGCCGAGCAGCTGACGCTCGCCGAGGCCCGGCTGAAGACCGCCGACCTGGACGCCCGGGCGAAGCTGCGGATGGCCGAGGGCGTCCAGGCGGAGGCGGCGGCCCCCGGACTCGCGGACGTGCAAGTGCGGGACGCGGCGGCCGAGGTCATCGAGAAGACCGGCCTGGCGGAGGCCGAGGCGATGTCCGCCCGGCTCAGGGCCGAGGCGGAGGGCTCCCGGCTCAAGGCGCTCGCCGCGGCCGAGGGCACGCAGGCCCAGGCGACGGCCGACGCGGCGATGATCGGCGAGAAGCTGAAGGCGGAGGCGGCCGGCCTCACCGACAAGGCGGCCGCGATGGCGGCGCTCGACGACGCGTCGCGCGGACACGAGGAGTACCGGCTGCGGCTGGCCGCGGAGAAGGAGATCCGGCTCGCGGGGCTGGACGTCCAGCGCCACGTCGCCGAGGCGCAGGCGACCGTGCTGGCCACGGGTCTGGAGAACGCCGACATCGACATCGTCGGCGGGGAGTCGGTCTTCTTCGACCGGCTGGTCTCCTCCATCTCCATGGGCAGGAGCCTCGACGCGTTCGTCGAGAACTCGGACACGGCGAAGGCGCTCGGCGGGGCGTGGCTGAACGGCACCTCGTCGTTCACGGACGACGTGACGCGGGTGCTGGGGTCGGTGTCGTCGGGTGACGTACAGAACCTGACGGTGTCGGCGCTGCTGATGCGGATGATGGCTGCGCCGGGGGGCGGGGCGGGTGCGGACCAGGTCCGCGCGCTGCTGGACCACGCGCGGTCCCTGGGCCTGGCGGACACGCCGATCCCCGGGGCCCCGGCCCCGGGCCCGGGCCCGGCCCCGGCCCGGAACGGGGCGCCGGTGGGGTAACGGTGCGTCTGTCCCTCTTGTCCCCGTGTCCTCAAGCGCCGGACGGGCTGGGTGGGGGCCGGAACATGTCCCCCGGGAGCCTCTGGGCGGCGTCCGTCCTCAAGCGCCGGACGGGCTGAAAGGGACCGGCCCTGCTCACACGAAGCCCCCGACGCCCTGTCCGTCCTCGAACGCCCGACGGGCTGGGGGTGGTCGGACGGACCGACCTGTCCGCGGACTCACCACAACGGTGGCCACATCAAGCCCGTCCGGCGCTTGAGGACGGCCGTTCAGCGACCCCCACCCGAAGCTCGCAGCAAACGCCCACCCGCCCAGCCCGTCCGGCGCTTGAGGACACCCGGACCACGCCGGACCCGGGCCAACCCCCAGCCCGTCCGGCGCTTGAGGACACCCGCCGGCCGCAGGACACACCCGCCCCGCCCCGTAAGGAGCCGCATGGACACCGTCACCCCGCCGCCCCCGGCCGGCCCCGAGGGCGGGGACTACGACGTGCTGCGGCGGCGGCTCCGTACCCAGGCCGCCGAGCTCGCCCGCCGCGCCGAGGCACTGAACACACGCCGGACCGAGGAGTTCGGCTCCACCGGGCTCCGGTTGCTCGGCGGCGAGCGGGTCCGGACCGCGCAGCCGTCCATACCCCGCGACCTCGTGGCGATCGGCGGGCACCTCCTGTTCGGCTTCGAGCGCGGCCCCGGCCGGGCCGACGAGCCGGTCGTCGACGATGTACTCGCGCTGTACGACACCGAGTTCGCGCCCGCGAAAGCCCCGCTCCTCGCCGACGACACCTTCGTAAGGGAGTTCAGCGGCCTGCACCGCTACTACCGCGACGCCCGGCTCCTGAGGCTGCGCCGTACCGAGGGCAGGCTCCTGGCCGTATTCCGTACGGGCGAGCATGCCGAGGACATCCGCGTCCTGCGCTGGGTGCTGGACGCCGACGGCTCACCCGGCGCGTTCCTCGACGCCCGCGGCGAGCGCGACCACGTGTTCCCGCCGTCGCACGACTTCACCTGGACCGTCGCGGGACGCGAGGCGCACATCGACGGCCGGCACCCCCACATCGCCGTGGGCACGAGCGCCACCGGCAAGGGAGCGCCGCTCTTCGTCTCCACGCTCGGCGGCCACCTCACGCTCAAGACCGCCGACGACACGGACACCCCCGACGGGATCTACCGCGAGCCGGTCTCCGAACCGCTCCAGTCCCTCGCCGACGCCGAGGTCGCGTACGCGGACTGCGGGCAGCTCGTACTGATCCGCATCCGCCCGTACAAGGAGGAGGCGTGGCGCCATCTCGTCTTCAACCGGCTCCTGGGCACCGTGCAGCGGCTGGACGGGATCGGGCCCGCCTGCCACCGGCTCCCCGAGGACCAGGGGATCATCTTCCCCGGCGGCTTCTACCTGACCGCCGGCACGGCCAAGACCTTCGACATTCCCCAGCCGCTCGCCGACCCCGTCTTCGAGGGCGCCGTCCGCTCCCCCAACGGCGAGGACGTCCTGTACGTGTTCCGTTCGCGGGAGGACGGGCGCAGCCTGCTGCTGCCGTACAACGTGATCCGGCAGGAGGTCGCCACCCCGCTCCTGGGCCGCGGTCACGCGCTGCTCGACGACGGCACGCTCGTGCTCCTGCGGGACCCGGTGGAGGGTCCGGACGGCGGCCCGGCCCGCGTGCACGCCGTGCAGCGCTGGCAGACGCCCTACGTCTCCGACACCCATGCCGCCTCCCGCCCCGCCGGATCGGGCCCGCTCGCCCGCGTCGGCAACGCCGACCTCGTACGCGGCATCTCCGACTGCCTCGCGCTCGCGCACAGCGCCGGCGGCACCACCCCGACGGCAGCCGTCCACGCCCGGCTCGTGGCCGACTGCGCCCGTGCCACCGACCGCTACCACTGGCTGGACGACAGCGAACTCGGCTCTCTGGGCCGGGCGTTGGCGGACCTGCGCGCAACCGCACAGCAGGTCCTCGCCGAGTTCGACGCCGTACGGGAGCAGACACGGCGCGCCGCCGATGCGCTCAGCGAGACGGCGGACCGGATCACCGCCCTGGTCCGCCGGGTCCGCGGCGAGGCACCCGGCTCCGCCGCCGACTGGGTCGAGCGGCTGACCGAACTGCGTGCGGCGCACGGCCACTTGGCGACCCTCTCGGAAATGCGGTACGCGGACACCGGACGGATCGCCGAGCTCACCGCCGCCACCGACGACGACATCACCGCAGCCGGGCGGCGCGCGGTCGCGTTCCTGGCCGGAGCCGACGCGTTCGCCGGCTACCACGAGGACGTCACCCGGTTCACCGAGCAGGCCGCCACCCTCGCCACCGTCACCGACGCCGCCGCGCTCGGCGCGCGGCTGGCGGGGATGACGGACGGGCTGAGCACGGTGACGGACGTCGTCGCCGGTCTCGACATCGGTGACGGCGTGGTCCGTACGTCGATCCTGGAGCGGATCGCCGACGTCCTCGGCGGGGTGAACCGGGCCCGCGCCACGCTCGACGCCCGCCGGCGCGCGCTGCTCGACCAGGAGGGACGGGCCGAGTTCGCCGCCGAGTCCGCTCTGCTGGGGCAGGCCGTCACGGCCGCCCTGGCCGCCGCGGACACCCCGGACGCCTGTGACGACCAGCTCGCGCGGCTGCTGCTCCAGCTGGAGAACCTGGAGGCGCGGTTCGCCGAGTCCGACGACTTCCTGGCCGAGCTGGGCGAGCGGCGGACGGAGATGTACGAGGCGTTCTCGGCCCGCAGGCAGACCCTTCAGGACGCCCTCGCCCGCCGGACCGAACGGCTCGCGGCGTCCGCCGCCCGCGTGCTGGAGACCGTCGCGCGCCGCAGTTCGACGCTGCCCGACGCGGACGCCGTGCACACCTACTTCGCCTCGGACCCGATGGTCGCCAAGGTCCGCCGCACCGCCGACGAACTGCGTGGACTCGGCGACACGGTCAGGGCCGAGGAGCTCGACGGACGGCTCCTGACCGCCCGCCAGGAGGCGGGGCGGGCCCTGCGCGACCGCAGCGAGCTGTACGCGGACGGCGGGGCGAAGATCCGGCTGGGCCGGCACCGGTTCGCGGTGAACACCCAGCCGTTCGAGCTGACGCTGGTCCCGCAGGGGGACGGGCTCGCGTTCGCCGTCACCGGGACCGACTACCGGGCACCGGTCACCGACCCGGACTTCGCCGCCACCCGCCCGTACTGGGAGCAGGTGCTGCCCTCCGAGTCCCCGTCCGTCTACCGCGGCGAGCACCTGGCCGCCCGCCTCCTCGCCGAGCAGGGAGCCGACCGCCTGGGCTCGTTGACCGGAGGCGAACTGGCCGCACTCGTACGGGAGTCGGCCGCGGCCGCGTACGACGAGGGGTACCAGCGCGGAGTGCACGACGAGGACGCCACGGCCATCCTGGCCACCCTCCTGCGGCTGCACGCCTCCGCGGGGCTGCTGCGCTTCCCGCCCGCCGCGCGGGCCGCCGCCCAGCTCTTCTGGGCGTACGGCACGGACGACGCCCGCCGGACCTCATGGACGCGCCGGGCCCGCTCCCTGGCCCGCGCCCGCGAGACCTTCGGCCTCACCCCGGCGGTCGCCGCGCTCCAGGAGGAGTGGGCGGCGGAGATCCCGGGGGACACCTCCCGCACCGTCGCCGCCTACCTCTTCGAGGAGCTGACGAGCGGCCCCGAGGGGTTCGTCACTGCGGCGTCCGTCCGCACGTTTCTGGACAAGTTCCGCCGTACTACCGGCACTCCGGCGTACGACGACGACCTCGCCGCTCTCGGCGACGACCTGCCGGCCCGCCGTCAGCTCGTCGAGGGCTGGCTCAGCTCGTACGCCCGGGCGAGCGGAACGGACCTCGACGCGGGCGATCTCGCGGAGGCCGTCGCCGTCGAACTCTGCCCGGAGCCGGTCCTGGCCCGCTACGAGGGCGACGCCCCGCTCACCGCGACCGTGGACGGCCTCCTGGGCGTCCATCCGCGCATCGAACGGGGCCGGCTGACCGTACGCGTCGACGAACTCCTCGCCCGCACCGAGGAGTTCCGCGCCACCATCCTCCCCGGCTTCCGCGCGTACCAGCGCCGGCGCACCGCCCTGGTCGCAGCCGAACGCGCCCGGCTGCGGCTGGACGACCACCGGCCCCGCGTCATGTCCGCCTTCGTACGCAACCGGCTGCTCGACGAGGTGTACCTGCCGCTGATCGGCGACAGCCTCGCCAAGCAGCTCGGCACCGCCGACGCCGGCCGGCGCACCGACTCGCAGGGCCTGCTGCTGCTCGTATCGCCGCCCGGCTACGGCAAGACGACCCTCATGGAGTACGTCGCCGACCGGCTCGGGCTGGTCCTCGTCAAGGTCAGCGGGCCCGGCCTCGGCCACGACGTGACCTCGCTGGACCCCGCGCAGGCCCGCAGCGCGACCGCGCGCCAGGAGATCGAGAAGATCAACTTCGCGCTGGAGGCGGGCAACAACACCCTGCTCCACATCGACGACATCCAGCACACCTCACCGGAGCTCCTCCAGAAGTTCATCCCGCTCTGTGACGCCACCCGCAGGATCGAGGGCGTACGGGACGGCGAGCCGCGCAGCCACGACCTGCGGGGCAAGCGGTTCGCGGTGTGCATGACGGGCAATCCGTACACCGAGTCCGGTGAGCGTTTCCGCATCCCCGACATGCTGGCCAACCGGGCCGACGTCTGGAATCTGGGGGAGGTGCTGAGCGGGTACGAGGACGTCTTCGCGCTGAGCTTCGTCGAGAACGCGCTGACCGCCAACCCGGTACTCGCGCCGCTCGCCGGACGGTCCCGCGAGGACCTCGCGCTGCTGCTGCGGCTCGCCTCCGGCACCGACGCGACGGCCCGCGCGGACCAGCTCGGACATCCCTACGCGCCCGCCGACGTGGACCGCATCACCGCCGTGTTGCGCCACCTGCTGCACGCCCGCGACACCGTCCTCGCGGTCAACGCCGCGTACATCGCCTCATCCGCGCGGACGGACGCGACGCGCACCGAGCCGCCGTTCCGGCTGCAGGGCTCGTACCGCAACCTGAACCGCATCGCGGAGCGCATCGTGCCCGTGATGAACGACGCCGAGCTGTCCGCCGTCATCGACGACCACTACACGGGCGAGGCCCAGACGCTCGCCACCGGCGCCGAGGCCGCCCTGCTGAAGCTCGCCGCCCTGCGTGGAACGCTCACCCCCGAGCAGGCCGCACGCTGGTCCGCCGTCACCGCCTCGTACGTCCGCGTCCAGGCGCTCGGCGGGCCCGACGGCGACCCGCTGACCCGTGCGGTGGCCGCGCTCGGACTCCTCGCGGACCGGATCGCGGCCGTCGAATCGGCGATCAGCCGGGCGGCGGACCCGCGCCACCTGCTCGCGCGGCCGCCGTCCGGAACACCCGAGGACCGCTGACCGCGCAGATCACCCGAAGGGAATGGCGAACAAGGCATGCTGGGACACGTGTCTCCCCTTCCCCAGCAGCCTCAACGCTCCCCGTTCTCCGGCCACATGGTCGTTTGCGGCGACGACGCGCTCGCCCAGCGGCTCGCCGTCGAGCTGCGGTACGTCTACGGGGAGCGGGTCACCCTGGTCCTGCCGCCGGAGCCGGGCGCGGCCCGGCCGGAACTGCCGCTCACCGGGCGCGGCCGGGCCGCCGCCCTCTTCGGCCGGATGTCCGCGGCGATGAGCAGCCGCAACGGCGGCCTGGCGCACGGCAGCACCGGGGACGGGGACGGGGACACCAACGCCGGGGTGGAGGCGGTACGCATTCTGCAGGCGGCGGAGCCCTCCGACGAGGCGCTCGGCGAGGCGGGCATCCACACGGCCGCCGCGGTGGCCCTCGTCTACGACGACGACGAGCGCAACATCCGGGCCGCGCTGACCGCCCGCCGGCTCAACCCCCGTGTCCGGCTGGTGATCCGGCTCTACAACCGCAAGCTCGGCCAGCACCTGGAGACCCTGCTCGACCAGGCGGCCGCCGTGGCCTCTCCCGGGCTCGACCCGTCCGCGCTCGACACCTCCACGACGGTCCTGTCCGACGCCGACACCGCGGCCCCGTCCCTCGCGGCCACCGCGCTCGCCGGATCCACCAAGGTGATCCGCGCGGAGGGCCTGTTCCTGCGGGCGGCCCAACGCACCCCGGCCGGCGACGGCCAGGTCGCCGACCCCGGACTGTGCACGCTGGCGCTCCTGTCCTCCACCACCCACGACCCGGCCGGCACCGAGGGCTCCGACAGCAGCGGTGCCGAGGGGCCCCAACTTCTGCCCGACCAGTCCCAGGTGGCCGCGGCGGCCGGGCGCAGGACGGTGGTCCTGGAGGCCGTCAGCCAGTCGGGGCCGGCCGCTCACAAGCCCCGGATGAGCGGCCGGAGCGCACCGCTGAGCCAGTTCTTCTCGCGGCGGCTGCGCTGGTCGGCGCTGGGCGTCGGCCTGGCCGTCCTGGGGCTCGCGATCGCGTCCTCGGTCACCACGGGCGACCATCCCCTGCACGCCGGCTACCTCACCCTGCTCGACCTGTTCGCGATGGGCGACCCGGCGATCGGCGCGTCCACTGCCCGGCAGGTCATCCAACTGCTCTCCGGGGTGGCCGGTTTGATGCTCCTGCCGCTGCTGGTGGCGGGCGTGCTGGAGGCCTTCGGATCGCTGCGTACTGCGTCGTCGCTGCGGCGCCCGCCGCGCGGTCTGTCCGGGCATGTGGTGCTGCTCGGCCTCGGCAAGGTCGGCACGCGCGTGCTGGTGCACCTGCGGGAGCTGGGCATCCCCGTGGTGTGCGTGGAGGGCGATCCGGAGGCGCGCGGCATCCCGGTGGCGCGGCGGCTGCATGTGCCGGTGGTCCTCGGGGACGTCACGCACGAGGGTGTCCTGGAGGCCGCCAAGATCGGGCGCTCGCGTGCGCTGCTCGCCCTGACCAGCGCCGACACGACGAACCTGGAGGCCGCGCTGTACGCCCGTTCGCTCAAGCCCGACCTGCGGGTGACGCTGCGCCTGTTCGACGACGAGTTCGCCACCGCCGTCTACCGCACCCTGCGCACGGCCCACCCGCAGGCCGTGACCCGCTCCCGTTCGGTCTCGCACCTGGCAGGGCCGTCGTTCGCGGTCGCCATGATGGGCCGGCAGATCCTGGGTGCGATTCCGGTCGAGCGGAAGGTGATGCTGTTCGCCGCGGTCGAGGTGGCCGGGCACCCGCAGCTGGAGGGCCGGACCGTGGAGCAGGCGTTCCGGGCGGGGGCCTGGCGGGTGCTCGCCCTGGACGCGGCCCCGCCCGCCGACCGCTGGCCGGACCTGGCCGCGCCGGGAACGGGCGGCAGCGCCGAGGGCCGGCCGGGCGGCCTGGTGTGGAACCTGCACCCCGGATACGTACTCCGGCCCACCGACCGCGTCGTCATCGCCGCGACCCGCCGCGGGCTGGCGGAGCTCCTGGGGAGGCATGGGTCGCTGACCCGGCGGTGACGGCAGGCGGCTCCTTCCGCCCTGGAACAGGCCCCCCATGGCTTCCCGCACCCCCGTGCAGGGCCCCGGTGGGCCGGTCACCGGACAGGGCGCGGAAGGCGGCGGGGTCCCGGCGGATCCGCTCGTCGAGCGTGGCGGTGCTGTCGGCGTACATCGTGGTCATGGCTGGTCTCTCCTCGCGGTGGTGTGTGCGTGGAGGACGGCCCCCGCCGGGCTGGGAGCCCCTGCCGGAAGAGGGCAGAGAAAAAGGGCCGTCCGTGACGAACGGCCCTGGTCCGCGCTGAAGAGGTGGCCGCTCCTAGGAGGAGCGCCACCGGTTCCGGCGCGGTACGGAGGTCATGGCGGCGAGTTCAGCGGGGCGCGGGGGCGCAAGCGCGGGGATTACCCGGCCGTCAGGAGCGGCACCGCCCGCGCCCTACTTCTTCGCGTGCTCGCCCACGTAGAAGAGGATCCAGACGAACCCCGCGAACAGGTGCGTCGCGAAGACGTAGACGAAGACGCGCAGCGCGACGCCGCGCTCCTTCCAGCCCTCGGTTCCGGCCCCGCCCCCCTCGTCGCTCGCGCGCTCGGGCAGGCTCCCGCCGTCGCTCGTCGCTCCGGTTCCGCTCATGGTCGCCTCCGTCCGCCCGGGGCTCGGGCGGCCTCCGTATCCGTCCAGCGTACGGGCCCGGACGGGGCGGTCGGCCGGGGTGCGGGGCGGCTTCGGAGGCGGCGGAATAGGGGAGGGGGGTGCCCCGTTGTAGGGTGTGTTCAGATAGTTCAACGTTCAACCACATGACGGATCACCTGGAGGCGGGCGCCATGCAGTTCGGGATCTTCACCGTCGGGGACCTCACCACCGACCCGACGACCGGCACGACGCCGAGCGAGCACGAGCGGATCAAGGCCACCGTCGCCATCGCGCGCAAGGCCGAGGAGGTCGGGCTCGACGTGTTCGCGACCGGCGAGCACCACAACCCGCCGTTCGTCCCGTCCTCGCCGACGACCACCCTCGGTTACATCGCCGCCCGCACCGAGCGCATCATCCTGTCCACCTCGACGACCCTGATCACCACCAACGACCCGGTGAAGATCGCCGAGGACTACGCCACGCTCCAGCACCTCGCCGACGGCCGCGTCGACCTGATGATGGGCCGCGGCAACACCGGACCGGTCTACCCCTGGTTCGGCAAGGACATCCGCCAGGGCATCCCGCTCGCCATCGAGAACTACGCCCTGCTGCACAAGCTGTGGCGCGAGGACGTCGTCGACTGGGAGGGGAAGTTCCGTACGCCGCTGCAGTCCTTCACCTCGACACCGCGCCCGCTGGACGGCGTACCGCCGTTCGTCTGGCACGGCTCCATCCGCTCCCCGGAGATCGCCGAGCAGGCCGCGTACTACGGCGACGGCTTCTTCCACAACAACATCTTCTGGCCCATCGAGCACACGAAGAAGATGGTGGGCCTCTACCGGCAGCGCTACGCCCACTACGGCCACGGCACCGCCGAGCAGGCCATCGTGGGCCTCGGCGGCCAGGTGTTCATGCGCAAGAACTCGCAGGACGCGGTACGGGAATTCCGTCCGTACTTCGACAACGCGCCGGTCTACGGGCACGGGCCCTCGATGGAGGACTTCAGCGAGCAGACGCCGCTGACCGTGGGCTCCCCGCAGGAGGTCATCGAGCGGACCCTGTCGTTCCGCGACGCCGTGGGCGACTACCAGCGCCAGCTGTTCCTGATGGACCACGCGGGACTGCCGCTGAAGACGGTCCTGGAGCAGCTCGACATCCTCGGCGAGGAGGTCGTCCCGGTGCTGCGCAAGGAGTTCGCCGCCCTGCGGCCCGCCGGGGTGCCGGAGTCCGCGCCCCTGCACCCGGCCGTCACCGCCAACGCCGTCACGAAGGAGAGCTGACCGTGTTCGCCACCGAACCGCTGAGGATCGTCGCCGTCTCGGCCGGGCTGAGCAGCCCCTCGTCGACCAGGCTGCTGGCCGACCGGCTGGCCGCCGCCACCCGGGAACGGCTGGAGGACGGGCAGGACCGCACGGTCGACGTCCGGGTGATCGAGCTGCGTGATCTGGCCGTCGACATCGCGGGCAACCTGGTGTCCGGCTTCCCGTCGGCCACTCTGGAGGAGGCCATCGACGCGGTCACGGGGGCCGACGGGCTGATCGCCGTGACCCCGGTCTTCACCGCCTCGTACAGCGGCCTGTTCAAGTCGTTCTTCGACCTGGTCGAGAACACCGCACTGACCGGCAAGCCCGTGGTCGTCGCGGCGACCGGCGGCACCGCCCGGCACTCGCTGGTCCTGGAGCACGCGATGCGTCCGCTCTTCGCCTATCTGCGGGCCGTCACGCTGCCGACGTCGGTGTACGCGGCGTCGGAGGACTGGGGCTCGTCGGGCGACGAGTACACCGAGGGCCTGCCGGCCCGGATCCGGCGCGCGGGTGGCGAGCTCGCACAGGCGGTCACGGGCGGCCGGGCGGTCTCCGGGGCCTCCAAGGCCCTCGGGCTGGACGACGAGGTGGTCCCCTTCGAGCGGCAGCTGGCCGACCTCCGGCTGGACTGAACGACCGGGAACACGCGGTTTCGTCCGGTTTGACTACAGTTGCGCGAGAAGGTGCGTGGTGCGGGCATCCCGCACCACGCACGCGCACGACCGAGCTGGAGGCAGACATGGGCAGGATCGTGGTGGGCGTGGACGGCTCCGAGTCGTCGATCAAGGCGCTGCACTGGGCCGTACGCCAGGCCGGGCTGACCGGCGACACGGTGGAGGCCGTCAACAGCTGGGAGTACCCCGCGACCAGCTGGGCGTCCATGATGCCGGGCTTGCCCGAGGACTTCGATCCGCAGGCCCTGGCCACGGTGTCGCTCACCGAGGCGCTGGAGGAGGCCCTGGGCGCCGAGGGCGCGGCGTCCGTCAGCAAGATCGTGGTGATCGGCAACCCGGCGCAGGCTCTGCTGGACCGGGCCGAGGGCGCGAACCTGCTGGTCGTGGGCGCGCGCGGGTACAGCGGCTTCAAGGCCACGCTGCTCGGCTCGGTCAGTCTGCATGTCACCCAGCACGCGGCGTGCCCGGTGACCGTGGTCCGCAGTTGACAGGCTGACGGCGGGAGCGGGCCCGCGCCTCGGATGCGCGGGCCCGCTCCCGGACGCGATGCCGGACCGGGCGGCAGCACCGTGCGGCGCTCACTCCTCGCGCGTTGCGGCACCGTGCGGCGCTCACTCCTCGCGCGTATAGAAGAAGTAGAACGCGGCCAGCAGCATGCCCGCCCCGGTCAGCACGCCGTACAGCGACGCGCTCATCACGCTCCTGCCGGTCAGGCTGCTGAGGAAGCCGATCGAGCCGCCGGTGAGCGCCCCGTACGCGGCCGCTTTGATCCCCGTCGGCAGGCGCCTTTGCACCCGGCCCAGACCGAAGCAGAGCACCGCGAGCACCGCTCCGGAGACGAGACCGAGGGCCAGCTGCGTGCCGGTGAGCACACCGCCGCCCCGGACGATGGACGTCGCGTACCAGCCGAGGATCACGCCGAGCGTGACGGGCACGGCCCAGCTCGTCGTGGAGTGGCGCCGGGCACGCGTGCGCGTGCCGCGTGCCTGCACCGAAGCATGTGCGGCCATGGCAGAGAGCTCCTTCCGTCGCCCCCGCATTCCCTCGCTTCCCCCCGCTTCCCCCCGCTTTCCTCAAGGGCACACCCGGTCCCGCCGCCCGGCAACTCGGATGGCCCCCGGGCCGGGGCGCGACGACGCCGTTCGCGGTTCCCTGGTGGGGTGCGGACCTACATCTCGGCGGCTCTCTCGGCGGCTCTCCTGGTGCTGCTCGCCGTCCTGGTGCCCGTGAGCGCGCTCTCCGCCTGGGTCCATCTCGAGATCGACGACACGGACCGTTACGTGGCCGCGGTGGCGCCGCTCGCCTCCGACCCCGATGTCCGGAACACCGTCTCCGACCTGATCACCGACGAGGCGATGAAGCAGATCGACGTCGGCCCGCTCCAGGACACGGTCCGCGAGTTCCTCCACCAGGCCGTGCAGTCCTTCACCACCACCGACGCCTTCCAGGCCGCCTGGAACGCCGCCAACCGCACGGCCCACCAGGCCGTCACGGCGGCCCTGGACGGGGAGAGCGGGGAGAGCGTCACGATCGATCTGGCGCCCGTGACGGAGAAGGTGAAGCAGAACCTGGTCGACAACGGGGTGCCGTTCGCCGACCAGATCCCCGTCCAGCACACGGACATCCGGATCATCTCCGCCGACCGCGCGGACCAGATGCGCCAGAGCTTCCGGTGGCTGCGGGCCGCCGGTGTGTGGCCGGCCGTCGGCACGGTCGTGTTCGCGGCTCTCGCCGTCCTGCTGGCCTGGGCGCGCGGCGGACCCGGCCGCCGCTCGGCCGTCGCCGCGCTCACCGCCACCGCCGTCGCCGGGGCCGGCTTCGCGCTCGGCGCGCTGGTGCTGCGCGGGGCGATCGCGCTGGCGCGCAACCGGGTGCTGGCCGAGGTGCCCGGCAGCGAGAGAGACGCGGCGGCGGCGGTGTACGACGCGCTGACCGGGTCCCTGCGCACCACGGTGTGGATCGTCTTCGGCACGGGCCTCGCGGTGGCCGTGTGCGCGATGGCGGCACGGATCCGGGCCCGGGCCCGGCGGGCGCCGCCCGGGCCGCCAGGGGCGTGAGGGAGCCGCCCCGCGCCGACGTGCGGCCCCCGCCGGGCCGGGGAAGAGTGGAGGGGTGACCGCCGGGGCCATGGGAGGTCGTACGTGTGCGAGCCGGCGCCGTCAGCACGCCGCGGGCCGGCCCCGCCCCCGGCCGAGGGCGGCGTCGCCGCGCCGGCGGACCCGCGCTCGCGGCAGGGCCGTCATCGTGCTGAGGAGGCACGAGCATCGCATCGCTGACATCCGGTGCGCCTGAAAGAAGGAAGACGCCATGGACGAGCAGGAACGGGACATCATCGGCAGCATCGACGGACTCGTCGCGGAGGAACGCGCCCTGCGCGACCGCGGCGCACGCGACCCCGGCCTGACCGACGAGGAGAAGACACGCCTGCGTACCGTGGAGGTCCGGCTGGATCAGTGCTGGGATCTGCTGCGGCAGCGCCGGGCACTGAGCGAGTACGGCGAGGACCCGTCACAGGCCCGGGTCCGCCCGGCCCATGAGGTCGAGGACTATCGAAGCTGATCACTGAGTGGCGGAGGGGGACGCGTTGACCGGCAGCGGGACCGACGGATCCACCGCGGCGCCACGGCGGGGGACGCCGCCCGTCTGGCTGCGTTACGGACTGCGCCCCCTGCCCACGCCCGTCCCGTGGGCCGCCGTCGCCCGCGCGGGTGTCGGCCTGGCCGCACCGCTGGCCGTCGGATTCGCCGCCGACCGGCCGGTGTACGGGGCGCTCGTCTCCATGGGCGCGCTCTCCGGCGTCATCGGCGACACCGCGGACGCGTACCGCATGCGCGTCCTCAACATCGCGGTGCCGCAACTGTTCGGCGCCCTCGGCATCATGGCCGGCACCCTCGTGTACGTGACCGGCTGGGCGGCCGTCGCCGTGCTCACGGTCATCGGCCTCGTCTCCGGGATGATGTCGACGATCGGGGCCGTCGCCTCCGTGTCGGGGCTGCTGCTCCTGCTCAACTCCGTGGTCGGCGCCGGGCTTCCGCTGCCGGACCCGTGGTGGGTGGCGCCCCTGCTGATCGCGGTCGGCGGTCTGTTCGTCCTCGCCCTGTCGCTGCTGGCCTGGCCGTTGCGGGGGAAACTGCCGGAACGGGTCGCGGTCACCCGCACCTACGTCGCCGTCGCCGACCTGCTCGCCGCCGCGGGGACCGACGCGTACGAGGAACAGCGGCAGGCCGTCACGGACTCCCTCAACACCTCCTACGACCTGGTCCTCGCCCGCCGCGCCCGCTACCACGGCCGCAGCGGCACGCTGGTGCGGCTGCTGTCCCAGCTCAACGTCGTCATCCCGCTGGTCGAGGCGGCGCCCGCGGTGCACGTACAGCGGCGTCCGCTGCCCGACGCCGTCCCGGCGGCGGTGCGGCAGCTGGCGGCGGACGTGGCGGAGGGCCGCACCGGCGGCGCCGAACCGGACCTGCCGGCCCCGGGCTCGCCCGCCACCCGGGCGGTCGACAGCGCCCTGCGCCACGCCGCCGTGGTCGTCCACAAGGCCGAGCCCGACCCGTACAACGTGGACGACCGGCTCGGACGGCCGGCGGCCCTCGGCGTACGCGTCCGGCGCGCCGTCCGCAACGTCCTGCTCTCCGGGTCCTCGTGGCGGTACGGGCTGCGCCTGGCGCTCTGCATCGGGCTGGCCCAGGCGCTGACCTCGCTGATCGACGTGCCGCGCTCCTACTGGGTGGCGCTGACCGTCACCTTCGTGCTCAAGCCCGACTTCGGCTCGGTGTTCTCCCGCGCCGTGCTGCGTGCGGTGGGCACGGTCGCGGGGCTCGTCATCGCGGCCCCGGTGCTGGCGGAGGTGCCGATCGGCTGGTGGGACGTGCCGGTGATGGTCCTGCTGGGCGCGCTGATCCCGGCACTCACGGCGAAGGGGTACGCCTTCCAGACCGCCGCCATCACGCCGGTCATCCTGCTCCTGTCGGACCTGTTGAACCACCAGGGCGTGCACCTGGTCTGGCCTCGGCTCCTGGACAGCCTGATCGGCTGCGCCGTCGTGCTCGTCGCCGGCTATCTGCTGTGGCCGGAGAGCTGGCACACCCGGATCGGCCGCCGTCTGGCGGACGCCGTCGCGGACATCGCGGACTATGTGGGGTATGCGTTCGAGCCGGGCGGCGACGGCGACCGGGCCGAACGGGTCCGCGCCCGCCGCCGCATCTACCGCGATCTGTCGTCCGTACGCTCCGAGTTCCAGCGCGCCCTGACGGAGCCGCCCCCCACCGGGACGCGCGCCGCCGCGTGGTGGCCGCTGGTCGTGGCCGTGGAGCGCATCGTGGACGCCACGACGGCGGCCCGGGTCCGCGTCAACCACGGCGCCCCGGAACCGGAACCGGCGGAAGTGGCCGCGGTCCAGGCCCAGCTCCGCGACCTGGCCGAGGGGCTGCGGGCGAGCGAGGTCCTCGTGGCGGTACGCGCCGAACTCCCCGGGGACGAGGAGGGCGTCCTGGCGCCCCTGCGCCAGGAGGTGGCGGCCGCCCGGGCCATCGCATCGCCCGAGCCGTAGGCGTGGCTCCTGCGGCCCGTCACTCCGTGGTGTCGGGCCCCGCACCCCGCAGCCGGTCCATCTCGCGCCGGTCCCGCTTCGTCGGCCGTCCCGCGCCCCGGTCCCGTACCGGAACCTGGATCGCGGCCTCGCGCGGCGGCGGGGGAGGGCTGTTGTCGATGAAGCACTCCGCCGCGACCGGCGGCCCGACCCGCTTCTTCACGATCTTCGATACGACCACGACCCGGTCCCGGCCCGCGTGCCGCAGCCGCACCTCGTCGCCCACGTGCAACGCCTGGGCCGGCTTGGCCCGCTCGCCCGCGACCTTCACATGACCCGCACGGCACGCGGCGGCGGCCTGCGCACGCGTCTTCGTGAGCCGGACCGACCAGATCCAGACATCGACCCGAACGCTGCCTGCCGCCTGCGGCGCCTCACCGGAAACCATGGGTCCGACTCTAGACCGGCGCGGGCGCGGGAGAGCAGTGGCGGCACGCTTGTCGCATCTGCTGATAACCGACAACGGGACTCGAGCCGGAATCAGTTGGGGATCGGTTGTCCCGCAGGCGGGCCGCGCCGACGAAGGGCCGGATCCGGCCGCTAACCTTACGTATCCGCCCTGGCCAGGGATCAATTCCCGCAGTACGGACATTCATCGCACCCAACTCATGCGAAAGGCCTCGCCCATGGGCATTCGGAGCTTGCTGCGCAAGGTGTTCGGCCGTGACCGCACGGAGCAGGACGAGCCGACCACGGCCACGGTCCCGCCGCAGGGCGAGCGCACCCGGGCCACGGAGCCGGAGTCGGTGACGGTGGACGAGACGGTTGCGCAGACCGAGTCGATGCCCGAACCCGCCCCGGCCGCCAAGGCCTCGGTGCCGGCCCCGGCCTCTTCGGAACCGGCCCGGTCCACGACGTCCCGGTCCACCACATCCCGCACCACGACGGGCGAGAGCGGGCTGGCGGCGGACCTGGTGGCCGAGGCCTTCGACAAGGCCGCCGCGCCCTCCCCCAAGGCGGCGCCCACGGTTCCGTCGCAGGGCTCGGGCCCCCGGAAGAAGCCGAAGGCCGTTGAGCCGGTGGAGACCGCGGAGGTGGCTGAGGCTGCGGAGGTGGTGGAGACCGCGGAGGTGGCTGAGGCTGCGGAGGTGGTGGAGACCGCGGAGGTGGCTGAGGCTGCGGAGGTGGCTGAGCCGGTCAAGGCTCCGGCCGAGGCCCCGGCCCCCGCCGCCGTGGAACCGGAACCGGAACCGGAACCGGTCACCGCCCAGGCCGCCCCCGAGCCCCTCACCATCGACATGGACCCGGAGCCCGAACCGGCGCCGGAGCCGATCGCCGTCGTCGAGCCCGCTCCCGAGGCCGAGGCCGAGCCCGCATCGGCCGCACCGGAACCGGTCGCCGCCACCCCCGCTGCCCCCGCAGCCCCCACTGGCAAACCCGCGCTCACGCTCGCCAAGGTCAAGGCCCGCGCGCCCGAGCTCGTGGGGCCGTACAAGGCCGCCCAGGCCGGGCTGAAGGCGCACGGCCTCACCGGTCTTCGCGCCACCGTCTACCTGGTCCTGGACCGTTCGGGCTCCATGCGGCCGTTCTACAAGGACGGCAGCGCCCAGCACCTGGGCGACCGCACGCTCGCGCTCGCCGCGCACCTCGACGAGAACGCCACCGTCCAGGTCGTCTTCTTCTCGACGGACATCGACGGCACCGGCACGGTCGGCCTGGAAGGTCACGAGGGCCGCATCGACGAGCTCAACGCGGGTCTCGGACGGCTCGGCCGGACGAACTACCACCGCGCCGTCGAGGAGGTCGTCGCGCACTACGAGAAGTCCGGGGCCACCGGACCGGCACTGGTGATCTTCCAGACGGACGGCCCGCCGGACGTCAAGCAGGCCGCCCGCCAGGCGCTCGAGGACGCGGCACGGCTGCCGCTGTTCTTCCAGTTCGTCGCGTTCGGCGACGAGGACGCGAAGGGCTTCGACTTCCTGCGGAAGCTGGACGCCCCGAACGCCGGCTTCTTCCACGCGGGCCCCGCGCCGCGCGAGGTCGCGGACGCCGCCTTCTACCGCGAGGCGCTCGCCGCGCTGCCCGCCTGGGTCGCCGCCCAGGCCTGATCCACCGGCCGGCGTACGGTCACGGCGAGCCGCCCTCCGGGCCCGGCGGCGCCGTGACCGTACCGCCGTACGCCATGGCAGTAGAACGTACGAGCGAAACCCCGGCCCGGGTCCGGCCCTCCCCGGCCGCTGACGGGTTTATCGGTGTGAGGGGATCTCCCCCGGACCGTTAGGATTTCGACCATGGCGGCCACTGGATCCGAGAAGCAAGGGGGCGACGGCGTGAAGAGTTTCTACGTATCGACCCCCATCTACTACGTCAACGACGCTCCTCACCTGGGCCACGCCTACACGACCGTCGCAGGCGACGTGCTCTCCCGCTGGCACCGCCAGCGCGGCGAGAAGGTGTGGTACCTCACCGGCACGGACGAGCACGGTCAGAAGATCATGCGCACGGCCGAGGCGAACGACGTCACGCCCCAGGCGTGGTGCGACAAGCTCGTCGAGGAGGCGTGGAAGCCCCTCTGGGAGCACCTGAACATCGCCAACGACGACTTCATCCGTACGACGGAGAAGCGGCACACCGACCGTGTGCAGGAGTTCGTGCAGGACCTGTACGACAAGGGCGAGATCTACAAGGGCGGCTACGAGGGCCCCTACTGCGTGGGCTGCGAGGAGTACAAGCTCCCCGGCGATCTGGTGGAGGACGAGGACGGCGTCAAGCTGTGCCCGATCCACAAGAAGCCGGTGGAGATCCTCAAGGAGGAGAACTACTTCTTCAAGCTCAGTGAGTACGGCCCGAAGCTGCTCGAGTTCTACGCGGCCAACCCGGGCTTCGTGCAGCCCGAGTCCGCTCGCAACGAGATCGTGAACTTCGTCAAGCAGGGTCTCCAGGACCTGTCGATCTCCCGCTCGACGTTCGACTGGGGCGTCCCGGTCCCGTGGGACGACAAGCACGTCATCTACGTGTGGGTCGACGCGCTGCTCAACTACGCGACGGCGGTCGGCTACGGCGCCAACCAGGAGAAGTTCGACGGTACGTTCCCGGCGAACGTGCACCTGATCGGCAAGGACATCCTGCGCTTCCACTCGGTCATCTGGCCGGCCATGCTGATGGCGCAGGGCCTGCCGCTGCCCGGCAAGGTCGTCGCCAACGGCTGGCTGATGGTCGGTGGCGAGAAGATGTCGAAGTCGAACCTGACCGGCATCAAGCCGCAGGATCTGACCTCGCACTTCGGCGTGGACGCCTACCGCTGGTACTTCCTGCGGGCCATCGCGTACGGCAGCGACGGCTCGTTCTCCTGGGAGGACTTCACCGCCCGCTACACCTCCGAGCTCGCCAACGACTACGGCAACCTGGCCTCGCGCCTCGCCGCCATGGTCGGTAAGTACTACGGCGGCAAGCTCCCCGAGGCCGCGGCCTCGGGCGAGCCGGAGCAGGCGGTCCGGGACGGCCTGGCCAAGGCCGTCACCACGGCCGACCGGAAGATCGGCGAGGAGCTGGACTTCCAGGGCGGCATCCTGGCGGTCTTCGACTTCGTGAAGCAGGTCAACGGCTACATCACGGAGCAGGAGCCGTGGAAGGTCGCCAAGGACGAGTCGCCGGAGGGCAAGGCCCGCCTCGCGACGATCCTGTACACGGCCGCCGAGGCGCTGCGCGGTGTCGCGGTCCTGCTGAACTCCGTCATGCCGGACACCTCGCAGAAGCTGTGGGAGTCCCTCGGCGCCGAGGAGTCCCTGGGCGCGCTGTCCGACCAGCGCGTGCAGGACGCGAGCACGTGGGGTCAGCTGCCGGCGGGCGCGACGGTGACGAAGGGCGCGGTGCTGTTCCCCCGCCTGGAGGAGAAGCCGGCGTAACGGCTGTCCGTACGAGGGAGGGGCGGGACCGCGTTTCGGTCCCGCCCCTCCCTCGTGTCCCAGGTCAGCGCACCCAGTTCTTGAGCGACTCGGTGTCCAGCTCGATGCCCACCGGGTCCGGCAGCCGGACGGTCTTGCCGAACGGGACGGTCACCACCGTCTCGTACCGCACCCCGTCGGGCTCACGCCTGCCTCTTCACGCACCGGTCGGGCAGGAACCGGGTAACGGACCGGCGCCCCGGCGCGCGATCGCTTTCACCTGCTCAGCGACCCCGCGTCCCCCATCACGATGACCGGTTCCTTCGCCGGGTCGAGCGCGGTCAGCAGTTCTCGCATCCGGTCCTCGGTGACCGAGACGCAGCCCTGGGTGGGGCCGCCGTGGTCCACGTGGATCCAGATGCCGCCGCCGCGGTCGCTGCCGAGCGGGCGGGTGTGGTCCAGCGGGGAGGTGCCGGGGACGCGGTTGTAGTCGATCGCGATGACGTAGTCGAAGGAGCCCTCCAGCGGCTCCCCGTGGAAGCCCTCGCCCTCCACCCGGAAGTCCGGGCTCTGGTCGTACGGGAAGGTCGTTGCCGGAGGTTCGAGGCGGCCGCCCGCGGCGGTCAGGGTGAAGACGCCGACCGGTGAGCGCAGATCACCCTCGTAGTGCTCGGCCGTCCAGCCGTTCAGGGCGTTGTGGGCGGGCCAGGGGGCCAGGGCCGCCCGCCAGCCGACGGCCGGGTCGTCCCGGGTGTAGAGCACGGCCGTGGAGCGGTTGGAGTCCGGTGACTCGCCGGTGACGACGAACGCCTGGCGGGCCCCGGCCGGGATCTGCGCCCGGGTCCGCGGCCCGAGCCCGGGGATCTCCCGCGGCGGGGCGGGGGGTGAGGGGGGCGGCGGTGCGGCGGTCCGGGGCTGAGCGGACGCGGCGGGCGCGCCCGGTGCGCCGGCCGCGCCGGGCGGTCCCGGGACGCCGGTGGCGCTCGCGGCCTTCGTGGTGGCGCCGTTCCCGTCCATGCCGGTGAGGGAGCCCGCGCCGCATCCGGCCAGCAGCAGGAGGAAGGCGGCGCAGACGACGTACGGGAGGCGCAGCGGAACGCGCGAACGGGGCACGGGCACGGAGAGCTCCTCAGCGGTAGGTGGCCGGGCGCGGGGCTCTGCGGACACGGGCCGGGGTCCGCGCGGCGCCGGGGTCGGCCCAGGCAGTCTTTGCCGCAGCCGGAGCCCGTCAATCCGGCGCCGGGGCCATCCGGGTCTCACCGTTCGGGTGATTCGTGTACTTGTATGCGGCCGGCCATGTGCCCGTGGGCAGCTCGAAGGGCCCGGAACCGGGGTGGATGTCCGGTGCCGGGCCCTTCGTCTCCGCGGGGGAACGGAGGCCTGAGGAGGCTGCGGGGTGGTGCGGCTGGATCAGTCCTGGGTGATCACATCCCCGTTCCGTCGTGCGTCTCGTCGGGGTCCACGCCCACGGTGATCGAGCCGACGACGCCGCGCTCGATCTGCTTCTTCCGGTACGAGAGCTTCAGCAGCCCGCCCGTGACACCGCTCTGGTCGTAGATGGTGTCCTCGGTCAGGGTCGTCCGGGTGGTGGTGCTGGTGGAGTACGGTGCGGCCTTCGCCGAGTCGAGGACCGCGGACTCCGCGAAGAAGAACTGGCCGGTGTGGCAGGTATGTCCGCCCCCGTAGCCGGCGTCGGTCATCTTCCCGCCGACGTGCACCTTGGTGTGGATGTGCACGGCCCGGCCCTGGTACCAGCCAGGGAAGACCGTCTCGAACTCCACATAGCCGTGCTTGTCGGTGAGCTGGGTGCCGCGCAGGTAGCGCTCGTCGTCGGTCGGTTCGCTGTGCCCTCCGCCACCGCCGGGGCCGCCGGACGGGGGTGTGCCGGTTGGGGGCGTACCGGTGGGGGCGTCCGTGGGGGCGCCGCTCGGCGGGGTGCCTCCGCCGCCGGGGCCGCCCTGGCTCATGCTCTCGTAGCCGGAGTAGACGCCCAGGGCGTCGCAGTGCCAGATGTCGACGGCCGCCTGCGGGAGCGGCTTGCAGGTGTCGGTGTCGATCACCTTGAGCCGGAGGGTCATCGGAATGCCCTCCCTGCCCTCGGTGATGTCCTTGCGGATCTTGTCGGCGTCGATGTAGTACGGGCCCTCGGTGGCCTCCGAGGTCAGCCGGTAACACGCCTCGCCCTGTCCCGACGCCTTCTTCTCGCCGCCGCTCTCCCCGGTCGAGGCGTTGGCGACGGCCCCGGCTCCGATCCCGGCAGCGGCGACGAGCGCACCACCGGCGATCATCATCCGGCGGCGCGACAAGTCCTTCTTGTGTGCGGGTCCTTGATTCTCTGTCATGCGGGGGAGGCTAGGCAGCGCAGCTGGCAGGGGCATGAGCGCGGGCTGTGCGTTCCTGTGCGACTCCGGACTGCCCCCCCCGGACAGGAAACAGCCCCCGGCGGATGAGCCGGGGGCTGTTTCACGTGAAACCGAAGCGGACCGCTGACGCCTACTTCGCGCCGGTGTCCCTCGCCACGGAGTCCTTGGCCTCCGCCTTCTCCTTGGCCGGCGCGACCGGCTTGCGGAGCTGGATGTTCAGCTCGCGCAGCCGGGTCTCGTCCAGCTCGCTCGGGGCGCCCATCATCAGGTCCTGGGCGTTGCCGTTGAGCGGGAAGGCGATCGTCTCGCGGATGTTGGGCTCGTCGGCCAGCAGCATCACGATGCGGTCGACGCCCGGGGCGATGCCGCCGTGCGGCGGGGCGCCCAGGCGGAACGCGCGCAGCATGCCCGCGAACTCCCGCTCGACCGTCTCCGCCTCGTATCCGGCGATCTCGAAGGCCTTCAGCATGACCTCGGGCTCGTGGTTACGGATGGCGCCGGAGGACAGCTCGATGCCGTTGCAGACGATGTCGTACTGCCACGCCAGGATGTCGAGCGGGTCCTTCTCCTCCAGGTCCTTCATGCCGCCCTGGGGCATGGAGAACGGGTTGTGCGAGAAGTCGATCTTGCCGGTCTCCTCGTCCTTCTCGTACATCGGGAAGTCGACGATCCAGCAGAAGCGGAAGACGCCGTCCTCGAAGTGGCCGGCGCGCTTGGCGGCCTCGACGCGGACGACGGACATGATCTTGGAGACCTCGTCGAACTCGCCCGCGCCGAAGAAGACCGCGTGGCCGGGGACGAGGGACAGACGCTCGGTGAGGGTCTTGATGTCCGTCTCGGTGAGGAACTTGGCGATCGGGCCCGCCAGCGTGCCGTCCTCGCCGACGCGGACCCAGGCGAGGCCCTTGGCGCCGTGCTCGACCGCGTACGCACCAAGGCCGTCGAAGAACTTCCGGGACTGGCCCGCGGTGTCCGGCACCGGAAGGGCACGGACGTGCTTGCCGGCGAAGGCCTTGAACTCCGAGTCCGCGAAGATGTCGGAGATGTCGACGAGCTCCAGCTGGGCGCGCAGGTCCGGCTTGTCGTTGCCGTACTTCAGCATCGACTCGCGGAACGGGATGCGCGGGAACGGCGACGTCACGTGGCGGCCGTTGCCGTACTCCTCGAAGAGCTCGGTCATGAGCTTCTCGATCGGCTGGAAGACGTCCTCCTGCTCGACGAACGACATCTCGACGTCGAGCTGGTAGAACTCGCCCGGCGAGCGGTCGGCACGGGCGTCCTCGTCGCGGAAGCACGGCGCGATCTGGAAGTAGCGGTCGAAGCCGGAGATCATCAGCAGCTGCTTGAACTGCTGCGGGGCCTGCGGAAGGGCGTAGAACTTGCCCGGGTTCAGCCGGGAGGGGACCACGAAGTCACGGGCGCCCTCGGGGGACGTCGCGGCGAGGATCGGGGTCGCCATCTCGTTGAAGCCGAGCGCCACCATCTTGGAGCGGATGGAGGCGATGACGGACGAGCGCAGCATGATGTTGCGGTGCATGCGCTCGCGGCGCAGGTCGAGGAAGCGGTACTCCAGGCGCCGCTCCTCGTTGACCCCGTCCTCGGCGTTGATCGTGAAGGGCAGCGGGGCGGCCTGGCCGAGCACCTCGACCTCGGTGACCTCGATCTCGATCTCGCCGGTGGACAGCTCCGGGTTGACGTTGTCGGCGCCGCGTGCGGAGACCTTGCCGTCGATCCGTACGACGGTCTCCTTGGTCAGCTTCGCCAGGGCCTCGTTGCCGGGGGTGCCGGGACGGGCGACGAGCTGCACCAGGCCGTAGTGGTCGCGCAGATCGATGAAGAGGATGCCACCCAGGTCTCGGCGATTGTGCAGCCAGCCGCTCAGCCGGACGTCGGTGCCGACGTCAGAGGCGCGGAGCTCGCCGCAGGTGTGGGACCTGTACCGATGCATCGTCGTTCATCCAGTCTTCGCGGTTGGGGATGATTCAGCCACCCCAGGCTACCGCCCGCGACCGGGCCGGTTCATTGTCATTGCCCCGACCAAGATCGTCGGCGCGCCCTCGGTACTGCCCCGTACGCACAAGCCGGTTTAAAGTGGGGCAATGCGCACCGAGGAGGTACTGGCCGCGACCGCGACCGGTCTTTGGCGCTGGGACAACCGGGCCGGGACAGTCACCCTCGACGCGGAAGCGGCCCGGCTGCTGGAGCTGCCCGCCGAGCCCGGCGTCTTCCGCGAGTCGGAGGTGCGCTCGCGCTTCCACCCCGTCGACTGGAACGAGATCTACGGGGTGGTGAACCTCGCCGTCGCCGATGGCACGCTCGCCGAGGCCCGGCTGCGGATCATGGACGAGCAGGGCCAGGTCCTGCGGACCGTGCGCAGCCGCTCCAAGCCGCTCCCCCACGAGGACGGCTGCCGGGAGTCGGACTACGTGCTGGTCGGCACCCTCCAGGAGGTCGCCGAACCGCAGCCCGGCACCACCGGGGCGCACACCCCGATCACCGGCGACTGGCGGCGTTCCCGCGAGGCGTTCCTGCTGGACGCGGGGCGGGCGCTGGCCGAGGCCCGGTCGACGGCGGAGGTGTTGCGGGTGGCCTACTCGCTCTCCATGCCGGGCTTCTCGCCGGACGGGCTGGCCGTTTTCGGGGTCGAGGGGGATCGGCTGACGATCATCGGGCACCACGGGCACAACATGGGCGACGAGGGCCCCTTCAGCGACATGCCGCTGGAGACCGACTACCCGGCCGCCGAGGTCGTACGGACCGGGCGGGCGGTCTATCTGCCCTCCCCCGACGACTACCGCGACCGCTACCCCGCCACCTGGCCGCTGGCCCGCCGGTTCGGGCGCCGCTCCTGGGCCTTCCTGCCGCTGATCGTGGCGGGACGCACCATGGGCACCTGGATGGCCGGATTCCGGCATCCGGTCTCCTTCTCGCCGGACGAGCGCGCGGTGCTGACGACCGTGGCCCGGATGCTCGCGCAGGCGCTCACCCGGGCCGGAGTCGCCGAGACGGAGCGGGAGCTGTCGCTGGGGCTCCAGCGCTCGATGATGCCGTCCCTGGGGCCCGATATCCCGGGGATGACGGTGGCCGCCCGCTATGTCCCGACCGGGGGCGGTCTCCAGGTCGGCGGCGACTGGTACGACATGATCCCGCTGCCCAACGGCCGCATCGCCCTCGTCATCGGCGACGTCCAGGGCCACGACGTGCGGGCCGCGGGCGTGATGGGCCAGTTGCGGATCGCCCTGCGCGCGTACGCCTCCGAGGGGCACCCCCCGGACGCGGTGCTCTCCCGTGCCTCGCGCTTCCTGTCCGGGCTCACCGACGCCTACGAGGACGGCGAGGAGCCGGAGGCACGCTTCGCGACCTGTCTGTACGCGGAGGCGGACCCGGAGACCGGCACCCTCGACATCGCGCGGGCCGGCCATCCCGATCCCGTGGTCATGACCGGCGACGGGACCGCCGTCATCCGCCGGACCGAGGGCGGGCTGCCGCTCGGCGTCGAGGCCGACGCCGACTATCCGGCGACCCGGATCACGCTGGGGGCCGGGGAAACGATCATGTTGTGCACGGACGGGCTGATCGAGACCGGGGGGCACGACCTGGCCACCGGCTGGGTGCGGCTCCGACCGGTCCTGGAGCGGCACACCGGCGATCTCGAGAAGCTCGCGGACGCACTGGTGGAGGCCGTGCACGGGCCTCCCTCGCACTACACGACGGGTCCGCTCCCCGACCGCCGCGAGGACGACATCGCGGTCCTGCTGCTGCGGCGCGAGGCCTCCAAGGCGCACCCTGCCACGCCCCGGCGGACCGTGCTGACCATCGCCCAGGCCGAGCCGGAGCGGATCGCCGCGGCCCGGACGCTGCTGCGCGAGATGCTGCACGACTGGGCGGACCCGGAGCAGGTCGACTCGGCCGTGCTGATGCTGTCCGAGATGGCCACGAACGTGCTGGTGCACACGGACGGCGACGCCATGATGGCCGCCCAGGCGACCGGTGAGCGCGGGGAGCGGCGGCTGCGGGTCGAGGTGTCCGACGGCAGCGACGAACTCCCGCACAAGCGGCGGCCCGGCGAGATGGCGTCCAGCGGCCGGGGCCTGGTGCTGATGGAGATGCTCGCCGACGCCTGGGGGGTGGATCCTCAGGGCTCGGGGAAGTCGATCTGGTTCGAGCTGTACGAGTCGGCGGACCCGGCGCCGTAGGAGACGCGCCGGACAGGCCCTAAGGCGCGGGCGTCCCGGGCGGTGCGGCGGGATCCTCCGGGGCGTCCGGCCGGCCCTCGCGCAGTTCGCCGATGATGCCGAAGACGGCGGCGCACAGCGGGACCGCGAGCAGCATCCCGAGGATTCCCGCCACACTTGCCCCCGCCGTGAGCGCGATCAGGATCATGGCGGGGTGCATCTGAACCGTACGGCTCTGGATCACCGGCTGCAGGACGTGCCCTTCCAGCACCTGGACGGCGAGGACAACGCCGAGGGCCCAGAGCGCGATCGCCAGCCCCCGGTCAGCCAGCGCCACGAGGACCGCGACGGCGCCGGAGATGAAGGCGCCCAGATACGGGATGTAGGCGCCGACGAAGACCAGCGCACCCAGCCCCACCGCGCCGGGCACCCCCAGGATCAGCAGGCCCACAGTGATGCAGAGGGCGTCGATCAGGGCGATGAACGTGGTCCCGCGCATAAAACCCTCGACGGCCTCGAACGCCCTGCGTCCCATCGCCTCGACCAGGTCGCCCGTGCCGCGCGGGGCGACGGCGTGCGCGAGGTGCGCGGCCCGGTCGGAGTCGCGAACGAAGAAGAAGGTCAGCAGGAGCGCCAGGACGCTGGTGGCGACGAGTGAGCCGAGCAGGCTGATACCGCTGAGGAGCCCTCCCGCGGCGCTTGCGCCGAACTTCTCGAAGAGCTTCCCGGCGTTGGACGCGAGGTGGTCGACATTCGCGCCCTTCTCGATCCCGAAGTGGTCGATGACCCACTGGCCGGCGTCCTTGAGCGACCGGACGATCTGGTCGCCGGTGTCCACGAGCGCGGTGACCACGATGTATGCCGCGCCGCCGACCACCGCGACGAGCAGGGCGCAGGTGAGGGCGGCGGCCACCGAGCGGTTCACGCCGTGCGCGGTCATCCGCCGGTGGACCGGGCCGAGCAGCGCCGTACCGAGCAGGGCGAGGAGCACCGGGGTGACGGCGGTCTTGAGGGTGACGCACAGCCAGATGGCGACCCCCGCGACACCGGCGACCAGCAGGACGACTCCGCACCAGGCGGCCGTGCGCCGGGCGCCGTCGGGCAGGAGGGGCTTCGGGGTCTGCACCCTCTCACCCGACCACGCCGCGGCAGCGGTGTCCCGCCTGTGCCGCCGTATGAGCGACGCATCGTCACACGACGGCCGGCAGCAGGCGGGCCGAAGGACTGCTCACATGCCGTGGACGGCCGGCACGGTGCCGAGGCGACCGGACTGGAAGTCCTCGAAGGCCTGCTTCAGTTCGGCCTGGCTGTTCATCACGAACGGCCCGTAGTGCGCCATCGGCTCCCGGATGGGACGGCCGCCGAGCAGCACGACCTCCAGGTCGGGGGTGTTGCCGTCCTGCGTCTCGTCCGCGCGGACGGTCAGCGAGGAACCGGCGCCGAACACGGCGGTCTGGCCCATGTGGACGGGACGGCGCTCCGCACCGACGGTGCCGCGGCCGGCGAGCACGTACGCGAGGCCGTTGAAGTCCTCGCGCCACGGCAGCGTCACCTCGGCACCGGGGCGCACGGTGGCGTGGATCATCGTGATGGGGGTGTGCGTGACGCCCGGGCCCTCGTGACCGTCGAGCTCGCCCGCGATCACCCGGAGCAGCGCGCCGCCGTCGGGGGAGGCGAGGAGCTGGACCTGGCCACCGCGGATGTCCTGGTAGCGCGGGGCCATCATCTTGTCGGCCTTGGGCAGGTTCACCCAGAGCTGGAGGCCGTGGAACAGACCGCCCGACATGACGAGGGACTCCGGCGGCGCCTCGATGTGGAGCAGCCCGCTACCGGCGGTCATCCATTGCGTGTCGCCGTTCTGGATGGTGCCGCCGCCGCCGTTGGAGTCCTGGTGGACGAACGTGCCGTCGATCAGGTAGGTCACGGTCTCGAAGCCGCGGTGCGGGTGCCAGGGCGTGCCCTTCGGCTCCCCGGCGGCGTACTCCACCTCACCCATCTGATCCATCATGATGAACGGGTCGAGGTGCTTGTAATTGATCCCCGCGAAGGCGCGGCGGACGGGGAAGCCCTCGCCCTCGAACCCGGTGGGCGCGGTGGTCACGGCGAGCACGGGACGGGCCGTGGCGTCGCCGGCTGCGGCGACCTTCGGCAGGGTCAGCGGGTTTTCGACGGTCACTGCGGGCATGGGAGCCACCTCCGGGGGGACTGTTCTGGAATCAATTTAGTTGAATGGTGAACATCCTGCAAGGCGCCCCGCATTCCCGCGCCTGCCGGAGCAGCAGAAAGGGGTCCGTACCGCCCAGCGGTACGGACCCCTTTGCGAGGAGGGCCTGCGATCAGCCGTACATGCGGCGCATCGCGAAGTCGACCATCTGCTCCACGGCCTTGGCGTCGAAGACCATGCGGTGCTCGCCCTCCATGTCCAGGACGAAGCCGTAGCCGGTGGGCAGCAGGTCGATCACCTCGGCGCCGGTGATCACGAAGTACTTGGACTCCTTGCCCGCGTACAGCCTCAGCTCCTTGAGCGTGGTGAACATCGGGATCACGGGCTGCTGGGTGTTGTGCAGCGCGAGGAAGCCCGGATTGTCGCCGCGCGGGCAATAGACCTTCGACGTCGCGAAGACCTGCTGGAAGTCCTCGGCGGACAGCGAGCCGGTCGTGAAGGCCCGTACCGCGTCGCCCAGCGAGGGCGGCGAGGGTTCGGGATACAGCGGCTGCTCGCCGTAGCCGCCACCCATCGGCTGCTGTGCGCCCTGGTTCTGGTCGTAGCCGTACATGAGGCAAAGAGTAATCGGACACATCCGACCCTTGAGGGGTTGCATCTTATTACTGGCGGGTAGCATCATCGGAGAGGTCACCTGCTACGTCCGGGCCACCCCTCCACGGGGCGCTGCGCGCCACTGCTATTGATTACGGAGCCTTCCCATGGGGCACTACAAGTCGAATCTCCGCGACATCGAGTTCAACCTCTTCGAGGTACTCGGGCGCGACAAGCTGTACGGCACCGGACCGTTCGCGGAGATGGACGTCGAGACGGCGAAGAGCATCCTCGACGAGGTCGCCCGCCTCGCGGAGAACGAGATCGCCGACTCGTACGCCGACGCCGACCGCAACCCGCCGGTCTTCGACCCGGAGACCAGCACCGCACCGGTCCCGGACACGTTCAAGAAGTCGTACCAGGCCTTCATGGACTCCGAGTACTGGCGCCTGGGCCTCCCCGAGGAGATCGGCGGCACCACCTCGCCGCGCTCCCTGATCTGGGGTTACGCGGAGCTGCTGCTCGGCTCGAATCCGGCCGTGTGGATGTACTCCTCCGGCCCGGCGTTCGCCGGCATCCTCTTCGACGAGGGCAACGAGGCGCAGAAGAAGGTCGCCGAGATCGCCGTCGAGAAGCAGTGGGGCTCGACGATGGTGCTGACCGAGCCGGACGCCGGCTCCGACGTCGGCGCCGGCCGCACGAAGGCCGTCGAGCAGGAGGACGGCTCCTGGCACATCGAGGGCGTGAAGCGCTTCATCACCTCGGGCGAGCACGACATGTCCGAGAACATCCTTCACTACGTCCTCGCGCGTCCCGAGGGCGCCGGACCCGGCACCAAGGGCCTCTCCCTCTTCCTGGTCCCGAAGTTCCACTTCGACTGGACCACCGGCGAGCTGGGCGAGCGCAACGGCGTGTACGCGACCAACGTCGAGCACAAGATGGGCCTCAAGGCGTCCAACACCTGCGAGATGACGTTCGGCGACCAGCACCCCGCCAAGGGCTGGCTGATCGGCGACAAGCACGACGGCATCCGCCAGATGTTCCGCATCATCGAGTTCGCCCGCATGATGGTCGGCACGAAGGCGATCGCGACGCTCTCCACCGGCTACCTCAACGCGCTGGAGTACGCCAAGGAGCGCGTCCAGGGCACCGATCTGTCGCAGTTCATGGACAAGACGGCCCCCAAGGTCACCATCACGCACCACCCCGACGTGCGCCGCTCCCTCATGACGCAGAAGGCGTACGCCGAGGGCATGCGCTCCCTCGTGCTGTACACCGCCTCCGTCCAGGACGCGATCCAGGAGAAGGAGGCCGCGGGCGAGGACGCCAAGGCGCTGAACGGTCTCAACGACCTGCTGCTCCCGATCGTGAAGGGCTACGGCTCCGAGAAGTCGTACGAGCAGCTCGCCCAGTCGCTCCAGACGTTCGGCGGCTCCGGGTACCTCCAGGAGTACCCGATCGAGCAGTACATCCGTGACGCCAAGATCGACACGCTGTACGAGGGAACGACGGCCATCCAGGGCCAGGACTTCTTCTTCCGGAAGATCGTCCGCGACCAGGGCGCCGCGCTCAACACGCTCTCCGAGGAGATCAAGAAGTTCCTCGCGGGCGCCCACGGCAACGAGGAGCTGTCCGGTGCGCTGGACCACCTCGCGAAGGCGGCCGTCGACCTGGAGGCGATCGTCGGCACGATGATCACCGACCTCACCGCGACCGGCGAGGACGTCAAGAACATCTACAAGGTCGGCCTCAACTCGACCCGTCTGCTGCTGGCCTCCGGCGATGTCGTCGTCGGCTACCTGCTGCTGCGGGGCGCGGCCGTGGCCGCCGAGAAGCTGCCCACCGCCTCCCCGAAGGACGTCGCCTTCTACCAGGGCAAGATCGCCGCCGCGAAGTTCTTCGCCGCGAACATCCTGCCGGGCGTCGGCGCCGAGCGCGCGCTCGCCGAGGCCGTCGACAACTCCCTGATGGAGCTGGACGAGGCCGCGTTCTAAGGCCCGCGCCGCCAAGATCGTCAACACGCACCGTCACCCGGACACGCTTTCGGGTGGCGGTGTCGTCGTATCGGCTGGGTACGCTGAGTGCAGGTCCGAGAATCCCGTCCATGGGAGGAACCAATGACTGCCGAGGCACTGCCCGACTCGCCGCACCGCCAGCCGGACGGCTCCAAGTGGCCGGTCCCGCCGACGGACGGCTACACCGTGGACGAATTCTTCACGCTTGACCTCCCGCCGCACACAGAGCTGATCGACGGGAGCCTGGTTTTCGTGAGTCCGCAGCGGAATTTCCACACGCTGACGATGTACTTGCTGGAGCAAGGGCTGCGCCTGCGCGTTCCCGAGGCTCTGCGGGTGCGCCGGGAGATGGCCGTCGTACTGGGCAGGCGAAATGTACCTGAGCCGGATCTCGTCGTGGTGAAGGCGGACGGCGCAGGGGGCCTCCGGCAGACCCGCTACCAAGCCGCTGACGTCCTGCTCGCCGTCGAAGTCGTCTCGCCCGACTCCGAGGAACGCGATCGCGCGGCCAAACCGACCAAGTACGCGGCGGCGGGCATCCCGCACTTCTGGCGGGTCGAGATGAGCGGCGAGCACGACCGGCCCGCGGTGTGGACGTACGAGTACGACGCGATGCACAAGACCTATGTCTCCACCGGCGTCCACCACGACCGGCTCAAGCTCTCGGTTCCCTACGACATCGATATCGATCTGACGGCGATCGACGCGCTGTAGCAGCCGCTGCCTGCGCCTTCTTCCTTACGATCGGTCCTCGTTGACGAGGGGGAGGCCGGCGCGTGGGTCATGCGAACAAGCGGTGGTACATACGGCTGCGGAAGCCGGGGCGGCCCTGCTGCTGCTCGCCGGCTGCGGCAGCGGCCAAGGAGGCGGTTGCCGACCAGGAGGCGAAGGGCTTCGCCGCCATGTTCGCCGAGCGGGCCCAGCAGGCGCAGAACGGCGAGAAGCCCTCCGCGGCCGTCGCCGGAGGATAGCGGCGGCCTGCGGGGCACTACGGTGAATCCTGCGGACCGGGCCTGGTTACAGTGAAGAACATGAGTCCCTCCCTCCTCTTCGACCGCGGCCACACCGACGACCTGATGGCCTTCCTGATGTCCGCCCCCTCCCCGTACCACGCCGTCGCGAGCGCCGCGGCGAGGCTGGAGAAGGCCGGTTTCCGGCAGGTCGAGGAGACCGCGGCCTGGGACGGGACCACCGGCGGGAAGTACGTCCTGCGCGGCGGCGCGATCGTGGCCTGGTACGTGCCGGAGGGAGCCGGGGCGCACACCCCGTTCCGGATCGTCGGCGCGCACACCGACTCGCCGAACCTGCGCGTCAAGCCGCTGCCCGACTCCGGTGCCTACGGCTGGCGGCAGGTCGCCGTGGAGATCTACGGCGGCACGCTCCTCAACACCTGGCTGGACCGCGACCTCGGTCTCGCCGGCCGGATCACGCTGCGCGACAGCACGCACCGTCTCGTGAACATCGACCGGCCGCTGCTGCGCGTCCCGCAGCTGGCCGTGCACCTGGACCGGTCGGCCAACACCGACGGGCTCAAGCTCGACCGCCAGAAGCACATGCAGCCCATCTGGGGGCTCGGTGACGTCGAGGAGGGCGACCTCATCCGCTTCGTCGCCGAGGAAGCGGGCGTCGACGCCGGCGACATCACCGGCTGGGACCTGATGCCGCACCCCGTCGAGGCGCCGTCCTACCTGGGCCGCGACCGCGAACTCGTGGCCGGGCCGCGCATGGACAACCTCCTGTCGGTGCACGCGGCGACCGCCGCGCTCGCCGCCGTCGCCGGGCAGCCCGACTCCGAGCTCCCGTACATCCCGGTGCTGGCCGCCTTCGACCACGAGGAGAACGGCTCGCAGTCCGACACCGGCGCGGACGGGCCGCTGCTCGGCACGGTCCTGGAGCGCTCGGTGTTCGCCCGCGGCGGTACGTACGAGGACCGGGCGCGCGCCTTCGCAGGCACCGTCTGCCTCTCCTCCGACACCGGCCACGCGATCCACCCCAACTACGCGGAGCGCCACGACCCGACGCACCACCCCGTCGTCAACGGCGGGCCGATCCTCAAGATCAACGTGAATATGCGGTACGCGACCGACGGCAGCGGCCGGTCCGTGTTCGCCGCGGCGTGCGAGAAGGCGGGCGTGCCGTGGCAGACGTTCGTCTCCAACAACGCCATGCCCTGCGGCACGACGATCGGCCCGATCACCGCCGCCCGGCACGGCATCCAGACCGTCGACATCGGTGTGGCGATCCTGTCGATGCACAGCGCCCGTGAACTGTGCGGCGCCGACGACCCGTTCCTCCTGGCGAACGCGCTGGCCGCCTTCCTCGCCGGCTGACGACACGTGTGGTCCGGTGGGCCCCCTGTCGGCGACGGCAGGCCCCTGTCATTCCGGGCCGGTGCGGAACCGGCGCCGGTACTCGGTCGGTGTCGTGTCGAGCCTGCGGCGGAACGCCCTGACCAGGGTGTCGGTGGTGCCGAACCCGCAGGAGGCGGCGACCCGTTCGAGGGTGGCATCGGTCGATTCGAGCTGATTGCGCGCCCGTTCGACGCGGACGGACTCGATGTAGGCGTGCGGTGTCGTGCCGAGTTCGGACTTGAAGATCCGGGTGAGCTGCCGCTCGCCGATGTGCCCGTACCCGGCGAGGTCCGCGACGGTGAGCGGTTCGCCGATGTTGCGCAGGATGTAGTGCCGCAGGTCCTCGATGCGCCGGGTCATGGAGACCTGTTCCAGCGGAACGCTGAACTGGCTCTGCCCGCTCGGCCGCTTCAGGTACATCACGAGCTGCCGGGCGACCCGCAGCGCGACGGCCTCGCCCAGATCGTCGGCTACGAGGGCGAGCGACAGGTCGAGGCAGGCACTGATCCCCGCCCCGGTCCACACGTTCCCCTCGCGGATGAAGATCGGGTCGGCGTCCACCTCGACCAGCGGGTGGTCGGCGGCCAGCCGCTGCGCGGTCGACCAGTGCGTGGTGGCCCGCTTGCCGTCGAGGAGTCCGGCGGCGGCGAGGATGTGCGCGCCGACGCAGACGGAGGTGACCCGGCGCGTGCGCCCGGCGAGCTGTTCCACCCGGCGCACCACGGCCGGGTCGGTGAGCGGATGCACGCGCCCCTGGCCGTCGGTCTCCACGGCTCCGGGGACGATGAGGGTGTCGATCCTCCTGTCGGCGAGGTCGTCGAAGGTGGCGTCGGGGAGGATCCGGACCCCGGCCGAGGTGGTGACCGGGGCCGTCGTCTCGGCGGCGAGGACGACCTCGTAACCCGCCGCCTCCTCCGTCTCGCGGCGGGCGAGGGAGAAGACCTCGGGCGGCCCGGTGACGTCGAGCAGGTCGACGCCTTCGAAGAGAACGATGACGATCAGCCGGTCGATGGTACTCATGGGCCTCCTGCCGTCCTGTTGCTCCGACGCGGCGCGGTGTCGGTTTCTGCATGTTAGACGACATTGCCGACACGACGGGCGGGTCGTAACGTCGTAGTGCGGCCGCCGGACCGGCGGGCCCGCCCTCCCCGACCGGAAATCACAGGTGCCACAGCCATGCCCCGAACCACACTGCGCCGCCTCAACGGCCTCGACGACACCCCCGCGACCCTCGCCGACTCGACCCTCGTCCTCATCGACTACCAGAACACCTACACGACCGGCGTGATGGAACTGGACGGCTGGCAGTCCGCGCTCGACGCCGGCGCCCGGCTCCTGGCCCGGGCCCGCGAGGCGGGCACGACGGTCATCCACGTCATCAACGACGGCGGCGAGGGCAGCCCGTACGACATCCGGGCCGAGATCGGCCGGATCCACCCGAGCGTCGCACCGGCCGAGGGGGAGACTGTCGTCGTCAAGCGGGTGCCGGACTCGTTCGTCGGCACCGACCTGGCCGAGCACGTCGAGGCCGCGGGGAAGAACGACCTGGTCCTCGCCGGCTTCATGACCCACATGTGCGTCCAGTTCACCGCTCAGGGCGCCTTCCTTCGCGGCAACCGCCCCACCGTGGTCGCCGATGCCTGCGCCACCCGCGCCCTTCCGGTCACCGGCATCGAACTGGACGCCGACCAGGTGCACTCCAGCGCCCTCGCCACCATCGCCGACCTGTACGGGGTCGTCGTCCCTTCGCAGGGCTCCCTGAACTGACGATTTCTGCGGGGGTGTTCCGGGGAATGCCCGCCACCGGGCCGGGTACCCGCTGCGTACACGGCCCGGAGCTTCCGGGTCCGAAGGAGGCGGATCTCATGGGACTCGGAGGATGCATCATCCTCATCGGCGCGGGGGCGATCCTCGCCTTCGCCACCGACTGGCACATGGACACCGTCAACGTCGACCTGGTCGGCTGGATCATGATGATCGTCGGCATCATCGGGGTCTGCGTCTACGCGAGCGTGATGCGACGGCGCCGGATGGTCGTGCCGCCCACCACCACCGTGGTGTCCGACGACGAACGGCGGCTGTGACCTGCGGGGGCGCGCCCCGTTCACTGCGGCTGTGACCTGCGTGGGTATGCCCCGCCCCCCGGGCGCACCCCTTCACGGGCAGCTCGTGGTCCCCGATATTCTGGGTGCCTGTCCGTGACCCGGAACCGGGCGCGTCACACCCGGAAGGGAAGCCGCTCGTGGAGTTCCGGTTGCTCGGCACGGTCTGCGTCGACACGCTGACCGGGCCGCTGCCGCTCGGCCCCGTCAAGCGCCGCAGCCTGCTCGCCGCACTGCTGCTGCGCGCCAACACGCCCGTGTCGATGGCACGGCTGACGGACTGCCTGTGGGACGACTCCCCGCCGCTGCACGCCCGCACCGTCATCCAGGGCCATGTCTCCCGGCTGCGCGCCCTGTTGGTGGAGGCGGACGCGGAGGCGTACGGGGTCGAGCTGGCCACGCTCGGCGACGCGTACGTGCTGCGGGCGCCGGAAACCCTGCTGGACTCCCAGCGGTTCGAGGAACTGCTGATGCTGGCCCGCGAGCAGCGCAACACAGCCGACACGGTGCTCATGCTGAAGGAGGCCCTGTCGTTGTGGCAGGGACCCGCGCTCACCGGTACGTACGCCAGCGCACCGCTCCAGGCGGCCGCGCACACGCTGGAGGAGTCCCGGCTCACGACGGTCGAGCAACTGGCGCGGGCCTACGCGGTGCTGGGGGAGCACCACCGGGCGGCGGCGGTGCTCCGGGCCGAGGCCGACGCCCACCCCATGCGGGAGTCCCTCGCCGCGGCCCTGATGACGGCGCTGTACCGGTCGGGGCGGCAGTCCGAGGCGCTGGACCGGTTCCACCGCACCCGTCGGCTACTCGCCGACGAACTGGGCATCGATCCGGGGCGCGAGCTGGCCGACGCGTACGCGCAGATCCTGCGCGGCGAACCGGAGTCCGTGGCGGGAGGCGGCCCGGCATCGGGCCAGGGAGCCGTTCCGGTATCCCCGTCCGGCTCGGGAGCCGATCCGCTGCCCCCGTCCGGTTCGGGAGCCGTTCCGGTGGCCGGCGGTGGTCCGTCCGCCGGGGGCGCCTCCACTGCGACGGCCGCCGCGGAGGTCGCCCAGCCCTTGGCGGTGGAGGCCGCCGCACCGCCCCGCCCGCCGCGCGTCCTGCCTTCGCCGGCGCACCCCGGCACCCCGCCCCACCCCACGGATCTGCTGCCGCGCGCTCCCCGCGGCTTCCACGGGCGCGGGGCCGAGCTCACCGCGCTCTCCCGGGCCGCGGCGGGCGAGGCGCCCGTCTGCCTGGTCACCGGACCGGCCGGGGTGGGCAAGACCGCGCTGGCCCTGCACTGGGCGCGCCGGTCCCCCGCGGCCTTCCCGGACGGGCGGCTCTTCGCCGATCTGCGCGGGTTCTCCGACACCGGCGAGCCGACGCCCCTGGAAGTCCTGCGCGAGTTCCTGCTCGCCCTCGGCGTCGCGCCCCGCCGGATCCCGGAGTCCGTCGCCGGTGCCGCGGCGCTGTTCCGCTCGCTGACCGACCGGCTCAGCCTGCTCGTCGTCCTCGACAACGTCCGTGACTCCGCCCAGGTCGGCCATCTGCTGCCGGGTGGCGCCGACTGCGTCACGCTGATCACCAGCAGGCACCGGCTGGAGGGGCTCATCGCCTCGGACGCCGCCGTGCCCGTACCGCTCGACGTGTTCGAGCCGGTGGACGGCACCGCGCTGCTGGCCGGGGTGCTGGGCGAGGAGCGGGTCGTCGCCGAGCCGGTGGCGGCCCGGCGGCTCGCCGAGCTCTGCGGCGGACTGCCCCTGGCCCTGCGGGTCACGGCGGCCCGGCTGGCGGGCCGCCCGCAGTGGACGCTCGCCGACATGGCCGACGAACTGGCCGACGAGCGCAGCCGGCTCACGTATCTCGCCGTGGAGGACACCGGGGTCTCCGCCGCCCTGCGGCTGACCGTGCAGCAACTGCCGCCGGACGCCGTCCACCACCTCGCCCGGCTCGGCCACCACCCGGGCGGCCACTTCGACCCGTACACGGCCGCCGCCCTCGCCGGCACCGACCCGGTCGTCGCCGCGGCCGCACTGGAGCGGCTCGCCGCCGCGCACCTGGTCACCGAGGCCGGGTCCGGGCGCTGGATACTGCACGATCTCGTGCGGCTCTACGCCCGCGGGCTCGACGCCGAGGCCGGGACCGCCGCGCTGACCGGGGTACTCGACCACTACATCGCCACCGCGCTGGCCGCCGCGGACACGGCCGAACCCGGTGGCGAGCCCTGCTTCGTGCTGCCGGACGGGTTCCGGCGGCCCGCCGCCGTACGGGACTTCACCGCCCGGGAGGCGGCGATGGCCTGGCTCGCGGCCGAACGCGAGGACCTCGCCCTGGCCGCTGCCGCCGCCCGCGCCGCAGGGCTCGAGGACCGGGCCTGGCGGATCATCCTGCTCCAGTGGCCGCACGTGGTGTGGCGGCCGCGGGACGGCTGGGCGCCGATGCTGGAACTGGCCCTGGCCGCCGCGGCCGCGCGCCGCGATCCGTACGCCGAGTCCCGGGTGCGCAATCTGCTGGGGTGGGTGCTGTCGGAAGAGGGCAGGACCGCCGAGGCGGTGGCCCTCCTGGAGCCTTCGCCGGGGCTCGCCCGGCAGGCCGGGGACCGGCTCGGCGAGGCGACGGCCCTGATCAACCTGGCGATCGTCCAGGCCGAGCAGGGCGGTCTCGACGTGGCGATGGAGGGCTGCGAGCAGGCCCTGGAGCTGGCCAGGGCGGAACCCGACGCGCACACCGAGATGCTCGCCCTTCAGCACCTCGCACGCATGCAGCTCACCGCGGGCCGCCCGCAGGACGCCCTGGACTCCGCCCGCGCCGCGTTCGACCTGGGTCCCGAGCACGAGGAGGCGGGCCGCCGGGTGCTGCTGACGACCGTCAGCGGCGAGGCCCGGATCGCCCTGGGCGCGGAGGACGAGGGAATCCGGCTGCTGGACCTGGCGGCCACGGAGGCCGAACGCGCCGGCTACGACGAGGGCGCGGTGCGGGCCCTGGAGGCGCTGCTGCGGGTGGCCTCGGCGCCGGAGTACGTGCGCCGGTACGAGGACGCGGTCAGGCGCCTCGCCGGCGACGCGTGAGGGTCACCGGGGCGGGCCTTCGTGGCCCCGCCCCGGTACGGACGGCTCAGCCCTGCTCGTCCATGCCCGCGAGCACCAGCGGCAGCCGCGAGGTCCCCTCGGCGGTCACGGTGACGGGGACCCCCCAGTCCTGCTGGTGGACGTGGCACGCCGGGTACTCGTTCGCCGGGTCGTCGTCGCACGACGCGGCCATCGCGGAGACGTGCAGGACACCCTCGGTCACGCCGTCGGCAAGGACCAGGTCACGGAAGAGGTCGGTCCCCGCTCCCTCGCCCCCGGCCAGCAGCTCCGGCGGGGTCGAGGACACCAACAGCCGGGTCGAGGGCCCGTAGCGGGTGTCCAGCTTCTGACCGGCGGGCGCCTGGAAGACGACGTCGAGCCGGAGCGTGCCCGGGGCGATCCCGGTCGCCGCGCGCTGGGTCCGGTGCGCCTGGTCCGCGACCCGTACCGCCTCCTCGGGCAGCCGCAGCCGGGTCAGCCGGTGCCGGGCGGACTCGACGACCACGAGGTCGCCGTCCACCAGCACCGCGTCACTGGGTTCGCGCAGGTCCGTGGCCAGCGTGGTGACCTCGTCGCTCGCGGGGTCGTAGCGGCGCAGGGCGTGGTTGTACGTGTCACAGACGGCGACGGACCCGTCCGGCAGCGCGGTGACACCCAGCGGGTGCTGGAGCAGGGCCTGTGCGGCAGCCCCGTCGCGGTGGCCGAAGTCGAAGAGCCCGGTGCCGACGGCGGTGTGCACGGCGCCCTGACGGTCGACGTACCGCAGCGAGGACGTCTCCGAGTCGGCGACCCACAGCCGGTCCTCGGTCGCCGCGAGCCCGGACGGCTGGGCGAACCATGCCTCAGCGCCCGGACCGTCGACCAGGCCCTCGTTGGTAGTCCCGGCCGCGACCCGTACGGTGCCGTCCTCGGGGTCGTACGTCCACAGCTGGTGCACGCCCGCCATGGCGATCCACAGCCGGCCGTCGAACCAGGCGACGTCCCACGGCGAGGACAGGTCGACCTCGTGACCGGCGCCGCTGGTGGGCGCACCCTGCCACCACTGGCGGCCGGTGCCCGCGAGGGTGGTCGTCACCCCGGTCGCGAGGTCGAGCGCCCTGATGGCGTGGTTGACCGTGTCGGCGACGGCGATCCGGCCGTCGGGCAGCAGCGCCAGCCCCTGCGGCTCGCTGAACCCGACCTCGTCGGGCCCACCGTCCACGAGTCCGCGCTCACCCGACCCGAAGTGCCGCCTGACGCTCTCGCCGTCCGCCTCCAGCTCGACCAGGCGGTGGCGGGTGGTGTCGGACACCAGGAAACCGCCGTCGGCGAGCAGCAGGGCCTTGCCGGGGAACCGCAGATGCGTGGCCACCGGCTCGGGCGCCACGTAGGGCCCGTCACCGCGGCGCAGGGTGCCCTTCGCCGCGTGCTCGGCCTCCAGCTCCTCGACCAGCTTCTCGATGGCGTGGGCGTGCCCCTCACCGGCGTGCTGGGCGACGACATAACCCTCGGGGTCCACGACGACGAGCGTCGGCCAGGCGCGGACGGCGTACTGCTTCCAGGTGGCGAGCTCGGGGTCGTCGAGCACCGGGTGGTGGACCCCGTACCGCTCGACGGCGTCGACGACGGCCTGGTGCTCCGCCTCATGGACGAACTTCGGCGAGTGCACGCCGATGATCACCACGGTGTCGCGGTGCTTCTCCTCCAGCTCGCGCAGCTCATCGAGGACATGCAGACAGTTCACACAGCAGAACGTCCAAAAATCCAAGATCACAATGCGTCCTCGCAGATCAGCGAGGGTGTACTGCCGGTCGCCTGTATTGAGCCAGCCGCCCTTGCCGATCAGTTCGGGGGCCCTGACGCGCGCACGTGTTGCCATGTGGAGAGTCAACATCACCGTGGCGTCCACACATTCCGCAGGGGCCTCGGGGAACCTGTGAGCCATGAGACTTCTCGTGCGTGAGCGGCTGTTCGGCATCGGCGACGACTACTGGATCGAGGACGCGGACGGCCGCAAGGCCTTCCTCGTCGACGGCAAGGCCATGCGGATGCGCGACACCTTCCAGCTGAAGGACGCGCAGGGCCGGATCGTCGTCGAGATCAGGCAGAAGCTGCTCAGCCTGCGCGACACGATGCTCATCGAGCGGGACGGCGAGCAGCTCGCGAAGGTCAAGCGGAAGCGGCTGTCACTGCTGCGCAACCACTACCGGGTGACGCTGGTGGACGGCACCGAACTCGACGTCAGCGGCAAGATCCTGGACCGCGAGTTCGCCGTGGACTACGACGGGGAGCTGCTGGCCCAGATCTCGCGTCGCTGGCTGACCGTTCGGGACACGTACGGGATCGACATCGTGCGCGAGGACGCCGATGCCGGGCTGCTGATCGCGGTGGCGGTGTGCGTGATCGTGCTGGCGGAGAAGGAGCAGGAGGAGTGAGAGAGGACGGCCCTTGTTTCACGTGAAACAAGGGCGGCCCTGCGCTTGGCTACACCCGGCCCCTCGGCCGTTCGAGTCCCAGGCGGCGGTCCTTGAGCGCGGGGAACTGCTCCCGGGTGGCGGCGACCTTGGCCGGGTCGAATTCCACGGTCAGCACCTCCTCGTCCGCACCCGCCTCGGCGAGCACCTCGCCCCAGGGGTCGACAACGATGCTGTGCCCCGCCTGCTGGATCCCCGCGTGGGTGCCGGCGGAGCCGACGGCCAGGACATAGGCCTGGTTCTCCACGGCCCTGGCCTGGGCGAGCAGCGTCCAGTGGGCGCGGCGGCGCTCGGGCCAGCCGGCCGCGACCACGAGGGTTTCGGCACCCGCGTCGACCAGACCGCGGAACATCTCGGGGAAGCGCAGGTCGTAGCAGGTCGCGAGGCCGAGCGTGGTGTGCGGCAGGGCGAGCGTGACCAGTTCGTCGCCGGCGCCCATCATGACCGCCTCGCCCTTGTCGAAGCCGAAGCGGTGGATCTTGCGGTACGCGGCGGCCCGTTCTCCCTCGGGCGTGAAGACCACGGTGGTGTTGTAGAGGGTGCCGTCGGCTGCCCGCTCGACGAAGGAGCCCGCGTGCAGCCAGACCCCGGCCTCGGCGGCGGCCTTGGCCATCACCTCGTGCGTGGGGCCCTGCAGTGGTTCGGCCTCGTCCTCGAACGCCGTGTAGGCGAAGGCTCCCACCGGCCAGAGTTCGGGCAGAACTACCAGATCCGCGCCCCGCTGGGCCGCTACCAGCGAAGCGGCGCGTTCCCTACGGGAATTGACGGATTCGTCCGGGTCTACTGCGATCTGGATGAGGGAGGCGCGCACACTACCACCGTCCTGGCATTCGAGCCGTCAACACGGGCCTACGATCGTCACACGAAAGCACTGCCGGGGTGCCTGCTCGCAGCGTAACTTAGCGACCGAACCTCATCGCAGCCCGCAGGCCGCATCCCGTCCGCGTCCAGCTCTCCAGCCCATGCACCGCAGAACCGCACGAGGGGTCCCGTGACCGTCCATCCCAGCCTCCAGACCTACGCCGACGCCTGGACCCACTCCATCGAGTCGATAGCCGAGCTGGTGAGCCCGCTCACCGAGGGCGAGTGGAACGGCCGTACACCCTGCCCCAACTGGTCGGTGCGCGACATCGTCTCGCACATCATCGGCATGGAGTGCGAGCAGCTCGGCGATCCGCGCCCCATCCACACGCTTCCGCGTGATCTCTTCCATGTGCAGAGCGACTTCGCCCGCTACATGGAGATGCAGGTCGACGTGCGGCGCCACCACACCGCACCGGAGATGACCTCCGAGCTGGAGTACACGATCATCCGCCGGGCCCGTCAGCTGCGCAACGAGACGCGTGACCCCGAAACCATGACGCGGGCGCCGCTCGGCGCCGAGCAGACCCTCGAACAGGCGCTGAGGATGCGCGCCTTCGACGTCTGGGTGCATGAGCAGGATCTGCGGACGACCCTGGGCAAGCCCGGCAATCTGGACTCCCCCGGTGCCGCGATCGTCCGGGACGCGCTGCTCCTGGCGCTGCCGAAGGTCGTGGCCAAGGACGCGGGCGCCCCGCCCAACTCGGCGGTCGTGCTCGATGTGCACGGGCCGATGGAGTTCCTGCGCACCGTCAGGGTCGATGCGGAGGGCCGCGGTTCGGTGGACGGCGCGCCGTCACTGGGCCCCGCGGTGACGCTGGCCATGGACTGGGAGACGTACGTCCGCCTGGCGTGCGGGCGGGTGCGGGCGAGCGCGGTGGCGGACCGCATCAAGGCCGAGGGCGATCAGGACCTGGCCGCGGCCATCCTGCAGAACTTCACCATCACCCCCTAAAGCCCCGGCACGGCGCGCCCGCCCCGCACGGGGGACGGGCGCGCCGCCGTTTCCGGAGCTGCTACACCGGCACGTGCACGGCCTCCACACGGCTGATCACATGGTGCTCGCGCTCCCGGTGCGCGGCCTTCTGCCGCAGCCGCAGGATCTGGACGACGCCGAGCGCCTCCAGGACGAAGACCGAGGCGAACGCGATGCGGTAGTTGTCGCCGGTCGCGTCCAGCAGGACGCCGACGGCGAACAGCGTGGTCATGGAGGCGACGAACCCGCCCATGTTCACGATGCCCGACGCGGTGCCCTGGCGCTCCGGCGGATTGGCCGGGCGGGCGAAGTCGAAACCGATCATCGAGGCGGGCCCGCACGCGCCGAGCACCACGCACAGGGTGACCAGCAGCCACATCGGCGCATGGTCCCCGGGGTGCAGGATGGCCGAGGCCCAGAGCAGCGCCGTCATCGCGACCGTCCCCAGCGCGAGCGGGATCCGGGCCGCGTGGTGGCGGGCGATGACCTGCCCGTACACGAGGCCGACGGCCATGTTGGAGAGCACCACCAGGGTGAGCAGCTCCCCCGCCGTGCCCCGGCTCAGCCCCTGGTCCTCGACCAGGAACGGCATGCCCCACAGCAGCAGGAACACCATGGCCGGGAACTGCGTGGTGAAGTGCACCCACATCCCGAGCCGGGTGCCGGGCTCCCGCCAGGAGGCGGCGATCTGCTTGCGTACGTACGTGGCGCCGGCGTGCTCCGCGGGCGGCGGCTCGAACCCCTCGGGGTGGTCCTTGAGGAAGAGCAGGAGCAGCACGAGCACCATGACTCCGGCCAGCGAACTGCCGACGAAGGTGGTGGTCCAGCCGAAGCCGTGCAGGGACCGGGCGATGACCAGCGTCGAGACGAGGTTGCCCGCCATGCCGAAGAGGGCGGCGACCTGGCCGATCAGCGGGCCTCGCCGGGCCGGGAACCAGCGCGCCCCCAGCCGCAGCACGCTGATGAACGTCATCGCGTCGCCGCAGCCGAGCAGCGCGCGGGAGGCCAGTGCGGTGCCGTACGAGGGGGAGAGCGCGAAGCCGAGCTGGCCGAGGGTGAACAGGGCGGCCCCGAGGGCGAGCACCTTCTTGGTGCCCAGCCGGTCCACCATCAGGCCCACGGGTATCTGCATGCCCGCGTAGACGAGCAGCTGGAGGATCGAGAAGGTGGAGAGCGCCGAGGCGTTGACGTCGAAGCGGTCGGCGGCGTCGAGCCCCGCGACACCGAGACTGGTGCGGAAGATGATCGCGACGAAGTAGACGGCGACGCCGATGCCCCAGACCCGGGCGGCACGCCGGCCACCGGGCGGATCACCGGGCAGGGACAGGCCGGGTGCGGCGGCGGAGCTCACCGGTCCTCACCCCGGACCAGCACCTTGACCCGGCTGACATGGCGGCGCACGACCTGCGCGGCACCGTCCGCGTCACCGGCCCTGATCGCCTCCAGCAGCTCACCGTGTTCGGTGATGTTGGCGGCGATCCTGCCCGGGTGGGACTCCATGACGGCGACGCCCATCCGCAGCTGACGGTCGCGCATCTGGTCGTAGAGGCGGGACAGGATCTCGTTGCCCGCGTGCTTGACGATCTCGGCGTGGAAGCAGCGGTCCTTCACGGAGACGGCGGCCAGGTCACCGGCCTCGGACAGTTGCCGCTGCTCCTCCAGGAGCTGCTCCAGACGGGCGATCAGCTTCGCCGACGCGGGCACCGCCTTGCGCACCGCGAACTCCTCGACGAGCAGCCGGGTCTCCACCACGTCGGCGATCTCCTGCGCGGACACGGCGAGCACCAGGGCGCCCTTCTTCGGGTAGAGCTTGATCAGCCCCTCGACCTCCAGCCGCAGCAGCGCCTCGCGCACGGGCGTACGGGAGACCCCCACGGCCTCGGCGAGGTCGCCCTCGGTCAGGAGCGTCCCGCCCTCGTAGCGGCGGTCCAGGACCGCATCCTTGATATGGGCGTAGACGCGTTCGGCGGCAGGGGGCTGCTTCACGGGCGGGCGGACGGGCGAGTGGGCTGGCGCAGGCATGCGCACAGCATAGATACAACATGCACGCAAGAGTGAACCGGTTCCACGATGCGGACGGCCGGCCCGGTGCCGGGCATCCGGAACGCGAGCCCCCGGATGTCGTACAAAATCACCCTCCCGCACGCCACAACCTTTTGCCTGCCCCATCGGTCTCATCAGCGCGCGGCACCCCCATGTAGCCGCATTCCAAGGGCCTTTGGAGCGTCAACTTGAAACTCGGCATTCAACGCGTCAGGCGCGTTTCCGTAACCGCCACGGTGGCTCTCACCGCGGGCGCCGTCCTCACCGGCGGCGCCTTCGCCACCACGGCGCAGGCCGCCGCGCCGCCGGTTCCGACGATCGTCGCCAAGGGCGGCTTCGTGATGAGCGACGGCAGCGGGAAGACCTTGTTCACCAAGGCCGCGGACACCCGTCGCTCCACCGGCTCCACCACGAAGATCATGACCGCTCGTGTGGTGCTGGCCCAGAAGGGCCTCAACCTGGACTCCAGGGTCACGGTCCAGAAGGCGTACAGCGACTACATCGTCGCCAAGGGCGCGTCCTCGGCCCACCTTGTCGTGGGCGACAAGCCCACGGTCCGTCAGCTGCTGTACGGCCTGATGCTGCCGTCCGGCTGCGACGCCGCGTACGCGCTCGCCGACAAGTTCGGCTCCGGCTCGACACGCGCGGCCCGGGTGAAGTCGTTCATCGGCAAGATGAACAGCACGGCCACGAGCCTCGGTCTGAAGAACACGCACTTCGACTCGTTCGACGGCATAGACAATGGGTCCAACTACTCGACCCCGCGCGACCTGACGAAGATCGCAAGCAGCGCGATGAAGTACTCCGCGTTCCGCACGATCGTGAAGACGAAGTCGACGAAGCAGAAGGTCACCACGAAGACCGGCGGATACCGCTACATGTCGTGGACCAACACCAACAAGCTGCTCGGCACCTACAGCGGCGCGATCGGTGTGAAGACCGGCTCCGGCCCGACGGCCAAGTACTGCCTGGTCTTCGCCGCGACCCGCAACGGCAAGACGGTCATCGGCGCGGTCCTGACCTCCACCTCGGAGGCGACCCGCACGGCGGACGCGAAGAAGCTCATGGACTACGGGTTCACGAGGTATATCAACCGCGCGTGACGCAGACGCCCGGCGTACGCACACCGCATACGCCGGGCCTCTCCGCGCACCGGGTCCCGGGACGGTCGCTCCCTCAGCCGGTACGCCCCTCCCCAGGGGCGGCGGCCCCGCACAGCTCCTGGTCCACGAGCGTCCTCATCGCCTGCTGCGTGTCCGGTCCGCCGTCGCTCGTGGCGTACACCACGGCCGTCCTGGAGCCGTCCCGGGTGATACCGGCCCAGGTGCGGTAGCCGAGCAGTTCGCCCGGGTGCCCGAAGTAGGTGCCGCCGCAGGTCAGCCGGATCTCCCCCAGGCCGAGCCCGTACCGCACGCCCAGGCCGGGTGCGGCCACGGTGGCCGTCATCTCGGCCAGCTCCGCCGGTTCCAGGAGGCGGCCGCCGAGCAGTGCGGCGTAGAACCGGCCGAGGTCGTGCGTGGTGCTGATCATCGCACCGGAGCCGATGGCCATGCTCGTGTTGAGCGCCGTGACGTCGATGCCGGTGCCCGCGCCCGTGCCGAAGGCTGCGTAGGCCCGGGCGTGGGGGCCGGGGATGAACGGCGCGGTGCCAGGTGTGCTGGTACCGCTCAGGCCCAGCGGCCGGATGATCCGGTCCTCCACCTCCCGGTCCCAGCTCCGGCCGGTCACCTCACGGATGATCATCGCGGCGAGAATGTAGTTGGTGTTGGAGTACGACCACGCCGCATCGGTCGGCACACCCTCCGAGCGCCGCATCGCCAGCCCCACCAATTCCTGCGGGGTGTACGTACGGAACCGCTCGGCCCAGTACCCCCCGGTACTGTTCAACGCGGCAACCTCCGGCAGGACTTCGGGAATCCCGCTGGTGTGCTGCAACAGCTGTCGCACGGTGATCGCCCTGCCGTCCAGGCCGTCGCCTCCCGTCACGCCCGGCAGCCACCGCTCGACCGTGTCCTCCAGGGACATACGCCCCTCGCCGACGAGTTGCAGCACGACCGTGGCGGTGAACGTCTTGGTGGCGCTGCCGATCCGGAACCGGCCGTTACGGGGCATCGGCTTCCTGGTTCCCCGCTCGGCCGTCCCTGCCCGCGCCCGGTTCCGTGTCCGCGGTGATGTTGTCACCTCGGCGGCAACACCGACGGCTCCGGTGGCGTGGATCGCGTCCACCTGCCGCTGGAGCGGATCGGGCGGCCGCGGGTTCGCCGCCGCCGGCAGCGCGCTCGATGTGGCGAGGAGGATCGTGGCCAGGCCGGTCAGGACGAACAGCGCGCGCCGACGCCTTCGTAACACCTGCATGAGGGGCCTCTTCCGTCCCTGGCCCCCGGCTCTTCAGCGCCGAGGGCCTGTGGTCGGCCCATCCCACCAGTGGCGAGGCGATCCGCCCATCCGGCCCTCCCCCGACGCACGGAGGCGCTGCCGTCAGGGGGGTCCCGGGGGTTACCCGTAAAGAGGTCCGGCATCTCCTCCGGACGCCGCGCCCGGCCGTTGGCTCAGCCGCCCTGGCCGTACGCTCAGCCGCCCTGCCCGGCGCTGCCGATCGGACCGACCTTCACGGAGCCGGAGTCGGAGCCGTCCGTAACGGGCAGCGAACCCTGGCCCGGCCAGGCGAGGGTGACCGACTTCGTCTCGTTCGGCGGGGTCACCACCAGCCCGGTGATGCGGACGCCGGAGCCACCCGTCTCATTCAGCGGGTAGTTGACGGCGAAGGCGATCACCTTGCCGCCCTTGAGGACGTACGGATCGCCGGGCTCTCCCGTGCGCGTAGCGGACAGCGTCCCCGCAGTGGTCTTCAGGTCGACGCCCGCGAAACCGGAGATCACGCAGTCGCCGCCGCTGCGGTTCTTGAGTTCCACGACGACGGTGCCGTCGGGATCGCCGCCGATGAAGTTGTCCTTCGCGGTGATCTCCAGCCCGTCGGTGCTGCACTTGGCGACCTTGCCGCTGTCGTCGGAACCGGCGGGGGCAGCGGTGCTCTTCCCACCAGGGCTCGCCCCGGCGGACTCTTTCCCGCTCTCCGCGTCCGAACCACCACCGGTGGCCGACGCGGACGCCGCGGTCGACGGGTCGGTCTGCCCCACGGCGGCATCGTCGTTCTGGCAGGCCGTGAGTGAAAGCCCCGCGGCGACGACCAGGGCTGCGAAGGTGAACTTGTGAGCGCGCATGGTTCGTCCTCAGTATCCGTTGACAGTGCCGGCTGCTCGGTACGAGACGTACGAGCGAGCGCTTCTGATCAACAAGAACTGTCTGGGGCGGTGATGCGTTGCGCCCAACTCGTGGCTAATACATCCTTGTTACACGGCGGAGGACGACCACGTCAGGCCGGACGCAGCCCGCCCGGAAGGCGTCCCACGCGGCAGGGGCGAGGAGAAGGACGGGGCCGGCGGGGGACTTGGAGTCGCGGACGGCAACGGTGCCGGGGATGTTGCGGGCGACCTCGACGCACTCCTGTCCGGCGTTGCCTCCGCTGTAGCTGGACTTCGTAAAGCGGAAACCAGTCATCGCTGGCCCCTCAGCGCTTCATCCCCATGGCCGACTGCCTACCCAGGCCGTGCCGGAAAGCGTCCCACACAGCGGGGGTGACCACCAGTACAGCGCCGCTCAGCAGTTTGGAGTCGCGGACGGCGACGGTGCCGGGAATGTTGCGGGCCACTTCGACGCACTCGCCATTGCCGCTGCTGTAGCTGGACTTGACGAACTCGAAGTGCGGCACGGTTACAGCTCCTTACGAATACGCTCGATGAGAGCGATGGAATCGCGGGGTGCGAGCCCGCTTCTGGCGATGCGCCCAAATGTGGCGTTATGACGCGCGGCATCCGTCTCGCTCTCCAGCCACAGCGTAGACGACGTCGTGTCCATGTAGACAACGTCCACCGCACCGGGTTCACCAAACGACACGACGCTAAAAGCGCTGGTCATGCCCGGGTGAGAACCAGCCAGGGGGGGGACAACCTGCACGGTGACATTTGGCTCGTCAGCCACCTCCGTCAAACGCGCCAACTGGATGCGCATCACCTCGCGCCCGCCGACCAATTGCCGCAGGGCACCTTCGGCAACGATCGCCCACAGCGCAAGCGGACTGTCGTCCGTGAGGCGCACCTGCCGAGCAATCTTCGCTTCGACGAACCGCTCGATTTCGTCCGGGTCATCCCAGTCCGCATTGCCCACCGCGAGAGCCCGAGCGTAGTCCGGCGTCTGAAGCAGGCCCGGCACAAAGGCCCCTTGCCACGTCCTGACCGCCGTCGCGATGTCTTCGAGGGCAACGTACTCGACCAGCGATCGCAGCTCCGGGTACTGATTCCACCAGCCCTTGGCCTTGCGACGCTCCCGGTCCAGCCGGGCCACCTCCAGCAGCCGGCCAACGAGCTTCGCATCCTGAAGACCGTAGAACTCGCAGCAGACCGTCTTCGCCGAACTCACCGTGCGGCCCGTCGCCGGTGGCCCGCAGCGAAGTTGAGATCGATGTGGGCGCATTTGAAGGCCCTGTGGGGGTGAAAAAGTGCCCACATCGATCTCGATTCCGGGTCACCGCCCCCTGGCCGGCTGGGGACTGTTCCTCAGATGTCTATGGCATCGTCGGGCTCATGACCGAGTCCTGGGCTGTCGATGACGGAAGCGTTGGAGAGGTGCTACTGGACACGCTTCGCGCGAAAGTCAGCGAAGGCCGGCTCGAGACATGGCTGGCTAGTTCGTCCGGCCGCAAGTTGGCCTTCGTGACCAACGCCGAGCGCGCGATGGTCGTGTTGATGGAGGGCGAGGATGATGCCGGCGAGCACGCCGTCGACCCCGGAGCCGAGGGATGGAGCGGCGGTTTCGTCCTGTCCAATGGGCAGTACGACGAATACCCGGACGTGGATACCGTGCCGCTTGAAGAGGCGTTCAGGATCGTCGACCACATCGTCAGGACAGGGTCTTGGCCTGCGGACGCGCGCTGGGCCGTCGACCGTTGACCGAACGTTCTGGACAACCCTCGCTCTCGTCTCCGCAGGTCCCCCTTGGGCCACACCGCCAGGAGCAACCAGTGTCATACCCGCAACTGCTCACCTCCGAGGCAAAGCTCACCGACGCGAAGAAGCAGTTGGGCCTCCCGCGCATCGTCGTGATCTGCGGCTCCACCCGCTTCATGACCGAAATGAACGAGGCCGACGTGCGGGAGACCAAAGCCGGAAGGATCGTCGTCAAACCGGGCTGCGACATGAAGTCGCCGCACGAACTGTGGTCCGATCCTGTCGAGGCCGAGGCGCTGAAGGTTCAGCTCGACGAACTGCACCGGGCGAAGATCCGGCTCGCTGATGAGGCGCTCGTGGTCGGCGACTACATCGGAGACAGCACCCGAGCCGAAATCGACTACGCCCGGTCGCTGGGCAAACCGGTGCGGTTCACGCACCCCGAAGTCGACCCTGACGCCTGACCGCCCGCTGCCACCTCGACGGCCGGGGCCGGCGGCGGCCCGCCGTCTGCCCGTCTCGTGGCGGCTTCCGCCGCCGCCCGCCCCACACCCTCCGCGGTTTTACGTCACCCGCGCACCCAGTCCGCAAGGGGAACACCTCGCGGACATGCCGATGGGCCCACGCACAACACGGCGCGGGCCCATCTCACGTACCTACGCCCAGGTGATCAGGCGCTTCGGCTGCTCCAGGATCGCGGCGACGTCCGCCAGGACCTTGGAGCCGAGCTCGCCGTCGACCAGACGGTGGTCGAAGGAGAGGGCCAGCGTGGTGACCTGTCGGGGCTTCACCTTGCCCTTGTGCACCCAGGGCTGGAGCTTGATCGCGCCGACCGCGAGGATCGCGGACTCGCCCGGGTTCAGGATCGGCGTTCCCGTGTCGACGCCGAAGACGCCGACATTGGTGATGGTCACCGTGCCGCCCGCCATCGCGGCGGGGGACGTCTTGCCCTCGCGCGCCGTGGAGACCAGCTCGCCCAGGGACGCGGCCAGTTGCGGCAGCGTCTGGTCCTGGGCGTCCTTGATGTTCGGGACGATCAGGCCGCGCGGGGTGGCCGCGGCGATGCCCAGGTTGACGTAGTGCTTCTGCACGATCTCCTGGTTCGCCTCGTCCCAGGCGGCGTTGACCTCGGGGTTCCGCTTGATCGCGACGAGGAGGGCCTTGGCGATGATCAGGAGCGGGTTGACCCGCACCCCCGCCATGTCCTTGTCCTCCTTGAGCTCCGCCACGAGCTTCATCGTGCGCGTCACGTCGACGGTCACGAACTCCGTGACGTGCGGCGCGGTGAACGCGCTGCCGACCATGGCCTGCGCGATGGCCTTCCGCACGCCCTTGACGGGGATACGCGTCTCGCGCGCACCCGACGCCACGGGTGCCGCTGCGACCGGAGCCGCGGCCGGGGCCGGAGCCTCGGCCTGCACCGGGGCGGGCGCGGGCGTCGCCGCCGCGTGCACGTCCTCGCGGGTGATGACCCCGCCGTCGCCGGTCGGGGTGACCGTCGCCAGGTCGATGCCCAGGTCCTTGGCGAGCTTGCGGACCGGCGGCTTGGCCAGCGGACGGGACTCGGCGACCGCGGCGGGGCCGTGGCCGTTCATCTCTACCTGGATCGCGGCGGAAGCGGCCGCGGGAGCCGCCTCCGTGCCCTTGCGGGCGCGCCGCTTCGTGGAGGACTCGGCCACGCCGTAACCCACCAGGACCGGCTGACGGCCCTTCGGCGCCTCGGGCTCGGCCTCGGCGGCCGCAACCGCGGGCGCCGGCTCCGCGGCCGGCTGCGCCGGCACCGCGTCATCCGACCCCGGCGCCACGTCCACCGCGATGATCACCTGGCCGACGTCGACGGTCGTGCCCTCGGGGAAGCGCAGCTCGTGCACCACGCCGTCGAACGGGATGGGCAGCTCCACGGCGGCCTTCGCCGTCTCGACCTCGCAGACGACCTGGCCGTCGGTGACGGTGTCGCCCGGCTGGACGAACCACTTGAGGATCTCGGCCTCGGTCAGTCCCTCGCCCACGTCGGGCATCTTGAACTCACGGAAGCGAGCAGCGTTGGAAGTGTCGGTCATCGTTGTCACGTCCCAGTCCTCAGTACGCCAGCGAGCGGTCGACGGCGTCGAGCACGCGGTCGAGACCCGGAAGGTACTCGTCCTCCAGCCGCGCCGGCGGATACGGGACGTGGTAGCCGCCGACCCTCAGCACGGGCGCCTCCAGGTGGTAGAAGCACCGCTCCGTGATGCGAGCGGCGATCTCCGCGCCGGAGCCGTAGAACACCGGCGCCTCGTGGACCACGACCAGCCGGCGGGTCTTCTCGACCGAGGCCTGGATGGCGTCGAAGTCGATCGGGGACATCGAGCGCAGGTCCACGACCTCGATCGACTTGCCCTCCTCCTGGGCGGCCGCGGCGGCCTCCAGGCAGACCTTCACCATCGGGCCGTACGCGACGAGCGTCAGGTCCGTGCCGGTGCGGGCGACGGACGCCCGGTGCAGTCGGCCGGGGATGGACTCGGTGTCGACCTCGCCCTTGTCCCAGTAGCGGCGCTTCGGCTCGAAGAAGATGATCGGGTCGTCGCTCTGGACGGCCTGCTGCATCATCCAGTACGCGTCGGACGCGTTGGACGGCGAGACGACCTTCAGGCCCGCGACGTGCGCGAACAGCGCCTCGGGCGACTCGCTGTGGTGCTCGACGGCGCCGATGCCACCGCCGTACGGAATCCGCACGACGACGGGCAGCTTGATCTTGCCAAGCGAGCGGGCGTGCATCTTCGCGAGCTGCGTGACGATCTGGTCGTACGCGGGGAAGACGAAGCCGTCGAACTGGATCTCCACGACGGGGCGGTAGCCACGCAGCGCGAGGCCGATCGCCGTGCCGACGATGCCGGACTCGGCGAGCGGGGTGTCGATCACCCGGTCCTCGCCGAAGTCCTTCTGGAGGCCGTCGGTGATCCGGAAGACCCCGCCCAGCTTTCCGACGTCCTCACCCATGATGAGGACCTTGGGGTCGGTGTCGAGGGCCTTGCGGAGCGACTCGTTGAGCGCCTTCGCGATGGACATCTTTTCCATGGCCATGGCTACTTGCCCTCCTCGGCGAACGATGCCTGGTAGGCGGAGAACTGGGCGCGCTCCTCGTCGACGAGGGGGCTCCCGTCGGCGTAGGCGTGGTCGAACAGCGCCAGGGGCTCCGGGTCGGGCATGGCCCGTACCGCTTCACGCACCCGCTTGCCCAGGGTCTCGCTCTCCTCTTCGAGAGCGGTGAAGAACGCCTCGTCGGCGGCGCCCTCGTTCTCCAGGTACGTACGCAGGCGCAGGATCGGGTCCTTGGCCTCCCAGGAGGCGCGCTCCTCGTCGGCCCGGTACTTCGTCGGGTCGTCGGAGGTGGTGTGCGCGCCCATGCGGTAGGTGAACGCCTCGACGAGGGTGGGTCCCTCACCGCGCCGGGCCCGCTCCAGGGCGGAGCGGGTGACGGCGAGGCACGCCAGGACGTCGTTGCCGTCGACCCGGACGCCGGGGAAGCCGAAGCCCTGGGCGCGCTGGTAGAGCGGCACCCGGGTCTGCTTCTCGGTCGGCTCCGAGATCGCCCACTGGTTGTTCTGGCAGAAGAACACGACGGGCGCGTTGTAGACGGCGGAGAAGGTGAACGCCTCCGCGACATCGCCCTGGCTGGAGGCGCCGTCGCCGAAGTACGCGATCACGGCCGAGTCGGCGCCGTCCTTGGCCACGCCCATGGCGTAGCCGGTGGCGTGCAGGGTCTGCGAGCCGATGACGATCGTGTACAGGTGGAAGTTGTTGGTGGTCGGGTCCCAGCCGCCGTGGTTCACGCCGCGGAACATCCCGAGCAGATTGGTCGGGTCGACGCCGCGGCACCAGGCGACGCCGTGCTCCCGGTAGGTCGGGAAGACGTAGTCGTCGTCGCGCAGCGCCCGGCCGGAGCCGATCTGGGCGGCCTCCTGGCCCAGCAGCGAGGCCCACAGGCCCAGCTCGCCCTGCCGCTGCAGCGCGGTGGCCTCGGCGTCGAAGCGGCGGGTGAGGACCATGTCCCGGTACAGCCCGCGCAGCTCGTCCGTGGTCAGGTCGATCGAATAGTCCGGGTGCTCGATCCGCTCGCCCTCGGGCGTCAGCAGCTGTACGAGTTCGGGTCCGGAACTCTGTGGCGTCCTCGCGGGCGTCTTCGCGGCGCTGGTCCGCTTGCTGCTGCGTCGCGGTTTACGCGCGGCAGCAGTGCTCTCCACGGTCACGTGCGTGCTCCTCCGTCGGTCCGGCCCCCGGGGTCTGCCGGGAGACCAGTGCGGCTCGCCTGTGTCCGTACCCGTGCACGGGGTGGGTGCCGCTCGGTCCGGGAACAGGCGTGACAGGTGCCCCGGCGAGCGCCCTGTCAAAGGCACGTTACCCAGTGCTTCGCATAACTGCGAAACCCTTCCTGACCTGCGATTTTGCTTGGATATCCAAGTAAATCGAGGAATTCGGGAACTCTCGCTGGTCACAGCACTGGTAACAGCCTTGCAGGCCGCCGGAACAACGGCACGTTATCCCGCCGGACAGCGGCAGGGAAGAGGGGAGTGTGTGAGACTGCGTTTGTGCGCAAAGAAGGAAAAATCACTGTTTTTCTGTTGGACGACCACGAAGTCGTCCGCCGCGGCGTCCATGAGCTGCTCGCCTCCGAGGACGACATCGAGGTCGTGGGCGAGGCCGGTACGGCAGCGGACGCGCTGGTACGCATCCCCGCGACCCGGCCCGATGTGGCCGTCCTCGACGTACGGCTGCCGGACGGCAGCGGGGTGGAGGTCTGCCGCGAGATCCGCTCGCAGGACGAGTCGATCCACTGCCTGATGCTGACGTCGTACGCCGACGACGAGGCGCTGTTCGACGCGATCATGGCGGGTGCCTCCGGATATGTGCTGAAGGCGATCCGCGGCAATGAGCTGCTGAGCGCGGTACGGGACGTGGCGGCCGGGAAGTCGCTGCTCGACCCGGTGGCGACAGCACGCGTACTGGAACGGCTGCGCGACGGGAACAAGGGCCGGGGCGACGACAAACTCGCGGGCCTCACGGACCAGGAGCGCAAGATCCTGGACCTGATCGGCGAGGGGCTGACGAACCGGGTGATCGGTGAGCGGCTCCACCTCGCCGAGAAGACCATCAAGAACTACGTCTCCAGCCTGCTCTCCAAGCTGGGCATGGAACGGCGCTCGCAGGCCGCCGCATACGTGGCCCGGCTCCAGGCCGAGAAGCGCTGAGGGGTGGGGCGAAGAAGCGCCGGCCGCGGGATGCGGGTTCGGCCCCGAGCGGGCGGGCGGAGCGCCCGGTTCGGGACTTTGGTCCCGGCCGACCCGGGGCCCCGGCCTCTTATCCCGCCCACACAGGTGACGGACAGTGGAGGGCATGTCCTCCGAGGAACTCCACGCGATCGACCTGCTCGGCCGGGTCCCCTACGGCCGGCTGGCGACCAGCATGCGCGCCCTCCCGATCCTGACGGTGGCCCGCCACATCGTGGCCGGCGGCCGCGTCCTGCTGCGCATGCACAGCGGCCTCGGCTACCACGACGCCTGCGACGGCGCGGTCGTGGCGTACGGAGCGGACAACTACAACGCCGCCACCTCCGCGGGGAGCCGCGACCTGTGGTCCGTGCAATTCACCGGACCCGCGCGGATCATCGAGCCGACGTGCGCCCAGCGCGAGCTGTTCGGCCCCACCCCGAGCGAGGTCAACGGGGAGCCCTACGCACCGGCCTACCTCCGGCTCGACCCGCACTTCGTCACCGTGCACACTCTGGACTTCCACGCAACTCCGCAGATCCCGCAACACAGCGTGATCTAACATCTGTCGGGTGCCGCGCTCATCTGTAACCTTCCCGCCTGTTCCTCCGGTAGGCGAGGTGCTGCGCCGCTACCCCGGCGCCGGTGAACCGCTCACCTGCGAGCCCGTCGACCAGGGCCTGCTCAACCATGGTTACCGGGTGTCCACCACCCGCGGCTCCTACTTCCTCAAACACCACCTGGACGACTCCACCGGCGACCGCGCCACCATCGTCCGCCAGCACCGTGCCACCCAGCGGCTCCAGTCACTCGGCGTGCCCGTCGCACCGCCCGTCGTGGACAGCGACGGCGACACCGTCACCGAGATCGGCGGCCGCTGCTACGCCCTGCACCCCTGGGTCGACGGGCTGCACCGGGCAGGCGCCCAGCTCACCCTCGCCCAGTCGCTGCGTCTCGGGGCGCTGCTCGGAGCCGTACACACGGGTCTTGAGCAGGTGATGGAGCCGGGAGCGGGGGCCGGGGGGCGGTCCTGCCATGCGAGCCCCGATCCCGCCGACACCTTCGCGCTGATCGACGAGCTGCTGACCGCCGCGCGCGGTCGCCGGCCCCGGTCCGCCTTCGACGAACTGGCCGAGCACCGGCTCCTGGAGCGGCGCACCCTGCTGGAACAGCACGCGGACCGCCGGCCGCCCGCCCCGGACGGTCCGGCGACCGGCTGGGTGCACGGCGACTTCCACCCATTGAACGTGCTCTACCGGGGCGCCGATCCGGTGGCGATCCTCGACTGGGACCGGCTGGGGGTGCAGCCGCGCGCGGAGGAGGCGGTACGGGCCGCGGCGATCTTCTTCGTGCAGCCCGCCGGGGAGCTGGAGCTGGCGAAGGTACGGGCCTACGCGCGCGCCTACCGGCGGGCGGCCGGGGCGGGGGCGGACGAACTGGCCGCGGCGGTGCACCGGGTGTGGTGGGAGCGGCTCAACGACTTCTGGATACTGCACTGGCGCTACTGCCTGAACGACCGCAGGGCCGACCCGCAGTTCCCTGCGGTGTCAGCCCTGGCGGTCTGGTGGACCCGTGAATACGAGGCGGTGCGCGACGCGTTCACGGGGTGAGACGGGTTACTGCGGGGTGCGATTAATCGGTGGTGCCACCGTCGGCGCCCGCGGCGGCTCCGGCAGCGGTGTTTCCGGCGGTGGTTCCGGTGCCCGTGGTGGTGCCGGTGGTCGTGCCCGTGCCCGCATCCGTGCCCGCGTCCGTACCGGCGTCCGCGCCCGCGTCCGTACCGGCGTCCGCGCCCCCGTCGGCACCCGCGTCCGCGCCCTCGTCGGTGTTGCCCTCGCTCGTGTTGCCCTCGGTCGTACCCTCCGTGGCCGTCTCCGTCGGCGTGGCCGAGGGGGTCGGGTCGGTGGTCTCGCTCGCGGTGAACGACGGGGTGTACGACGGCTTCACCGGCGTCTCGTGCTGGTCACCGCTGGAGTTGCCCGGCTGCTCGGTGTCCGCCGTCGTCTCCTCCTCGGTCGGCGAAGCCGACGTCTTCGTCGGGGAGGGGGTACTGGAGGGCGAGGTCGTCGTGGGCTCGGGCTTCTTGGTGTGGTTCTGCGTCGCGTTGACCGCGAAGGCCACACCCGCGCCGATCGCGATCAGCGCGAGGACGACGAACAGCCAGAGCTTGCCCTTGCCGCTGCCGCCCTGCCGGGTGCTGCCGCCGGCGTAGCCGCCGTCGTCCGGGTTCATCGGGGGCAGGATCGGGCCCTGCGAGGTGTCCCCCTGCTGCTGGTACCCCATCGCGCGGGTGGAGCCGGTCATGCCCCGGGGCGGGGTGCCGGGGCCGTCGTTCATCACGACCGGGCCGGTGTTCCACGTACCGGTGTGGCCGCCCTGCACCTGAAGCATCTGCAGGCTGTACTGGACCAGCCCGCGCATCTCCTCGGCGCTCTGGAACCGGTCGTCCGGGTCCTTCGCGAGCGAACGCATGACGAGCCCGTCGAGCTCCGGCGGCACCGCCCCGTTCGAGATCTCCGAGGGCGGGACCGGAATATCCTGAACGTGCTGATAAACCACGGAAAGTGGCGTTTCGCCGGTGAACGGGGGCCGCAGCGCGAGGAGTTCGTAGAGCAGACAGCCGGTGGCGTACAGATCGGAGCGGTGGTCGACGGCCTTGCCCAGCGCCTGCTCGGGGGAGAGGTACTGCGGCGTGCCCATGACCATGCCGGTCTGGGTCATCGTCGACTGCGCGCCGTGCAGCGCACGGGCGATACCGAAGTCCATCACCTTGACCGCGCCGGAGTGCGTGATGATCACGTTGGCGGGCTTGATGTCGCGGTGCACGATCCCGTGCTGGTGCGAGTAGGCGAGCGCCTCCAGCACCCCGGAGACAATGATCAACGCCTGCTCGGGAGGCGGGGCTTCGGCGTTGAGGAGCAGGTCGCGGATGGTGCGGCCCTCGACCAGCTCCATGACGATGTACGGAACGGTCTGGCCGTTCACGGTGTCCTCGCCGGAGTCGTACACCGCCACGACCGCGTGGTGGTTGAGGCCTGCGACCGACTGCGCCTCGCGCGTGAACCGGGCCTTGGAGACCGGGTCCTCGGCAAGATCCGAGCGCAGCAGTTTCACCGCGACGGTACGTCCCAGCCGGACGTCCTCGGCCGCGAAGACCTCGGCCATACCGCCCCGGCCCAGGCGGCCGGACAGCCGGTAGCGTCCGTCGCCGACGACACCGCCGATGCCGAAGGAGTCGCTGCCATCCGGAACTCCGCCGCCGTTTGCTTCGGGTTCGGGTGCCATCAGTCCTCGCCGTCGTTTCTGTCCGCGCGTCCGCGGGTTCTCACGGTGCCTTGCTGCATTGCCACGTCACGCTACAGCCTTCGTCGGACACACCGTTTCCGAGAGGGACGGGTCATCCAACCGGCTGGCGCGCCCTCCGCGCAAATTCCGTACGGTTCCTGTAACGCTTCCGAGACGCTTCTTGTGCGTAGGGTCACGGAACGGGCACCTGGCTTGACGTGTCGTACCCCTCGGGCAGACTTGGCCAGTAATACGGATCTTCGCGCTGTCGCGCGCCCTAGGGGGAAGCAAGTCATGAGCCAGGACGGCGCACAGGGTGCCCAGGGTCGCTACGCGGGCGGTTCGGTCGCCGGCGGCCGCTACCAGCTGCGCGACCTGCTGGGCGAAGGCGGCATGGCCTCCGTATACCTGGCTTACGACTCCGCCCTCGACCGGCAGGTCGCGATCAAAACGCTCCACACGGAGCTCGGCCGCGAGCAGTCGTTCCGCGAGCGGTTCCGGCGCGAGGCACAGGCCGTCGCCAAGCTCCAGCACACCAACATCGTCTCCGTCTTCGACACCGGCGAGGACGAGCTCGGCGGTGCGCTGATGCCGTACATCGTCATGGAGTACGTCGAGGGCCAGCCGCTCGGCTCCGTCCTCCAGGCGGACATCCGCACCTACGGCGCGATGCCCGCCGACAAGGCGCTCAAGGTCACGGCCGACGTGCTGGCCGCGCTGGACACCAGCCACGAGATGGGCCTCGTCCACCGCGACATCAAGCCCGGCAACGTGATGGTGACCAAGCGCGGCATCGTGAAGGTCATGGACTTCGGCATCGCCCGCGCCATGCAGTCGGGCGTCACGTCGATGACGCAGACCGGCATGGTCGTCGGCACCCCGCAGTACCTCTCCCCCGAACAGGCCCTCGGCCGCGGCGTGGACGCGCGCTCCGACCTGTACTCGGTCGGCATCATGCTGTTCCAGCTGCTGACCGGCCGCATCCCCTTCGACGCGGACTCCCCGCTCGCCATCGCGTACGCGCATGTGCAGGAGGAGCCGGTCGCCCCGTCCACCATCAACCGGTCGCTCACCCCGGCGATGGACGCCCTCGTCGCCCGCGCCCTGAAGAAGAATCCGAACGAGCGCTTTCCGAGCGCCGCCGCGATGCAGGACGAGATCGCGCGCGTGCTGAGCGCGAGCGGCCAGAGCGGCGCCCCCGTGATCGTCAGCGGTTCGGGCGCCCCGGCGAACAGCGGCTCGGGTGTCGGTTCGGCGGTCTTCCCGCCCGTCGACCAGTCCGCCCCCGCCCCGCAGAACGTCCAGACGCCGTACCAGCCGGGCCCCTACCAGTCGCAGCAGCAGCCCGGCCCCTACGGCACGCCCACCCCGGCGCCGGGCTACGGCTATCCGCAGTCGGCTCCGGCGTACCAGACGCCGGCGGCGATGTCGCCGATGCAGCACCAGACCCCGGCGCCGTACTCGGTCTCCCCGCAGACGCACGCCCCGTCCTCCGGCGGCGGCTCCAAGCGGAACATGCCGGTCATCGTGGGCTCGATCGTGGTCGCCCTGATCGCGATCGGCGGCCTGATCACGGCGCTCGCGCTGAACGACGACGACCCGGGCAAGGGCGCCGAGGCCACCTCGAGCGAGTCCCCGTCCGGTGACCACAAGGATCCCGAGCGCAACCGCACGATGAAGACCGAGGACTGCACGGACGCCAGGGAGAACAGCGACGACCCGAACAAGGTCGACGCTCCGAGCTTCCTCTACAAGGACATCCTTTCGGCGCGCGCGTGTGCGGACGCCGCGGGCTGGACCATCAAGCAGATCAAGGTCCCCGGGAACGCCTACGCGGAGGACCAGGTCGTCGACCAGTTCCCCACGCCCGGGACCGCGGTTCCGGAGACGGGCGCCCACTTCGAGCTGCGCATCGCTACCGGCGACCCGGCGTAGGGGCGCCCTGCGGGGCTCCTTGCGCCCCGGCGCAGGGCGCTGCCCATTTAGCCGCCCTCCTTGCGCTCCGGCGCAAGGAGCTGCCCGTTTACGTCTCTGAGTGGGGTCGGCGGGGGCGAGGGCCCTGCTCAGGTCCCCGCGCCATCCGTCCGGATTACCTGAGATGCCGGACATACCGTCACATGTGACGCTGACGTCATGGCTTCAGGACACCTCGCCTCACGGCCCTCAAGGTGCGTGGCCTGCCTGGCATTGACGGCAGCCGCGGCACTGGGGGCCATGACCGCTGGAGAGGCGCAAGCGGCCGGGCAGCGCGCAGCCCTCCGGGGTCCGGCGACGGCCGGGGCATCCGTGACACTCCGGGCGCCGTTGCCGTCGGATTCGCCGTCCGCACCCGCGCCGTCGCCTGCTCCGTCGTCGGCGTCCCCCTCCCCTTCCGCCTCGCACCCCGGCGCGCCCGCCGGCCCGTCGGTCGCGCCCGCGCACCCGGCGCCGCCGCCGTCCGCCTCCCACTCCCCTTCCGCGCCCGCGCACCCCGCGGCGCCGCCCCACGCCCCCACGGCGTCCTCGTCCGCCGCCTCGGGAACGCCCTCACCGAGCGCCGGATCGCCGCGCCCGGACGGCACGTGGTCGCCGCTGGCCGGGCGGCCCGCCGGGGAGGGGCGGCCGCGGCCCGGACGGACGATGACCGCCAAGGAGATCGCCCGGGCCGACGCGCTCGAAGAGGCCGCCGAGGAGGCCGCGGAGACGCGGCCCGCCGCCGTACCGGTCATCACTCCCGCCGCGCGGACGTCCCCCGAAACCGGCCGGATGTCACAGCAGGCTCTTGAGGGACCGGCCGTCGAGCAGGTCCAGCAGGTGTCGCTCGGCGCGGGAATCGCCCTGGTCGGACTGGGTCTCGGCTTCCTCGCTTTCCGCATGCGCCGCTCCGGCTGACCGCCGCGGCACCGGCCGGGGCGACTTGCACTGAGCAACATACTCGGTATACATACTCAGTATGTCGATCCGTCACGGGCTCCTCGCCCTCCTGGAGCGGGGGCCTCGGTACGGCTCCCAGCTCCGCACCGAATTCGAGTCGCGCACCGGCTCCACCTGGCCGCTGAACGTCGGGCAGGTGTACACGACGCTCAGCAGACTCGAACGCGACGGCCTGGTCGTCCAGGACGGCGAGGACGACCAGGGGCACGCGCTCTACTCGATCAGCGACGAAGGACGGACCGAACTGCGCGCCTGGTTCGAGACGCCCGTCGACCGCAGCAGCCCGCCCCGTGACGAGCTGGCCATCAAGCTCGCCATGGCCGTCGGCGCCCCCGGCGTCGACATCCGCGCCGTCATCCAGTCCCAGCGCCACCACACGGTGAAGGCGATGCAGGACTACACCCGGCTCAAGGCGCAGGCCCTCAGCGACGTACCCGCCAACCGCGACGAGGTCGCCTGGCTGCTCGTACTGGAACAGCTGATCTTCCAGGCCGAGGCCGAGGCCCGCTGGCTGGACCACTGCGAGTCCCGGCTGGTCCGCCTCGCCGAGGCCGCCGCCACGGAGCCGGAGCCGAACGCGTCCCCGCGCACCGCGGCCCGGCCCCACACCCGCACCCGCCGCTGAGCCGGTGCCCCACCCCGCTCCACCCCGGGCCCGGGCGACCGCCGGGCACCGACCACAGACCTGTTCCGAGGGGGAACCCACCGTCATGTCCTCGAACGTCCCGTCCCCGGCCGCCCCACCCCTGTCGGTGGACGCGCCCGTGCTGGAACTGCGCGACCTCACCCGCACCCACGGCACCGGCATCGCCGAAGTGCACGCCCTGCGCGGCATCAACCTGGCGGTGCACCCCGGTGAGCTCGTCGCCGTCATGGGCCCCTCCGGCTCCGGCAAGTCCACCCTGCTGACCCTCGCCGGCGGCCTCGACACCGCGACCGGCGGCCAGGTCGTCATCGAGGGCCAGGACATCTCCACGCTCGGCCGCAAGGGCATAGCCGCCCTGCGCCGCCGCAGCGTCGGCTACGTCTTCCAGGACTACAACCTGATCCCCGCCCTGACCGCCGCCGAGAACATCGCCCTGCCGCGCGAACTCGACGGGGTCTCGGTCCGCAAGGCACGCAAGGAGGCGCGGGCGGCGCTGGAGGAGATGAACCTCCTGGACGTCGCCGACCGCTTCCCGGACGAGATGTCCGGCGGCCAGCAGCAGCGCGTCGCGATCGCCCGCGCACTCGTGGGGGACCGCCGCCTGGTGCTCGCCGACGAACCGACCGGGGCCCTCGACTCCGAGACCGGCGAGGCCGTCCTCGCCCTGCTCCGCAACCGCTGCGACCAGGGCGCCGCCGGGGTGATGGTGACGCACGAACCCCGGTACGCCGCCTGGGCGGACCGGGTCGTCTTCCTGCGGGACGGCTCGATCGTCGACCAGACCCTGACCGTCGGGGCCGACTCGCTGCTGGCCGCCGGGAGCGCCGAGTGAGCCCGTTCACGGGGTGGCGCGCCGCCCTCCGGATAGCCCGCCGCGACGCCCTGCGGGCGAAGGGCCGCAGCGCCCTGGTCGTCGCGATGATCGCGCTGCCCGTGCTCGGGGTGACGGCCGCGGACGTCACGTACCGCAGTGCGACCTCCACCGAGGCCGAGCGGCTGACGGCCGAAATGGGCTCGGCCGACGCGCTGTTCAGCGACCCGCGCATGGGGCCGCTGCAGCAGATGCCCGACGGGAACCAGTACGACGTGGCCGGTGACACCCCTCCCGAGGGGGACGTCCCGCCGGTCGACATGCGCACCGCCTTCCCCAAGGGCGCGCGGGCGATCACCATCCGGTCCGTGCCCGCGAGCGTCACGACCGCGTACGGCCTCACCAACACCGACATCGTGGAGTTCCCCACCTCCGACCCCCTGGCCCGCGGCAAGGTCGACCTGGTCGACGGCGAGTTCCCTCGCGGCACCGGCGAGATGGCGGCCACCGAGCCGTTCCTGGAATCGTCCGGGCTGCACATCGGCTCCCGCACCACCGTGAAGAGCGCCGACCGGACGTACACCATCACCGGTGTCGTCGAACAGCCCGACGACCTGAAGGCGCAGAAGCTCTACGCCGACCCGGGCGCCGTCATCGCCCCCTGGCAGGCCGCCGCCGACCGCGACAAAAAGGTGCTGCCGCCCAACACCGGCTCGCCCGAGTGGCTGGTCAAGGGGCCCGGCCGGGCGGGAATCGACTGGAACGACGTGCTCGCGGCCAACAAGGCCGGCGCCCTCGTCCTGTCCCGTCAGGTGGTCCTGGACCCGCCGCCCGACTCCGAGGTCCCGCTGGCGCAGTCGGTGCACAGTTACGACATGAGCGGCTCCGGCGAGACGAGCGCGGCCGTCGTCACCGTCGTCGCCATGGCCCTCCTGGAGATCGTCCTGCTCGCCGGACCGGCCTTCGCCGTCGGCGCGCGCCGCTCGCGCCGTCAGCTCGGACTCGTCGGCACCTGCGGCGGCGACCGGCGCCACGTACGCGCCGTGGTGCTCTCCGGCGGGCTGGTGCTCGGCGCCGTCGGGGCGGTGACCGGCGTCGCGGCCGGTCTGGTGCTCACCGTGGCCCTCCGGCCGCTGATCGAGGGCTGGGCCGGGCAGCGCTTCGGTTCTCTGGTCGTGAAACCGACGGAGCTCCTCGTCATCGCCGCACTCGGTCTGGTCACCGGACTCCTGGCGGCGTTCGCTCCGGCGATCGTGGCCGCCCGGCAGTCCGTACTGGAATCGCTCACCGGCCGCCGCGGGGTGCGCCGCAGTTCGCGGGTCCTGCCCACCGTGGGCTCCTGTGCGCTGGCCCTCGGCATCGCCGTCGCCGTCTACGGAGGCACCACCGGCGACTCCACGTGGGTCGCCGGCGGCTCCGTCGTCGCCGAACTGGGTCTGCTCGCCTGCATTCCCGTGATCGTCGGGCTGCTGGGCCGGCTCGGCCGCAGGCTGCCGCTCTCGCCGCGGATGGCGTTGCGCGACGCCGCCCGCAACCGGGGCCGCACCGCTCCGGCGGTCGCCGCCGTGATGGCGGCCGTCGCGGGGTCGGTGGCCATCGCGACGTACATGTCGAGCAGTCTGGCCGAGTCGGACTACGACTACATGCCCATGCTGACCGAGGGAACCATGGTCCTGTCGTCCATGGACGCCAAGTCGGCCGAGCGCCTTCCGCTGGCCCGGACGTCCGTCGAGCGGAACATCGCGGTGACCGGCGCTCCCGCCGACTTCTCCCGGGTCTGGGCGGGCAGCGACTGCAGCGTCTACTACGAGGAGGAGAACGGCTGCGGCACCCTGGAGTTGGTCAAGCCCACCGGTAAGGGCCACACGTGCCCGCTCCAGGCCGAGGGCGCCAAGAAGCTCGCCGCACAGCTCTCCGCGGAGGAGCACCGGAAGATGATGCGCTCCCCCGAGTGCATGGACGAGTACCTCTCCTCGGGCAGCTTCACCTCCGAGCCGAACAACATCGTGGTGGGCGGCCCGGACCTGCTCCGCACGTACGCGAAACTCGACGACCCCGCGGCCGCCGCGGCGCTGAAGGCCGGCACGCCCGTCCTGCTGAACCGGGCGTACGCGAAGGACGGCGAGATCACGCTCAAGGTCGTCCACAAGTACGCGGCCAAGGACAAGAAGAACTACAAGCTGCATCCCGGCCCGGCCCGCACGTCCACGGACCGGCTGAAGGTGTACGTCGCGGACGCCGGGTACGCCGCCACTCCCGGCATGCGCATGGTCCTTCCGCAGCGGACCGCCGAGCGGCTCGGCCTGCACACCGAGCCCTCCGGCACCGTCTACGCCGTGCCGCACCCGCCCAAGGACGCCGAGGAGCAGCGCGTCTCGGCCGCCCTCGAGCAGGCCGGCGGCGGGATCTGGCTCCAGACCGAATCCGGACAGGGCGACCGGGACAGCATCGTTCTGCTGATCCTCACCCTGTTCGCCGGTGTGGTGACCCTGGGTGCGGCGGCCATCACCACCGGCCTTGCCAAGGCCGACGCGGAGGCCGACCTCACCACGCTGAGCGCGGTCGGGGCGCCCCCGCGGGTACGACGGACGCTCTCGGGCTTCCAGTGCGTGGTGGTCGCGCTCACCGGGGTGCTTCTCGGTACGGGGGCGGGCCTGGTACCGGCTGTGGCTCTGCGCCTGGTCGACCTGCGCGACGCGATGGCGGCCATGCGGGAGGAGCCCATGGAGTCCGCCTTCACGCCGATCGTGCTGCCCTGGGCGACGATCGGGCTGCTCGCCGTGGTCGTTCCACTGCTGGCCGGAGTGCTGGCGGCGGGGCTCACCCGCTCCCGGCTGACGCTGGCCCGGCGCGCCGGGTGAACGGGCGGCAGATCGCGACGGCCGCCTGACCGGCGGCTTCGACGCACATCCGGTGCCCCCGGAAACGGTGGATCATCCGTTTCCGGGGGCACCACAGTGTTGTACGGCCCGTGTGCGAGACAATGGGTGACATGGAGATGCCGAGGAATGAACGGTCGCAGGAGCACCCCCAAGTCCTCGTGGTGGGGCAGGACGGAATGGCGATCGGCGGCGGTGGCGGTAGCACTGACGACGAGTCGCGTGAGGTCCCGGTGACGGAGATGGTCGAACAGCCCGCGAAGGTCATGCGCATCGGCAGCATGATCAAGCAACTCCTGGAGGAGGTCAGGGCGGCTCCCCTCGACGAGGCGAGCCGCGTGCGCCTGAAGGAGATCCACGCCAGCTCGGTCAAGGAGCTGGAGGACGGCCTCGCGCCGGAGCTCGTGGAGGAACTGGAGCGGCTTTCCCTGCCGTTCACCGAGGAGTCGGTTCCCTCGGAGGCCGAACTCCGGATCGCGCAGGCTCAGTTGGTCGGCTGGCTGGAGGGCCTTTTCCACGGCATCCAGACGGCGCTGTTCGCCCAGCAGATGGCGGCCCGGGCACAGCTGGAGCAGATGCGCCGGGCGCTGCCTCCCGGCAGTGGGCACGAGGAGGAGGACGGCGGCGGCGCGGACCCGCACGGGGCGATCCGCTCCGGCCCTTACCTGTAGTCCTGGCCTTGGCCCCGGCTGCAATCCCGGCTGAAATCGCAGCTGAATTCACGGCTGAAATCAGGCCGGACCCGTATCTACCGTATCTACCGTTTCGCGCGAAGGGCCCGGCACGCCTGCTTGTGCCGGGCCCTTCGCGCTTTCCGGATCCCGCCGGGCTCAGTTCGTTGCGGCCGTCCGAAGGAGCACCTTGCCCACGTGGGTGCTGGACTCCATCACCCGGTGGGCCTCCGCGGCGTCCCGCATCGGCAGGGTGCGGTCCACGACCGGCCGGACGACGCCGTCGGCGATCAGCGGCCAGACGTGTTCGCGTACGGCGGCGACGATCGCGGCCTTCTCGGCCGGCGGGCGCCCGCGCAGCGAGGTCGCCGTGACCGCGGCACGCTTGTTCAGCAGGGTGCCGAGGTTCAGCTCGCCCTTGGCCCCGCCCTGGAGGCCGATGATCGCGAGCCGCCCGTTGACGGCGAGCGCCTGCACGTTCCGGTCCAGGTACTTCGCGCCGATGATGTCGAGGACGACGTCCGCGCCCGCGCCGTCCGTCGCCTTGCGGATCTCCTCGACGAAGTCCTGCTCCCGGTAGTCGATCAGGATGTCGGCGCCGAGCTCGGCACAGCGCGCGAGCTTCTCCGGGCCGCCGGCGGTCACGGCGACCCGGGCGCCGACCGCCTTGGCGAGCTGGATCGCCATCGTGCCGATGCCGCTGGACCCACCATGGATCAACAGCGTCTCGGCGGGGCGCAGATGCGCCACCATGAACACGTTGGACCAGACGGTGGAGGTCACTTCGGGCAGCGCCGCTGCGAGGGTGAGATCGAGCCCGTCAGGCACGGGGAGCAACTGCCCCGCGGGGACGGCGACCTTCTCCGCGTAGCCGCCGCCCGCGAGGAGCGCGCACACCTCGTCGCCGACCGACCAGCCGACGACGCCGGGGCCCAGGGCCGAGACGCGGCCCGCACACTCCAGGCCGGGGTAGGCGGACGCGCCGGGCGGTGGGTTGTAGAAGCCCTGCCGCTGGAGCACATCGGCCCGGTTGACCGCGCTGGACACCACCTCGACGAGGACCTCGCCCTCGCCGGGTACGGGATCGGGCACCTCGGCCCACACGAGCGCCTCGGGGCCACCGGGTTCAGGGATCGTGATCGCATGCATGGCCGCGAGGCTACTCCGTGGCGCTGTTCCGGCGGCGTACCACCGCGGTGCGGCCCGTCCCGGGGCAGGACTCTCGAACGGTCGCTCGCAGGGGCGCTCGCTCAGCCCCGGGGGGCGGTGTGCGGCGGGTGGTTCAGAGGTGGTTCGTTGGAGGCGCGCACGATGGTGATCAGCCGGTCCGTCAGCTGCAGGGGACTGGCCGCCGGATCGTCGTACCCCAGGAGCCGATGGCCGCGCAGGACGCTGACCACGAGGTCATCCGTCTCCCGGACGCTCCGGCCCACCTCGGCCTTTATCACCGGCCGTTCGATGAGGTCGAGCCCGCTGCCCTGCTGGATCAGGTCCTCCATCACCGTGCCCGCGCTGGGGCTGAGCACGGAGAGGCCGAGTAGCCGGCCCGCCGCACTGGCACTGGTGATCACGGCGTCCGCACCCGACTGCCGTAGCAACGGAGCGTTCTCCTCCTCGCGCACCGCCGCCACGATCTTCGCGCCGCGATTGAGCTGGCGTGCGGTCAGTGCGACCAGTACCGCCGTGTCGTCGCGCTGGGTGGCGATGATGATCTGACGCGCCTTCTGCAGCTCGGCCCGCAGCAGCACATCGCTGCGTGTCGCGTCCCCGAGCACTCCGGTGAAGCCCTCGGCGTTGGCGATCTCTATCACCTTGGACGCCGGGTCCACGATGACGATCTGATCCTTCCGCAGCCCGGTGGAGCAGAGGGTCTGGATGGCCGAACGGCCCTTCGTGCCGAAGCCGACGACGATGGTGTGGTCACGCAAGTTGGTTCTCCAACGCTTCAGCCGGAAGTCCTCGCGGGTCCGTTCGGTGAGGACCTCAAGGGTGGTGCCGACCAGGATGATGAGGAAGAGCACGCGCAACGGGGTCACGAGCAGCACGTTCACGAGCCGGGCGCCGTCGTCGTACGGGGTGATGTCGCCGTATCCGGTGGTGGAGAGGGTGACCGTCGCGTAGTACACCGCGTCCAGGAGGTCGACCTTGTCGTCGGCCGCGTCGTGGTAGCCGTCACGGTCGAGCCAGACGATCAACACCGTGATGGCGAGCACCATCAGAGCCATCATCAGCCGCTTGACGACCTGACGGGCCGGTCCGTCGACGACCCTGCGCGGGAGCATGACCCGGGTGGGGACGACATGTTCGTCGGCGCGCCTGGCCATCGCGTCATGGCCGGGAAGTTTCACGTGAAACACCCTTCCGTCCACGGCGTCGCCGGGGCCCACGGTAGATCGAGGATCTCCACCTCGGTGCCGGACCGTACCCCGCCCGGCTCCACAACAGCCAGCCCGTCCGCGGCGGCGACGCCGCGCAGCATGGCAGGACCGTTGTAATGCAGGGGTACGACGTACTCCGTATCCCCGCCGGTTCCCGTGCCGCCCGGGTGAGTTGCCGAGGCGTGCCCCGGACCAGGGGTACGGGCCGTGCGATGGACCACGGGGACCAGACGGGTGTCGTGCGGGTGGCCGTGCACGTCGTCGCCTACGGGCACGCGGTAGGGGGCCTCCGCGGTCCGGCCCGCCAGCCCTGCGAGCAGCGGCTCCGCCAGGGTGAGCAGTCCGGACACCGCGGCCAGGGGATTGCCGGGCAGCCCGACGACATAGGGGCCCCGGTCGCCGAGCCGGGCGAGCAGCATGGGGTGGCCCGGGCGTACGGCGACCCCGTCGACGAGCAGTTCGGCACCGATCCGGGCCAGGACGGGGTGCACATGGTCGACGGGACCTGCGGCGGTGCCGCCGGTGGTGACGATCAGGTCGGCCTTGGAGCCGGTGAGTGCCTGGCGCAGGGCTTCCGCGTCGTCGCCGAGGCGACGCGGTGCGGAGACCTCGGCGCCCAGCGCACGCAGCCAGGGACCGATCATCGGCCCGAGAGCGTCCCGGATCAGCCCGTCGTGCGGCAGCCCGGCAGTGAGGAGCTCGTCGCCCAGGACGAGGACGTCGACGCGCGGCCGGGGCAGGGTCGGCAGCTCGTCGTATCCGGCTGCCGCGGCCAGTCCGAGGACGGCGGGCGTCACGAGCGTCCCGGCGGGAAGGAGTTCGTCGCCCGAGCGGCACTCCTGTCCACGCGGCCTGATGTCCTGACCGGGATCCACCGGGCGCTGCGCGTGCAGCAACCCCTTGGCCTCGTCGGCGTAGGCGTGTTCGCTACGGATGACAGCGGTCACGTCCGCCGGGATACGGGCTCCGGTGGCGATGCGGAGGGCTTCGCCGTCGGGGAGCGGGGCGGGCGCGGCATGGCCGGCGAGGATCCCCTCGTTGTCCCGGATGGTCCATGGCCCCGGCCCCGCGACGGCCCACCCGTCCATGGCGGAGGTGTCGAAGGACGGAAGATCGGTGAGCGCGGCCAGCGGCTCGGAAAGCACCTGCCCGAGCGCCTGGTCGAGCGGAAGCCTCACGGTGCGAGGAAGCACCGCACGCCCGGCCCTGGCGGCAACAGCACAGGCCTCGCGCCACGCGATCGCACGGCCATGCGCCCGGCCGTGCGGTGCGGGGGAGTCGGGGGTGGCGCGGTGGGAGGCTGCGGGGGAGTCCCGGTCGGGCGGGGAAGCGGCCGGATCGGTCCGGGCCGAATCGGTGCCGGGCGGGTCCGTGGCGCCGGGGCGGCTGTGGGGCCGGCCGGAGGCCTGGAGCCCGGGGCCCGGCTCGCCCCCTGCGCCCGCGCTCTGCGGGGCCCGTCGGCCGACCAGCGCGAGGGCCTGCGCCACCGCCCGCTCCTCGTCGGCCTCGGCTTCGGCCTCTGCCTTGGCTTCGGCTTCGGCTTCCGTTTCCGCTTCGGCTACGGCTTCCGGTTCCGCTTCGGCTTCCGGTTCCGCTTCGGCGGCGCTGGTGCGCCCGGCCACCCGGCCGGGCCCCGGAGCTGTTCGCCCGGTCTCCCGTGCCGCGCCACCCCCCTCCGGCGGAAGCCGGCCCTCCGGGGTCGACGGCAGCCAGTCCGACCCGGTGAGCGGCAACCCGTCCGACGCAGTGGGCGGCAACCGGTCCGACCCGGCCGGCCATTCGCCGTTGCCGCTGGGGCCTGTCATGGCGTCTCGGTCTCGTCCGCCCACCGGAGGGCGAGCGCGGCGGCCTTCCGGGCGGCCTCGGCCACTGCCTCCGGGCCACCACCGTCACCGCTCGCCTTCGCCGCCGCGTAGCCGACCAGGAAGGTCGTCAGGGGCGCGGCGGGGCGGGCGACGCCATGGGCGGCATCACGGGCGAGGTCGAGCAGAACGCCGGTGTCGACGTCGAGTTCGATGCCCAGTTCGTTCTTGACTGCGGTGATCCATTCGTCCAGCACGGTCCCATGCTCCCTGATCCGGGCCCGCGCCGAGGCAATGTCCTCCCAGGTGTCGCAGTCGAACGACGCGAGCGGGTCCGCCGCCACCCTGGAAAGCCTCAGCTCCTGGGTGAGCAGCCGGAGCGGCAGCCCGGCCAGGCTGCCGTGCTCGGTGGCTATGAGCGCCAGTTCGCGGCGCAACGGCTCCGAGCGGTAGACGGCGACCAGCGGCTGGTCCCGGCCGTCCGGGTCGGTGCAGACAGCGCCCTCGGCGTCCCCCTGACCGGCCGCGTCCAGCAACGCGCCGACCGTCTCCGCGCCCAGGAACGGCAGATCGGCGGAGAGCACGAGTACGCGCTCCGCCGCCGTGTGCCGAACCCCCGCACCGAGCGCGGCCAACGGGCCGCCGCCCTGCGGCTCTTCGCGCGTCCACGTCACCGCACGCGCGGTGGGCCGCCGTCCACCCACCACCACGGTGGTCGCGGCTCCGGTGCATGCGCCGAGCACTCGGTCGAGCAGCGCGCGGCCGCCGACCCGGAGTCCCGGCTTGTCGGCGCCGCCGAGCCGCTTGGCGGCCCCTCCGGCGAGAACGATGGCGTCATACGCGGTCATGCCCATGCCCCGAGTATGCGTGCCCAACGCCCGGTGGATCGTGCCCGTCCACGTTCCGGTGGATCAACGCGGAACGTGGACGGAGCGGGCACGGGGCGAGGTACGCCCCGCTTACAGCGTCCGCAGCAGCAGCGCCGGCTGTTCCACGCAGTCGGCGACGTACCGCAGGAATCCGCCCGCCGTTCCGCCGTCGCAGACCCTGTGGTCGAAGGTCAGCGAGAGCTGCACCACCCGGCGCACGGCCAGTTCGCCCTCGTGCACCCACGGCTTGGGGACGATCCGGCCGACGCCGAGCATCGCCGCTTCCGGGTGGTTGATGATCGGCGTCGATCCGTCGACCCCGAACACCCCGTAGTTGTTGAGCGTGAAGGTGCCACCGGTCAACTCGGCCGGTTTCAGCGTCCCGGTCCTCGCCGCCTCGGTCAGCCGGGCGATCTCCGCCCCGATCGACTCCGCGTTGCGCGTGTGCGCGTCGCGGACGACGGGGACGACCAGACCGCGCTCGGTCTGGGCCGCGAACCCGAGATGGACGCCCGGCAGCCGAACGATCTCGCGCGCCTCCATGTCCACCGTGGAGTTGAGTTCGGGGTAACGGGCCAGGGCCGCCGTGCAGATGCGGGCGAGGAGCGCGAGCACCGACACCTTGGGGCCCGCACCGGGCCCGCCGGTGCCGTTCATCGCCGCCCTGGCCGCCATCAGCTCAGTGGCATCGGCGTCCACCCAGCACGTGGCGTCGGGGATCTCACGCCGGCTGCGCGCCAGCTTGTCGGCGACCGCACCCCGTACCCCGCGCAAGGCGATCCGCTCGGCGCCAGGAGCAGCCGCGGACCGCACCCCCGGCGACACGGCGGGAGCGGCAGAAGCGGCGGGAGCAGAAGAAGCGGCGGGAGCAGCAGGGGCAGCGACAGGAGAACCGGATGTCGCCGACCGGATGGCCGACTCGACGTCGGCCCGCAGAATCAACCCATCGGGCCCCGAACCCGCGAGCTGCCGCAGATCGAGGTCGTGCTGCCGCGCCAGCTTCCGCACCAGCGGAGAGACGACGGCGACCGGACCCCGTACGCCGTCCGGAACCCGTGTGGATCCCGCGGTCTCCGCAGGCGCGCCGGCGACCGGGGACGCGGCGACCGGCGCGCCGGCCGCTGCCGCGGGAGTCCGAAGACCCTCGGGCCGGACCCGCCGTCGTCGTACCGGCGGCGCCCCCGTCCCGTACCCCACCAGCACATTCCCGGACCCGGACGGCTCCGCGCCGGTGTCCGCCGTACCGGAGCCCGGCCCGTCACCCGTCACCGGGCCCGAGGGCTCCATGGTCCCGACAGCGACCGTCAGCAGCGGGGCGCCGACGGGAAGTTCCGTCCCCTCCTCGCCGAACCGGGCGGTCACCACACCCCCGTACGGGCACGGCACCTCCACCATCGCCTTGGCCGTCTCGACCTCGACGACCGGCTGATCGATGGCGACGACATCGCCGACCTCCACCAGCCAGCGCACGATCTCCGCCTCGGTCAGGCCCTCACCGAGGTCCGGAAGCTTGAATTCGAGCACCTGCGGCATCAGTTCTCCGCCTCCCACTGCAGTCGCGCGACGGCGTCCAGCACCCGGTCCACGCCCGGCAGATGGTGGCGCTCCTGCATCGGCGGCGGATACGGAATGTCGAAACCGGCGACGCGCAGGACCGGCGCCTCCAGGTGGTGGAAGCAGCGCTCGGTGATGCGAGCGGCGATCTCGCCGCCGGGGCCGCCGAAGCCGGTGGACTCGTGGACGACAACCGCGCGGCCGGTACGCCGTACGGACGCGGCCACGGTCTCGTCGTCGAACGGCACCAGCGAACGCAGGTCGACGACTTCGAGGTCCCAGCCCTCCTCGACGGCGGCCTCCGCAGCCTCCATGCAGACCGGCAGCGACGGCCCGTACGTGATCAGCGTCGCGCTGCGGCCCGGTCGGCGCACGACCGCACGTCCGATGGGCTCGACGGCGGCCGGGGCCTGCGGCGACCAGTCCGCCTTCGACCAGTAGAGCCGCTTGGGCTCCAGGAAGACCACGGGGTCGTCGGAGGCGATCGAGGCCCTCAGCAGCCCGTACGCGTCCTCGACCGTGGCGGGCGTGACGACATGGAGACCCGGGGTCGCCATGTAGTACGCCTCCGAGGAGTCGCTGTGGTGCTCGACGCCCCCGATCCCGCCGCCATAGGGGACCCGGACCGTGATCGGCAGCGGCATCGCGCCCCCGGTCCGGTTCCGCATCTTGGCGACATGGCTGATGAGCTGCTCGAACGCCGGATAGGCGAAGGCGTCGAACTGCATCTCCACCACGGGCCGCAGCCCGTACATCGCCATGCCGACGGCTGCCCCGAGAATGCCGGCCTCGGCCAGCGGAGTGTCCGTGCACCGCTCGTCGCCGAATTCCTTCGCCAGGCCGTCGGTGATCCGGAAGACCCCGCCGAGCGTCCCGACGTCCTCACCGAGGACGTGCACCGAGGGATCCTCGGCCATCGAGTCGCGCAGCGCGCGCCCGAGTGCCTGCGCCATGGTCGCGGGCTTGGCCTTCGCCGTCCACTCCCGGGCCGTGGCCGCTGCGGTGGTCATCGCCCCGCACCCCCGTCTTCCGTGCCGTGTCCGTGGTGCTCCGCGTCCAGCTCGACCCGCAGGCGGGCCGCCTGTTCGCGCAGTTGTGCCGTCTGCTCCGCGTACACATGGGCGAAGAGGTCCATCGGGTCGAGCACCGGGTCCGCGTTCATCCGCTCCCTCAGCTGCGCCGCCATCCGCTCCGCGGCCACGCGCGCCTCCTCGATGCCGTCGTCGCCGAGCAGTCCACGACCGGTCAGCTCGCGCTCCAGGAGCTGGACCGGATCGTGGGCGCGCCAGGCCTCGACCTCGCTGTCGCCGCGGTAGCGCGTGGCGTCGTCCGCGTTCGTGTGCGCGTCCATGCGATAGGTGACGGCCTCCACGAGCGTCGGCCCGCCGCCGCTCCTGGCCCGTGCCACGGCCTCGGACAGCACCTGGTGCACGGCCGGCGCGTCGTTGCCGTCGACCAGCCGGCCCGGCATTCCGTACCCCACGGCCTTGTGGGCCAGGGACGGCGCCGCGGTCTGCTTGGCCAGCGGGACGGAGATGGCGAAGCCGTTGTTCTGCACGAGGAAGACGACCGGGGCGCGCCAGACGGCCGCGAAGTTCAGCGCCTCGTGGAAGTCGCCCTCGCTGGTGCCACCGTCACCGACCATCGCGAGCGCCACCACGTCGTCCCCCTTGAGCCGCGCCGCGTGAGCCAGACCCACCGCGTGCGGCAACTGGGTGGCGAGCGGGGTGCACAGGGGGGCGATGCGGTGCTCGCGCGGGTCGTACCCGGTGTGCCGGTCGCCGCGCAGCAGGGTCAGGGCCTCGACGGGGTCGAGGCCCCGTGCCACCGCCGCGAGCGTGTCGCGGTAGCTGGGGAAGAGCCAGTCCCGCTCCTCCAGCACCAGGGCGGCCGCGATCTCGCAGGCCTCCTGCCCGGTGCTCGACGGATAGACGGCGAGCCGTCCCTGCTTGGTGAGGGCGGTCGCCTGCGCGTTGTACCGCCGGCCGCGCACGAGCTCCGCGTAGAGCCGCAACAGCAGCCCGGGGTCGGCGTCGGCCACGGCGTCCGTACCGAGCACACGGTACGGCTCGGGGTCCGGGAGCAGGGGCGCGGGATCGGTGAGCGGCTTCCAGGCCGGGGGCGGCGTGGGCCGGTAGGCGGCCGCGCCGGGCAGCTCTTGGACCGTCATGACAAGCACCTCCTGGCGTCGAGGGGTATCGAGCGGCATCCGGCGGCCCGGGGGTGCCCGGCGCCGAGTGGTGTTGATATATGTCGAAATAACGAAAGCCGTGCGAGGCGTGGATGTGGTGTGCCTCACCTACCGATTGTTCGGTCGCGAGCGCAATTTGGCTACAGGCACCTTCAGCCTGTGGACAAACGGTTCTCCACAGCCTGGGATGGGAACAGGTCGTCCAGGACGGGGAGGCACGGGAACATGGCAGCTGAACAAATGGCCGACGGGGGCGGGGAGCCCGGCGAGATCAACCCGGCAAGGCCGCTCGACTCCATCGACCGCGCCATCCTCCGACTGCTCCAGACGGACGGCCGCGCATCGATACGGTCGGTGGCCGACCGCGTCCACGTATCGCGGGCCAACGCGTACGCCCGCATCAACCGGCTCATCGACGACGGCGTGATCCGCGGCTTCAGCGCGCGGGTGGACCATGAGCGGGCGGGGCAGGGAGCCTCCGCGTACATCACGCTCAAGATCGTCCAGAATTCGTGGCGCACGGTCCGGGAACAGCTCCAGGCGTTGCCGGGCGCCACACACATCGCGCTGGTCAGCGGCGATTTCGACGTGCTGCTGCTGGTGCACACTCCGGACAACCGGTCGCTGCGCGAGCTGGTCCTGACGCGGATCCAGTCCATTCCGGAGGTGCTGTCCACGCGCACCCTGCTGGTGTTCGAGGAGACGGACCTGGCCCCGGGCTCCGACCGCCCCACGGAACTCACCTGACCGGGGCGCACCGCCCTCGGGACGACGGATCAGCGGCCGGACTGATCAAGGGCTGGACTGATCAACGGCCGGGTTGATCAACGGCCGGGTTGATCCACGGCTGGACTTCATGCCTTCGAACGCCAGCTGTACGACGGTATCGGCGAGCCGTTCTCCCTCGGCGCCACCGTCGGGCAGCGGCCGGAACCACTCCACCAGCGAGTTCACCATCCCGAACAGCAGCCGCGTGGCCAGCCGTATGTCCACGTCGGAGCGGAGATCGCCGTCCGCGACCGCCGCCTTGAGCAGATCGGCCACCCGCTGGTCGAACTCGCGCCGCCGTTCAAGGGCCCAGCGCTCGGTCCTCGTGTTGCCCCGCACCCGCAGCAGCAGCGTGACGTAGGGCAGTTCGGCTATCAGCACCTCGACGGTGCGGCGCGTCACGTACTCGACACTCTCGATCGCGCGGCCCCGCGTCGCGCCCGGCTCGTCGAGGATTCCGAAGAGTCCGTCCAGCGCCCGGCTGACCGCACGCCGAAGGAGCTCTTCCTTGCCGGTGACATGGTGGTAGATGGACGACTTCGAGATGCCCGCCGCCTTCGACAGGTGCTCCATCGACGTGCCGTCGTAGCCGCGCTCGTTGAACACACGGACGGCGACGGCGAGGAGAGTCTCCGGGGTGTACGTGTCCCGCTTGGCCGTGGTCATGCCCGCGATCCTCCCCTACGAGTTATCCACAGGTTTCGTGGGGCCCCTTGTCCCGACCGATCGTTCGGTTACTCTAACTCTGTCCGCCCGTCCCTGCCCAGCTCGATGAGGAGTGGGTCCGTCATGACCGCCGCGCTCTCCCCGCACCTGCTGTCCGAGAAGCACCGTCCCACGCTCGACCGGGCCCTCGACGCGATCCGTACGCGGGCCTACTGGTCACCGCATCCCGAGCATCCGAAGGCGTACGGCGAAGGCGGCGCACCCGGCAGCCTGGGCGCCGCCGAGGGCAAGGCCGCCTTCGACGCCGTGCTGTACACACGTCTCGACCTGAACCAGCCCGGGACCGACGGCTGGACGGGCGGCGAGACCTCTCCGTACGGTCCGGAGCTGGCCGTCGAGTATCCGCACGCCGACCTCGACGTGCTGCTCCCGGCGATGCGGGCCTCCGTCCCCGCCTGGCGCGAGGCCGGCCCGGAGACCAGGGCCCTGGTCTGCCTGGAGATCCTCGCGCGGATCAGTGCCCGCACGCATGAGTTCGGCCACGCGGTGATGCACACCAGCGGGCAGGCCTTCATGATGGCGTTCCAGGCCGGCGGCCCGCACGCCCAGGACCGGGGCCTGGAGGCGGTGGCGTATGCGTACGAGGAGCAGATGCGCGCGCCCCGGACCGCCGACTGGTCCAAGCCGCAGGGCAAGCGCGACCCGATCGACCTGCACAAGACGTTCACCGCGGCAGGGCGCGGCATCTCGCTGCTGATCGGCTGCAACACCTTCCCCACGTGGAACGGCTACCCGGGCCTCTTCGCCTCCCTCGCCACCGGCAATCCGGTCCTGGTCAAGCCGCACCCCCGTGCGGTGCTCCCGCTGGCCCTCACCGTTCAGCTGGCGCGCGAAGTGCTCACGGACGCGGGCTTCGACCCCAACCTGGTCGCGCTGGCCGCCGAGTATCCGGGCGAGGGCATCGCCAAGACCCTGGCGGTGCGTCCGGAGATCAGGATCATCGACTACACCGGCTCCACCGCGTTCGGCGACTGGCTGGAGGCCAACGCCCGCCAGGCCCAGGTGTATACGGAGAAGGCCGGGGTCAACACGATCGTCCTCGACTCCACGGACGATTACCGCGGCATGCTCGCCAACCTGGCGTTCTCCCTGTCCCTGTACAGCGGCCAGATGTGCACCACCCCGCAGAACCTCCTGATCCCCCGGGACGGCATCACGACGGATGTCGGCGACAAGTCGTACGACGACGTGGTCACCGACATCGCCGCCGCCGTCACCGGCCTCCTGGGCGACGACGCCCGGGCGAACGGCCTGCTCGGCGCCCTGGTCAACCCGGAGGTGAAGGCCCGCCTGGACACGGCCGCGCAGCTGGGCGAGGTCGCTCTGCCCTCGCGGGAAGTGGCCAACCCGGACTACCCCGAGGCGGTCGTCCGCACCCCGCTGATCGTCAAGCTCGACGGCGGCAAGCAGGACGACGAGCCGCCCTACCTGTCGGAGTGCTTCGGCCCGGTCTCGTTCGCGGTCGCGGTCGATTCGACGGCGGACGCGGTGGAGCTGCTGCGTCGCACCATCCGCGACCAGGGAGCCATGACGGTAGGCGCCTACACCACCTCACCGGAGGTGGAGCGCGCGGTCGAGGACGTCTGCCTGGACGAGTCGGCCCAGCTCTCCCTGAACCTCACGGGCGGGGTGTACGTCAACCAGACCGCGGCGTTCTCCGACTTCCACGGCTCGGGAGGAAACCCGGCGGCAAACGCGGCTCTGTGCGACGGCGCGTTCGTGTCCAACCGCTTCCGCACCGTAGAAGTACGCCGCCAGCGCTGAGGAGGGCGGCGGACCCCGGATGGGGGCTGGCCCCTTCCCGGTTCCGACCGCTCCCCGGGCCCCCTTCTCAGCCTCTCCGGCGATTGAGGAGCGGGGTCCGGGGCGGAGCCCCGGTTACGGGAAGGGGCGGGTAGGGGAAAGGCCCGCCGCAGGCGCACCCCGCGCACCCCGCCCAGCGCTTACGCCCCGGCCGCGCCCCCGGGCCCGGCGGGCCCACCACCCGGCCCCGAAATATCCGCATAGCGCTGCACCCACGCATGCATCGCAATCGCCGCCGCAGCCCCCGCATTGATCGACCGCGTCGACCCGAACTGCGCGATCGAGCACACCATCGACGCGTGCTTGCGGGCCTCCTCGGTCAGCCCCGGACCCTCCTGCCCGAAGAGCAGCACACAGCGCCGCGGCAGCTCGGTCCGCTCCAGCGGCACCGCGCCCGGCAGATTGTCGATGCCGATGATCGGCAGCCCCTCGGCCTCCGCCCAGGCGGTCAGGTCCGCCGTGTCCGGGTGGTGACGGACGTGCTGGTAGCGGTCGGTGACCATCGCTCCGCGACGGTTCCAGCGCCGCCGCCCCACGATGTGCACCTCCTTGGCCAGGAACGCGTTCGCGGTGCGTACGACGGACCCGATATTGAAGTCGTGGCCCCAGTTCTCCACCGCCACATGAAAGTCGTGCCGCCGCAGGTCGAGGTCGGCGACGATCGCCTCCCGGGTCCAGTAGCGGTACGCATCGCCCACATTGCGCCGGTCGCCGTGGGCGAGCAGCTCGGGGTCGTACCGCTCACCCTCGGGCCAGGGCAGCGGATGCGGCCCGACGCCGATCTCCGTCCCGAACCCCTCGTCGTACTGCGCGGGCTCGCCCGTCGCCGAGCCCACGAACGGCTCGTCCGCTGCGCCCGCACCCTCAGTGCTGCCTGTACTGCCTGTCTCGCTCACCCGACGAGCGTATGGCCCTCACCGCCGCGCTGCTGCGGTGCCTCCCGTTCCCCCGGACCAGCACCCGCAGCACCGGCAGCACCGCCACCACCCTCCCGCGGCCCCGGCACCTCTCCACGCCCACGCCCACGCCACCGCAGCCGGCGCAGAAGCAGATCCCACCCGAGCACCGCCTGCCCACCGATCCACACCAGGAAGACGGTCGGCAGGAAGACGGCGTCCGCGGCGATCATGGCCATCGAGAAGAAGGGCAGCCCCAGCAACAGGGCGATGCCCGCGTGCTCGCAGATCATCACGACGAGCAGCACGTTCTTGACGCGCCGGTTGAACAGAGTGAAGGGGAAGGCGACCTGCACCACGACCGTGGCGTACGTCAGCACCATCACCATCAGACCGCTCGACGCGAGAAGGTCCGAGAGCCCCGGCCAGGGGGTGAAGTAGTCCAGCTTGAGCGGGTAGTACAGCGCCGTGCCGTCCTGCCACCGCGACCCCTGGATCTTGTACCAGCCGGCGGTCGCGTAGATCAGACAGACCTCGGCCATGATCACGACGAGCGTCGCGTTGTGAGCGAGGTTGGCGATGACGTCGAGCAGCGTGCGCGGCTCGCTGTGCGGTGCGTACCGGTTCACGGCCCACCAGACGCCGTGCCCGATCCACAGGAGCCAGAAGAAGAGCGGCAGCCAGGCCGTCCCGCCCAGGCTGTCGGTCACCGTGGCGCCGCAGAGGACCGCGCCGAGGGCCACCCACAGCAACGGGCCCGCAACGCCGCGCGAACCGGCCACACCACCCGGGCCCGGGTCCTCGCCGACCGCCCGCCGCGCACGGCGGGCGTCCAGGGACCAGACCTGCCCGCACCGCGTCAGCACCAGGTAGATCGCCATGAGGTGGATGACGTTGTCGCCGCCGTCGCCCATGAAGATGCTGCGGTTCTGCAGGGAGAGCACGCCGGCCATGAAGAGGACGGACATGGCCCGCGTGTGCCAGCCCACCATCAGCAGAGCGGCGGCGGCCAGGGCGAGCGCGTACACGACCTCGAACCAGATGGCGCTGTCCGACCACATCAGGGTGGTGAAGGCCTGGTTGCCGGAGATGAGCTGCTGCGCCATGTCCCAGCGCCACGGGGCATCGGGGCCGTACAGCTCCCGCCGGTGCGGAAGCTCGCGCAGCAGGAACAGGAAGTATGTGGCGGAGAAGCCGATCCGGATGACGGCGCTCTGGTACGGCCCCAGGGACGAGGCCGTGATGCGCTGGATGCCGCGGGCGAGCGCACGGTCGGAGTCGGGTGTACTCACTGGTCCGCCTCCACGGAGGCGGCCGAGCCCTGGGGAAGGTCGGCCGCAGTGACGGTCCACCAGGGCAGTACCCGGTAGGACGGCTTCGTGCTGATCGTCTCGCCACTCCAGGCGGGGGCCGCCACGGACCGGGTCTCGGACCGGACCTGGATCCTCAGGACGTCGCCGCCGTAGTCGTGCTCACTGAGGCGCAGCATCACGATGCGCCGAATGTACTGCTCGGAGAGTCTGCCCCGCAGTCCGTTGGCCCGGTTCTGGTTGTCGTGCGAGCCGAGATAGAAGTCCCAGCCCCGGCGGAGCTCGTTCTGCTGGACGTGGCTGGGCAGCAGATTGCCGCGTATCGCCTTGCCGTCCTCGCCGGAGAGGCTCATCCAGGGGGTGGTCCGGCGCTTGTCCGGGCCGGATATCTCGGCGCGTACATGCACGGCGATGTTCTGCTGCAGGGGGTTGGGCGCGAAGAGCTTCCAGTTCTGCTCGAACTCCGGATAGATCCACTGGTCGACCGCCTCGCCGTGCTGTTTGGTCAGCGTGTTGGCGGGGGCGACGTGCAGGAACACCATGCCCAGCTGGATACAGCCCAGCAGCCCGATCACCGACAGGGCCACAGCGGCGACGACCTGGTACGGAAACGAGAGCCCGGCCATACCGACTCGCGGCCCGGCCCCGGCACCGGGACCCACACGGACGCGCGGATCTTCGTCCGTACGCGGATCTTCGTCCGTACGCGGACCGTCCGCCGTACGCGGACCGTCTTCCGCGGGGCCCGGATCAAGGGGAGTCGCCGGGCGGCCTCCGACGGCGCGCGGACCCGGCTCGCCACGGGGCCCGGGAACCGTCCGCGGGTCGAGATCGGCCGCAGCCTCGCTGCCGCCGCCGACACTTCCGCCGGTGCCCCCGCCGACGCCCTTGTCGTCGTACGAATCCATCCCGCCCCGATCCCCGTCGATCCCTGTCAGTTATCCACAGGGTTGACACCCTACGGGCCGCAGACTCACCATTGAAGACATTGAACCGAACGATCGGTCGGTAGGGAGTCCGGGATGGCGGCAGTGACTGCGGGCCAGACAGCGCAGGCGGCAGCAGGCAGTACCGATGGGGCGGACGGGGCCCTGGAGGCGGCTTTCGACGCCGCGGTGGCGGCCGACGATCGCATCGAGCCACGCGACTGGATGCCCGACGCCTACCGCGCCTCGCTGGTCAGGCAAATGGCCCAGCACGCCCACTCGGAGATCATCGGCATGCAGCCGGAGGCCAACTGGATCTCGCGCGCCCCCTCGCTGCGCCGCAAGGCCATCCTGATGGCCAAGGTGCAGGACGAGGCGGGACACGGGCTGTATCTGTACAGCGCCGCGGAGACGCTCGGCACGAGCCGCGAGGAGCTGCTCGACAAGCTGCACGCGGGCCGCCAGCGGTATTCATCGATCTTCAATTACCCGACCCTGACCTGGGCGGACGTCGGCGCCATCGGCTGGCTGGTGGACGGCGCCGCGATCACCAACCAGGTCCCTCTCTGCCGCTGCTCCTACGGCCCCTACGCCCGGGCCATGGTGCGCATCTGCAAGGAGGAGTCGTTCCACCAGCGCCAGGGCTACGAACTGCTGCTCGCCCTCAGCCACGGCACGCCGGCGCAGCACGAGATGGCCCAGGACGCCGTGAACCGCTGGTGGTGGCCGTCCCTGATGATGTTCGGCCCGCCCGACGACGCCTCGTCGCATTCGGCGCAGTCGATGACCTGGAAGATCAAGCGGCATTCCAACGACGAGCTGCGGCAGCGCTTCGTGGACATCTGCGTCCCCCAGGCCGAGGTCCTGGGTCTCACCCTCCCCGACCCGGACCTCCGGTGGAACGAGGAGCACGGCCGGCACGATTTCGGGGCGATCGACTGGACGGAGTTCCAGGAGGTCCTGAAGGGCAACGGCCCGTGCAACGAGCAGCGCCTCACCCAGCGCCGCCGGGCGCACGAGGAAGGCGCCTGGGTCCGCGACGCAGCCGCCGCGTACGCACAGAAGCATGCCGCCGCACAGAACCACACGGATGTACCGAGCACGGCCGCAGACGACACGGCCGCACCGAACGGGGAGGCGACAGCATGAGCAGCTCGACCGACTGGCCGTTGTGGGAGGTGTTCGTGCGCTCACGGCGAGGGCTCTCCCACACCCACGCCGGCAGCCTGCACGCCCCGGACGCCGAAATGGCCCTTCGCAACGCGCGCGATCTGTACACACGCCGCTCCGAGGGCGTCTCCCTCTGGGTCGTACCGTCCAGCCAGATCACGGCCTCCTCGCCCGACGAGAAGGACACCTTCTTCGAACCGGCGGGTGACAAGCCCTACCGGCACCCCACCTTCTACGCGATCCCGGACGGGGTGAAGCACCTGTGACCGCGGCCCTCGCCCTCGGCGACGACGCGCTGGTGCTCTCGCACCGGCTGGGGGAGTGGGCGGGCCACGCCCCGGTGCTCGAGGAGGAAGTGGCTCTCGCCAACATCGCCCTCGACCTGCTGGGTCAGGCCCGGGTCCTACTCTCCCTGGCGGGTGACGAGGACGAGCTGGCGTATCTGCGCGAGGAGCGCGCCTTCCGCAACGTTCAGCTGGTCGAGCAGCCAAATGGCGACTTCGCCCACACCATCGCCCGTCAGCTGTACTTCTCGCTCCACCAGCACGGCCTGTACGAGCAGCTGGCAGCCGGGGACGGCGCATTCGCCGGTCTGGCGGCCAAGGCCGTCAAGGAGGTCGCCTACCACCGGGACCACGCCGAGCAGTGGACCCTGCGCCTCGGCGACGGCACAGCCGAGAGCCACGAGCGCATGCAGCGCGCGGTGGACGCCCTGTGGCGCTTCACCGGCGAGCTGTTCCAGCCGGTCGAAGGCGTCGACGTGGACTGGCAGGCTCTGCACAGCCGCTGGCTGGACTCCCTCACCCCCCTGCTGGAGCGGGCCACGCTGACCGTGCCGACCGGACCGCAGACCGGCGCATGGACCGCCGGCGCCGGCCGTCAGGGCATCCACACGGAACCCTTCGGCCCGATGATCGCCGAGATGCAGCATCTGCACCGCAGCCACCCGGGGGCGTCATGGTGACCTGGACGACCTTGGAGGAGGAGCTGCGGAGCCTCGCGGGCGGCGTCCCCGATCCGGAGCTGCCCGTACTGACCCTGGAGGAGCTGGGCGTGCTCAGGGGCGTGGAGGTGCTCGCGCCGGGCCGCGTCACGGTGCGGCTCACCCCGACCTACACCGGCTGCCCCGCGATCGAGGCCATGTCCACGGACATCGAGCGGGTGCTGTACGACCACGGCATGACGGAGGTCTCCGTGGTCACCGTCCTCTCCCCCGCCTGGTCCACGGACGACATCAGCGCGGAGGGGCGGCGCAAGCTCGCCGAGTTCGGCATAGCGCCCCCGCGGCCCCACGATGCCGCGGCCGCCGGGCCCGTACCCCTCACCCTGTCCGTGCGCTGTCCCCACTGCGGCTCGACCGACACGGAGCTTCTGAGCCGGTTCTCGTCGACCGCCTGCAAGGCGCTGCGCCGCTGCGTGGCGTGCCGTGAACCGTTCGACCACTTCAAGGAGTTGTAGATGTTCCATCCGCTCCGGGTCAGCGCGATCGAGCGGCTCACGGACGATTCGGTGGCCGTCACCTTCGCCGTGCCGCCGAAGCTTCGCGAGACCTTCCGCCACAAGCCCGGCCAGCATCTCAACATCCGCTACGCCGTCGGCGGCGAGGAGATCCGGCGCTCGTACTCGATCTGCGCCCCGGCCACCGAGCACCCCGCCGAACCCGCACTTCGCGTGGGCATCCGGCTCGTCGACGGCGGCGCCTTCTCCACGTACGCGCTCAAGGAGCTGGCGGTCGGCGACCAGGTGGAAGCGATGCCTCCGATGGGCCGCTTCGTCCTCGCACCGCGCGCCGGGCAGTTCGCGGCGATCGTCGGCGGGAGCGGGATCACTCCGGTGCTGTCCATCGCGTCGACCCTGCTGGCCAGGGAGGCCGACGCCTCGTTCTGCCTGATCCGGAGCGACCGGACCGCAGCTTCGACGATGTTCCTGGACGAGGTCGCCGATCTCAAGGACCGCTACCCGGACCGGTTCCAGCTGGTCACCGCGCTCTCCCGGGAGGACCAGCAGGCGGGCCTCCCCTCCGGCCGGCTGGACCGCGAGAGGCTCACCGGCCTGCTGCCCGCGCTGCTCCCGGTGGCCGATGTCGAGGGCTGGTACCTCTGCGGTCCGCTCGGCCTGGTCCGGGCCTCCGAAGGCGCGCTGCGCGATCTGGGCGTCGACCGGACCCGCGTCCACCAGGAGATCTTCCACGTCGAGGACAGCCCGGACCCCTCGGTCGGGGCACCACGGGTCGCGGCTTCCACGCACAGCACCCTCACGGCGACCCTGGACGGCCGCTCGGGAAAGTGGCCGGTGCGGGAGGACGAGTCGCTGCTGGAGACCGTGCTGCGGAGCCGTTCCGATGCGCCGTACGCCTGCAAGGGCGGGGTGTGCGGGACCTGCCGGGCCTTCCTGGTCTCCGGCGAGGTGCGGATGGACCGCAACTTCGCGCTGGAGCCTGAGGAGACGGACGCGGGCTATGTGCTCGCCTGCCAGTCGCACCCGGTGACCGGGGAGGTGGAGCTCGACTTCGACCGCTGACCGCGGGCTTCCCTTCTTCTAGAACCTGTTCTATCTTGACGCTCCGTCAGGTCATGTACGGGCGCAGCGGTTCGCGGGAGGCCGGGACAGTGGACTTCACCTTCACCGAGGAACAGCGGGCAGCCACCGAGGCGGCGCGGGCGGTCTTCTCCGGCGTCGCCCCCGATGGGGTGGCCAGTCCGGCGCTCGTACCGGGAGCGGTGGCCGAGGACATCGACCGTCCCCTGTGGGCCGGGCTCGCCGCGGGCGACCTGCTGAGCCTGACACTGGCTCCGGAGCACGGCGGAGCGGGCCTGGACATGGTCGCGCTCTGCCTGGTGCTGCGCGAGTCCGCGAAGGTTCTCGCCCGGGTCCCGTTGCTGGAGACGTGCGCGGTCGCGATGGCGGTCCAGCGGTACGGCGACCGGGAACTGGCGGCCGAACTCCTGCCGCTCGTCGGCCGGGGGAGCCTGGTGCTCACGGTCGGCGCCAACGGCCGCACCGGCCACGACCCGGCCGAACTCGCCGTCACCGCAAGGCCGGACGGCGGCAGCAACAGCAACAGCAACAGGACCAGCAGAGGCAGCGGCAGCGGCAGCCGGGCCACCAACGGCACGGAGACATCATGGGTGCTCGACGGCGTGCAGTCGGCGGTCCCATGGGCCCAGGCCGCGGACTGGATCGCGGTGCCCGCCCACACCCTGGACCACCGCACCGTGGTAGCCCTGGTCCGCCGTGACGACGCCGGGGTCACCATCGCCGAGCAGGTCTCCACCAGCGGCGAACTCTTCGGCGAGGTGACGCTGGACGCGGTCCGGATCGAGGGCCGCCGGCTGATCGACGCCGCCGGCGCCTGGGAGTGGCTGCGCTCCGTGCTCACCACCGGAACGTGCGCGCGCGCACTGGGCCTGGGCGAGGCCGTCCTGGCCATGACGAGCCAGTACACCGGCAAGCGCGAGCAGTTCGGCTTCCCCGTCGCGACCTTCCAGGCCGTCGCCGTGCAGACCGCGGACCGCTACATCGACCTGCGGGCCATGGAGGTCACCCTCTGGCAGGCGGCCTGGCGCATCGGCGTCGGCGGGACCGGCCCGCTGCCACCGGCAGGCGATGTCGCGGTGGCGAAGATCTGGGCCTCCGAAGGGGTCCGCCGCGTCGTGCAGACGGCGCAGCACCTGCACGGCGGCCTCGGCGCGGACACCGACTACCCCTTGCACCGCTTCCACGCCTGGGCGAAACAGATCGAGCTGTCCCTCGGCCCGGCCGCGGCGCACGAGGAGGCCCTGGGCGACCTGCTGGCCGCACACGCCCTCGACTGAACAAGATCAAGCAAGACCGAGCAGGCTCAGGCGACGAACGCGGGAGCCCCGTTGTCGGTGACCATCGGACGTCCCGCAGCGTCCCAGGCGAGCATGCCGCCGTCGATGTTCACGGCGTCGATGCCCTGCTGCACCAGGTACTGGGTGACCTGGGCGGACCGGCCGCCGACCCGGCACATCACATGCACGCGCCGACCGTCCTGTGCCGCCTCGGTCAGCTCACCGAACCGGCCCACGAAGTCGCTCATCGGAATGTGCAGGGCGCCGTCGACGTGCCCGGCCGCCCATTCGTCGTCCTCCCGGACGTCGAGCACGAAACCGTCCGCCGGCACCGCCGTGACGTCGACCGCGGGAAGCTGGGCGAAATTCATGGGTCATGCCTTCTCTCGTCAATGCGCACCGAAGTCACCGGAAACGCTACTGCACCAGGCCGGCCAACTCGGTCTCACGCTGTGAGACCTCGCCCAGCAGTTGCTCGGCGATCTCTTCCAGCAGATGGTCCGGATCGTCCGGAGCCATGCGCAGCATGGCGCCGATCGCGCTCTGCTCCAGCTCCTGGGCGAGCACCGTCAGCAGTTCCTTGCGCTGGGTCAGCCAGTTCAGCCGGGCGTAGAGCTCATCGGCCTCGCCGAGCTCCGCCTCGGGCACGACCGGGCCGGCCGCCCACTCCTGGGCCAGTTCCTTCAGCAGCGCCTCGTCCCCGCGGCCGTAAGCGGCGTTGACGCGGGTGATGAACTCGTCCCGCCGGGCCCGCTCCTTCTCGTCCTGGGCCAGGTCCGGATGTGCCTTGCGGGCCAGCTCGCGGTAGAGCTTGCGGGCCTCGTCGGTCGGCCGGACCCGCTTCGGCGGCCGGACCGGCTGCTCGGTCAGCATGGCCGCGGCCTCGGGGGACAGTCCCTCGGAGTCGATCCAGTCGTGGAACAGTTCGTCGACCCCCGGCATGGGCATCACGATCGCCCGGGCCTCCTGCGCCTTGCGCAGATCCTCCGGGTCGCCGGTCCTGGCGGCCCGTGCCTCCGCGATCTGAGCGTCGAGCTCGTCGAGCCGCGCGTACATCGGGCCCAGTCGCTGGTGGTGCAGCCGGGAGAAGTTCTCGACCTCGACCCGGAACGTCTCCACCGCGATCTCGAACTCGATCAGAGCCTGCTCGGCCACCCGCACGGCATGCGCCAGCCGCGCCTCGGGACGCGCCTGTCCGAGGGCACCATCGTCAGAGGGCGCACCGGCGTCACCGGAACCTCCGGTACCGCCTTCGGCGGCCCCGGCGGGGCCTTCCGCATGCGCGTCGGCCGGGGAGCCGGGCTGCTCGTCCTGCAGGGCGTCGCCCTGCCGGGCATCGTCGTTCCGGGAGGTCGGCACCCCGGCGGCTTCGTGGGTCACCCGTCCAGCGTATGGCCACGGCCAGGGTGCCGAGCACCCACGGTCGGCGCCGGGTCGTCGCACTTCCGGTTCCGCGGCTGTCGCACTGCCAGCCACGCGGTCGTCACACCTCCGGTTCCGCAGTCGTCACACCCCCGGTTCCGCAGCGATCCGACCCGCTTCGATCGCCCGCACCAGATCCGCGTGATCGGCTTCCGTACGATCCGCGTACGTCACCGCGAACGCCGCCACCGCCTCGTCCAGCTCGTCGTTCTTGCCGCAGTACCCCGCGATCAGCCGTGGGTCCGCGCTGTGCGCATGGGCCCGCGCCAGCAGCGCACCGGTCATCCGCCCGTAGTCGTCGACCTGGTCGGCCGCCAGGGCCGCCGGGTCCACGCTGCCCTTCCGGTTCCGGAACTGCCGCACCTGGAAGGGCCGGCCCTCGACGGTCGTCCAGCCCAGCAGGATGTCGCTGACGACCTGCATCCGCTTCTGTCCGAGCACCACCCGGCGCCCCTCGTGCACCACGTCCGGTACATCGAATCCCGCAGTCGGCAGATGGGGCGCCAGTACCGAGGGCCTGGCCTCCTTCACCTGCAGGACCAGCGGCTCACCCCGGTGATCCAGCAGCAGCACGACGTACGACCGCGTGCCGACGCTTCCCGTGCCGACCACCCGGAACGCCACATCGTGGATCGCGTACCGGGCCAGCAGCGGCACCCGGTCCTCCGAGACGGTGGACAGATAGCCGCCCAGCCCCGCCGCGACGGCCGCCGCCTCCGCGTCAGGCACCCGGCGCAGCACCGGCGGGGCGTCGACGAACCGGCGGCCGCCGTCCCCGGAGTCCTCCGTGGACTTGGCCGCGAAACGGGCGCTGGTGTTGTTACGCGCCTTCTCCGACACCCGCTCCAGGGTGCCCAGCAGATCCTTCGCATCCGTGTGCGAGACCAGTTCCTCGTCGGCGATGGCGTTCCACGCGTCGAGCGCGGGCAGCCGGGCCAGCAGCCGCATCGTCCGCCGGTAGGCGCCCACGGTGTCGTACGCGCCCCTGCGGCAGGTCTCCTCGTCGGCGCCGGCCTCGCGGCCCGCGAGCACCATCGAGGTGGCGAGACGCTTGAGGTCCCACTCCCAGGGGCCCGCCACGGTCTCGTCGAAGTCGTTCAGGTCGATGACCAGGCTGCCCCGGGCATCGCCGTACAGCCCGAAATTCGCCGCGTGCGCGTCACCGCAGAGCTGAGCGGCCACCCCGGTGACGGGTGTCCCCACCAGGTCATGGGCCATCAGACCCGCCGAGCCCCGCAGAAAGGCGAACGGCGTGGCGGCCATCCGCCCCACCCGTATCGCCGTGAGACCCGGCACCCGGCCCCGATTCGACTCCTCGACGGCCCCCACCGCGTCGGGCCGCCCCACAGGGAGAACCAGTGAGCTGTGGGAAGAGCGCGGCACGCGCCGGCGCAGCGCCTTGCCGGCCTCTCGCGGCGAGAGCGGTGCGCTCCGGTCCGGGTCCGGGTCCGCGCGCCGGGCGAACCCGGGCACGAACGGAATGCGCGAGTTGGCCTCCGCTGTACGCGAACCGGCCTCCAGGGCCCGCTGCTCCGGCACTGCCGTATCGATGTCACTCATGGCGCGCAGCCTCCCCCGACCGCACCCGGCGCCGCCGTCGGCGTCCGGCGTCCCGGTCCCGCATCAACTGCCGACGACGGTACCGCTGCCCGGCGGGCGCCCGCCCGGACTCCGGCCACCAGGAACGGTATTGCGGCTACGAGGTCCTAACAGCCGCCGAGATCGTCCTTCAGGTGGGCTTCGGCCCAGCTCCCCAGTTCCTTGAGCGCGGGTTCCATCGCGGCACCGGCCTGGGTCAGACGGTACGAGACCCGCAGCGGCGGCCCCTCGTCGACCTCGCGGACCACCAGCCCCGCCGCTCCCAGTTCGGACAGCCGGTCCGAGAGCATGCGCTCGCTGATGCCCGGGATGGCCCGCCTCAGGTCGGCGAAGTGCACCGGCTGCTGCATCAGGACGGAAACGATCGGCCCTGTCCAGCGCTTCCCGAACAGCTCGAAGACGCGGCTGATGCCCACGTCCACCCGCCTGCACGTCTGCTCGCTGTGATCCGCCATCCGTCCAGGGTACTGCGTAGACGGGAGGAGCTTACTATTCGTAAGCGACTATGTTATTACTAGGTACGTACGAAATAAGGGACCGCTTCCCGGCCCACCCCTCACCGAACCGTGGAGATCCTCATGGCCACCCTCCTGCACCTCGATTCCGCCCTCTTCCCCGAGGGCTCCGCTTCCCGCGAGGTCACCGCCGCATTCGTGCAGACCTGGCGCGAGCAGCACCCCGACGGGAAGGTCGTCTACCGGGACCTGGCTGCCGAACCCCTGCCGCACCTGACCGCCGAGGCCGCCGCAGCGGGCGCCGACCACCCCCTGCGCGGCGAGCTGGCCGCGGAACTGGCCGCTGCGGACGCGGTCCTGATCGGTGCCCCGATGTACAACTTCTCGATCCCGTCGACACTCAAGGCATGGCTCGACCACGTGATCGTCGTCGGTCACAACGCCGGCCCCGACAGCCCGGTGGCCGGCACCCCGATCACCGTCGTCGCCAGCCGCGGCGGTTCCTACGCGGCGGGCACCCCTCGCGCGGACTCGGAGTTCGTACAGAACTATCTGGCGACGCTGCTCACGTCCATGTTTGCCGCCGAGGTCGACTTCATCGTCCCGGAGCTCACCCTGGCCCACAGCAACCCGCAGATGGCCGAGCTCATCCCGCTCGCCGACTCCTCCCGCGCCAAGGCGTTCGCCGACGCCTCGGAGAAGGCCAAGGCCCTCGCCGCCCGGCTCGCCGCCTGAGGCGCCGGACGCGACGGTCAGCCCGAGCCGCAGGGCACGACAGGCGGAGGGGCCGGGGTCAGCAGACCCGGCCCCTTCCCGCGCGGCGCTCGACTTCGGCGGCCCTCGACCCCCCTCAACCCCCTCAACCGGGAGCACGAGGATCGAACCGGACGTTTCACGTGAAACCAAGCCACCCGGCAATTCCCCGAGCCATAACCGAAGAAGCCCCACAGGCCATGGGCCTGTGGGGCTTCTCTCTTGTGCGCGAGGGGGGATTTGAACCCCCACGTCCCGAAGGACACTGGCACCTGAAGCCAGCGCGTCTGCCGTTCCGCCACTCGCGCATGAGTGGTGTTTCCAGACTCTCGCTTTGCTGCGAGCGCCTGGCGACAAACGGAAGATTAGCACGCTGGACAGGGTGGATTCACATCCGTTTGTTTCGCCGAGCGCCCGGAGAGGAGCGGGAACCGGGAGCCACCGCCCCCACTCCTCCTGAGTGCACGCAAGGTGCGGGACACTGTCAGGAGGCCACCTCTACGATCCGTGTGAGGGGGGACACTCCTCCACAGGGCAGACAAGGGGAACCAGCCGATTTCCCTACGCGTGGATACGATCAGTAAGCAGTACAGGGACGACGACACCGGAGGAGGTGCCCCATGGGAGTCATGAAGCGTTTCGAGCAGCGTCTCGAAGGTCTGGTCAACGGCACCTTCGCCAAGGTCTTCAAGTCCGAGGTCCAGCCGGTCGAGATCGCCGGAGCACTCCAGCGGGAGTGCGACAACAACGCCACCATCTGGAACCGCGAGCGGACCGTCGTCCCCAACGACTTCATCGTCGAACTCAGCGCGCCCGACTACGAGCGCCTCAGCCCGTACTCCGGCCAGCTGGGCGACGAGCTCTCCGGGCTGGTCAGGGACTACGCCAAGCAGCAGCGGTACACCTTCATGGGGCCGATCAAGGTCCACCTGGAGAAGGCGGACGACCTCGACACCGGTCTCTACCGCGTGCGCAGCCGCACCCTGGCGTCGAGTTCGTCACAGGACCAGCCGGGTCAGCAGGCCTTCCAGAACCACCCCGGCCCGCAGGCCGCACCGCCCGCCCGTCCCGGGCACGGGCACCCCCAGGCGCCCGGCGGTTACGGCTACCCGCCCACCTCCGCACCGCCCATGCCCGCGGCACCGCCGCCGGGTGCCAGGCACGGCGGGGCTCCGGGGCCCGACCGGCGTCCGCCGGCCACCCCCAGCCCCCCGCCGAACGCGCAGGTGCGACGCTGGATCGAGATCAACGGCACCCGCCATCAGATCTCCCGGCCGACGCTCGTGATGGGACGCAGCACCGACGCCGACGTACGGATCGACGACCCCGGCGTCTCCCGCCGGCACTGTGAGATCAGGACCGGAACGCCCTCGACGATCCAGGATCTCGGGTCTACCAACGGCATCGTGGTAGACGGGCAGCACACCACCCGCGCTACGCTCCGCGACGGCTCACGGATTGTCGTGGGCAGTACCACCATCATTTACCGGCAAGCCGAAGGGTGAAGCGGGGGCAATGTCAGAGCTGACCCTTACGGTCATGCGGCTAGGATTCCTGGCTGTTCTGTGGCTGTTCGTGATCGTGGCCGTCCAGGTCATCCGAAGTGACCTGTTCGGAACGCGCGTCACGCAGCGCGGCTCACGCCGCACTGCTGCCGACGCGCGGCCTCCACAGGCACGCCAGAACGCTGCGGCACCGCCGCAGCAACGCCAGCAGCCCGGCCGCCAGCGCCGGGGAGCACCGACCAAACTGGTCGTGTCCGAGGGGACGCTCACCGGCACCACGGTGGCACTCCAGGGGCAGACCATCACGCTGGGCCGGGCGCATGATTCAACGATCGTGCTGGACGACGACTACGCGTCCAGCAGGCATGCCAGGATCTACCCCGACCGTGACGGCCAGTGGATCGTCGAGGATCTCGGGTCCACCAACGGCACGTATCTTGACCGGACCCGTCTCACCACCCCGACGCCTGTTCCGCTGGGCGCGCCGATCCGGATCGGCAAGACCGTCATCGAGCTGCGGAAGTAGTACGACAATGAGCGAGCGGAGCGAGCGAGCCGCAGCGGCCCGGGCATCGGCCCCGGGCAGGCTCCCGACCGGAGGGTGGGCAGTGTGGCTCGAGACCGGCTGTACCCCGAACCGACGGGTGAGGTGCGCATGAGTCTTTCCCTGCGCTTCGCCGCCGGATCGCACAAGGGCATGATCCGGGAGGGCAACGAGGACTCCGGCTATGCCGGACCGCGCCTGCTCGCCATCGCCGACGGCATGGGCGGACAGGCGGCCGGTGAGGTCGCCAGCTCCGAGGTGATCTCGACGCTCGTCCAGCTCGACGACGACGTGCCCGGCTCCGACATCCTCACCTCGCTCGGTACGGCGGTCCAGCGGGCCAACGACCAGTTGCGCATGATGGTCGAGGAGGACCCCCAGCTGGAGGGCATGGGCACCACGCTCACCGCTCTCCTGTGGACGGGCCAGCGCCTCGGCCTCGTACACGTCGGCGACTCGCGCGCCTATCTCCTGCGGGACGGCGTCCTGACGCAGATCACGCAGGACCACACGTGGGTCCAGCGACTGGTCGACGAGGGCCGGATCACCGAGGAGGAGGCCACCACCCACCCGCAGCGCTCCCTGCTGATGCGCGCGCTGGGCAGTGGCGACCGCGTCGAACCCGATCTCTCCATCCGAGAGGTCCGGGCCGGCGACCGCTATCTGATCTGCTCCGACGGGCTCTCCGGCGTCGTCTCCCACCAGACGATGGAGGAGACGCTCGCCAGCTACCAGGGCCCGCAGGAGACCATCCAGGACCTCATCCAGCTCGCCCTGCGCGGCGGCGGTCCCGACAACATCACCTGCATCGTCGCCGACGTGCTCGACGCCGACAGCAACGACACCCTGGCCGGTCAGCTCAACGACACCCCGGTGATCGTCGGAGCCGTCGCGGAGAACCAGGCCGCCCAGCTGAACGACGGCGGCGCCATGGAGACCCCGGCCGGACGCGCGGCCGGCCTCGGCCGCACCGTACCGCCGCCCTCCGGCGGCTTCGGCCCTCCCGGCAGCGGTGACGACGTCGGCTACGACGTGCCGGACGGAGCCTTCGGCTCCTACTCCGACGACGACTTCGTCAAGCCCGGCGGCCGCAAGTGGCTCAAGCGGTCCCTGTACATCGTGCTCGCCCTTGCGGTCATCGGCGGCGGTCTGTACGGCGGCTACCGCTGGACCCAGGGCCAGTACTACGTCGGCGTGAAGAACGACAACGTCGCGCTGTACCGCGGCATCAGCCAGGACCTCGCGTGGGTCTCGCTCTCGAAGGTCGAGACGGACCATCCCGAGATCGAACTCAAGTACCTCCCGCCCTACCAGCGCAAGCGGGTCGAGGCGACCATCGCCGAGGGCAGCCTGACCGACGCCCGGAAGAAGATCACCGAGCTCGCCACCCAGGCAACGGCCTGCAAGAAGGACGCACAGCGCCGCGCAGCCGAGAAGAACGCCCCGAGCGACGAGGGCCAGGCCGGCGGTACGGACACGGACGCCACCAAGACGTCCGCAGGATCCGGCACCACCAAGACCAAGCAGACTTCAGCGACTCCCACTCCCGGTCCCAGCCTCTCGGAGGAAGAGAAGAAGCTGGTCCCGCAGTGCGGTAAGCAGTAAAGCCGTAGGGGGCCTTCAGCACCATGAGCGTTGTCACCAACACGACCACGATCGGCGCGATCGACGCGCCGAGCCGGCGCAACACCGAACTCATGATGATGGTCTTCGCCATCGCCATCTCGGTGTTCGCCTACGCCAACGTGGGCCTGGCCATCGACGGCTCGCTGCCCTCCGGCATGTTCGGATACAGCCTCGGCCTGATCCTGCTCGGCGGCGTGGCCCACCTCGTGGTGCGCAAGTTCGCGCCGTACGCGGATCCGCTGCTGCTTCCCCTGGCCACGCTGCTCAACGGGCTGGGCCTGGTGCTGATCTGGCGGCTGGACCAGTCGGAACGACTGATCCAGCGGGCCGAGAACCTGTTCGGGACGTACACCCCGGACGCCCCGAAACAGCTGATGTACTCGGCCATCGGCGTAGCACTGATGGTCGGGGTGCTGGTGGTCCTCAAGGACCACCGCATCCTGCAGCGGTACACCTACATCTCCATGGTGGCGGCGCTGATCCTGCTGGTCATGCCGATGTTCTTCCCCGCCGTGAACGGGGCGAAGATCTGGGTCAGCCTGGGCCCGTTCTCCATCCAGCCCGGCGAGTTCGCGAAGATCATCATCGCGATCTTCTTCTCCGGCTACCTCATGGTGAAGCGTGATGCCCTGGCCCTGGCCAGCCGTCGCTTCATGGGGATGTACCTGCCGCGCGGACGAGACCTCGGCCCGATCCTCGTCATCTGGGCGCTGTCGATCCTGATCCTGGTCTTCGAAACCGACCTCGGTACGTCCCTGCTGTTCTTCGGCCTCTTCGTCATCATGCTGTACGTCGCCACGGAGCGAACCAGCTGGATCGTCTTCGGCCTGCTGATGTCCGCGGTCGGCGCTGTGGGCGTCTCCACGTTCGAGTCCCACGTCCAGCAGCGTGTGGACGCCTGGATGGACCCGTTCGCCTGCTACGCCAAGGACGGCGCTTGTGAGCAGATCGGGAACGCCATCATGTCCTTCGGGTCCGGCGGCACCCTGGGCACCGGCTGGGGCCAGGGCCACTCCGACCTGATCGGCTTCGCCGCCAACGCCGACTTCATCCTCTCCACCGTCGGCGAAGAACTCGGGCTGGCCGGAATGATGGCCGTCCTGCTGATCTACGGCCTCATCGTCGAGCGCGGCGTCCGCACCGCCCTCGCCGCGCGTGACCCCTTCGGCAAGCTCCTCGCGATCGGCCTCTCCGGCGCCTTCGCCATCCAGGTCTTCGTCGTCGCCGGCGGTGTCATGGGCCTCATCCCGCTGACCGGTATGACGATGCCCTTCCTCGCCGCCGGTGGTTCGTCCGTGATCGCCAACTGGGCGCTGATCGGGATCCTGATCCGGATCAGCGACACCGCCCGCCGCCCCGCCCCGGCCCCCGCTCCGTCCTCCGACGCCGAGATGACCCAGGTGGTCCGCCCGTGAACAAGCCCCTGCGCCGGATCGCGATCTTCTGCGGCGTCCTCATCTTCGCCCTGCTCGCACGGACGAACTACCTCCAGTACGTGAAGGCGGACGAGCTCAACACCCGCGACGAGAACCGCCGCGTCCGCATCGAGCGGTACGCACACGAACGCGGCAACATCATCGTCGACGGCGGCAGCGCCATCACCGGGTCCACCGAGACCAAGGACAGCGACTTCAAGTACAAGCGAGTCTGGAAGAACGGGCCCATGTGGGCGCCCGTCACCGGTTACTCCTCGCAGGCCTTCGGCGCCACCCAGCTCGAAAGCATCGAGGACGGCATCCTCACCGGCAACGACGACCAGCTCTTCTTCGACAACACGATGTCGATGTTCACCGGCGACGAGAAGCAGGGCGGCAACGTCGTCACCACGCTCAACAGCGCCGCCCAGAAGGCCGCGTTCGAGGGCCTCGGCAGCAAGAAGGGCGCCGTCGCAGCCCTCGACCCGCAGACCGGCGCCATCCTGGCGCTCGCCAGCACCCCGTCGTACGACCCCTCGACCTTCGCGGGCAACTCCGACAAGGACTCCAAGGCCTGGCAGAAGCTCCAGAAGGACAAGGACAAGCCGATGCTCAACCGGGCATTGCGCGAGACCTACCCGCCCGGCTCGACCTTCAAGGTCGTCACCGCGGCAGCCGCTCTGGAGAACGGGCTCTACACCGACATCGACGCGGCGACGAAGTCGCCGCTGCCCTGGCGGCTTCCGCTGACCACCGGGCAGCCCCTGACCAACGAGAACAACATCCCGTGCGAGAACGTCTCGCTCCGGGAGGCGCTGCGGATGTCCTGCAACACCGTCTTCGGCAAGATCAGCGACGACCTGGGCAACCAGAAGATGATCGACCAGGCCGACAAGTTCGGCTTCAACAAGGAGATCTTCACTCCGGTCCGCTCCGCCGCGAGCGTTTACCCCAAGGACAACCGTCCGCAGAACGCCATGGCCGGCATCGGCCAGGCGTCCAACCGGACCACCCCGCTCCAGATGGCAATGGTCGCCGCGGCGGTCGCCAACGACGGCAAGCTGATGCAGCCGTACATGGTCGCCAAGCGGCAGTCGCCCGGCCTGGACGACATCTACACCCACGAGACCGAGCAGCTCAGCCAGCCGATGTCGGGTGAGAACGCCCAGAAGCTCCAGCAGATGATGGAAACCGTCATCAACAGCGGCACGGGTAAGAACGCCAAGATCGACGGCGTCACCGTGGGCGGCAAAACGGGTACCGCTCAGCACGGTCTCAAGAACAGCGAGAACCCGTACGCCTGGTTCATCTCGTACGCGAAGACCGACGACGGCTCCCCCGTGGCCGTCGCCGTGGTCGTCGAGGACAGCAACGCCAACCGGGACGACATCTCCGGTGGCGGGCTGGCCGCACCCATCGCGAAGGACGTCATGAAGGCCGTCATCGACAGCAAGAAGTGACACCGCTCACACACGGCCTCGAATCCGCCCCTGCGGATACCGGTCGGATATCAGGTATTGCCTGTGGGCTGATCAGGTAGTGCGCGGCCGGTAGCGTATGCGCGAACAGCACACCGCCGGACCGCACACCGGTGCGGTCAGGACTGACGGAGAGGGCTGGAACAGTTATGGAAGAGCCGCGTCGCCTCGGCGGCCGGTACGAGCTGGGCTCGGTGCTCGGCCGTGGTGGCATGGCTGAGGTCTACCTCGCTCACGACACCCGGCTCGGCCGCACCGTAGCTGTGAAGACGCTCCGGGCGGACCTCGCCCGCGACCCGTCCTTCCAGGCCCGGTTCCGCCGTGAGGCCCAGTCCGCCGCCTCGCTCAACCATCCGGCGATCGTCGCGGTCTACGACACCGGTGAGGACTACGTCGACGGGGTCTCGATCCCGTACATCGTCATGGAGTACGTCGACGGGTCGACGCTCAGGGAACTTCTGCACTCCGGTCGCAGACTGCTGCCCGAGCGCACCCTCGAAATGACGGTCGGCATCCTCCAGGCACTGGAGTACTCGCACCGCGCCCAGATCGTCCACCGCGACATCAAGCCGGCGAACGTCATGCTGACGCGCACCGGCCAGGTCAAGGTCATGGACTTCGGCATCGCCCGCGCCATGGGCGACTCCGGCATGACGATGACCCAGACCGCTGCCGTGATCGGCACCGCCCAGTACCTCTCCCCGGAGCAGGCCAAGGGCGAGCAGGTCGACGCACGCTCCGACCTCTACTCCACCGGCTGTCTGCTCTACGAACTGCTGGCCGTCAGGCCGCCGTTCGTCGGGGACTCACCGGTCGCGGTGGCCTATCAGCACGTGCGGGAAGAGCCCCAGCCGCCCAGCAACTTCGACCCCGAGATCACGCCCGAGATGGACGCGATCGTGCTGAAGGCCCTCACCAAGGACCCCGACTACCGCTACCAGTCGGCCGACGAGATGCGCGCCGACATCGAGGCCTGCCTCGACGGTCAGCCGGTAGCGGCGACGGCGGCGATGGGCGCGGCCGGTTACGGCGGCTACGGCGGTTACGACAACGACCAGCCCACCACCGCCCTGCGGGCCGCGGACCACGGCGGCGACCGCACGTCGATGCTGCCGCCGGTCAACCCGGACGACGGCGGCTACGGCTACGACGACCGCCCCGACCGCCGCCGGCAGAAGAAGGGCAACACCTCCACGATCCTGCTGGTCATCGCGGGCATCCTGGTGCTGATCGGCGCGGTCCTCATCGGCAAGGCCGTCTTCGGCGGTGACGGCGACAGCGGCGACGGCACGTTCAAGGCGCCGAACATGATCGGTTCGACCGTCAAGGAAGCGCGGCTGCTGGCCGACAACACGAACACGATCCTCAAGGTCGGCCCGAAGGAAGAGTGCGAGGAGCAGCCGGCGGGCAAGATCTGCCGTCAGACGCCGGCGAAGGACGCGATGGTGGCGGAGAACGACACCATCACGGTCTTCGTCTCCAGCGGTGCGCCGAAGGTCAGCGTCCCGGACGTCACGAACGAGTCCCTGGAGAACGCTCGCCAGAGCCTTGAGGAGAAGGGTTTCACGGTCACGGTCAACTCGGTCGAGACCTCGGAGGCCAACCCAGGCACGGTCCTGGATCAGACGCCGAAGGGCAACGCCAAGGCCGAGAAGAACTCCGAGGTGAAAATTTCCGTTGCCACGGAGAAGCTGATCTCGGTGCCCCCTGTGACCGACCGCACATGGGACGCAGCGGTGGCTCAGCTTACCGCGCTCGGCTTCACGAACATCGGCAAAGCCGAGGTCGACAACGAGAAGGCTGCGGGCATCGTGGTCGAACAGAACCCGGCGGCCAACGAGAAGGTGGGCAAGGACACCTCGATCATCCTCAAGGTGTCCAAGGGCCCGACGCAGCCCCCGACGGTCGCCGTCCCCATGGTCATCACGAAGAAGGTGTCCGAGGCCAAGCAGCTCCTGGCCCAGGCCGGCTTCACGCAGATCCAGTTCGCCGACGGCAGCTCGCCGGACGACAACGCCACCGTCATCGGCATGGACCCGCAGCCGAACACCCAGGCCGACCCGGCCACCACCGTCATCACGCTCAGCACCATGGGCGGAGGCGGGAACGGCGGCGGCGGCCTCCTCGGCGGGGGCAACGGCCACTAGCAGTCACGCCACAGCACGGGGCCCCGGTCACCTCAACGGTGACCGGGGCCCTTCGCTTGTGGCTCGTCGTGTCGGTACAGCCCCGTCGGAGACGTGCCGTCGCAGTCGGCCAGCCTTATACGAGCAAGCCAATTACCGACCCCTGACCGAGCATTTAATTCTCGCTGCCTCAACCCTTATACATCCACGCTTTACATGAATTCAGAAGGGTGTCACCCTCAAACCTGGCGACCTGAATTCCGACATCGAATATCCCTCGATCGTCAATCGCGTAAGAATTGAGGGTGACCCATCCATTTCCGGAACCGTTCGTATCACTGTGCCACTTCCAGTAGACCACAGCCCCACTGGAGGTTTTCGTGAGGAGCCGCGCACGCGCATGATGACCGTCAGCCAGAGAGTCCTTGATCTCCATGTGGAAATCAATCCGATCCGTAGCCCCATTGAAGTCATATATTGTCACATCGGCGACCGCCCCTGTAGTTCCACAATCAGCCACCATATCTTTCGCGCTGGCGGGGTTGGAAGCAACCAAAACAAGGGACAAAGCAGCTGCCCCCACCGCAATCGGTCGGGCAAGCCGTCGGAATTTCGAGTTCTTCTCCATGCCCGTACGATCACAGAGAGGATCGCTCGCTAGAACCGCATTTTCGGTCAGCATTGCACAATAGATGGCCCGAACGGATCGGCTGCGGCTCGTGGCCCATCCAGGGTAGGCACAACAACCGGACCACGCCGACGCGTACTGTCACGATTTGACCGTCCTCACGTACATAGCGAGGCATTGAGTGCCCTCAGCACCACTCCTCCAGGTCGAGGACATCTTTGATGACTGACATCGTGTGATTCAGGTTGCGTCTCGAACCTCATGAAGTCCGCAAGGACTCGAGTCGCACTCTTCGGACGCTCGCGGTTCGGTCAGTGAAGGGTTAGCCGTCTGTGGTTCTGATTCCACAGGCCATCGAAAGCTTCTACACATGGCGGCAACCGAAAGAATTGCGCCTGATCGTGGGACGAGTTATGTTCGCACATTCGCGCCAAATTGGCAGTGTCTGTGCGAAGCTTGGACACGTGCAGCCTGGAAATCACCGCTCCACGCACCCGAAATCCGCCGATCAAGTTCACTAACCTCGAAGTTTCATGACGGTCCGCCGCCGGAGTCGTGGACCGTTTTCGTGCCGTGGGCTGAAGCTGTGCAGGCCGAGGGCCCGAGTGTCGTCTCGGGATGGCGCCGGGTTCCACTGCTCCGGGTGTTGAGGTGCTGTCGAAGGGGCGGGGATTCCGCTGGTCAACCAGGGGCGGGCAGTTGGGTGAGCCGGTCCAGGGCGGCGGTGATGTGGCCGGTCCAGGGCCAGTGCCGGGCCAGGCGGAGGATCCGCCGGCGGCCAGTGGTGACGAGTTGTCCGGCTGCGGTGAACAGGCGGAGCCGTAGCCAGCGGGGTTTACAGAGGCGGGCCTTGCCGGTCAGGGCGAGCATCGGCATCCGCGCCAGCAGGTCGGAGGCGATCTGCACGATCTCCAGCCAGATCCGGTTCTGAGCGGTGCGGTGCAGGGGAACGTTGCGCAGGCCGGTGGCGCGGGCGTTTCGGATGCGGTCCTCGGCCCGGGCCCGCAGCCGGTGACAGAGCTCGAGTTCGGCGATCGGCCGGCCCGAGGTGGTGGTGGCGAAGCACGTCAGCCGCATGCCGTCCGCATCGGTAAGCCGCAACTGGGCTCCGGAGCGCGGTCGTTCCTTTCTGACGATCAGCCGCATGCCCTTGGGCCAGCTGTCCAGGACGTCGCCGGTGAGTTCAGCGACCCAGGCGCCGTCGCGGACCTCTCCGTCCGTCTCGACGGCCGGAGTCCAGGCCGATGCCGGAACCTTCAGCACGTGCTGGTGGATCGCCTCGGTGATCACCATGCCGACCGAGTAGGACATCCACCGTCCTCGCTGGGCGAGCCAGGCGACGAAGTCGTGGGTGCCGCCTGCGGAGTCGGTGCGGATCAGGGTCCGGCGCCCGCGCCGGTACTTCTTCGGCATTTGGGCGAGGGCCAGTTGGGTTGCGGTGCTGTGGTCGGCCGCCGTGTTCGAGCCCGCGTTGCCTGGTCTGAGCAGGGCCATGACCGGTTCGCCGGTGCCGCCCGATCCGTGGTCGACGAACCCCGTCAGAGGGTGGTGCCCGTAGCGCTTCCACGTGGGTGCGGCGTCCTCCTTGTCCGAGTGCGCGATCGCCGGAACCCCGTCGAGGTCCACGGTCACCGTCCCGTCCGCATCAGGCGCTTCCCGGTCGGCCAACCGCCAGACCTGCTGGCGAACGTCGGCCCGCGCGGCACGGATGGGCCCGCAGGGCTGTCTCCCCGGAGGCCGCGAGGGTGTCGATGAGGCGGGAGACCGCCGGGTCGGATGCCACCGGCCCCAACACGGCCGGCTCGGCCCGCAGCATGGCGACGTCCGCGAGGCAGTCCCCGCCCAGCGCGACCGCGAGGGCAACGTCCAGCAGGATCTTGCCCGGATCGTGCACCGCCCGAGCTTTCCGCCACGGCGCCAGCGCCGCTGATATCGCGGTGTCCAAGTCGGCCTTGCGGACCGTCTCGACCAGCAGCACGCCCCCGGCCTGTGAGACCACCGCCCTCGATCCGGACACGCGGGTACGACCCGATACTCTTCTTCACCTGAGAAGTGCCTCCGGCTGGAGCAGGAACAAGGACCTCGACAATCCTCATTCTTGCTGGTCAGAGGCACTTTTCGCTTACCTGACCACCCATCGGACGGCCCGCTTCATGAAAGCGCGGGGCTAACGAGCTCGTGCACGGTTAGCGGTGAAACGTCGGTCTCGGATCGGCGATCATGGCTGGGTGGTGGGGAACGTGACGCGCGCAGCGATCATCAGCGACCGGAGGATCACGGGCTTGTCAGCCGTTGTAATTGCTGAACTGGTTGCTGAGGTCGGGCCGTTGTGGCATGAGCGGCACCAGGCCAGGCTGGCGTCCCGGTCGCGGAAGCGTGCGGTGGGCGCCAGCGCGAAGCACTGCATGGTTTTCGTCGATCGGCTCCTGGCCACGCTCGTGCATCTTCGCCACGGGGTTACTCATGATGTGCTGTGCTGGTTCGGCGTAGACCGCTCGACTGTCACGCGTGCCATCGGCGAGGTGCGGCCCCTGCTCGCAGAGCGGGGATGCACCATCAGCCCCGACATGCGGCTGCGAACCCTGGACGAGGTCGTCGATCATCTCGGCCGGGCCGGGAAGACCGGCATCATCGACGGCACCGAGATCCGGGTCCGCCGCCCGGCCGTCGGCCATAAGGACCGGGATCGTTTCATCTCCGGCAAGAACAAGCAGAACGCCGTGAAGGTCATGGTCTTCACCGACGGGGACGGGCGGCTGCTGTTCTGCAGCACGACCAAGCCCGGAAGCTGCGCGGACATCACCCACGCCCGAGAGTTAGGGCTGGTCAAGCTCCTGGCCGACGGTCCCGCGGTAGAGATCCTTGCCGATGCCGGCTACCAAGGACTCGGAGCACAGACCGGCGGACGCGTCGTGACGCCGCCGCACCGCAAGTTCAAGAAGAACGCCCCGGACTGGTACGAAGAGATGCACGAGCGCCAGCGCAAAACACACTCCTCACGCCGCATCCGGGTCGAACACGGCATCGCCCACCTGAAGAACTGGCGGGCACTGGCCCGCCACCTCGGCCGCCGCGAGCACATGGACGACACCATCCAAGCCATCGCCGGCCTGCTGTCCCAACAACAGACCGCAGACCGGAGCCTGGCGTGACAGACATGAGCACCGAGGTCCCCGGCCATTCGACGTCTCACCGCTAACCGTGCACGAGCTCGTTAGAGCAGCTCCGCCGGCTTCGTACGGTCGCGGTCGACCTTCTCCGTACGCACCAGCTCGCCCCACACGATGTAGCGGTACTTCGACGTGAAGACGGGCGTGCACGTCGTCAGCGTGATGTAGCGGCCGGCCTTCTTCGCGCCCGAGCCCTTCGGGACCGGCCGGAGCACGTCGACGTTGTACTTCGACGTCTCGGGCAGTTCGTTGAAGACCTTGTAGACGTACCAGGTGTCCTTGGTCTCGAAGACGATCGCGTCCCCGGTCCGCACCTTGTCGATGTTGTGGAACTTCGCCCCGTGGCCGTCGCGGTGGGCGGCCAGGGTAAAGTTGCCCTGCTTGTCCGAGGGGAGCGCCGACTTCACCGGATCGGTGTAATAGCCGGCGATGCCGTCGTTGAGGCTGTCGGTGTCGGTGCCCTTCTTGACGAGCACCTCGCCGTTCTTCATCGACGGGACGTGCAGGAAGCCGATGCCGTCCTTGGTGTCCAGCGCTCCCGGGCCACCGGCCCAGCGGTCGCGGATGGTGTGGCTCTGCTTGGTGGCCTCGCGGTCGGCGAGGACGTTCGTCCACCAGAGGGAGTAGACGACGAAGAGCCCGAGCACCAGGCCCGCGGTGATCAGGAGTTCACCGAAGACGCTGACGGCCGTTGCCACGGGGTGACGGCCCCTGGGCCGCACCGGGGGTGCGGACTCACCGGTCAGCTCTTCGTCCTCGGTCGTCGCTGCCACCGCACCGTCCCTGTCGTGATGTCGTCCGGCCCGCTCAGTCCAGAAGCGCGTCGGGTTTGCCCTTGCTGCGCGGCCGTTCCTCGACCATCTTGCCCCAGACGATCAAACGGTACGTACTCGTGAATTCGGGCGTACAGGTCGTCAGTGTGATGTAGCGGCCGGGCCTCTTGAACCCCGACTGCGGCGGAACCGCGCCGATGACCGACACGTTGGACGGCGAGGTCTGCGGAAGGACGCTCGTCATCTCGTACGTGTAGTAGGCGTCCTGCGTCTCCACCACGATCGGGTCACCGGGGCGCAGCCGGTTGACGTAGCGGAACGGTTCGCCGTGCGTGTTCCGATGACCGGCCAGGGCGAAGTTGCCCTGCTTGTCCGAGGGCATGGCCGTACGGAGCGGTTCCTCGCCGTAGTGCCCGACCATCCCCCGGTCGAGGACCTTCTCCTTGCTGATGCCTTCCGCGATCGGTGTGACCACGTCCAGCTTGGGGATGTGGATGATCGCGAAGCCCTGACCCGGCGCGAACACACCGGGGTTCCGGTTGCCCTTGGCCCAGTCGTCCTGGATCTTGTGGGTCTCCTTGCCGGCGATCTGCTCGGCGCGCACGTTCGTCCACCACAGCTGGTACGTGACGAACAGCAGCATCAGTACGCCCAGCGAGATGAACAGCTCGCCGACCACACGGCTGACGACGACCGCGGGACTGTCCTTGGCCGCCTTGGCCGCCCGCCGGGCCTCGACGCGCGACATCGGCTTCGGGGGTACGGCGTCCACGCCCCCGGACTTCGCCGTCGCCGCATCCGGCGCCCCGTCGCCGCGCCTGCGGCCGCGGCCCTTCGCCGCACGGCGCCGCTCGGCCCGTCCGCCGGTGGCCGGAACGGAAGAGTCCGGAGCGGTGGAACCCAGCTCGCCGGTGGGCCCGGCATCATGCTCCGGCCAGGGGCGGGGGGCCGTCACCGGCAGGACCGCCGTCACCGCCTGGTCGGCGACGACCATGCGCCGGGGCTCCGCCTTCCGCAGCGCGACGGTCTCGTCGTGGCGGACGGGCGGAACAGGGGGTGCAGGGGTGGGCGGCACATGGGCGGGCGGCACAGGCGCGGGCGGTGCCGCCGCGGGCTCCTGGCGGCCGTACCAGTCCCGTGCGTAGCCCTCGGGGTCGTACCACTCGCGCGGAGGCTCCTGGGCCTCCTGTGGCCCGTGTGGTACCCGCGCCGAGGCTGTCGCGGCGTCCGGCTCCCCCGACTCGCCGCCGTCCATGGCCGGCTGCCCGGCCTGGACGTTCTCCGTCCGGAACCACGGTGCTGCGTGACGCCCCGGCAGCGGGTCGTTCAGCGGGTCCGCCAAGTGGTCCACCGCCGCCTCGAACGCGCCCGCGGCCTCGGACCCGCCCGGTTCGTACGGGCCGCCCTGTCCGGCGTCGGATCCGTGGCGGGGTGGGGTCACGCGACGGCCTTGCCCACCACCGGCGCGAGCCCCGCCGACCTCTCGACGGCTCCGGTGTCACCGCACTGCGCCAGCCAGTTCGCCAGCATCAGATGGCCGTGCTCGGTGAGCACCGACTCCGGATGGAACTGCACCCCTTCGACCGCCAGCTCCCGGTGGCGCAGCCCCATGATGATGCCGTCGGCCGTGCGCGCGGTGACCTCCAGCTCCTCGGGGACCGTGTCCGGCTCCGCGGCGAGCGAGTGGTAGCGGGTGGCGGTGAAGGGCGAGGGCAGCCCGGTGAAGACGCCCCTGCCCTCGTGGATCACCGGGGACGTCTTGCCGTGCAGCAGCTCGGGAGCGCGGTCCACCACGCCCCCGTAGGCCACCGCCATCGACTGCATGCCCAGACAGACGCCGAAGACCGGCACGCCGGTCGCCGCGCAGTGCCGCACCATGTCGATGCAGACGCCCGCGTGCTCGGGGGTGCCGGGCCCGGGCGAGAGCAGGACGCCGTCGAAGCCGTCCTGGGCGTGGGCCGTGGTCACCTCGTCGTTGCGGAGCACCTCGCACTCGGCGCCCAGCTGGTAGAGGTACTGGACGAGGTTGAAGACGAAGCTGTCGTAGTTGTCGACGACCAGGATGCGGGCGCTCATCGGCCGGCCCCCATCGCGTTCGTACCGTCCACCGTCACATCGCCGAACGGAAGCAGTGGCTCCGCCCACGGGAAGACGTACTGGAACAGGACGTAGACGACCGCCAGGGCGAGCACGAGCGAAATGACCCCACGCACCCACGCGTTGCCCGGCAGATGCCGCCAGATCCAGCCGTACATGCTGACCCCTTCATTCGGTACGGGACCAGACTAAAGGGCCGGGGCATCGCCGTGGGTCAGCCGGGGAAAGCCGCCGGGGCGCGGGCGTGGGCCGACCGGGAGGAGCCCGCCGCAAGGGGCCGTGAGGGTCAGCCGGGGAAAGCCGCCGGCCGGCCGGCGGTGACGGGCTGGGTCGCGTCCAGATGCGCCCAGGCGATCAGCCGGTGGCTGCTGCCCCACTCGGGCTCGCAGGTGGTCAGCGTCAGATAGCGGCCGGGCCCGTCGAAACCCGACTTGCGGGGGACCGGGTCGATGACGCCGACGTCGCCCGGCACGGTGCGGTAGGGCTTCTTGTCGATGCGGTACGTGAACCACGTCGTCCCGTCCGTGAGCAGCACCGCGTCACCGGGGCGCAGCCTCGGGAAGTCCTTGAACGGATCGCCGTAGGTGCGCCGGTGCCCCGCCACCGCGAAGTTGCCGGTCGCGCCCGCCGCCGCGGTGCCCCGGTAGTGACCGAGGCCCTTCTGCAGGGTTTTGACCTTCGTGTTCTCCAGGACCGGCCACTCCCAGTCCTTCCCGAAGCGCGGGATGTAGAGCATCGCGAACGGCTTCCCGTCGCGGTACGCCTTCGGCGCGGCGGCCGGGGCCGTCGGCTTCGGGCTCTCCTCGGAGGTCTGCGGCGCGGGCGCGGCCACCGCCCCCCGGGCCCACTGGTTCTGCAGGTCGTCGATCTGTCCCTCGGCCGCGCCCGCGGCCTTCACCCCGGTCCAGAACAAGACATAGACCACGAAGAGGATGATCAGGGCGCCTACGGTGAGGCACAGCTCGCTGAACGTCCTGACGATCAGTCGCACCGACACCGGTCGGCCTCCCCGCAGCTGCTCGCTACTTCACCGGCTCCGCATAGTGGAGATCCACTGTGCCCGAGTAGCCGGGAAGAGTCACCGCCCCGCGCTCGTCGACTTTCCAGCCGAGCCCGTACGCCTTCACGTACAGCAGGTAGTTCTGGATCGCCGGAGAGTCGTCGAGCGCCTGCTCCAGCTTTCCGGGATCACCGACTGCGGTGATCTTGTACGGCGGCGAGTAGACCCGGCCCTGAAGGATCAGCGTGTTGCCGACACATCGCACCGCGCTGGTGGAGATGAGCCGCTGGTCCATGACCTTGATCCCGCGGGCGCCGCCCTGCCAGAGGGCGTTGACGACGGCCTGCAGGTCCTGCTGGTGGATGACGAGGTCATTGGGCTGTGGATCGGGGTAGCCGGGGCTCGCGGTGGCGTTCTGCGGGGCATCGTCGAGCGTGACGGAGAGGGCACTGCCGGAAAGCTTCGCCGTCCCGGCGGCGCGCTCCAGCGCCTCGAGCCTGGCGTCCTCCGCCTTCGTGCTGCCGTCGTCGCGCTGGGCAAGGGTGTCGATGTCCCCCCGCACGGAGGCGACGGACTCGTCGAGGGCGGCATTCTTCTCGCTGCGCTGCTGGATGAGATCGGAGAGTTTCAGCAGCGAGGAGTCCGTACGGATATTGGTGCCCTTGGCGGTATTGGCGCTGGTGACGAAGATGAGGCCGGCCAGGGCGAAAACGGCAGCCGTGAGCACTTTGGCCGGATGCCGGAAGGTGCTCCGGGCCGGGCCTGGGGGAGAGTCGGCAGAATTGCTCAACGTACCCTTATCTCCTTCGGCGCCACGGAAGCACTACGCTAACGGACGCCCCGGGGAGGCAGCATTCCCCCTCGCGCCCAACCCCGGCGCCAGCCACAGTTCCCTGCGCGGTCACGCAGCGCATCGACAGGAGAGTCCCTCGTGCCGAAGTCACGTATCCGCAAGAAGGCCGACTTCACGCCCCCTCCGGCGAAGCAGGCAACCAACATAAAGCTGACCAACCGCAGTTGGGTGGCGCCGGTGATGCTGGCGCTGTTCCTGATCGGTCTGGCCTGGATCGTCGTTTTCTACGTGACCGACGGCGATCTGCCGATCGATTCGCTGGGGAACTGGAACATCGTCGTCGGCTTCGGCTTCATCGCCGGCGGCTTCGGCGTCTCCACCCAGTGGAAGTAGCCCCGCGAGCCGCGTAGGACCACGGCGGGAACCTGTCCCGCAACCCTTGCCCTGAGTTACCCACAGAGTTATCCACAGGCGGGGGAAAAGGTCAGACGATCTGTGGATAACTCCTCGGCGGTTGACGCCGATATGACTGCAGCCACCCCTCGGAGCGGGCGGCACGCCCCTTGTCCTGACTGGGAAAAACCCAGCTCAGCGACAAGGGGCACAGTTGTACCCGTGAAATGCACAAGATCGGGTACACGCTGTGGACAACTTCGGTCACAAATGGTCCATATCTGGCTGACGGGCGTGGGCTGCCTGCCCTCTACGTCAGTGAGGCCGTCCTGGCGAGCACGATCAGGACCACGACGGCCAGGGCAGCGGCACAGATGCCGTACTGCACGAGATTCCGCCGCTCGCGCGGGGCGTGCACCATGCCTATCGCGATCAGCGCGCCCGCGACCAGCCCGCCGACATGCGCCTGCCAGGCGATACCGCCCCAGGGGTTGAAGGTGATGACCAGGTTGATCGCCAGGATCATGAAGACCGGGCGCATGTCGTAGTTCAGCCGGCGCATCAGCACCACCGTGGCACCCAACAGGCCGAAGATGGCACCCGAAGCGCCCAGCGAAGGCTGGTTCGGCGCCGCGAGCCAGTAGGTCAGAGCGCCGCCCGCCAGCCCGGACAGCAGATAGAGCGCGAGATAGCGAGCGCGGCCGAGCATCGCCTCCAGCGGACCGCCGAGCCACCACAGCCCCAGCATGTTGAAGGCGAAGTGCCACACCGCCTCGTGCAGGAACATCGAGGTCACCAGTCGGTACCACTGGCCTTCGGCGACGCCCTCGGGCGGACCGCCGTAGTAGAAATTGGCTCTGCCCAGCAGTTCCAGATCGTTGATCAGCGCACTGTTGGCCAGCACCGCCAGGAACACCGCGGCGTTGATGCCCAGCAGGATCTTGGTGATCAGGCGGGGATCGGCCGCGATCGTGCCGCCGGCGAGCGTCCGCGGCCGGGCGGCGGCCGGATGGTGCCCCGTACCGGATCCCTGGCGCACACAGTCCGGGCACTGGAAGCCGACCGAGGCGCTGACCATGCAGTCGGTGCAGATCGGCCGGTCGCAGCGCACGCAGCGGATCGCCGTCTCACGGCCCGGGTGGCGGTAACAGCTGACCGGGCCGTCGACGGACGAGGTCGGGTCCTGGCCGCCCGGCGGTTGCTGGTCCATCGGTCCCATCGCTTCCCGGTCCCCTCGGTCCTCGTCGCGGCAGCAGCCCGCGAGGCACCGCCCCGCGCATCCGCTCTCCTATGAAGTACGGACAGACGGGGCGGTTCGTTCCCGCGAGGCGGGACGGAGAGTAAGAGGAAAGCTACGGGGCGCGATCAGCGTGTCTCGACGACGACCGACTCGATGACCACGTCCTGCACCGGACGGTCGGTGCGCCCGTTGGTCGGGGTGGCCGCGATGGCGTCCACCACCTTCTGGCTCTTTCCGTCCACCACCTCGCCGAAGATGGTGTGCTTGCCGGTCAGCCAGGCGGTCGGCGACACCGTCACGAAGAACTGCGACCCATTGGTGCCCGGACCGGCGTTGGCCATCGCCAGCAGATACGGCTTGGTGAAGGCGAGGTCGGGGTGGAACTCGTCACCGAACTCGTAGCCCGGGCCACCCGTGCCGTTGCCCAGCGGGTCGCCGCCCTGGATCATGAAGCCACTGATGACCCGGTGGAAGACGGTGCCGTCGTACAGCCGGTCCTTGGTCCTGGCCCCGGTCGCGGGGTGGGTCCACTCGCGCTCACCGGTGGCGAGCTCGACGAAGTTCTTCACCGTTTTGGGCGCGTGGTTCGGCAGAAGCCGGATCTCGATGTCGCCCTGATTGGTCTTCAAGGTGGCGTAAAGCTGCTCGGCCACGGTCTGCCTTCCGTAAGTCTGATCTGACGTCAGCCGATCCTCGCACGGCCCACCCCGCCCGGCGCCCGGCCCGGCTGCGCCGCACACAGCTCTTGCACCGTTTCCCCCTCCACACGCCGCCCGCCTGCGGCTTCCCAGCCGACGGTCGGAATCGTCGCAGGAACACATGCGGCCAAGTGTGTGACGAACCGGCGCGCGGCAGACCGAACCATGGCAAGCTCGTCAACAGGCTCCGCTTGCACCTGCTTGCCCCGGGGCATCCCTGATGGCCGGAATGACCCGGATGCCCGTCCCGCGTGCCGCACAGGTCCCCTGCAGGCATGATCTCGAACTGGGTGGAAAGGCGGAGTACCTACCCGCCACCAAGGAGGAGGATCCCGTGACCCGCATCGACAGCGTGCGCGCCGCAACCGACTCGGCGAGGGACAGCGTGCAGCACGCCGCGGTAGTGGTGGCGCCCTACGCCGACTCGGCCAAGGAACAGGCCGTTCACTATGCGCACGAGGCTCGCACACTGCTCGCACCGAAGGTGTCGAAGGCAGCACAGCAGGCCCGTGTCCAGTACGACGCGCACCTCGCACCACGTATCGAACTCGCCCGCGCCCATGTGCCCCCGAAGGTCGACGAGGCCGCACAGCGCGCCGCCCTGCGCAGCCGACAGGCCGCCCGCAGCGCGGCGGACTACACCGTTCCCCGCGTCGGGCACGCCATCGCCGCCGCCCAGCCCGTCGCCGAGGAGGCCACGGCCCGCAGCGCGGCCGCACTGGCCGCTCTGCGCGGGCAGGTCACGGCGAAGGAGATCAGGAAGCTGACCCGGAAGCACGAACGGCGGGCCAAGTGCGGCAGGGCGTTCAAGGGCCTGGCCGTGGCCGGCCTCCTGGCGGGCGGCGCCTATGCCGTCTGGCGGTGGTGGGACAAGCAGGCCAACCCCGACTGGCTGGTCGAGCCCCCCGCGCCCACCGAGGTCGACGACCGCGACCCCCTGTCCTCGGTCGACGGCAGCGACCGGTCCGTCCTGGACCCCGAGGTTCAGGCCAAGCAGTCCGACGCGGAGGCGGAGGACACCCTGGGCGGCCAGGACCCGGACGAACGCCCCTGACACCAGGATCGGACAAGCACCCAAAAAAATCCCCCTGACCTGCGCAAACGCGGGTCAGGGGGATTTTTGCCGTGGAGCCTAGGAGATTCGAACTCCTGACATCTGCCTTGCAAAGGCAGCGCTCTACCAACTGAGCTAAGGCCCCGAAAAGCAGGCAGCACCCGACGTTCTCCGCCGTGCGCCACCGCCGCAGACCAGAGTACCGGGTGACCCCCTGAAACCTGCAAAAAGATAGGGACTCCCGGTGGACAACCACTCTCCGTAAGATGCACGTCGAGGTTCGCAGCAGCGAAGCCGCAGCGAAGGGGAGACGCCATGGATGCAGCGCAGCAAGAGGCAACGGCCAGAGCCAGGGATCTTCAGCGCAGTTGGTACGGGGAGCCGCTCGGTGCGCTCTTCCGACGGCTGATAGATGACCTGGGCCTGAATCAGGCCCGGCTCGCCGCGGTGCTCGGGCTGTCCGCCCCCATGCTCTCCCAGCTCATGAGCGGCCAGCGGGCGAAGATCGGCAACCCCGCGGTCGTCCAGCGCGTCCAGGCGCTCCAGGAACTCGCCAGCCAGGTGGCGGACGGCAGCATCAGCGCCGGAGAGGCCACCGACCGCATGGAAGAGATCAAGAAGTCGCAGGGAGGCTCCGTGCTCACCGGTACCGGTCAGACCACGACGACCGGCGGTGCCCCCACCGTGCGCCGCGTGGTCCGCGAGATCCAGTCGCTGCTGCGGTCCGTCGCGGCAGCCGGTGAGATCATCGATGCCGCCGACTCCCTCGCCCCGGCCCACCCGGAACTGGCAGAGTTCCTCAGGGTGTACGGCGCAGGGCGCACCTCGGACGCGGTGGCGCACTACGAGGGCCACCAGAGCTAGACGAGCAGGGCTGCCGGGCACCCGCCCGGCAACCGGAGCATCCGGGCACAGGCACAGCCACACGCACGGGCCGAAACAGGAACGGGGAGCGGGCGCAGCGCAATGGGTGAGGTCTTCGCTGGTCGGTACGAGCTGATCGATCCGATCGGACGTGGTGGGGTCGGGGCTGTCTGGCGTGCCTGGGACCACCGGCGCCGCCGCTATGTGGCGGCCAAGGTCCTCCAGCAGAGCGACGCGCACACGCTGCTGCGCTTCGTGCGTGAGCAGGCGCTGCGGATCGAGCACCCGCATGTGCTGGCTCCGGCGAGCTGGGCGGCGGACGACGACAAGGTCCTGTTCACCATGGACCTGGTCAGCGGCGGTTCGTTGGCCCATGTCATCGGCGACTACGGCCCGTTGCCGCCGAGATTCGTCTGCACGTTGCTCGACCAGTTGCTGTCGGGTCTGTCGACGGTGCACGCCGAGGGGGTCGTGCATCGCGACATCAAGCCCGCCAACATCCTGATGGAGGCCACCGGCACCGGCCGGCCGCATCTGCGGCTGTCCGACTTCGGGATCTCCATGCGCAAGGGCGAGCCCCGCCTCACCGAGACGAACTACGTGGTGGGAACGCCGGGTTACTTCGCGCCCGAGCAGATGATGGGCGCCGAGCCGGACTTCCCTGCGGACCTCTTCGCGGTCGGTCTCGTCGCCCTGTATCTGCTCCAGGGCCAGAAGCCCGACTCCCAGGCGCTGGTCGAGCACTTCGCCTCCTACGGGACGCCCAGCGCCCCGCAGGGCATCCCCGAGCCGCTGTGGCAGGTCCTCGCGGGGCTGCTGCAACCGGACCCGCAGGCCCGCTTCCGTACGGCCACGGGCGCGCGCAAGGCCCTGACGGCCGCGGCGGAGATGCTGCCCGAGCCCGGGATCGACGACGAGCCGGTGGAGGTCTTCGACCAGATCGGCCCGCTGCCCGCCGGCTTCGGTCCCACCGGCCCCGTACAGAACACGCAGACCGCGCACACCACGCCCACCACCCAGTCCACCGGACAACCCCCCGCCGGGCCTCAGGCGACGGGCGAGCAGCCGTACACACCGCCCCCGGCCGCCATGTCGGAGACGGGCAGCTTCCACCTCCCGCCGCCTCCGCGGCCCACCGCCCCGGCCCCGCACGCCGCACATCCCCTCGCCCCGCACCCGGCGGCACACACGACGGCTCCCTTCCCCTCCGCCGCGCCGGATCCATCGCAGGTCCCCACCTCCGCCGTGCAGCACGAACAGCCGCTCACCCGCGCCTACACCGCCCAGCACCCACAGGCACCGGTGGCGGCCTCCCACTCACCGTCGCCCGCCCCGGCCGCAGCCGCGCCCGCCCCGCGAACGCGTCCGGGACCGTCCCCGAAGGTGGCGGTCCCGGTGCTGCTGGTGGCGCTGATCTGCTTCGCCGTGGGCATCTGGGCGCTGACCCAGGCCTGAGCTGGGCGCGGGCCCGCTACCAGGCCTGCGGCGGCCCTCCGTACGGAGGCTGTGCGGCGGCCGCGCGGCGGCGCGCAAGCAGCGTCCACACGCCCAGGGCGAGGACCAGCACGGCCCCCGCGCCGATCCCGGCCGCGCCGACCAGCTTCATGGTGTTGCTCTCGCTCTCGGCCGCCTGCGGCCCGCTCTGGCCGCGCTCGGCCAGGTCCTTGTCCTTCTCCGTGACCGCGAAGATGCCGGCGTCGCCCGCGTACGGAGACCCTTCGGCCTTGCCCGCGACCTTGACCGACAGCGTCAGCGGAAACGGCTTGGTGCCGTAGGCCTTGGCGAGCTCCGGGCTCAGCGTGACGGACAGGTAGTACCAGCCCGCGAACCGCATGGCGCTGACGCTCTCGGCAGAGGCGAACCTATTGCGGTACGCGACCGGAGGCACCGGGTCCAGGGAGACGGAGGCCGGCTTGCCGGAGTACGACATGGGCGAGACGTCGTCGACGTGGCCCTGGGCGGGGTTGTCCAGGGACATCGCGAGCGCGCTGCCGATGAACTCGTCGGAGGCGGTGCTGTTGCCGAGGCGCGCCGTGGCGAAGATCTGCTGCCCCCAGTCCACCGGAACCCGGTAGAAGCGGGTCTGTCCCGGCGCGATCTCGTCCTTCCACTCACCGGTCTGCAGGCTGGTGGCGTCGTAGTAGCCGGTGCCGCCCTTCCTGCGGTTGTCGCCGGCGGGGGTGGGCGGCGCGGGCGAGGCGGACGGCCAGTTCTCGGGCGCCTCGGTCGGCATGGCGGCGTCGTCGGCGAGCTCCGGCTCCGCCGCGTACCGCAGCTCCAGATCCCAGTCCCCGGGCCCCGAGGTGGCCTTGCTCTCGCGCTCGACGAGGACGTTGTACGTACCGGGGCCCTGGCAGGTGCTGCTGTCCTTCCGCACCATCCGGTAGGCGTACGCGGCGATCGGACGCGGGTATTCCGCGGACTCGAAACGGGCGTCCTCCGAGCTGCACTGCAAGTCCGAGGAGTCCCGGATGCTGACCGTGACGCCGTCCCCGTAGGCGACCTTGCCACCGCCCTTGGGCACGGCGACGGCGGAGACGTACGCGTTCGTCGTCGCGTCCAGGTTCAGCCGGTAGTAGAGCTTCTGACCGGCCTTGATCGAACTCTTGTAGACCGAACCGGCCTTGAGTTCCGCCGCCTCGGTGTTGACCTCGGTCCCGGCCACCGCCTCGGCACCCGGGTCGAAGGTGTACGCGGTGCTCCCGCCATCCGCGTACGCCGGTCCCGTCAGCGCCGCCACCGCGCACATCGCCGCGACCGCCGCCGGCGTCACCCGGCCCCTGCTGCGCTGCCTCATCACGCGCTTCCCCTCGTCGTCCGTGCGGCTGCCCCGCGGCGGCTGCGTACATATACGAACACGGCGACCAGCGCGGCCATGACGGCAGCCCCGGCGGCAGCCGCGATGCCGGTCCATCCTGCCCCTCCCGCCCCACCGCTGTCTGCGGACGCGGTCGAGTCGCCCTTCTTGTCCCCGTTCTCCGCCTTGGCCGCGGGAGCGCCGTGCTCGGGGCCGGTCCGTGCGTCGCCGAGCACCGACACCCGCAGCACCAGGCCGATCTGCGGGTTCTCCGCGATCTCGGCGGCCTGCGCGCCCAGCGTCACGGAGATGTAGAAGCTGCCCGCGGCATGCACGGGCTGGACGTCGGTCCGGGTCTCGTAGCGGTTGGTCCAGGCGACCGGAACCCCGCCCATCGCCACCGCGGCAGGGCGCCCGCTGTACATCGTGCGCGGGTAGAACTCACCGCCGCCCGTCACAGGGTGGCGGGCCGGCGTGTAGAGCTGGGTCGTCCCGTAGGAGTACGTGGCGGTGGCGCCGTCCACCGTGGGCTCGTTGGCGAACTCGACGTCGTAGCGCACCTGCTGGCCCCATCCCGCCGGAACCTTGTACCAGAGCGTCTGGGAAGGCAGGACGCGGTCGCGCCACACGCCCTCGCCGATCGTCCGGGCGTCGTTGAACCCGGTGCCGCCCCGCACGTCCCGGGGGGCGCCCGCCGGCAGCGCGGCCTCCTTGCCGCCCGGCCCGTACTCCGTCTGCGACGAGGCCGGTGTCACCCCGCTCGCCAGCGGTGCCTCGATCCCGTACACGAGCTCCAGGGGCCAACGCGCGGCGTCGGAGCCCTTCTTGCTCTCCCGCTCCACCACCAGCCGGTAGCGGCCCGCGCGGTCGCAGGTGCGGGTGCCCTCCGCGGAGCGGATGCGGGCGACCGCCGAAGTCAGCGGAACCGCCCCCTCCTTCTGCAGGAAGCGCGCGGTGTCCGTCCCGCAGGAGCCGTGTTCGTCGTACTCGATCGTGGTGCTCAGCGCGTCGAACGTGTCGACGGCCGCGCCGGGTTGCGGCACCGCGGTTACCGAGAAGTCCGCTGTGGACACGGCGTCCAGGTCAACCGCGTAGTACCGCTTCCCACCCGGCCCGATGGTGTCCAGATACTGCCCGGGCACGAGCACGGGCGCCCCGCCGGCGGTTGCCGCACCCGCCACCCGCTCCCCCCGGAGGCGGTAGCCGTCGGCGGAGAGCTGGGCGGCACGCTGGAGCTGACGGGCCAGTGTCCTGGCGTCCGGTGCGTCGTAGTAGCGGCCGTTGCCCGCGTTCGCGATGCACTCCAGTTGCTTGCGGGCCGCGCCCTCGACCTGGAAGCCGACCGTGTCGATCCGCAGACCGACGCCCTCCTTGGCGAGCTGCTCGGCGACCTCACAGGGCCGCGGCGTACCGCAGTTGTCCTCGCCGTCGGAGATCAGCAGGACCGTGCGCGTCCCGATGGCGCCGTCCGCGGGTTCCGGCAGGTCCTCGGCCGCCTTCCGGAGCGACAGGCCGATGGGGGTGTCCCCTCGGGGCCGTACGGCCGCCACGGCCCGCTTCATCGCGGCCCGGTCCAGCTTCCGCACCGGACGCACGAGCCGGGTGTCGGCGCACCCGTGCGGGTGGTCGGCGCCGTACACGCGCAGACCGGTCGGATAGCCGTCGGGCAGAGCGTCCACGACCGTGCCGACAGCCGTACGGGCACTGTCCATCCGGGTGCGCCCCGTTCCGTCGTCGTCCCCCATGGAGCCCGACGAGTCCAGGACCATGACCAGACCACCGACTCCGCCGGTCTGCGCCTCGGCCGGTCTATCAGGGGCGCCGGGCGGTCCCGCCAGGGCCGGCAGCGCGCCCGCCACCAGGGCGAACAGCGCCCCGCCGATCACTGTGCCCACCCGCGCTGTGCGGCGGTGCTTGCGAGCCCTCACCCGTGCCCCCTCGACCGAAACGCCAGTTCCTTTGCTTGAGCAAGCTATTGATTTGCTTAAGGGAACTCAAGAGCACAGGTGTCACGGTCCCGCAACAGCACGAAGCCCCGGCCGCAACTGCGACCGGGGCCCCGACAGGCTGTTCTGTCTCACACACCCGAACCTGCGGGCACGGAGTCAGTCGCCTCCGTCCACAGATCCTGCTCGGCGCGATCCGCCTGGATCTGGCGGTACACGAGGAGCCCGCCGATGGCAGCCAGTGCGACCAGGAGAAGCTTCTTCACCGCGCGACCTCGTCTTTCCTTGGCGTTGGGGAGTTCTGCTGCCCGACTATACACATCGGCCGATATCGACCGGTGACCTCCCCGCAACCCAACTGGGGCCTGTGGACGAGCGTTCACCGCCGGACTGTGCATCAGTGGCCGACGGCGCCGGCGGCACCCCACGGGAACGTCCGGACACCGCTTCTCGGGACCGGTTGCACCATACGAGTGGTGTTCATCCGAAGAACGGCATATCGGCGGCGTCGGTCCCTGAAATCGCGAGCCGGATCCACATCATCAGAAAGGTAAGCAAACCGGACCACCTGAAAGTGAGGGGCCATGAGCACCTTCAAGGCCAAGAGCATCTGGACCGCCTTCATCACCGCGTTCTTCGCACTTCTCGCGTCCTTGGGCCTCGCAAGCTCCACCGCGACGGCCACGGAATCCGCGATCACGGAGCCGGCGTCCGCGAGCCACGAGCACAGGGCCGCGGCCGCCGCAACTCCGACCGCCCCTTCGGTGCGATGGACCCTTCCGCGTGACCGGGCGCTGCCGCCCACGATGAAGCAGCGCATCCGCGCCGAGGCACACGGCTCCTCACCCGTCACCCGGCACCTGGCCGCTGACACCACGGACACCACGCACACCACCGGCACCGCCCGCGCCTCGCACGGTGCCCCGGCGGGCGACGCCTCCCTGCTGCCGCCCTGAGAGCGGCGCACCTGACACCCAGAGCCCCCGGACCGGTTCCCACCGGACGGGGGCTTTCCCGTGCGCCCGCGCACACCCTCTCCCGCCGCACGCCTGCGTGCGGCTTTCCGTGCGCCTGCACGCCTGCACGCCTGCACGCCGTCAATGCGCGCCCGTGCGCGGCTCTCAGCGCGCCCGTGCGCGGGCCGGGGAGCGCTTACGGAAGCGGAGAGCGGCGTACGTACGAGCCGGGGAACGGCACCCACCGACGCGCACCCCCGGCCCGCCCCCGTACCGACGCCGAGTCCCCCGCAGTGAGGCACCCGCCGACATCAGACCTCCCCGCCCCCACGCAGAAGGCCCGGTCCCTCCGAAGAGGAACCGGGCCTTCTGTTGTCACTGTGGGGCTAACAGGATTTGAACCTGTGGCCTCATCCTTATCAGGGATGCGCTCTAACCAACTGAGCTATAGCCCCGCCGCGCTTTTGTGTCGCGCTGACGTGAAGAAGATTAGCGCACGTCGGGGCCAGTCCCAAAATCGATAGCTGCGCCGCTACTCGTCCTCGGCCAGCGTGAGCTCGACTCCGCCCACGAAGCCGGCCGAGAGGTTGTAGATGAAGGCGCCCAGCGTCGCCAGCGCGGTCGCCAGCACCACGTCGATCACCGCGATGACCGAGGTGAAGATCAGTACCCGCGGCAGGGACAGGAACGACTGCAGGTCGAACCCGTTGCCCTCGTTCGAGCCGGTCGCCTCGCTGATGGTGCCGCCGACGGTCTCGAAGACGCCCATGGCGTCCATCACCATCCACAGCACCGCCGACGCGACCACCGTGCAGATGCCGAGCGCGATGGACAGCAGGAAGCTGACCTTCATCACCGACCATGGATCGGCCTTCGCCACCCGCAGACGCGCCTTGCGGGTGCGGGGAGTGGTCCGCGCTCCCGTCCGCGGCCTGCGGGCCGCCTGGGGCGTGCCCGTGCCCGGCACGGCGCCCTGCGGCCCGCCGTAGGACCGCCCGCCGCCCTGGGTCCCGCCCGGTGGCGAGGGGTAGGCCTGCGGCGGGTGGTACGGGCCCGCCTGGCCCGGTGCGGGTTCCCGCTCACCGGGCAGCGGCCCGGTCGCGTAACCCTCGTACTGGGGCTGAGGTCCCCGGGTATCCGTCACAGTGCCCCCTTGGGAGTCCGTGGCAGGGCCACGGGCGCCGTTCGCGCCGGCTTCGGAAGCGGCCGAACCGGCGCCCGTGGCTCCACTCACGCTCTACTCCTCGTCCCCGGTCGAGGACGTGGTGCCCTCGACTGTGCCGTCGACCGTGCTCTCGGCAGTCGCCTCGGCCGTGGTGGCCTCAGCGGTCACTGCCGCGGTCGTCTCGCCTTCGGCATCGGCGTCGACGGAACCGTCGACCTCTTCGGCCTCGCGACCCGCCTCGGCGTTGCGAGCGATACCGACGACGGCATCGCGCTTGCCCAGATTGATCAGTTGGACGCCCATGGTGTCACGGCCCGTCTCCCTGACTTCATTGACTCGCGTACGAATCACACCACCGCCGAGCGTGATGGCGAGAATCTCGTCCGTCTCCTCGACCACCAGCGCGCCGACCAGCGAGCCCCGGTCCTCGACGATCTTGGCGGCCTTGATGCCCAGGCCACCGCGACCCTGGACGCGGTACTCGTCGACGGGGGTCCGCTTCGCGTACCCGCCGTCAGTGGCAGTGAACACGAAAGTACCGGGCCTGACGACATTCATCGAGAGCAGTTCGTCTCCCTCGCGGAAACTCATGCCCTTCACACCCGAAGTCGCGCGGCCCATCGGGCGCAGCGCGTCGTCCGTAGCGGTGAACCTGATCGACTGGGCCTTCCTGCTGATGAGCAGCAGGTCGTCGTCGGAGGACACCAGCTCCGCACCGATCAGTTCGTCGTCGGAGCCGTCGGCGGTCTCGCGCAGGTTGATGGCGATGACGCCGCCCGAGCGCGGCGAGTCGTAGTCCTTCAGCGCGGTCTTCTTCACCAGACCGCCCTTCGTGGCCAGGATCAGATACGGCGCGGCGTCGTAGTCGCGGATCGCCAGGATCTGCGCGATCTGCTCGTCCGGCTGGAAGGCCAGCAGGTTCGCCACGTGCTGGCCGCGGGCGTCGCGACCGGCGTCCGGGAGCTCGTAGGCCTTCGCCCGGTAGACGCGGCCCTTGTTGGTGAAGAACAGCAGCCAGTGGTGGGTCGTCGACACGAAGAAGTGGTCGACGATGTCGTCTTCCCTGAGCTTCGTGCCCCGCACGCCCTTGCCGCCGCGCTTCTGCGAGCGGTAGTCGTCCGTCTTCGTGCGCTTCACGTAGCCGCTGCGGGAGATCGTGACGACGATGTCCTCCTCGGCGATCAGGTCCTCGATGGACATGTCGCCGTCGAAGGGCACGAGCTTGGAGCGCCGGTCGTCGCCGAACTTGTCGACGATCGCCGCCAGCTCCTCGCTGACGATCTGCCGCTGCCGCTCCGGCGAGGCGAGAATCGCGTTGTACTCGTTGATCTTCGCCTGGAGTTCGTCGTGCTCGGCGGTGATCTTCTGGTGCTCCAGCGCGGCCAGCCGGCGCAGCTGCATCTCCAGGATCGCGTTCGCCTGGATCTCGTCGATCTCCAGCAGGCCCATCAGGCCCTCACGCGCGATCTCGACGGTCTGGCTGCGCCGGATGAGGGCGATGACCTCGTCGATGGCGTTGAGGGCCTTGAGCAGGCCGCGCAGGATGTGCGCGCGCTCCTCCGCCTTGCGGAGCCGGAACTTCGTACGCCGGACGATGACCTCGATCTGGTGCGTCACCCAGTGGCGGATGAACGCGTCGATCGACAGGGTGCGCGGCACCCCGTCCACCAGCGCCAGCATGTTGGCGCCGAAGTTGGTCTGCAGATCGGTGTGCTTGTACAGGTTGTTCAGTACGACCTTGGCGACCGCGTCCCGCTTCAGCACGACGACCAGGCGCTGGCCGGTGCGCGACGAGGTCTCGTCACGGACGTCCGCGATGCCGCCGACCTTGCCGTCCTTCACCAGGTCGGCGATCTTCTGCGCGAGGTTGTCGGGGTTGGTCTGGTACGGGAGCTCCGTCACGACCAGGCACTGGCGGTTCTGGATCTCCTCGACCGCCACGACCGCGCGCATCGTGATCGAGCCACGACCGGTGCGGTATGCCTCCTCGATGCCCTTGCGGCCCACGACGAGCGCGCCCGTCGGGAAGTCCGGGCCCTTGATCCGCTCCAGGAGAGCGTCGAGCAGCTCCTCCTGCGTGGCCTCCGGGTGCTCCAGGTACCACTGGGCGCCGGATGCCACCTCGCGCAGGTTGTGCGGCGGGATGTTGGTCGCCATGCCGACCGCGATGCCCGCCGAACCGTTGATCAGCAGGTTCGGGAAGCGGGCCGGCAGAACCACCGGCTCCTGGTTGCGGCCGTCGTAGTTGTCCTTGAAATCGACGGTCTCCTCGTCGATGTCCCGGACCATCTCCATGGACAGCGGCATCATCTTGCACTCGGTGTACCGCATGGCGGCGGCCGGGTCGTTGCCCGGGGAACCGAAGTTGCCGTTGGAGTCCACCAGCGGCATGCGCATCGACCAGTGCTGCGCGAGGCGCACCAGTGCGTCGTAGATCGACGAGTCGCCGTGCGGGTGGTACGTACCCATGACGTCGCCGACGACGCGGGCGCACTTGTAGAAGCCCTTCTCGGGCCGGTAGCCGCCGTCGTACATCGCGTAGAGCACCCGGCGGTGGACGGGCTTGAGGCCGTCCCGCACGTCGGGCAGGGCACGCGACACGATGACGGACATCGCGTAGTCGAGGTAGGAGCGCTGCATCTCCGTCTCGAGCCCGACGGGCTCGACACGCATGCCCACGCCCTCGACGGGCGGGACCTCTTCGGGCGTCACGGGGACAGGGGTGTTCTCGTCGGCCATTGCTGGTCAAAGTCCTTTCGCGCTGCGGCTAAGAGGGTCGCCGGACCCTCTTCCTTGTACGGCCGACTCAGATGTCGAGGAAGCGGACGTCCTTGGCGTTGCGCTGGATGAAGGAGCGCCGCGCCTCGACGTCCTCACCCATCAGCACCGAGAACAGGTCGTCGGCCTGCGCCGCGTCGTCGAGCGTGACCTGGCCCAGCACGCGGTGGTCGACGTCCATCGTCGTCACGCGCAGTTCCTCGGCGTTCATCTCACCGAGGCCCTTGAAGCGCTGGATCAGGTCTTCCTTGATCCGCTTGCCGTTCTGCTTGCCCAGTGTCACAAGGGCGTCGCGCTCGCGGTCCGAGTAGGCGTACTCGAAGTCGTCCCGGCCCCACTTGATCTTGTAGAGCGGCGGCCGCGAGAGGTACACGTGCCCGGCCTCGACCAGCGGTCGCATGAAGCGGAAGAGGAAGGTGAGCAGCAGGGTGTTGATGTGCTGGCCGTCGACGTCGGCGTCCGCCATCAGGATGATCTTGTGATAGCGGAGCTTCTCGATGTCGAAGTCCTCGTGGACCCCGGTGCCGAAGGCCGAGATCAGTGCCTGGACCTCGGTGTTCTGCAGGATCTTGTCGATCCGGGCCTTCTCGACGTTCAGGATCTTGCCGCGGATCGGCAGGATGGCCTGGTACATCGGGTTACGGCCCGACTTCGCCGAACCACCGGCGGAGTCACCCTCGACGATGAAGATCTCGCACTTCGTCGGGTCGTTCGACTGGCAGTCGCTCAGCTTGCCCGGCAGCGAGGCGCTCTCCAGGAGCCCCTTGCGACGGGTCAGGTCACGCGCCTTGCGGGCCGCCACGCGGGCGGTCGAGGCGGCGATGCCCTTGCGGATGATGTCGGCGGCCTCGTTCGGGTTCCGGTCGAACCAGTCCGTCAGCTGCTCGTGGACGACCTTCTGCACGAAGGTCTTGGCCTCCGTGTTGCCCAGCTTGGTCTTGGTCTGGCCCTCGAACTGCGGCTCGCCCAGCTTCACCGAGATGATCGCCGTCAGACCCTCGCGGACGTCCTCACCGGTGAGGTTGTCGTCCTTCTCGCGCAGCAGCTTCTTGTCGCGCGCGTACCGGTTCACCAGCGAGGTCAGCGCCGCACGGAAGCCCTCCTCGTGCGTACCGCCCTCATGCGTGTGGATCGCGTTGGCGAAGGAGTAGACGCCCTCGCTGTACTGCGTGTTCCACTGCATGGCGATCTCGGCCGAGAGGAGACGTTCCTTGTCCTCGGCCTCGATGTCGATCACCGAGGCGTGGATGACATCGCCCTTGCGGGAGTTCAGGTACTTGACGAAGTCGACGATGCCGTTTTCGTAGTGGTACGTGACCGTGCGGGCCGGCTCCTCCTCGGGAACCTCGACCGCCTCGGCGCTGTCCGCACCGGCCGTCGCCTTCGCCGACTCCCGCTCGTCGGTCAGCGTGAGGGTGAGGCCCTTGTTGAGGAAGGCCATCTCCTGGAAGCGGCGCGAGAGCGTCTCGAAGGAGTACTCGGTCGTCTCGAAGATGTCGCCGTCGGCCCAGAAGCTGACGGTCGTGCCGGTCTCGTCCGTGGCCTCGTTACGGGCCAGCGGGGCGGTCGGGACGCCGAACTTGTAGTCCTGGGTCCAGCGGTAGCCGTCCGTCCTGACCTCGACGGCCACGCGCGTGGACAGGGCGTTGACGACGGAGACGCCGACGCCGTGCAGGCCGCCGGAGACCGCGTAGCCGCCGCCTCCGAACTTGCCGCCCGCGTGAAGCACCGTGAGGACGACCTCGACGGCGGGCTTGCCCTCGGACGGCACGATGCCGACGGGGATGCCACGGCCGTTGTCGATCACGCGCACCCCGCCGTCGGCGAGGAGCGTGACGTCGATGGTGTCCGCGTGGCCGGCCATGGCCTCGTCGACCGAGTTGTCGACGACCTCTTGCACGAGGTGGTGCAGACCGCGCTCACCGGTCGAGCCGATGTACATGCCAGGTCGCTTGCGGACCGCGTCCAGACCCTCGAGCACGGTGATCGCGCTGGCGTCGTACGAGGCTTTCACCTCGCCCGAGGCGGGAGCCACGCTGCTCTCACCGGGGGTGGACGGAATGTTCTCGTTGGGGTTGCCGGAATCGGCCACGAAGCGCCCTTTCTGGCACAGCACAGGCCGTTCTCCGGGCAGGCGGGAGCGGCTGCGTCGTTCGGCTTGTATCGACGAATCCCGCAAGGACGCGGGATTGTCCATCAGTCTACCGGTAGCGCCGACCCGAATGGGGGTTTGCCGGTACCTGAGTCCGCATGTGCCGCCCTGTATGAGCGCCTGACGACTCCCCATATCCGGGAAGGGGCCTCAAGAGGCTCACGCGGGCATTGAGCGCTTCGGCCTGTCAGCCTCCCACTACGGTGAGGGACGCCCGCTCACCGCCGTACGGTTTCCCCCGCCGCACACCCGTACAACTCGGGTACCGGGGGCATCGCCGACAACAGGGCCACACCAGTCACCCGGTCTGCGGCACGCAGCGCCCGGACCGCTGCCGGAACCGGGCAAAGGGCGGGAAAAGACCAGGTCAGGCCGGGTCAGCCATAGGTGTCGCCGGGGCCGGTGCTCCCCGGCGCCCGCAGCGGACCGTACCCACGCTGCGGACCGCCCGGCCCCAGCACCTTGATCAGTCTCACGGTGCCGTGTCCCAGATCCGCGTTCAGCCGGGCCACGAGCTGCGGGGCCAGCAGCCGCAGCTGCGTCGCCCACGCCGTCGAGTCGCACTGCACCGTCAGCACCCGCTCGTCGGGGTCCTCGTCGTAACGCAACGGCACACAGTGATTGGCCAGATCGTCACCCACGATCTGCGGCCAGCGGCCCATCACACCGCCCACCGCGGCCGGCGTCTCCCAGCCCCGCTCGGTGATCAGGCGATTGATCGCGGCCCCCAGCGGCAGCGGGTCCCTGCCGTCCGCCCGCGCGCCGGAACGCAGCCCTCCACCGCGCCGGGCCTGCTTCTTCTGCTGCGCGGCCGCACCACGGGCCCGCGCCTGCTCCTTCGCCGCACGCAGGGCCACCCGCGCCAGGTCCACGCCCGAATGCTCCGGCTGCTTCGCCGGGTCTCCCGCAGGTCCGGGGCCGCCTCCGTCGCTGTTCACAGCCGTTCCACCTCGCCCGCCGACACCGCGTACCGCGTCCCCGCCAGCACGCCCGGAACGTCGTCGTCCACCGCCGCCGTCACCAGCACCTGTTCACCGTGGGCCACCAGCTCCGCCAGCCGCTCCCGGCGCCGTGCGTCGAGTTCGGCGAAGACGTCGTCCAGCACCAGCACCGGTTCGTTGCCCTCGGAGCGCAGCAGATCGTACGAGGCCAGCCTCAGGGCCAGCGCGTACGACCACGACTCACCATGGCTCGCGTACCCCTTGGCCGGCATCCCGCGCAGGCCGAGGACCAGGTCGTCGCGGTGCGGGCCGACCAGCGTCACGCCCCGTTCGATCTCCTGCTTGCGCACCTCGGCCAGGGCCGCGATCAGCTGCGCGTACAGCTCCTCGCGCGTACGCGCGTGCTCCGCCTCCGCGCCCACCGAACTGCGGTACTCCAGCATCACCGGACCGCCGCCCGGCGCCACGTCCGCGTACGCCTTGTCGGCCAGGGGCTGAAGCGTCGCGATCAGGTCCAGCCGCTGTGCCAGCAGTTCGGCGCCCACCCGGCCCAGATGCTGGTCCCACACGTCGAGCGTCGACAGGTCCATGGAACGCCCGCCGTGCCGGCGTGCCATCGCGGCGGACTTCAGCAGCGTGTTGCGCTGCTTGAGCACCCGCTCGTAGTCGGAACGCACTCCGGCCATCCGCGGCGAACGCGCCGTGACCAGCTCGTCGAGGAACCGCCGGCGTTCGCCGGGGTCGCCCTTGACCAGGGCGAGATCCTCCGGTGCGAACAGCACCGTGCGCACTATCCCCAGCACGTCACGGGGCCTGACCTGCGACGACCGGTTGATCCTGGCGCGATTGGCCTTGCCGGGATTCAGCTCCAGCTCGACCAGCTGGGATCGTTCGCCCTGGGTGACGGCCGCCCTGATGACGGCCCGGTCCGCGCCCATGCGCACCAGGGGGGCGTCGGAGGAGACGCGGTGGCTGCCGAGCGTCGCGAGATAGCCGATGGCCTCGACGAGATTGGTCTTGCCCTGGCCGTTGGCCCCCACGAACGCGGTGACGCCCGGGTCGAGAGGCACCTCGACCCGGGCGTACGAGCGGAAGTCGGCCAGCGACAGATGCGTGACATGCATGGTGTACGCCGACCTTTCCGGCTTCCTGCTCCGTGGGGCGGGGCAGGCCGTCCGGCCCTTCCCCACCCCTCGTCGCGCTACTTCTTGTTCTCGACCGCGTGGCCACCGAACTGGTTGCGCAGCGCGGCGATCATCTTCATCTGCGGGGAGTCGTCCTGGCGCGAGGCGAAGCGCGCGAAGAGCGACGCGGTGATCGCGGGCAGCGGCACGGCGTTGTCGATCGCCGCCTCCACCGTCCAGCGGCCCTCGCCGGAGTCGGCGGCGTATCCACGGAGCTGGTCCAGGTGCTCGTCGTCGTCCAGCGCGTTGACCGCCAGGTCGAGCAGCCAGGAACGGATGACCGTGCCCTCCTGCCAGGAGCGGAAGACCTCGCGCACGTCGGTGACGGAGTCGACCTTCTCCAGGAGCTCCCAGCCCTCGGCGTAGGCCTGCATCATGGCGTACTCGATGCCGTTGTGAACCATCTTCGCGAAGTGGCCGGCGCCGACCTTGCCCGCGTGGACAGACCCGAAGTCGCCCTCGGGCTTCAGCGCGTCGAAGACCGGCTGGACCTTCGCGACGTTCTCGGGGGCGCCGCCGTACATCAGCGCGTAGCCGTTCTCCAGGCCCCAGACGCCGCCCGAGACTCCGCAGTCGACGAAGCCGATGCCCTTGATGCCCAGCTCGACCGCGTGCTTCTCGTCGTCGGTCCAGCGGGAGTTCCCACCGTCCACGACGATGTCGCCGGGCGAGAGCAGCTCGGCCAGCTCATCGATCGTGGACTGGGTCGCGGCACCGGCCGGGACCATGACCCACACGACGCGGGGGCCCTTCAGCTTGCCCACAAGCTCTTCGAGACTGTGGACATCGGCGACGTCCGGGTTGCGGTCGTAACCGATGACGGTGTGGCCAGCGCGGCGGATGCGCTCGCGCATGTTGCCGCCCATCTTGCCGAGGCCGACGAGACCGAGCTCCATCAGAGATTCCTTAAGCGTTGTGCCGATTCGTACCCAGGAACCGAGCCTACGCCCGGCAGGGGACAGGACGCCGGGCATGCTCGGCGCTGAACATGCCCGTCGGGTCCTGCCGCGACTCCTTGGCCGCCGGCAGGACCGGTGACCGGATCAGCCGGAGAGGCGGACCGGCATGATCAGGTACTTGTACGCGTCGTCCGCCTCGGCGTCCACGGCCGGACGGCCGCTGAGCAGCGCGGGCTTGGTGGAGGTCGTGAAGGAGAGCTGGGCGACCGGGGAGTCGATGGCGCTCAGGCCGTCGAGCAGGAAGGTCGGGTTGAAGGCGATCGAGATATCGTCGCCCTCCAGCACGGAGTCGACGCGCTCCACAGCCTGTGCATCGTCGCTGGAACCCGCTTCGAGGATCAGGACGCCCTGCTCGAAGCTGAGCCGCACCGGCGTGTTCCGCTCGGCCACCAGGGCCACACGCTTGACGGCCTCGACGAACGGCGCCGTCTCGATGACCGCGACCGAGTTGAACTCGGTGGGGAAGAGCGTGCGGTACTTCGGCAGATCGCCTTCGAGCAGCCGCGTGGTCGTCCGCCTGCCCGCGCCTTCGAAGCCGATGAGGCCTTCCCCGGCGCCGGAGCTCGACAGGGCGAGCGTCACCGTGTCACCGCTGGTCAGCGCTTTGGCAGTGTCCAGGAGTGTCTTGGCGGGCACCAGCGCGACGGCGGAGGCGTCGGCGTTCTCCGGCTTCCAGAGGAACTCGCGGACCGCGAAGCGGTAGCGGTCGGTCGAGGCGAGGGTGACCCTGTCGCCCTCGATCTCGATGCGCACACCGGTGAGGACGGGAAGCGTGTCGTCGCGGCCGGCGGCGATGGCGACCTGGGCGGCGGCCGAAGCGAAGACCTCGCCGGGGACGGTCCCGGTCGCGGTCGGCATCTGCGGCAGTGCCGGGTACTCCTCCACAGGAAGGGTGTGGAGTGTGAACCGCGAGGAGCCGCAGGCGACCGTCGCTCGTACACCGTCTGTGGAAATCTCCACCGGCCGGTTGGGCAGGGCGCGGCAGATGTCGGCGAGCAGTCGGCCGGAGACGAGAACCGTGCCGTCCTCCTCGATTTCGGCATCCACCGAGACCCGGGCCGAGACCTCGTAGTCGAAGCTCGAGAAGCTGAGGGCACCGTCCTCAGCCTTCAGCAGAAGGCCCGCGAGAACGGGCGCCGGCGGACGGGCCGGGAGGCTACGGGCCACCCAGGCCACAGCCTCCGCGAGTACATCGCGCTCCACCCGGATCTTCACCGGAACCGCCTCCTGCTGTTGCTCACTCGCCCTGCCGGCCTTCGTCATCTGGTCGGGTCGCTCCACCGCTGCCGGGGAGGACGCCGGGGACCAGTCTGACGTACGGCACCGACACTCGGTGCTGCTCGGGGTCAAGTCGCGACGAGCGGGTCGGGGAGCTCCGGCGCCGAGTTGTGCACAGGCCCCACTTCGAAGCAGATTCCGGGCTAACTATAGGTGGTAGTAGTAGTAGGTCCTGTGGATACAGTGGATAACGTCGTTTTCCCAGGTCAGAACCGGTTTTTTATCCACCGACCCTGTGGGTGGGACCGGTGGACAACTCGGTGTTTCTGTGGACAGCCGAAAGTTGTGCACACCCGATACACAGGACAGGGGGGTTTGTCCCCAGAGGCGTCCCCAGCTTTACCCACGTTCCCCACAGCCCAACCAGCCCTCCTGGTGTGACGCCTTTCACTCGGGGAGGTGACGGCGGGTGTTGCGTTGCCGAACAGTGGACAGCGGTGTGGAGAAGCCCGCTCTGCCTGGGGAAAACGGTCACGCTCCTGTGGGCCATCGGTGGACAACGTCGACGAGGGCCTGTGGACGAAAAACTTGTCCACAGGCTGTGGATCATCGTTGACCACAAATCCCCAGGCCTCTGAGCTGGCCTGATGAGGTGTCGGCTGGTCTGCCTGTGGAAGCAGTATGGACAACTTTTGAATCCCCAGGCTGTGGAGGGAAAATTCTCCCCAGATCTGTGGAGAACAGCCGTGTCCTGGCATGTATTCGAACAGCGCGGTCGGCCGGAACACCCGGCGCTCGCCCCGACGATGGCCGGCGAGCGCCTGATCACCGAGGCGATCCAGGGTTGCCGAGCGCGTCATGGGGAACGGAGAAGGGCGCTGTGCGGACTCCTGACGAGTCCGCACAGCGCCCTTCGGTGCGTGCGTGGGCCGCGGCGGCGGGAGGGCCGTCAGCCGTTCTTGATGCGGTTGGTGAGTTCCGTGACCTGGTTGTAGATGGAGCGCCGCTCAGCCATCAGCGCCCGGATCTTGCGGTCGGCGTGCATCACCGTCGTATGGTCCCGGCCACCGAACTGGGCCCCGATCTTGGGCAGCGACAGGTCCGTCAGCTCGCGGCAGAGATACATGGCGATCTGGCGCGCCGTCACCAGCACACGGCTGCGCGAGGATCCGCAGAGATCCTCCACCGTCAGGCCGAAGTAGTCCGCGGTCGCCGCCATGATGGCTGTCGCCGTGATCTCCGGAGCGGAGTCCTCACCGCCGGGGATCAAATCCTTCAGCACGATCTCGGTCAGCCCGAGGTCGACCGGCTGGCGGTTGAGGCTCGCGAACGCCGTCACCCGGATGAGAGCACCCTCCAGCTCCCGGATGTTGCGGGAGATACGGGAGGCGATGAACTCCAGGACCTCCGGCGGGGCGTTGAGCTGCTCCTGCACCGCCTTCTTGCGCAGGATCGCGATGCGCGTCTCCAGCTCGGGAGGCTGCACATCGGTGGTCAGGCCCCACTCGAAACGATTCCGCAGCCGGTCCTCCAGGGTCACCAGCTGCTTCGGCGGGCGGTCCGAGGACAGGACGATCTGCTTGTTGGCGTTGTGGAGCGTGTTGAAGGTGTGGAAGAACTCCTCCTGCGTCGACTCCTTGCTCGCCAGGAACTGGATGTCGTCGACCAGCAGGATGTCGACGTCGCGGTACCGCTTGCGGAAGGTGTCGCCCTTGCCGTCGCGGATCGAGTTGATGAACTCGTTGGTGAACTCCTCCGAGCTCACGTACCGCACCCGGGTGCCCGGATAGAGGCTGCGGGCGTAGTGCCCGATGGCATGCAGCAGATGGGTTTTGCCCAGCCCCGACTCCCCGTAGATGAAGAGCGGGTTGTACGCCTTCGCGGGCGCTTCGGCGACGGCGACGGCTGCCGCGTGCGCGAAACGGTTCGACGCCCCGATGACGAAGGTGTCGAAGAGGTACTTGGGATTCAGCCGGGCGTGCGGTTCGCCGGGGCCGGGCGCCGGCGACGGCTGTGCGCCCATCGGGCCGGTACCGCCGCCGGGCCGCCCGGTGCCGCCGCCCTGCCGGTGCTGGGGCTCCTGCCTGTCGTGGCGTTCGGGGCGCTGGGATTCGTACCCCTGGCGTTCGGGCGGCTGGGACTCGTACCCCTGGCGCTCCGGCGGCTGCGACTCGTACCCCTGGCGCTCGGGTGGCTGCGGACGGTAATCGTGCTGGGGCTGCTGCTGGGAGCGGCCACCGCCATACGGCTCGCGCCACTGCTCGGCGGACGAGTCGCGGTCCTGGAACCCGCCGAGCCGGGGCTGCTGCCAGGAGAGGTCCTCCTGGGTGCGCGGCCAGGCGCCGGGTTCGGGGCGCTGCTGCTGGTAGTCGGGGTAGGCGGGCCGGGCCGTCGGCATGCCGTCGTCCGAGGGCCGGCGGCCGTAACCGTCGTACGCGTCGTTGTGCTGCCGCTCGTCGTGCGGGGGACCCTGGTAGCGGGGCTGCGGGGACTGGTGCATCGGGGGCGACGGCGGGTTCGGCGGTTCGCCCGCGGAATCGTCGACCGTGATCGCGATCCGGATCGGCCGGCCGCACTCGCGGCTCAGCGTCTCGCTGATGAGCGGCGCGAGCCTGCCCTCCAGGACACGCTTGCCCCATTCGTTGGGGACGGCGAGCAGAGCCGTGTCGGCGACCAGGGCGAGCGGCTGGCAGCGCTCGATCCACTGCTTGTCCTTCGCCTCGATGCCCTGCTGCCCCTCCCCGAGGAGCTGTTCCAGCACGCGTGGCCACACTGCGGCAAGATCGGCAGGTACGTCAGCCACAGGGCACGCTCTCTCGCTGGTCCCACGAATGTGTGGTTCTCGGGACGGGATGGGTCGGGATGGGTGAGGACCGGCAGGCGGGAAGAAAAAGAACCGGGGTTCAGCCACGGTAGGCGGGTCGGCCCATGCGGTTCAAGTCGTTGTCCACAGGCTGTGCACAATGGGAGGTCCGACAGGGTCGGTTTGACCGGATGGCGTAGCCGCGCGTACCGTGACCAGGTCGAGTTGTCGATGGCTGCTGCCGCCTGCCTCCGATGGGCAAAGATCACGATCTGTGATTGTGAAGCGGTGCAACTAGGGCGTTTACGCGAGTCTCTCGTGGGCGCACGGTGACAGCCAGGCGATGTCCCGCCAATACACGATCATTACTGGAGCCCCCGAGTGAGCAAGCGCACCTTCCAGCCGAACAACCGTCGTCGCGCGAAGACCCACGGTTTCCGTCTGCGTATGCGGACCCGTGCCGGCCGCGCGATCCTCGCGTCCCGCCGTGGCAAGGGCCGCGCCAGCCTGTCCGCCTGATCGCGTACAGGTCGTCATGACGTGCTGCCTACCGAGAATCGGCTGAGGCGGCGCGAGGACTTCGCGACCGCAGTACGGCGGGGACGCAGGGCCGGTCGCCCTCTACTCGTCGTTCATCTACGCAGCGGTGCAACGGACCCGCACGTGACTGGGGAGACTGCTCCCCCGCCGCGTGCGGGTTTCGTTGTCAGCAAAGCAGTGGGTGGTGCGGTCGTCCGCACAGCGGTGAAGCGAAGGCTTCGCCATCTGGTCCGAGAACGGCTGGCCATGCTGCCCCCCGGTAGCCTGGTTGTCGTACGCGCGTTGCCCGGTTCGGGTGACGCCGACCATGAACAGCTGGCCCGAGACCTGGATGCCGCCTTTCAGCGGCTGCTGGGAGGGGGCGCGCGATGAAGTACCCGCTGTTGGCTCTCATCAAGTTGTACCAGTGGACGATCAGCCCACTTCTCGGGCCTGTCTGCCGTTACTACCCGTCGTGTTCCCACTATGGATATACGGCGATCGACCGGCACGGAGCGATCAAGGGAACAGCGCTGACGGCCTGGCGCATCCTGCGATGCAATCCGTGGTCACCCGGCGGCGTGGATCACGTTCCACCACGCAAACGTCCGCGTTGGCACGAACTGTTGCGTAGTGCCGTACGCGGCAGCAAGGGCGGGGACTCCGCCGCTGATGTGCCTGCCGGGGGGTCGGCCACCGACCGTCCGAGCCCGGCCGCAGAGACTTCGCCCAATGCTCAAGGAGCCTGATTAGTGGACACGATTGCCAGTCTGTTCAGCTTCATCACGTGGCCCGTTTCCTGGGTCATCGTCCAGTTCCACAAGTTGTACGGGGCGATCTTCGGCCCCGACACCGGATGGGCCTGGGGTCTGTCCATCGTGTCCCTCGTGGTGCTGATCCGCATCTGCCTGATCCCGCTGTTCGTCAAGCAGATCAAGTCGACGCGGAACATGCAGGTGCTCCAGCCGAAGATGAAGGCGATCCAGGAGCGCTACAAGAGCGACAAGCAGCGTCAGTCCGAAGAGATGATGAAGCTGTACAAGGAGACGGGTACCAACCCGCTCTCCTCGTGCCTGCCCATCATTGCCCAGTCGCCGTTCTTCTTCGCCCTCTACCACGTGCTCTCGGCCATCGCGTCGAACAAGAAGATCGGCGTCATCGACCAGTCGCTGCTGGACAGCGCTCGTCAGGCCCACATCTTCGGTGCTCCGCTGGCCGCCAAGTTCATGGACAGCGCGGACAAGGTCGAGGCACTCGGTGCCTCGCTGACCGATGTCCGGGTCGTCACCGCCGTCATGATCGTGATGATGTCGGCCTCCCAGTTCTTCACGCAGCGCCAGCTGATGACGAAGAACGTCGACCTGACCGTCAAGACGCCGTACATGCAGCAGCAGAAGATGCTCATGTACATCTTCCCGCTGATCTTCGCCGTCATGGGTATCAACTTCCCCGTCGGTGTCCTCGTCTACTGGCTGACCACGAACGTCTGGACCATGGGTCAGCAGATGTACGTGATCAACCAGAACCCCACCCCGGGCAGCAAGGCGCAGGAGCAGTACCTCGGGCGCCTCCTGAAGAGCGTCACCTCACACGGTGAGGTGCGGGGCCGGACGCGGCGCAACACGGTCAAGCGCATCGTGGCCAAGGGCACCGATCGCAACGACATCGAACGGAAGTTCGTCACGGGGCTGGCCAAGCTCGGCCTCGCCCCTCAGGAGGACGGCACGGTGACCAAGAGCGACACCGCCGTCGCCGAGGCCGAGGGCGGAGCCGCACAGCGACGCCAGCAGCCCAAGCGCCAGACGAAGGCGAAGCGCCAGACCACTGCGGGCCAGCCGGGCAAGGACACCGATTCCAGCGGGTCCGAGCCCAAGACATCCCTGCAGAAGAGCGCACCGCAGGACGACAAGTCGAAGCCGGCGGGCAAGCCCGCGTCCGGCTCCTCACGCCAAGCCAAGTCCGGACAGCGCAAGGGCCCGCAGCGGCCCAAGCACCCGTCCAAGAAGTAAGAAGGAGTCCATCCGTGACGGAAGGCACCACCTCCACGGCCGCTGAGGGCAGCGACACCTTGACCCGCCTTGAGCAGGAAGGGGAGATCGCAGCGGACTACCTTGAGGGCCTGCTCGACATCGCCGACCTGGACGGCGACATCGACATGGACGTCGAGGCGGACCGGGCCGCGGTCTCGATCATCAGTGAATCGGCACGTGAACTGCAGAAGCTCGTGGGCCGCGACGGTGAGGTGCTGGAGGCGCTCCAGGAGCTGACGCGGCTGGCCGTGCACCGGGAGACCGGTGACCGCAGCCGTCTGATGCTGGACATCGCCGGTTTCCGGGCCAAGAAGCGCACGGAACTCGCCGAGCTGGGTGCCAAGGCCGCGGACGAGGTCAAGAGCACTGGTGAGCCGGTGAAGCTCGACCCGATGACGCCGTTCGAGCGCAAGGTCGTGCACGACGCGGTTGCGGCCGCAGGTCTGCGCAGCGAATCGGAGGGCGAGGAGCCGCAGCGCTTCGTCGTCGTCCTTCCGGCCTGACCGGAAACCTTTCCTGTCGGCCCCGTCTGTTCGCAGGCGGGGCCGATCTTTGTCAGCCTGATAGTCAGCCACCCACGTGCGGTAGTGCGGTATGGAAGGACGGTTCCCGTGACGGAGGAAGTAGCGCTTCCCCAGGCGCCCGACGAGGCCCGGGCGGTGTTCGGTGAGTGCTTCCCCGAGGCCGTCCGGTACGCGGAACTGCTGGCCGATGCGGGGGTCAAGCGAGGGCTGATCGGTCCGCGCGAGGTTCCGCGCCTGTGGGGGAGGCATCTGCTGAACTGTGCGGTGCTCTCCGAGGTCGTCCCTGAGGGCGTCACGGTCTGCGATGTGGGGTCCGGCGCCGGCCTCCCCGGGATCCCGCTGGCGCTGGTGCGCCCGGATCTGAAGATCACCCTGCTTGAACCGTTGCTGCGGCGTACGAACTTCCTTCAGGAGGTCGTCGAACTGCTGGGGCTGGACCATGTGACGGTCGTCCGTGGCCGGGCCGAGGAGGTCCTTGGGACGCTTCAGCCGGTACATGTGGTGACTGCTCGTGCGGTGGCTCCACTGGACCGCCTGGCAGGCTGGGGAGTGCCCCTGCTCCGCCCGTACGGGGAGATGCTGGCACTCAAGGGCGATACCGCCGAAGAAGAGGTCAATGGCGCACGTGCCGCCCTCAGCAAGCTCGGCGTCGTGGAGGCAGAGGTGCTCCAGGTGGGCGAGGGTATCGTCGACCCGATGTCCACCGTGGTGCGTGTGGTGGTGGGCGAGAGCCCCGGCGGTGTGAGGTTCGCCGCAAAGCGCGCCAAGGCTGCCAGGGTCAGCCGGACACGTCGTCGTCGCTGAGCGCAGACGTACGTGCCCGGAGGGCAGCTGTACGTACCCCGCGCGGAGTGTCGTGCCCCTGTAGCTACGCTGCAGGGGCATCGTGTTTCACGTGAAACGTCGCTCTCTGCTGCATGGAATCATCGGCCGCGGTCGTGCGGCCGCCGCCCCTCGCCATCGCAGGCCCGTTAGGGCTACGGAGTTGTCCACAGAAGTGGATTCATCCACAGAAGAGCGGGCCTCGCTGGTTCACGACCCCGAAACCATGGCAGGCTCTGCTCATTGCGAGCCTGAAGCCGAGGAGAGTGAATCCTTGCGGTCCGACGCCAACATCGCGGGACCGATGACCGATCCGGTCCCCGGTCCCCGAACCGAATCGGCGGGGGACGGTGTTTCACGTGAAACACCGCCGCCGATGGATGACACACCCATCGGTCGTGCGGCCCAGCTGGCGGTCGAGGCCCTCGGCCGTGCCGGCGAGGGGCTGCCCCGGCCTGACCAGACGCGGGTCATGGTGGTCGCCAACCAGAAGGGCGGGGTGGGTAAAACCACCTCGACGGTGAACCTTGCCGCATCACTTGCACTTCATGGTGCACGTGTTCTGGTCGTCGACCTCGACCCGCAGGGGAACGCCTCCACGGCGCTGGGTATCGACCACCATGCCGAAGTTCCCTCGATCTATGACGTCCTGGTGGAGAGTAAACCGCTCTCCGATGTGGTCCAGCCGGTCCCGGACGTTGAAGGTCTCTTCTGCGCCCCGGCCACCATCGATCTCGCCGGTGCGGAGATCGAGCTGGTGTCGCTGGTGGCGCGGGAGAGTCGACTGCAGCGAGCGATTCAGGCATATGAGCAGCCGCTCGACTACATCCTGATCGACTGCCCGCCCTCGCTCGGCCTGCTGACGGTCAACGCCTTGGTGGCCGGCGCGGAAGTGCTGATCCCGATCCAGTGCGAGTACTACGCGCTGGAAGGTCTGGGTCAGCTGCTGCGCAACGTCGATCTGGTGCGGGGGCATCTCAACCCCGATCTCCATGTGTCGACGATCCTGCTCACCATGTACGACGGCCGGACGCGGCTCGCCTCGCAGGTGGCGGAGGAGGTGCGCAGCCACTTCGGCAAGGAAGTGCTGCGGACCAGCATCCCTCGGTCGGTGCGGATCTCCGAGGCGCCGAGCTACGGGCAGACGGTACTGACCTATGACCCGGGTTCGAGCGGGTCCCTGTCCTACCTCGAAGCCGCCCGTGAGATCGCCCTGCGAGGGGTCGGTATCCAGTACGAGGCACAGCATGCCCAGACGGGCAGTCGGAACAGCCCGCAGAACAGTTCGGAGGGGACCCAGTGAGTGAGCGTCGTAGAGGTTTGGGGCGAGGGCTCGGTGCCCTGATCCCCGCCGCTCCGCAGGAGAAGCAGATTCCGGCCCCCGGGATGGGTGCGTCCGCACCCGGAGCGATGCCGGTACTGACGTCCGACCGGGGGGTGGCTGTCGCGAAACTGACCACCCTGGGCACGGGTGGCCCTGCGGTGCCGGAGCCGAGCACCCCTGTATCGGTCTCCGAGGGGGCCGGTGGCCCGGCAGAGGCGGCCGGAGCGTACTTTGCCGAGCTTCCCATCGACTCGATCACGCCCAACCCTCGTCAGCCGCGCGAGGTGTTCGACGAGGACGCGCTGGCCGAGCTGGTCACCTCCATCAAGGAGGTGGGTCTTCTCCAGCCCGTCGTGGTGCGGAAGGCGGGATCCGGGCGCTATGAGCTCATCATGGGCGAGCGGCGCTGGAGAGCCTGTCGTGAGGCTGATCTGAAGCAGATCCCGGCGATTGTCCGGGCCACTGACGACGAGAAGCTCCTTCTGGACGCGCTTCTGGAGAATCTTCACCGGGCTCAGCTGAACCCCCTGGAGGAGGCGGCTGCGTACGACCAGCTGCTCAAGGACTTCAAGTGCACCCATGATCAGCTGGCCGACCGGATCGGGCGTTCCCGGCCGCAGGTGTCCAACACGCTGCGTCTTCTGCGGCTGTCGCCGCCGGTGCAGCGCAGGGTCGCGGCCGGGGTGCTGTCGGCCGGACATGCGCGGGCGCTGCTGTCGGTGGACGACTCCGAGGAGCAGGACAAGCTGGCGCACCGGATCGTGGCGGAGGGGCTGTCCGTGCGTGCGGTCGAAGAGATCGTGACGCTCATGAGTTCCAGGCCCACGAGCACCGCGAAGTCCAAGGGGCCCCGGGCCGGCGGCCGGCTGTCGCCGGCGCTGACGGATCTGGCGTCCCGGCTGTCCGACCGATTCGAGACCAGGGTGAAGGTCGACCTCGGGCAGAAGAAGGGAAAGATCGTCGTCGAGTTCGCTTCGATGGAGGATCTGGACCGCATTCTCGGCAGCCTGGCGCCGGGCGAAGGCCGTGTTCTGGACCGTGCGTCGTCGGAGGAGACCGCCGAGGACGGCGAGGGCTGAGGCTCTGAGTGGCGAGTGGCGGGCCGTGCTCCGGTGTTCGGGAGAGCGACCCGCCTTTTGCCTTCCCGCGGAAGACGGCCCACCTTCGTCCTGCTGCGGAAGACGGCCCGAGTTTGCCTTCTGGTGAAAGCGGTCCGCCCTTTGCTTCTTCACGGTGTCGGCTTGATCTCTTGGTGGATACGATGCGTTCTGGCAGGGCGTATCCAATTGATCCACTGCCGTGAACGGAGTGCACCGGCCGTCACGTCATGCGGTGGTCAGGGAAGTGAGGAACAGCCTCCATGGGGCGTCGGCTCGTACCGCTCACGCTGGACAACCTGTCTGATCTCCCCCGGCCTTGCCGCTCGTGTGTGTTCTGGGAGCTTGATCCGGTGAGGGGGGACGCCGCGGTCAAGGACGGCAGGGCCGAGTCGGAGAAGGAAGCCTGGATCTCCGCTGTTCTGCTGGAGTGGGGGTCCTGCGGCCGCGTGGTCTATGTCGATGATGTGCCGGCCGGCTTCGTGCTCTATGCCCCGCCCGCGTATGTGCCGAGAGCCACGGCCTTTCCGACGAGCCCCGTCTCCCCCGACGCGGTCCAGTTGATGACCGCCTTCATCCTGCCGGGTTACCAGGGCCAGGGGCTGGGCCGGGTGATGGTGCAGACGGTAGCCAAGGACCTGATCCGGCGAGGGTTCAAAGCGATCGAGGCCTTCGGGGACACCCGCTGGAAGGAACCCGCCTGTGTGCTGCCCGCGGATCACTTGCTGGCGGTGGGCTTCAAGACAGTGCGGCCCCACCCGGTGCACCCGCGGTTGAGGCTGGAGCTGCGCACGACGCTTTCCTGGAAGGAAGACGTCGAGCTGGCCCTGGACCGGTTGCTGGGGGTCGTACAGAAGGAACCCGCGCTTCGGCCGTTGTGAGAGCTGCGCAGCCAGGAACGTGAAACGGGCCCGTCCCCCAAGGGACGGGCCCGTTTCACGTGAAACAACGGTGCTGCGGTTCTGCCTTACTCGGCGATGAAGCCTTCGAGGTCGCGGAGGATCGCGGCCTTCGGCTTTGCGCCGACGATGGTCTTGGCAACCTCACCACCCTGGTAGACGTTCAGCGTCGGGATGGACATGACGCCGTACTTGGCAGCGGTGGCCGGGTTCTCGTCGATGTTGAGCTTGACGATCTCGATCTCGCCGTGCTCGGCCGCGATGGCCTCCAGGGAGGGGGCGATCTGGCGGCACGGGCCGCACCAGGCAGCCCAGAAGTCCACCAGCACGGGCTTGTCACTCTTCAGGACAACCTCGTCGAACGAGTCGTCGGTCACGTTTTTCAGGGCGCCGGCCACGGCGGCCTCCTTAACTTCGCGGGGTGTGGGGTGGGGCGTGGATCAGACGGTGGCTGCGGCGGCCTTCTCTTCGTCCTCGAGCGCGGCCAGGAAGCGCTCGGCGTCAAGAGCGGCGGAGCATCCGGTGCCGGCAGCGGTGATGGCCTGCCGGTAGGTGTGATCGACGACGTCGCCGGCTCCGAAGACACCGGCGAGGTTGGTGCGCGTCGACGGGGCGGCGACCTTGAGGTAACCCTCGTCGTCGAGCTCGAGCTGGCCCTTGAAGAGTTCCGTGCGCGGGTCGTGGCCGACGGCGATGAAGAGGCCGGTCACGGCGAGCTCGGACGTCTCACCGGTCTTCGTGTTGCGGAGGGTGAGCCCGGAGAGCTTCTGCTCGCCGTGCACACCGGCAACCTCGCTGTCCCAGGCGAACTTGATCTTCGGGTCGGCGAACGCGCGGTCCTGCATGGTCTTGGAGGCGCGCAGGGAGTCGCGTCGGTGGACGATGGTGACCGACTTGGCGAAACGGGAGAGGAACGTGGCCTCTTCCATCGCGGTGTCGCCACCGCCGACCACGGCGATGTCCTGGTCCTTGAAGAAGAAGCCGTCGCAGGTGGCACACCAGGAGACGCCACGTCCGGAGAGCGCGTCCTCGTTGGGCAGGCCGAGCTTGCGGTGTTGCGAGCCGGTGGTGACGATGACGGCCTTGGCGTGGTGCACCGTGCCGGCCGTGTCGGTGACCGTCTTGATGTCACCGGTGAGGTCCACGGAGATGACGTCGTCAGGAATGAGTTCGGCACCGAAGCGCTCGGCCTGGGCGCGCATGTTGTCCATGAGCTCGGGGCCCATGATCCCGTCCTGGAAACCGGGGAAGTTCTCCACGTCGGTGGTGTTCATCAATGCACCACCGGCGGTGACGGCGCCCTCGAACACCAGCGGCTTCAGCGAGGCACGCGCCGTGTACAGGGCGGCTGTGTAGCCCGCAGGGCCGGAGCCGATGATGATCACATTACGCACGTCGCTCACGGGTTTCTTCCTCGTCTCTGCAGACTGCCTACTGTCCACGCCTACTGGGGGTCGGTTCAACGACTCTCACCCCACCCAACGGATCCTACGGGGGATGCATTCCCGACGTGCCGGGCGGCATTCGGCGTGATTCTCAGCGGCGAGCGTAGGCGTGCGTCAGCAGGAGCTTCCCCTTGGCCGGGGGTTCGGCACCTACGCATGACGCGTCGACGACGTAGGCCTGGACCCTGGCGGAGTCCGTGGGATGCGGAAGCACGACAAGGAACGCGTCGGCACCTTCGTAGGTGCCCCGCTCCAGGGCGAGGGCGGCGGTGTTCCGGCCGATTCCCTGCTCCACACACGAAGGGACCGTGACGCCGGAAGCGCGGAGCGGGTCCTGGGGCGAAATGGACCCGTCGGACGCGCCTTCTGGCGAGGACTTGGTGTCGACGGACGGAGCCTGCTTGGCCGAGGGGTCCGTTGCGCTCGACGCATCGCCGTTCGCGCTCAGGAGGCTGTAGACGCGGCCTTCGAGTGTGGACTGCGAAAAGGCCTGTCCACCGTCTCGGGAGGCGCTGGCGCTCTGGTCGGCGGCGCTGGTCCCGTCCGAGCTCTGAGAGAGGGGGAAGTTCTGGAGAAGGAGCACACTGACGCTGACCACGGCGGCGCCGAGTGCGGCGCCGATCACCGCATTCCGGCGCCGTCGGCGGCCGGTACGACGACCGGGACCGGTGGCGGCGCGTGAGTGTCCTGCGGGGCGGTCTGCGGGGTCCGAGGCTGCGGCAGACGGCTCTGTTTCACGTGAAACATCCTCCGCGGGTGCCGCCGGCGCGGTGGGTGCGAGGGCCCGGGCTTCGTCGGCGAGCGCCGCGCCTATGCGGTCCACGACCTCGGCCGGCATGGGCGGAGCGGGGGGCAAGGTACCGAGGAGCCCGCGAATCTCCTCCAGCGAGGAGAGAACAGCCGAACACATCTCGCAGCCGGCCACATGTCCTCGGACATCCTCGGCACGGGACGGGGAGAGCAGGCCCTCGGTGAGGTCGGAGATCTCCGAGACGCCCGGGTGCTGGGTCGTATCGGTCGTCGATGTCATGCGTGTCCACCTCCGCCCTTCGCTGCCGCTGGATCAGTCGTGCCTGCGTCTTTCGGTCTCGCCGCCGGTGGGACGGATGCTCTCGGTGTCCGGTTCCCTCCCGGCTCCGGCACCTCGTCGTCGCCGCTTCCGCTGCGGAGGTGAGTGAGTTGGGGGGCCAGCCTGGCGCGTCCCCGCGCGCAGCGGCTCTTTACGGTGCCCACCGGCACATCGAGGATGCGGGCTGCCTCCGCCACCGGGTAACCCTGCATATCGACGAGGACCAGGGCGGCGCGCTGCTCGGCCGGGAGGGTGGCCAGGGCCGCAAGCAGTTCCCGCTGAAGATCCTGACGCTCGGCCGGTGCCTCGGCGGATTCATGGGGTTCCATGAGCCGGTCGAGGCGCTCCGGGTCGTCGACCGGTGCCGTCTTCCGGGAGGAGGCCTTGCGGACCCGGTCGAGACAGGCATTGACCGTGATGCGGTGCAGCCAGGTGGTGACGGCGGACTGGCCGCGGAAGGTGTGGGCGGCGCGAAAGGCAGAGATCAGGGCGTCCTGGACGGCATCGGCCGCTTCCTCGCGATCGCCCAGGGTCCGCAACGCCACGGCCCACAGCCGGTCGCGATGACGTCGTACGAGCTCACCGAAGGCGTCCGGTTCGCCGGCTACGTGGCGAGCGAGGAGGTCTGAGTCGCTTGGCGCACGGCCATGGCTTCCGCAGGGCCCGCGGCCCCCCTCCTCAGCTGTCGGCATCCCTGTAGTGAAGCCGATCCATGGCTAAAAGTAAATGGCGAGAATCGCTCGGATTTTTGGACCCGAGTTTTCTTGCAGTGGGTGTTGAGGATTCCCTCTCGTCTACTTAGGATAAAAATCAGTATGGATAGGGCGTTCGAGTGAAGAGGTCTCTGGTGCGATATATCCGCAAGGTGTTGCCAGCAGTCATTGCTGCACCGTTTCTGGTGGCTCTGATTCCGGGTAGCGCGCAAGCCGCAACTTACTCGATGGATGGAAAGAATCCGATTTCGGCTGGCTGTGCCGCTGACTCGACGACGATGAAAGAGTCCTATATAGGCACCTCCAGCTGGACGTTGGGCGCCATCGAGCTGCGGTACAGCGTAAAGTGCCATACTGCGTGGGCGCGTATTACGCTGTCTGAAAATGCGTGGGGGAAAGCCCAGATTGTACGGAATACGGATGGTAAGGCGTACAGCTGCACCAATCTTTCGTACAGCACGTCCCTCGGTAGCTACACCTGTTACACGGCAATGGTCTATGACAAGGACCCCCTTTCGTCATATGCGGAAGGCTGGTCCCAGTACGACAACGTGAATCTGCACTCCAAAACGCCTTCGTACTGATCCTGCCGAAAATTTTCGGGGATTCAGAAAGGCGAGCAGGGGCTCCAGAGGCGTTCTCCGGGGCCCCTGCTTTCCGCGCGGCGACTCCATCCGCGCGATCCGCTGGACGGTGCGCTCAGCTGGTGACCTTGATGTCCGAAATCTTTCCCCGGAATTTTCCCTCGTCGCTCTGTGGCAGCTTGGTGAGCCAGACCAGAAGGTACTGCGCCTGGACGGGTTCGCCGGGCTTGAGTACTACCTTCGTTCCAGACCCCTGAGAAACCTTGGTGAAGCCGTCGGGCATACTCGGCACTTCGGCACCTGGGGCGGTCAGCAACTCGACCGACGTGGCACCCAGGAAGGTCACGTCCACCGAACCGACCTGCTGCACCTTTCCGAGATCGAGTACCACCCCGACCCCTTTCTTCAGCCTGCCGAAGTCGGCGCTGTAGTAGCCGTCGGTGTTCCAGTAAGTAGTCGCATCCCCGTCGTAGATATGGGTTATGCCCTGGGGCTTCTCGGACCCGTCGCCGAGCGGGTCGTAGTCCCGAGCACCGACGATGGGAACCGGCTTGCTTTCCACGGCGGGTTTGGGGTCGTTGTTCTCCGGGTTGGTCTGCGTCGTGCCCGGGTCCTCCGCGCCCTTGTCACGGTCCAGGAGTGTCTCCGCCAGCTGCCAGCTGCCGAGCCCCAGCGCGGCGATGAGCAGCCCGGACACGGCCCATTTGAGGGCCTTACCGGTACGGCTCTGGAGCGGTGCGGGGGGCACGACGACGGGCTGGGCGGCGCCGGCGACGGGTCCGGCCGGACGGCCGAAGGTGCCCTGCTGGTACGTGGTCCGCTGATACTCGGGTGGTGCGGTGAAGGTGGGCTCCGGCGGACGGATACGCGGCATCGCCGCGACGGCCTTGGCGAGCTCGTCCGGTGTGGTGCACGGCTGTTCCTGACGGGAGGCCGTGGCTCCGTCATTGGCGAGCGCCCGCATGGCGATCTCGGAGAGACCGCGGTGGACTCCGGCACGGACCTGGTCGGGTGGGATCAGTCCCACGCCCTTGGGCAGCCCGGTGAGGCCGTAGGCATCGCTCTCGTACGGCCAGCGCTGGGTCAGCGCGGCGTACAGAAGAGCACCGATGGCCTCCGTGTCGGCGCGCTGCGGTCCGTCGGAGGTGATCCCTCGCAGCGCGGCGTTCACCGCGAGGCCGCGGATGCGGTACTGACCCGAAGAGCTGCGCAGCACCGCTCCGGGCGTGAGCCGCAGATGGGCCAGCCCCTCACGGTGGGCGGCCGCCATGGCCTGGGAGATCTGGCTGACGAGCTGGTAGGCGTCGTGGGCTTCCATCGGCCCCGCGCCCAGCAGGGCGGTCAGCTCGGTGGCGTCCGGGAGCCATTCGTGGACGACGTAGACGAGGTCGTTCTCCTCCACCGCGTCGAGGACCTGCACGAAGCGGGGGTCGCCGAGCAGGGCGGAGGAGCGCGCCGCGGCCAGTACGGACCGGGCCCGCGGGTGATCGGCGGGCAGGAGATGGACACCCACCGCGCGGCGCAGTTTCTCGTCGACGGCGCGCCAGCTGCTGAACCCGTCCAGACGGGTGACGCACTCCTCGAGCCGGTAGCGCCCGGCAAGCTTGTGACCGCTGTGCAGATCAGGGGCCGGCATGGCGGTTTCGGAGCCGTTCTGCTCGTTCTCCGCGTCCTGAGGGCCTTCGCCCATTGCATCCTGAGCTTCTGCCGTGCCGTCGCTCGTGGCCTCGTCCGCCTTCGCGGCCAGCGGCTTGTCGCCACTGTTGTCGGCCACGTCGACGGCAGCCGTGCTACGTTCCGCCACCGTCGTTCCTGCCTCCCCATCCGTTGGGCGATGCCAGCCAGCCCCGCACAGTCACGCCAATTGTGCCCACACTCCGGCACCATGCACGACACGCGGGGACCGGCGATGGTTGTGCGGGCCGGTGATCCTCAGCGGCCGAGCCTTCCCCTGATCATGCCGACCATGCCGTTGATCTCTTCGATCCGCATCCGCTTCGCTGCGACGACGAATACTCCCAGCAGCACGATCCCGCCGCAGAGGAGGGCCAGGAGCGAGCCCGAAGCGCCGTCGCCGAGCACCTGGAGAAGACCGAAACCCACACCGCCGGCGATCACTGCCGCGGGGATGGCCGCGAGGCACAGCCGGGCGTAGGTACGCAGGACGTGGGCGCCGTCCAGGTCGCCGCCGAGGCGGTTGCGGAGCCGGCGCCAGGCGATACCGACTCCGACGGCGTAGGCGAGCCCGTAGGAGGCGGCCATACCGACCACGGCCCACTGGGCGGGCAGCGCGACGTAGCAGAGGGCCGAGGCGGCGGCGTTGACCAGGGCGACGATCACGGTGTTGTAGAAGGGCGTCCGGGTGTCCTCGTACGCGTAGAACCCGCGGAGTACCACGTACTGCACGGAATAGGGGATCAGGCCGAGGCCGAAGGCCATCAGGATGAAGCCCATGGACCGGGCGGCCTCGGGACCGCTGGACGCGTAGAGCAGGGTGCACATCGGTACGCCCAGGGCGAGGAACGCGAAGGCGACCGGCACGATGGCCACGGCCGAGTTGCGCAGGCCCTGAGAGATGTCGTCGCGGACCGCGCCCGGGTCGTTGTCGTGGGCGGCACGGGAGATGCGTGGCAGCAGCGCGGCCATCACCGAGACGGTGATGATCGCCTGAGGCATGCCCCAGATGAGCTGTGCGTTGGAGTACGCGAGGAAGCCCGCCCCGTTCTGGCCGGACGCCTTGCCGGCGGAGGTCGCGAGCTGGGTGACGACCAGCACACCGGCTTGGTTGGCGAAGACGAACAGCACCGTCCACTTGGCCAGCTTGACCGTCTTGCCGAGACCGTGGCCCCGCCAGTCGAAGCGCGGGCGGAAGCGGAATCCGGCCTCGCGCAGATACGGGATCATGGCGAGCGCCTGGACGACGAGCCCGAGCAGGGTGCCGATGCCCAGCAGCCGGACGCCCTCCGGCGGAATCGTCGTGACTCCCATCTGGGACTCGTGGGAAGTGCCGTACACCCAGATGAACAGGCCGAACGTGACGATCATGACGATGTTGTTGAGGACCGGTGTCCACATCATCGCGCCGAATTTCCCGCGGGCGTTGAGGATCTGCCCCATGACGACGTGCACACCCATGAAGAAGATGGTGGGCAGGCAGTACCGGGCGAAGGTGATGGTCACGTTGTTGGCCGCTGGGTCGTCGGCGATCGTCGACGACATCAGCCGGATGAGGAAGGGCGCGGCGAAGACCGCCACCGCGACGATCAGCCCGAGCGCGACCATCACGAGGGTCAGCAGCCGGTTCGCATAGGCCTCACCGCCGTCCTCGTCGTCCTTCATCGAGCGGACGAGCTGGGGGACGAAGACCGAGTTGAGTCCGCCGCCCACGGTGAGGATGTAGATCATCGTCGGCAGCGTGTACGCGATGGTGAAGCTGTCGCCGAGGAAGGCCGCGCCGAGCGCGGCGGTGATCACCAGGCTCCGTACGAACCCGGTGAGGCGGGACACGAGGGTGCCGGCCGCCATCACCGCACTGGACTTCAGCAGGCTGGACGCCTTCCCGCCGCCGGACTTCGGCGGCGCGGGGGCGGGGGCCGGCTCGGGCCGGTCCGGCGGGACGGGGGGCCCCGCCGGACCCTCCTGGTCCCGGAAGAGGTGGGCGAAGGCGTCCGGCTCCTCGCCGTTCGTCGACGCCTGGGTGACGAGATCGTCCACGCCCACGAACTGGGTGGTCGCGGCGTCGTCCCCGTACGGCAGATGGCGCGACGGGCCGTCCGGCTCGGGGGGCGGGGTCTGCGCCCAGATCCGTGGGTCGGGTGGGTACTGCGCGGCCGGCGGCTGCTGGTAGAGCGGCTGCGGCTGCTGGTAGGTGCCAGGGGGCGGCGGCGGGTGCGCGGCGCGGTCGTACAGCGCCTCACCCACCGGATCCTGGGCGGAGAGATCCTGCGACCGGTAGGGGTCGTAGTCGTACGCCGCCTGCAGATACGGGTCCGCTGCCGGGTCCACCTGCTCCGGCCCACCGGGCACGGGTGGCCCGCCGGGATACCCAGCTCCGCCCGTACCCTGACCGCGGTCACCGTCGTACGGCGCGTTCATCGAAACCCCACCTCATCGTCCCCGGCCGACCGGCCACGACAGACATCGCTCAACGGTCCACTTTCTCACCCGTGCCCGACGGCTCGGGCCTTTCGGGACCGGTGTCCGGTGTCGGGTCACTCGGCTGCTCGGGTTCACTGCCGTCACCGCCCGCCGCGCCGCGCGCGTTGGCACGCTTGCGATGTGCATACATCCGGATTCCGGCGAGCACCAGGAGCAGAAGTCCGCCGGCGATCACGAGCAGCACCGTCGGGGTGAGCTCGGACACCTTCACCGTGAAAGCCATCTCCGCGCCGTACGGCCTGCCGTCCTCCGTGTAGAGCTGCGCGGTCATCTGCACTTGACCGTTGATGTTGGCCGCGGCGTCGAATTTCACGGACTGGCTGTGCCCGGCCCCGATCTGGATGGGCTGCTCCGCCACGGCGCCGCCGTCGTTCAGCTCCAGGCGCGTCGCGTTCTCCGACTTCAGCCGGAGCACCAGGTGACCGACGTCCTGGAGCAGTCTGTTCTGCACCGTCACGGGAATCGTGGCGCTGCGGCCGGACAGGGTGACGTCCGACTTCGAGATGAGCTGGACCTCGTTGATGAGGCCCTGGAGATAGGTGCGCACCGAGTCCCGGTACTGCTGGGCCTCCACGGGCTTGCCCCGCCACGACGTTGACATGGACCGGTTGACGGCGTTCCCGAAGGGGGTCACCACCCGCTCGGGCTGGGTGAGGATGACCTGGAAGTCGTCGAGGGAGGCCTGGGTCGACTTGATGTCCTGGAAGGCCTGAGTGGGCAGCTCCTGGCTGCGCAGCTTCTTCGGGTACTGGGACGGCCGGGGGACGGTGGTGGTCGCCTCTGCGTCGGGCTTCTCCGCCGCTGCCTGCATCAGGGTCCGGGGCCGCGTCCATCGGCCGTCGTCGAGGGCTTGGAGGGCCCGTGCCATCGACTGGGCCTGGGCGATGGTCGGCATGCGCTGGGGGGCCACGACGACGCTCCGGTCCTCGTCCGTGTCCTGCTCGGACAGGGCGAGCGTGAGGGCGAGGAACTTCTGCACGGCGAGGGTGGAGTCTCCGGTTTTCGCCATGTCGCCCTGGAAGGCTGTTGAGAGCCGGGCGTCGGAGACCACCGCGGTGGTGCCGCCGCCGATGGGCCGGGCGGCGGTCGGCGTGTACGCCAGGCCGGCGGTCTCCTGCAGGCTGTCGCTGCGGGCGATCACGTTGTGGGCACCGGCCGAGGTGGCGACATCCACGATGGACGGGTCGATCGCACCGTCGACCGGCCAGGCGAAGTCGGTCGAGGGCTTCTTGTGGAGGATGGTCTCCACCGTCATCCCGGCGACCTCGCTGGCCGTCTGGAGGTGGCTGAGCGTGCCCGACACGTTCTTGCCGCGGTGAGCGATGGAGGCCAGATCGGGGTCCCCGAAGGGCAGGGCGACGACCTTGCCGTCGGCCACGGCCGCTTCCACCGAGCTCAGCCACTTCTTGGCCACGGCCTGGTTCGTGCCGGCGACCGTGGTGGCACCCTCCCTGACGCGATAGCTCTGGGTCATGGCGTTGACACTGGCGAGCAGGTCGGGGTCGATCACCCAGGTCACGGGAAGCTGGCTCCCGAGCGACACCATGCGTTCGAGGCGGCCGCCCGGAGCGATCTCGGCGGCAAGGTCGTCATCGGCGAACACCGGGGTCTGCTGCTCGTCCGAGCCGGTCTCCGCGGTGAGATGCGCCGACGCGATGAGCGGCCAGAGGTAGCTGATCCCGGTCTTGGAGTCACTGTCCTTGTTCTGCCAGGGCAGAAACGTCCGCTTGATGCCGAGCACGTGGTCGTACTCAGCGCGCGCTGTCCGGCCCGACAACGAGACGCCCAGCTGGTAGACCCCGTCGTCACCCAGGTCCAGCTTGCTGACCGGCACGGACAGAGTGAAGTCCTGGCTGATGCCCGAACGAAGCTTGTCGACCTTGACCGTGTACTTGCCCCCGACCGGAGAGGGGTCCGTCCCCGGGACATACTCCGTGCGCCGGGCAGCCGCGTCGATCGAGGTCCTGCTGTAGAGCCGCGGGCCCACGCGCACGTCGACCTGCGCGTCGGTGACGGATTCCTTGCCCTTGTTGGTCAGAGTGCCTGAGACGGTGAGCGTGTCCCCCTTCACAGGGGCGCTCGGTGTCAGGGTGTCCAGGGATACCGAGACGGTGCTGGACCCCGTGGGAGCCTTGCTCGCGCCGCCGGCCTGCGCCTGCGGGGCGGCGACACCGGCCAGCAGAGCCGCGAGGAGCGGGGCCCCGGCGAGCGCGGCGGCTGTGCGCCGCAGCCACCGGGGGGCAGGAGAGGGACTCATCCCCTGGTTGTCTGCCGCCTCGGCCACGCGTACCCGTCCCTCGTCGTCGTCAGCTGCTGTCGATCGTCGTCCGTTGCTGCGTCCCCGCATGGTAACGAGGCGCGACGTGACCGAGTGCCGGGGCGTCCGCCCCATGATCGGAAGAGTCTCGCAGGCTGAGCGGAAACCGTGACGCCTCGGCCGGTCCGGGCACGTACCCTTTTCTGTTGTGCCGAACGCCAACGAAGACAACTCCAGCGCCCTGACCCAGGTGCAGCTCCGCGCAGTCAGCGAACTGCTGCGGGTCTCCCCGGTCGCCGACGATCTCGCCCGCCGATTCCAGGATGCCGGATTCCGTCTCGCCCTCGTCGGCGGCTCGGTCCGGGACGCGCTCCTCGGCCGGCTGGGGAACGACCTGGACTTCACGACCGACGCGCGACCCGAGGACGTACTGAAGATCGTCAGGCCGTGGGCGGACTCGGTGTGGGAGGTCGGGATCGCCTTCGGCACGGTGGGTGCCCAGAAGGACGGCTACCAGATCGAAGTCACCACATATCGGTCCGAGGCGTACGACAGGACCTCGCGGAAGCCCGAGGTTTCCTACGGTGACTCCATCGAGGAAGACCTTGTCCGCCGTGATTTCACGGTGAACGCCATGGCTGTCGCGCTGCCGCAGAAGGAATTCGTCGATCCGCACGGGGGCCTCGAGGACCTGGCGGAGCGAGTGCTCCGCACCCCCGGAACGCCTGACGAGTCCTTCTCGGACGACCCGCTGCGCATGCTGAGGGCCGCGCGCTTTGCCGCACAGCTGGACTTCGAGGTCGCTCCTGACGTCGTCGCCGCGATGACGGAGATGGCGGGCCGGATCGAGATCGTCTCCGCCGAGAGGGTGAGGGAGGAGCTCAACAAACTCCTGCTCTCGTCGCACCCCCGGAAGGGGCTGGCGCTGCTCGTCGATACGGGACTGGCCGGTCAGGTTCTTCCCGAGCTTCCCGCACTCCGGCTGGAACGTGACGAGCATCACCGCCATAAGGATGTGTACGAGCACTCCTTGACGGTCCTGGAGCAGGCGATCGACCTGGAGGAGGACGGACCGGACCTCGTTCTGCGCCTCGCTGCCCTCCTCCACGACATCGGCAAGCCGAGGACCCGGCGCTTCGAGAAGGACGGACGCGTCTCGTTCCACCACCACGAGGTGGTGGGCGCCAAGATGGTCAAGAAGCGCATGACCGAGCTCAAGTACTCCAACGACATGGTCAAGGACGTGGCGAAGCTGGTGGAGCTGCACTTGCGCTTCCACGGGTACGGCGACGGGGAGTGGACCGACTCGGCCGTCCGCCGCTACGTACGCGATGCGGGCCCCCTCCTGGAGCGCCTGCACAAGCTGACCCGCTCGGACTGCACCACGCGGAACAAGCGCAAGGCCAGTGCCCTCTCGCGGACCTACGACGGGCTGGAGGAGCGCATTGCTCAATTGCAGGACCAGGAGGAACTGGACTCGATCCGGCCTGACCTGGATGGCAACGAGATCATGCGGATTCTGGACGTCGGGCCGGGGCCGGTCATCGGCAGGGCGTACGCCTTCCTGCTTGAACTGCGCTTGGAGAATGGCCCGATGGAGCACGACGCCGCAGCGGCGGAGCTCAAGAAGTGGTGGGCGGCGCAGGGCTGAGGCCGCGAAGGCCAGGTCTGCTGTGAGAGTCGCTGGTCATGTTTCACGTGAAACATGACCAGTGGCGGAGACGCTGAGGGCGCTGTTTCACGTGAAACAGCGCCCTCAGTCGGTCCTGTCGGTCTTGCTCCACCGGAAAAGCATCGTGGCCACAAGGGCATAGAGCAGAGCCACCCCGATCAGCACCGTCGCCGAGCGTCCGTCAGCGGGCAGGAGCAGCGCCGAGGCGGCAGCAGCCCCCACGAAGGCGACGTTGAAGAGCACGTCGTAGAGCGAGAAGATCCGGCCGCGGAATGAATCGTCCACGGCTGTCTGCACCTCGGTGTCCGTCGCGATCTTCGTTCCCTGAGTGGCCAGTCCCAGGACGAACGCTGCCACGAGCATGGGCGTGGGCCTGAACCAGAGACCCAGGGCAGGCACCAGTGCGGCGGCCGTCGCGGCGAGCACCACCATCCAGCGAAACCCGCCCAGACGTCCCGCGGCCCACGGAGTCAGTACGGCTGCTGCGAAGAACCCCGCACCGGAGACCCCGACCGCCAGACTGAGCAACGCCAGCCCGTCGGACTCGTTGTCGGTCCAGGCGTACCGGCACAGCATCAGGAGCATGACCGTCAGTGCCCCGTAACAGAAGCGGATCACCGTCATGGCGGCCAGCGCCCTGGCGGCGTTCGTCCGCTCTGCCAGATGGCGCACTCCGTGACGCAGACCGCGTGCCGTGGTGGCCAGAGCGGTCCGCAGTCGAAGGTGGCCCTCGCTCTGGTCCGGCCCCAGCAGGCCGGAAGCAAGGCTCAGGGAAGCGAGCGCCGAGGCGAGGTAGAGCCCCGCGCCCACGAGTACCACCGCGGCATCGGAGTCTGCGAAGAGCAGCCGCACGGCGAAGGCGAGACCGCCGCCCGCCGTGGCGGCGAGGGTGCCCGCGGTGGGTGACAGCGAGTTGGCCAGCACCAGCAGATCCCGTTCGACGACGCGTGGGAGCGAGGCGGAGAGGCCGGCCAGGACGAAGCGGTTGACGGCGGTGACGCAGAGTGCCGAGGCGTAGAAGAGCCAGTCGGGGGCGGAGCCGAGGATCAGGAGTGCCGTACAGCAGCTGAGTGCGGCGCGCAGAAGGTTGCCGTAGAGGAAGACCTGCCGGCGCGGCCAGCGGTCCAGCAGCACGCCGGCGAAGGGGCCGATAAGCGAGTAGGGCAGCAGGAGCACGGCCATCGCGGAGGCGATCGCGCCGGCGGACGCCTGCTTCTCGGGGGAGAAGACGACATGCGCCGCGAGAGCCACCTGATAGACGCCGTCGGCCGACTGGGACAGGACCCGCACGGCCAGCAGGCGGCGGAAGTTCCTCAGGCGCAGGAGTACGCGCAGGTCACGCACGACGGGCATGGGAGCAAGAGTCACATACGTTGAGGGTCCCCGGGCGGATTGCCCGGGGACCCTCAACGGAGCGGGGAGTCAAGAAGCGTTGCCGCTCCTTGAGGGGAAGCGTTGCCGCTTCTCCTCAATAAGCGGCGCCGCTCTCGTCACACCGCGCCGACACACCTGACAGGTGGGTCAGTTGGAGACTTCACCGCGGATGAACTTCTCGACGTTGTCACGGGCCTCGTCGTCGAAGTACTGAACCGGCGGGGACTTCATGAAGTACGAGGAAGCGGAGAGGATCGGGCCGCCGATGCCGCGGTCCTTGGCGATCTTCGCAGCGCGGACGGCGTCGATGATGACACCGGCCGAGTTCGGGGAGTCCCACACCTCGAGCTTGTACTCCAGGTTCAGCGGAACGTCACCGAAGGCGCGGCCCTCAAGGCGCACGTACGCCCACTTGCGGTCGTCCAGCCAGGCCACGTAGTCCGACGGGCCGATGTGGACGTTGTCCGCACCGAGGTCGCGGTCGACGATCTGCGAGGTGACGGCCTGCGTCTTGGAGATCTTCTTGGACTCCAGGCGCTCACGCTCGAGCATGTTCTTGAAGTCCATGTTGCCGCCGACGTTCAGCTGCATCGTGCGGTCCAGGACGACGCCCCGGTCCTCGAACAGCTTCGCCATCACGCGGTGCGTGATGGTGGCGCCGACCTGCGACTTGATGTCGTCGCCGACGATCGGGACACCGGCCTCGGTGAACTTGTCCGCCCACTCCTTGGTGCCGGCGATGAAGACCGGGAGGGCGTTGACGAACGCGACCTTGGCGTCGATGGCGCACTGCGCGTAGAACTTCGCAGCGACCTCGGAACCGACGGGGAGGTAGCAGACCAGGACGTCGACCTTGCGGTCCTTGAGGATCTGGACGATGTCGACCGGGGCCTCGGCCGACTCCTCGATGGTCTCGCGGTAGTACTTGCCCAGGCCGTCGTGGGTGTGGCCACGCTGGACGGTGACACCGGCGCTCGGCACGTCGCAGAGCTTGATGGTGTTGTTCTCGCTGGCGCCGATGGCGTCCGAGAGGTCGAGGCCGACCTTCTTCGCGTCGACGTCGAAGGCGGCGACGAACTCGACGTCCCGCACGTGGTACTCGCCGAACTGGACGTGCATCAGACCGGGCACCTTGCCGGCCGGATCGGCGTCCTTGTAGTACTCGACGCCCTGGACCAGCGAGGCGGCGCAGTTGCCCACGCCGACGATGGCTACGCGAACCGAACCCATTCCGGTTGCTCCCTGTGTGTAATGGATGTTCCTGATGAGGCCCCGCCGAACTGCGGGAAACTCACTTGGCGGTGTCGCCGGACGGATCCGGCGGGTTGTTACCCCGCCGGGGCAGGCCGTCCGGCTCTCCTGCGGTGTCCTGCTGAGCTGAGCCCTCGGGCGAGGATCGTCGCTGATCCCGTCCCGACCGCTCGCTCTCGATGAGCTCGTTCAGCCAGCGCACTTCGCGCTCCACGGACTCCATGCCGTGTCGCTGCAGCTCAAGTGTGTAGTCGTCGAGGCGCTCGCGGGTGCGGGCCAGAGAGGCGCTCATCTTCTCGAGACGCTCCTCCAGCCGGCTGCGACGGCCTTCCAGCACCCGCATCCGCACCTCGTGCTCCGTCTGACCGAAGAAGGCGAACCGAGCAGCGAAGTGCTCGTCCTCCCAGGAGTCGGGGCCGGTGTGCGAGAGCAGCTCCTCGAAGTGCTCCTTACCTTCTGCCGTCAACCGGTAGACGATCTTGGCGCGGCGCCCTGCCAGTGAGGAGGCGGGGGCGACCGCACGGCCGGCGCCGGCCGGAAGGTCTGCCGGAGCATTCCCCGGTTCCTCGATCAACCAGCCGTTGGCGACCAGCGTCTTGAGACAGGGGTAAAGGGTTCCGTAGCTGAAAGCGCGGAAGATCCCCAACGATGTGTTGAGGCGCTTGCGCAGCTCGTAGCCGTGCATCGGGGACTCGCGGAGCAGTCCGAGGACGGCGAACTCGAGGATGCCTGAGCGTCTGCTCAACCTCGCCTCCTCCTTCTCCGGGTGCTCTCGCGTGGCCCTGTGCCGAGCCGGTGTACCGAGTCGATGTACCGAGCTGATGTATCGACTCGATACATCAGCACGATAGATCGGACTCGGGGCTGCGACAAGGGGCGCCTTAGTGAGCGGCGTCACATCACTAATTCGTAGCAACCGACTTGCGTAATTTGGGGTGAAGTTCGGCTCCAGGAGGGTTTTGACCGTGCGTAGTCTGTGCGGCATGCAGACCACCGGGAACCGTGTGACGTCCGAGGGCGTCAGTCGTCGCGGACTGACCGGATGCACTGCGGATGAGCCTGTCGCCGGGCTGGTCCGTAATTTCGGGGGACCGGATCTCAACTGCCGCTTCCAGGCGTTCTCGCCTGCCCGAGGAGTAGTCGTTCGATGAGCGAGCACCGTCGCAAGATGCCGCAACCGCAAGGTGGCGGTCGTGCCGCGGCCAGACGAGCCGCCCAGCAGTCCCCCGGACGACGCGCAGCGCCGTCACGCGGAGTGACATCAGAATCACCTTCCGGCTCGTACGGTGAGGAATCCCCGTACAGCGGTCGTGCCGCGGCCAGACGGGCCGCCCAGCGCGGCGGCGGTGGCCGTGGCGGTTCCGACGGCGGCGGTGGCCGCCGTCGCGGGGGCGGGGACGGCGGCCACGAGGGCCCGGGCCGTGGGCGCGGGGGCGGAAGCCAGCGCCCGGCCAAGAAGCGTTTCATCGATTACCCACGCGCCGGCAAGTACGGTCTGCGGCGATGGGTGCCGTCGTGGAAGCTGGTCTCCGGCCTGTGCGTCGGCTTCCTCGGCCTGCTGATGGGCCTCGCCGGCCTCGCGTACGCGATGGTCGCCAAACCAGAGGTCCAGGCGGCCGCGAAGGCGCAGAACAACGTCTACTTCTGGAAAGACGGCTCGCAGATGGTGGCCACGGGCGGTGATGTCAACCGTCAGATCATCGACTACGCCCAGATCCCTGAAGCCATGCGCAACGCCGTCATCTCCGCGGAGAACAAGAGCTTCGACACCGACCATGGCATCGACCCCATGGGTATCGCCCGGGCCGTGTTCAACATGGCCAAGGGCGGCGAGACCCAGGGCGGCTCGACGATCACCCAGCAGTACGTGAAGAACTCCCGGCTCTCGCAGGAACAGACGCTGAGCCGCAAGTTCGAAGAGCTCTTCATCACGCTGAAGGTCGGCAGCGAGATGGACAAGAAGGAGATCATGGCGGGGTACCTCAACGTCTCGTACTACGGACGCGGTGCCTCCGGTATCCAGGCGGCGGCGCGTACGTACTACGGCAAGGACGCCAAGGACCTGGATCCGAGCCAGTGTGCCTTCCTCGCCACACTGCTCAAGGGAGCCAGCTACTACGACCCCGCGGGTGCCACGGAGGTCGACTCGGTGCAGGCGACCCCGGAGAAGAACACGGCGCGGGCGGTCAAGCGCTGGAAGTGGATCCTCGACGAGGAGGTGAAGGACGGCCGGATGGAGCAGTCAGAGCGCGACAAGTACCAGACGTTCCCGATGCCCCTGAAGCCGAAGAAGGACGCTCAGCTGGGCGGCCAGATCGGCTATCTGGTCACGACGGCCAGGTCCAACTTCCTCAGCAATTACCACATCACCCGCGACCAGCTCGACCAGGGCGGCTACGAAATCCACACGACCTTTGACAAGAAGAAGGTCGACCAGCTCAGCAAGGCCGTCAAGAAGGTTTACGACGAGAAGATCGACGTCAAGAAGCGCCCGACGAAGGACACCCACGTCCAGTTCGGCGGCTCGTCGGTGAATCCGAAGACCGGTGCCATCGAGGCGATCTACGGCGGCGTTGACGCGACGAAGCACTACACCAGCAACGCCGATCCGACTGGCGCCGCGGTCGGGTCGACCTTCAAGCCGTTCGTGCTGGCAGCCGCGATGGAGTACGGCAAGCGGGACCCGTCGGGCGGCCCGGAGCAGGACGAGTCGCAGCGTACGAAGGTGTCGCCGAAGAGCATCTACAACGGCGCCAACGAGCTGAAGATCAAGAAGTACAACGGCGACGTCTGGACCGACGAGAACGGCAAGGAGTGGCTCCAGGTCAACGACGGGGACGAGTCGCTTGGCCCTGTCACCCTTCGTGAGGCGATGCGGGTTTCCGCCAACTCGCCCTACGTGCAGCTGGGCATGGACGTCGGCACCGACAAGGTGAAGGACGTGGCCCTCGCCGCGGGCCTGAAGGACGACCAGTACATGGCGAACGCGACCGTCCCGTCGTTTTCCATCGGCACCTCCTCGCCGAGTGCGACCCGCATGGCGGGGGCGTACGCCACCTTCGCGGCCAGCGGCCAGCAGCGCGAACCGTTCTCGGTGACCGAGGTGAAGAAGGGCGGCGAGGTGATCTACCAGCACAAGGTGGTCGCCAAGAGCGCCTTCTCCAACGTCATCGCCGACAACGTCACCGACGTCCTCAAGAACGTCGTCGACAAGGGGACCGGTACACCCGCCAAGCTTCCCGGGCGGGACGTCGCGGGCAAGACGGGTACGACGGATGACAACCTGTCCGCCTGGTTCGTGGGCTACACCCCGCAGTTGTCGACCGCGATCAGCATGTACCGGCTGGACGACAACGAAAAGAACAAGAACCGCAAGTTCGAGAAGATGTACGGCACCGGTGGCGAGAAGTCGATCCACGGCGCCTCGTTCCCCGCCCGGATCTGGCACGACTACATGGCCGAGGCCCTGGAGGGCCAGGAGAAGCTGTCCTTCCCCAAGCCGGAGCCGATCGGTGAAAAGGTCTACGGCGGCGGCGCGAAGAGCCCCACTCCCACGCCCACCCCGACGCCCACGCCGACACCGACCGAGACGGAGACCGTCAAGCCGACGCCGACGCCCGTGACTCCGACGCCGGACCCGTCGCAGACGACCTGCGGCGCGTGGGACATGAACTGCCAGAGCAACGGCGGCGGTAACGCCAACGGCTGGACGGACGGAGGCACCGACGCCGGGACGACCGACGGCGGGACCAGCGGCACGGACGAAGGGACCACCACCACCGGGACCACGGATGGCGGCGAGACCGACGGGGGTACCAGCCCCTCGCCCGACACGGGGGGCAACGGCAACGGGAACGGCAACGTCTTCGGAGGTCCGGCCGGGTAGCGCCCGGCAGGCGGCACACTCCGCGCGTCCGGCAGGCCGGGGTGCGGTGAACCGAGCAGTATGACGAGGGCCGCGGCACCCCTGGGTGCGGCGGCCCTCATCGTTTCCACACGTCGGTACGGCAGGATGTGCGGCATGCCAAGCGCAGAGGACACGAGCGTGCACCAGGAACCGTCCGTCGTACGGCCCACGCACCAGGACGAGGTCGCCGCGGCAGGCAGCGAGCTGATCGGCGGGCGGTCGGGGCGCTGGTCACGGCTCGGCAGCGCCGCGCTCACCCCCGTGGGCGCCGTCGCGCTGGTCGCGATCGGGATGTTCGCGCTCGGCATGGTGCAGAAGCTGCCCTGCTACAACTGGGCATGGTTCAGGGGCGCCGCCTCCCAGTACACGCACGCCTGTTACTCGGACATCCCGCATCTGTACGCGGGACGCGGCTTCGCCGAGGACCTGGTGCCGTACTTCGACCGGCTGCCCGGCGACATGCAGTTCCTGGAGTACCCGGTCCTCACCGGCCTGTTCATGCAGATCGCCGCCTGGCTGACCCCGGGCGGCTCCATCCAGGAGCAGGAACAGGCCTACTGGCTCGTCAACGCGGGCATGCTGATGATCTGCACCGCCGTCATCGCCGTGTGTGTCGCGCGTACGCACCGGCGCCGCCCCTGGGACGGGCTGCTGGTGGCGCTGGCACCAGCGTTCGCCCTCACCTCTACGATCAACTGGGACCTGCTGGCCGTCGCCCTCACCGCCGCGGCGATGCTCATGTGGTCCCGGAGCCGCACCCTGGCCTTCGGCATCCTCATCGGACTCGCCACGGCCGCCAAGCTCTACCCCGTGTTCCTGCTGGGTCCGGTCTTCGTGCTGTGCTGGCGTGCGGGGAAGTGGCGGGAGTTCTCGGTGGCGGCGCTCGGCGTCGCCGGTTCCTGGCTGGTGGTCAACCTGCCGGTGATGGTGTTCGCGCCCGAGGGCTGGAAGAAGTTCTACACCTTCAGCCAGGAGCGCTCCATCGACTTCGGCTCGTTCTGGCTGGTCATCACCCAGCGCACCGGCGAGTCCATCGAGGTCTCCACGGTCAACACCGTCTCGACGCTGGCGACCGTCTGCCTGTGCGCCGCGATCGGGGCGCTGACGCTGGCGGCGCCGCGCAGGCCGCGCTTCGCCCAGCTCGCGTTCCTCGTCGTCGCGGTGTTCATCCTCGTCAACAAGGTCTATTCACCGCAGTACGTGCTGTGGCTGATCCCCCTCGCCGTGCTGGCCAGGCCGCGCTGGCGGGACTTCCTGATCTGGCAGGCGTGCGAGGTCATGTACTTCCTGGGGATCTGGATGTACCTCGCCTACACGACGAGCGGGGACAAGCACCAGGGGCTGCCGACGGAGGGCTATCAGCTGGCGATCGTCCTGCACCTGCTGGGCACGCTCTACCTCTGCGCCGTGGTCGTACGGGACATCCTGATGCCCGAGCGCGACGTGGTGCGGCGCGACGGCTCGGACGATCCGTCGGGCGGGGTGCTCGACGGGGCCGAGGACGTCTTCGTACTGGGGCACGCGGTGTATCCGCCGCGCCATGCCGCCTTCGCCGAGACGGGACCACGGGTGGAGTGGGGCACCCCGGCCGCCGACTGAGCGACGGGCTGCCCCGGGCGCCTCAGCGGTCGACGAGCCGGTCGAACTGCGTCGTCGTGTGGCGCAGATGGGCCACCAGTTCGTCGCCGACCCGCGGCTCCTCGGCGTCCGAAGGCACGAACAGGATCGACACCTGCATGTGCGGCGGCTCGGCGAACCAGCGCTGCTTGCCGGCCCAGACGAACGGCGACAGGTTGCGGTTGACGGTGGCCAGACCCGCCCGGGCCACCCCCTTGGCACGCGGCATCACCCCGTGCAGGGCCTTCGGAGCCTCCAGGCCCACGCCGTGCGACGTACCGCCCGCTACGACGACCAGCCAGCCGTCCGAGGCGGCCTTCTGCTGCCGGTAGCCGAACCGGTCACCCTTGACGACGCGGGTGACGTCGAGCACCGCGCCCCTGTACTCCGTGGCCTCGTGGTCGCCGAGCCACAGCCGCGTACCGATGCGGGCGCGGAACCGGGTCTGCGGGAACTGCTGCTGCAGCCGGCCCAGTTCCTCGGCCCGCAGATGGCTCACGAACATCGTGTGCAGCGGCAGCCGGGCCGCCCGGAGACGGTCCATCCACGCAATGACCTCCTCGACCGCGTCCGAACCATCCGTGCGGTCCAGCGGGAGGTGCAGGGCGAAACCTTCGAGGCGTACGTCCTCGATGGCGGCGTGCAGCTGCCCGAGCTCCTCCTCCTTGACACCGTGGCGCTTCATCGAGCTCATGCACTCGATGACGACACGGGCGCCCACCAGGGCGTGCACGCCGTCCACGGAGGAGACGGAGCGAACGACCCGGTCGGGCAGCGGCACCGGCTCCTCGCCCCGCCGGAACGGCGTGAGCACCAGCAGATCGCCGCTGAACCAGTCCTTGATGCGGGCCGCTTCGTAGGTGGTGCCGACCGCGAGGATGTCGGAGCCGAATCGGATCGCCTCCTCGGCCAGCCGCTCGTGGCCGAAGCCGTAACCGTTGCCCTTGCAGACCGGTACGAGTCCGGGGAACTGGTCGAGCACGGATTTCTGGTGCGCCCGCCAGCGCGCGGTGTCGACGTACAGGGAGAGCGCCATGGCCGGTCCGGACCTTTCTGGTGGCTGCGGTGGTGTCGGAGGGGTGCGGAGCTTCCGGAACGGAATCCGGAAGAGCCCATTGAAACGAATAAAGCCGGTTTCGTCAGCCTTGCGCGGCGGAACAGCGGCCGGTCAGCGCCGCGACATGTAGATGTCGAGGGCCTTGTGCAGCAGCTTGTTGAGCGGGAAGTCCCACTCACCGAGGTACTCCGCGGCCTGTCCGCCGGTTCCCACCTTGAACTGGATCAGGCCGAAGAGGTGATCGGTCTCGTCCAGCGAGTCGGAGATGCCGCGCAGGTCGTAGACGGTGGCGCCCATGGCGTACGCGTCGCGCAGCATCCGCCACTGCATCGCGTTCGAGGGGCGGACCTCGCGCTTGTGGTTGGCCGAGGCGCCGTACGAATACCAGACGTGCCCGCCCACGATCAGCATGGTCGCGGCCGCCACGTTCTCGCCCTCGTGACGGGCGAAATAGAGCCGCATCCGGTTGGGGTCCTCGTTGTTGAGGGCCGTCCACATGCGCTGGAAGTAGCCGAGCGGACGCGGTCGGAAGTGGTCGCGCTCCGCCGTGATCTCGTACAGCCGCTGCCACTCGGCGAGCTCCGCGTAACTGCCCTGGACGACCTCGACACCGGCCTTCTCGGCCTTCTTGATGTTGCGCCGCCAGAGCTGGTTGAAACCCTTGTGCACGTCTTCGAGGGAGCGGTTGGCCAGCGGCACCTGGAAGATGTAGCGCGGCTGCACGTCCCCGAATCCGGCGCCGCCGTCCTCACCCTGCTGCCAGCCCATCTTGCGCAGCCGGTCCGCGACTTCGAAGGCGCGGGGCTCGATGTGGGTGGCCTCGACGTCGCGAAGGCGCTTCACGTCGGGGTCCTGGATGCCGGCCTTGATGGCGTGGGCGTCCCAGCGGCGGATGACGACCGGCGGGCCCATCTTCACCGAGAAGGCGCCCTGCTGCTTGAGATGCGCGAGCATCGGCTGCAGCCAGTCGTTCAGATTGGGGGCGTACCAGTTGATGACCGGGCCCTCGGGCAGATAGGCGAGGTACCGCTTGATCTTGGGAAGCTGCCGGTAGAGCACCAGACCGGCGCCGACGAGCTGGCCGCCCTTGTCGAACCAGCCCAGACTCTCCGAGCGCCACTCGGCCTTCACATCCGCCCATGCCGGGACCTGCATGTGACTGGCCGCGGGCAGGCTCTGGATGTACGCCAGATGCTGCTCTCGGCTGATGGTCCTCAGGGTCAGGCTCATGCGGGGCGCTCCTCGGCAGGTGTGTCCCCATGGGTCAGGGGCTCCGGCTCTCGCGCCGAAGCCTACTGTGACCGGGAAGCGCGCTGTCTGGCCCCGTCGAACCCGTGCGGTCCGGGACGGCGTACGGGGCGGCCCGCCCGTGGACGGAGCCGCCCCGCAGAGTGCCGGGCCGCTGCTGCGCCGCGGTCAGCCGACCACGCCGCCGAAGAGTCCGCCGTGCGCCATGCCGAGGAAGAACCCGACGCCGGCCGCGCCCATGCCGACGAACAGCGGGAACCTCTCCCGTGTGGTCACGGAGATGTACAGCCCGTACGCGCCCGTGAGGAACCCGATGAGCCCCGCCCACGAGCTGAGCAGGTGCAGGCTGTGGAACATCGCCGTCACGAACGCGAGGACGCCGAGCACCACCGTCACGCCCACCAGGACGTCCTGCAGCGGATGGGGCTTGCCGTCCGTCGCGAAGAGGGAGGCGGAGGAGCGGGGGCGGGATCGCATTGCTTGTGCCATGGAGTACCTCCTGGCCGAAAGGCGGCGCATCGTGGCGCCGCTCACACCCGATGTGTACAGATTGCGTCCCCTGACCACCGGATTTCAACCGGAGGCCGGTCTGCAGGTACTCTGGACGGTCTGCACCGGTGTCTGCCGGGCCGGCACGGACAGCTCCTCCTCGAGGGAGGGCATTGTCAGTGCCGGCTGTTTTACTCGGAGACACTGAGGCTTACGCATCACGACCCTCCTGCCACGGAACGACCGTGGCCGCTGAGTCCAAAGGAGGTGGGTTCCACATGCGTCACTACGAGGTGATGGTCATCCTCGACCCCGATCTCGAGGAGCGAGCAGTCTCCCCGCTGATCGAGAACTTCCTTTCCGTCGTCCGTGAGGGCGAAGGAAAGGTGGAGAAGGTCGACACCTGGGGCCGTCGTCGGCTCGCTTACGAGATCAAGAAGAAGCCCGAGGGCATCTACTCGGTCATCGACCTGCAGGCCGAGCCTGCGGTCGTCAAGGAGCTCGACCGCCAGATGAACCTGAACGAGTCGGTCCTCCGGACCAAGGTCCTCCGTCCCGAGATCCACTGAGCTTCTAGCTCAGTGGTCATCGGGTTCGAGTAGCAGCAAGCAGCCAGAAGCAATCCCCGCCGAGAGGTTCACCCATGGCAGGCGAGACCGTCATCACGGTCGTCGGCAATCTCGTCGACGACCCCGAGCTGCGCTTCACCCCGTCCGGTGCGGCGGTCGCGAAGTTCCGCGTCGCGTCCACTCCCCGCATCTTCGACCGGCAGACCAATGAGTGGAAGGACGGCGAAGGCCTGTTCCTCACCTGCTCGGTCTGGCGTCAGGCGGCGGAGAACGTCGCCGAATCGCTCACGCGAGGCATGCGCGTTGTCGTGCAGGGCCGGCTGAAGCAGCGGTCGTACGAAGACCGCGAGGGCGTCAAGCGCACGGTCTACGAGCTGGACGTCGAGGAAGTCGGCCCCAGTCTCAAGAGCGCCACTGCCAAGGTCACCAAGACCACCGGTCGCGGTGGCCAGCAGGGTGGCGGCCAGGGTGGATACGGCGGCGGCCAGCAGGGTGGCGGTAACTGGGGCGGCGGTCCCGGTGCTGGTGGCCAGCAGGGCGGCGGCGGTGCTCCCGCCGACGACCCGTGGGCCACGAGCGCGCCGGCCGGCGGCCAGCAGGGCGGGGGCCAGCAGAGCGGCGGAGGCGGTTGGGGCGGAAGCTCCGGCGGTTCCGGCGGTTCTGGCGGCGGCTACTCGGACGAGCCGCCCTTCTAGGGCAGCTCGTACCCCCACTTCTTGATCACACAGGAGAAACACCATGGCGAAGCCGCCTGTGCGCAAGCCTAAGAAGAAGGTCTGCGCGTTCTGCAAGGACAAGACCCAGTACGTGGACTACAAGGACACGAACATGCTGCGGAAGTTCATTTCCGACCGCGGCAAGATCCGTGCCCGCCGCGTCACCGGCAACTGCACGCAGCATCAGCGTGACGTCGCCACGGCAGTCAAGAACAGCCGTGAGATGGCGCTGCTGCCCTACACGTCCACCGCGCGATAAGGGAAGGGTGACTGAATCATGAAGATCATCCTCACCCACGAGGTCTCCGGCCTCGGTGCTGCGGGCGACGTTGTAGACGTCAAGGACGGGTACGCCCGTAACTACCTGGTTCCGCGTGGCTTTGCCATCCGCTGGACCAAGGGTGGCGAGAAGGACGTGGCGCAGATCCGCCGCGCCCGCAAGATCCACGAGATCGCCACGATCGAGCAGGCCAACGAGATCAAGTCCAAGCTCGAGGCCGTGAAGGTCCGTCTGGCCGTTCGCTCCGGCGACGCCGGCCGTCTCTTCGGCTCTGTCACCCCGGCCGACATCGCTTCGGCGATCAAGGCTGCCGGTGGCCCGGATGTCGACAAGCGTCGCGTCGAGCTCGGCTCGCCGATCAAGACGCTCGGCGGACACCAGGTGTCCGTGCGTCTGCACCCCGAGGTCGCTGCGAAGCTCGGCGTCGAGGTTGTTGCTGCCTGATCGGGCCGCACCTCAGCAGAACAGTGAAGGGCCGCACCTCCGGGTGCGGCCCTTCGCCGTTGTCGGGCGTGGCATTTTCACAGGAAACGGGCTTCCTGTTTCACGTGAAACAGGCTCGCCTCTGCACGCGGAACGGGCCGGCTTGGTGGGCTCAGCGGCTAGCGCCGGTGACCATCCAGGTGCCGGAACGGGCACGGAGCCAGAGCGTTGCCATCCGAACGAGCATCATGAGGGCCATCGCACACCACAGCGCGGTCAGGCCGCCGCCGAGGACGGGGACCAGCAGAGCTGCTGGGGCGAACACCGCCAGGGTGACAAGCATGGCCCAGGCCAGATAGGCACCGTCTCCTGCGCCCATCAGTACACCGTCCAGGATGAAGACGACTCCGGCGACCGGCTGCGTCAGCGCCACCACGAGGAGGGCTGGGAGCAGGGTGTCCTGCACGGACCGGTCGCTGGTGAACAGCGGAACGAACAGGGGACGCGCAAGCACGATCAGCGCCCCGAGCACCACACCGGAGGCGATCCCCCACTGCACCATGCGGTGACAGGCCTCGCGGGCGCCTCTCGTGTCACCGGCGCCCAGGTAGCGTCCGATGATGGCCTGTCCCGCGATGGCGATGGCGTCCAGCGCGAAGGCCATCAGGCTCCACAGGGAGAGAATGATCTGGTGTGCGGCGATGTCGGTGTCACCCAGCCTGGCCGCGACGGCCGTGGCGATGAGCAGGACGGCGCGGAGTGACAGCGTACGGACCAGAAGGGGCACGCCTGCCCGGGCACTGGCCCTGATGCCGGCGGCGTCCGGTCGCAGAGAGGCCCCATGGCGGCGGGCTCCGCGGACGACGACCACGAGATAGGCGACCGCCATCCCGATCTGAGCGATCACTGTGCCCCAGGCCGACCCCGCGATGCCCAGACCGGCGCCGTAGACGAGGCCTGCGTTGAGGGCCCCGTTGGCGGCGAATCCGCCGATGGCGACGTAGAGCGGGGTGCGGGTGTTCTGGAGGCCGCGGAGCACGCCGGTCGCGGCCATCACCACGAGCATTGCGGGGATTCCGAGGCTGGAGATCCTGAGATAGGTGGTCGCATAGGGGGCCGCGGTGGCGGAGGCGCCGAATGCCTCGACGATCCAGGGGGCCAGGGGGAGGGCCAGGGCGATGACGGCGAGACCGAGCAGGATCGCCAGCCAGATGCCGTCCATGCCCTGGCGGATCGCGGAGGGCAGATCGCCCGCGCCGACCCTTCGAGCGACAGCTGCGGTAGTGGCGTAGGCGAGGAAGACGAAGATGCTCACGGCGGTCGTCAGCAAGGCGGCGGCAACGGCCAGACCGGCGAGCTGCGGAGTGCCGAGATGGCCGACGATGGCGCTGTCGACCATCACGAAGAGGGGCTCGGCCACGAGGGCGCCGAAGGCGGGGACGGCGAGCGCGATGATCTCGCGGTCGTGCCGTCTGCGACGAGACGACGGGGTCGCCGGTGCCTGGGTCATGGGAGCTAATCTAATCTTCCACAGGTAATGGATGCAAGCCGCTGGCAGTCCTTACAAATGTCTGGGAGTGACGTTCTGGCATGTGCCGCTTGCCGGGATCTTGTGCCGACTCGGGAAGTTTTTCTCCCCCACAGCCCGTGGATGGTGAATGCCCAGGTCAGGGGAATGATGGTGGCGCGGGTATGAGTTTGTCCACAGTGCTGTCCCCCGGTCCGTGCACAGGTTCCGCGGGGTTCTCCACAGCATCTGGTCCGTCGTCCACATGCCCTGTGGATAACCGGATTGGCTGACGGTGCCGGGCCGCCTACCGTGGTCCGGCGCACCCACCTCGTTTCGGTCCTGGAACCCCGCAGAACCGACACACCCGGAACCGGAGTCGGGCGTCTTGTTTGTCGGTGCCGTGCCGTAAGAAAGAGAGGCACGGCTAGGTCCGCGGAGCGGACGGGAGGAGGCGGCCGGATGAGCATTTCCGAGCCTTTGGACGACCCCTGGGCGGACACCGGTCCCAGTGACCGTCTGCCTGTTTCCCGCCAGCGTCGGGGCGAGGGCAGGGACCGCGGAGAGCAGCACGAACGAGGCCGGGAGAGCAGCGGCTGGGAGGGCGGTTCCCCCGGTTTCGAGCGGGTCCCGCCCCAGGACCTCGACGCCGAACAGTCCGTCCTCGGCGGCATGCTCCTGTCGAAGGACGCCATCGCGGACGTCGTGGAGATCATCAAGGGCCACGACTTCTACCGCCCCGCGCACGAGACCGTCTTCCAGGCGATCCTCGACCTCTACGCCAAGGGCGAGCCGGCCGACCCCATCACGGTGGCGGCCGAACTGGTCAAGCGCGGCGAGATCACCAAGGTGGGTGGAGCTCCCTATCTGCACACCCTGGTCCAGTCGGTGCCGACCGCGGCCAACGCTTCGTACTACGCGGAGATCGTTCATGAGCGCGCTGTCCTGCGGCGGCTCGTCGAGGCCGGCACGAAGATCACGCAGATGGGATATGCCGCCGACGGCGATGTCGACGACATCGTCAACTCCGCCCAGGCGGAGATCTACGCCGTCACCGAGCAGCGGACCAGTGAGGACTACCTGCCGCTCGGCGACATCATGGAGGGCGCGCTCGACGAGATCGAGGCGATCGGTTCCCGCAGCGGTGAGATGACGGGCGTGCCGACCGGCTTCACCGACCTCGACGCCCTGACCAACGGCCTCCACCCGGGCCAGATGATCGTCATCGCGGCCCGCCCGGCCATGGGTAAGTCCACGCTGGCCCTGGACTTCGCCCGTGCCTGCTCGATCAAGAGCAACCTGCCCAGCGTGATCTTCTCCCTCGAAATGGGTCGGAACGAGATCGCGATGCGTCTGCTGTCCGCCGAGGCGCGGGTGGCGCTCCACCACATGCGCTCGGGCACCATGACGGACGAGGACTGGACCCGGCTGGCTCGCCGGATGCCCGATGTCTCGGCGGCCCCGCTCTACATCGACGACTCCCCGAACCTCTCCATGATGGAGATCCGGGCCAAGTGCCGTCGCCTCAAGCAGCGCAACGACCTCAAGCTGGTGGTCATCGACTATCTGCAGCTGATGCAGTCCGGTGGTTCGAAGCGTGCCGAGAGTCGCCAGCAGGAGGTGTCGGACATGTCGCGAAACCTCAAGCTGCTTGCCAAGGAGCTCCAGCTGCCGGTCATCGCGCTCTCCCAGCTGAACCGTGGCCCCGAGCAGCGCACGGACAAGAAGCCGATGGTCTCCGACCTCCGTGAGTCCGGATCGATCGAGCAGGACGCCGACATGGTGATCCTGCTGCACCGCGAGGACGCGTACGAGAAGGAGTCCCCGCGGGCCGGTGAGGCGGACCTGATCGTGGCCAAGCACCGTAACGGTCCGACGGCGACGATCACCGTCGCCTTCCAGGGGCACTACTCACGCTTCGTGGACATGGCGCAGACCTGATCGCGGTGAGGCCGGTCGTGCAGTCGGGCCGTCATCGGCCGGGCGGCGCGGAGAACGGCCGTGGAACCGTGGGGAAATGAAGTCGCCATGCGCCGGTGCGGGAGGTAGTTGTTGACGATGACTTCTCCTGCTGAACAGTTGCTGCCGAGTACGCAGCGCGCGCTCCTGCACCGCATCGCTACCGCCCAGGCCGAGGGCCGCTCCCCTTCCCTGGCCGCTGCCGTGCAGCGGCAGGGCCAGGCCGTCTGGAGCGGGTCCCGCACCTGCGTCGACGGGCATGCCCCGGATTCCGACACGCAGTTCCGGATCGGATCCCTGACCAAGACGTTCACCGCGGTGCTGGTCCTGCGCCTGCGGGATGAGGGGCTGCTGGATCTCGCCGATCCCCTGGAGAAGCACCTGCCCGGTACAGGCGCTGGGGATGTCACTCTTCATCAGCTGCTCGGCCACAGCGCCGGGCTCGGTGCCGAGTCGCCAGCCCCTTGGTGGGAGCGGACTCCCGGCAGCCTCCGCCCCGGACTCGCGGACGTGCTCGGCGGGCAGGGCCGGATGCATCCTCCCGGCCGTCGCCATCACTACTCCAACCCTGGCTACACGCTGCTCGGAGCGTTGATCGAAGCAGTACGCGGAGAGTCCTGGGCCGAGGCGTTGCGCACCGAGATCCTCGAGCCGCTGGGCATGCATCGTACGAGCCCGCAGGCGCAGGCCCCCCACGCCGGCGGCTGGGCCGTCCACCCGTGGGCGGACGCCATGCTGCCCGAACCGGCCGAGGACCTCGGTCTGATGGCGCCGGCTGGACAGCTCTGGTCCACCACTGCCGACCTGCTGCGTTTCGCCGCGTTTCTGGCCGACGGGGACGACCGGGTACTCGCGGCCGCGTCCGTGGCAGAGATGAAGGAGCCTGCGGCCCCGCCCGAGTCGGGGGACTGGGAGGGGCATTACGGCTTGGGCCTTCAGGTGGTCCGGAGGAAGGGGCGCACACTTGTCGGGCACACGGGATCGCTTCCCGGCTTCCTTGCCGCGCTCTGGTTCAGCGTCGAGGATGATGTGGCCGCTGTCGTGTTCGCCAATGTCACCTCCGGGGTGCCGATCGGCGAGGTGGCCGCCGAACTCGTGGATATCGTCGCCGCGGCGGAGCCCCGCATCCCTGAGCCGTGGCGCCCGCTGCCGGAGGTGGACGCTGAGCTGCTGGCGCTGACCGGCCCGTGGTACTGGGGAACGCGTACGAACATTCTGCGGCTGGGCCCCGACCGGCGGCTGGAGTTGCGGCCCCTGAACGGTCAGGGACGTGGCGCCCGTTTCACCGCCCGCCCGGACGGCACCTGGATCGGGCTGGACGGCTACTACGCGGGGGAGACACTGCGGGTCGTCCGGAACGACGACGGCAGCGTGAACCATCTGGATCTCGGGTCGTTCGTCTTCACGCGTGAGCCGTACGATCCCGCAGCGGCCATCCCGGGGGGAGTGGACGAGGACGGCTGGCGCGGCCTGGGCGGCTGACCGGTCCGTTTCACGTGAAACGGACCGGTCAGCCCCTCAGGCCGTGAGCTCCCTTTCCAGGGGGGTGCGGAAGCGGGGAGTGATCCGTGCGTCGCCCACCCAGCCCGCCAGCCGGGACGCCTCCGCCTGGATCGCGGTGGTGGCGTCCCGGCCGACGTCCGCGAGCAGTCGCCATACCGGTTCGCCGTCCGCACGCAGGGCCCAGCCGCCCACGATCCGGCCGTTCCACCACACGGTTGGGCCGATGTTGCCGGAGCGGTCGAAGAGCGCGGCCCGGTGCTCGGACGGGAGGTGAAATCCACGGTCGGCCCACCCCATGGCGCTCGGGTCGAGCGCGGGCAGCAAAGCGGCCCAGGGCTCGGGTGCCGGATCGGGGTCGTGGTCCTGTGGCGCGACCCAGGCCGTGGCCCCGCTGTCGAGCTGTACCTCTGCAGCCTCTCCGGTGGCCAGCGCCTTGCGGACCTGGCCGATCCCCCAGCCCGTCCACCACTTGAGGTCATCCTCAGTCGCGGGGCCGTAGGAGCGGAGCCAACGCAGCGCCAACTCTGCCTGGGCCCGCGCGATTTCCCGTTCGGGCCGGGGCTCGGAAGCCGTCCAGCGGAACTGGCTGGAGGTCCAGGACCCTCGTGGCCGGTCCCGGCGGATCCGCCCTTCGGCGGCCAGCACGCGGATGACCCGTGAGGCCACGCCCTGTACCGTCTCCTGCTTCTTTCCGGGGAAGACCGTGATTTTGGTGCGGAGGGCGGGGACGGCGGCGGAGAGCTCGCTGCCCGTGGCGGAACCCCCTGCGGTCAGGGCCGCGAGGACGGACTTCTCGGTAGCGGCGAGCCACTGTCCGTCCAGCCCATTGCCGTCCTCCGCGAGGTGTTTGAGGAGGGTCCGGCGTTCCTTGGCGGCGACAGCGCGCGCGTTCGACGCCTCGACCCAGGGCGCCATCTCCTCCGATACGACGAAGAGCGTGTTGCGCATGGAGAGCAGCCGGACCAGGGAGACGTCCTCGTAGAGCTGCTGTTCCACGGCGGCGACCTCCGGCACCCGGAGTCGTGCGCAGGCGGAGAGGAAGACGGTGGCGGCGTCTGTGGCGTGCAGGGCGATGACGGCGTCGGCCACCTCCATGGGGGAATCCGCCCGCACCGAGGGTGCCAGGAGGTGGCGCCGGCCGATTCTGACGCGGCGCTGCTCGTCGCTGATGCGGTGCACAGTCGCTCCCTTGGATGCCGGGGCTGAGGTCAGAGGGCCAGCTTGAAGCCCACATGGCTGGCCACGAAGCCGAGCCGTTCATAGAAGCGGTGCGCGTCGGTCCGGGTCGCATCGGACGTCAGCTGGACCAACTGGCATCCCTGCCGCCGTGATTCATCCACGGCCCACTGGATCAGCTGGGTGCCGAGACCGCTGCCGCGTTCGTCCGCGTGGACGCGGACGCCCTCGATCACCGACCGGGTCGAGCCGCGCCTGGAAAGTCCGGGAATCACGGTCAGCTGGAGTGTGCCGACGACGCGTTCCGCGCGCACGGCGACCACCACATGTTGATGGCGGTCGTCGGCAAGCCGCCGCAACGCCGTGAGATAGGGGGCGAGGTCGTCCGGCGACTCCCGTTGCGCGCCCAGCGGGTCGTCGGCGAGCATGGCCACGATCTCGGCGAGATCATCGACGGCCGCAGGGCGGATTTCGAGATCGCTCATGATCGGCAGCCTACGCCGCGGCCCCCCTGTCCGGGTTCCCTATGCGGGAACCTTCAGCTCCTCGACCGTACGGACGAGCGGGGCCAGTTCCGCGTTCTCCGCGGCCTCGTCCAGCGCGGCCCGCAGAGCGGTGTCGTTGGTGGGCCGCGCCTCCGAGAGGAGGGTGAGACCGGCTTCGGTGACATCGGTGTAGATGCCCCTGCGGTCGGTGTCGCAGAGGTAGCGGGTCAGCAGGCCCCGGTCCTCGAGGCGGGTGACCAGGCGGGTGGTGGCGCTCTGGCTGAGCACGACGGCGTCGGCCACCTGCTTCATCTGAAGGTGCCCGCCGGGTCCGTTGTGCTGCCGGCTCAACACGTCCAGCAGGGAGTACTCCCGCACGCTGAGGCCATGCCCGGTCTGCAGGGCCCGCTCGATGCGGGCCTCGATCTTTCCGTGGAGCAGGGAGAGCGCGCACCAGCCCTGGGCAAGAGCGGTCAGTGCCGGGTCCGTCGCTGTCATGGGTCTGTCTCCTCCGTGCCGGAGCTACTTGCGTCCAGGATAGGCGACGGACGCAATAGCCCGCGCTTGCAATTAACCCGCGTGTGCAATTAATGTGGACGCTTGTAAGGCGCAGACGCAATCTTCAGGGAAGGTGAAACCCATGCCGCTCGCGCTCCTCGCCCTCGCCATCGGGGCATTCGGTATCGGAACGACCGAGTTCGTGATCATGGGGCTGCTCCCCGAGGTGGCTGCGGACTTCCAGGTGTCGATCCCCACCGCCGGATTCCTCGTCACCGGTTACGCGCTCGGTGTCGTCGTCGGGGCCCCTCTGATGACCCTCCTCGGCACCAGGGTCAGCCGTAAACGCATGCTGATGATCCTGATGGCGCTGTTCGTCATCGGCAATGTCGTCTCCGCGACCGCCCCCGTCTTCGGAGTGATGCTCGCCGGCCGGGTGATCGCCTCACTCGCCCACGGCGCCTTCTTCGGCATCGGCTCGGTGGTGGCAGCCGATCTGGTCGCCCCGCACAAGAAGGCCGGGGCCATCGCCATGATGTTCACCGGCCTCACCGTCGCCAACGTCGTCGGTGTGCCGCTGGGCACGTACATCGGCCAGAGCGTCGGCTGGCGGAGCACCTTCGTCGTCGTCGCCGCCCTCGGCGTCATCGGACTGCTGGGTGTGGCCAGGCTCGTTCCCGACCAGCCCCGTGCCGAAGGCGTCCGGCTCCGCCACGAGATCGCCGCGTTCCGCAACGTGCAGGTACTGCTCGCCATGGCGATGACCGTGCTGGGCTTCGGCGGCGTCTTCGCGGCGATCACGTACATCACGCCGATGATGACGGAGGTCGCCGGTTACTCGGCCTCGTCCGTCACCTGGCTGCTGGTTCTCTTCGGCCTCGGGATGGTGGGAGGCAACCTGCTCGGCGGCAAGTTCGCCGACCGCCGCCTGATGCCCCTGCTGTACGTATCGCTGGGCGGCCTCTCCGTCGTTCTGTCGCTGTTCACACTGACCGCCGACAACAAGATCGCGGCAGCCGTCACGATCTTCCTGATCGGCGCCCTGGGCTTCGCGACCGTTCCCCCGTTGCAGAAGCGGGTGCTCGACCAGGCGGCCGGCGCCCCGACTCTCGCCTCGGCGGTGAACATCGGTGCCTTCAACCTCGGCAACGCCCTGTCCGCTTGGCTCGGCGGCATGGTCATCGCCGCCGGGCTCGGCTACACCGCACCCAACTGGGTCGGCGCGGCGCTCGCCGCCTCCGCCCTGGTGCTCGCCTTCGTCTCCAGCACCCTGGAACGCCGCACAGCCGGCGCGAGCCGTCTGGTGGCCGCACACCGTCCGGAGCAGACCGCCGAGCCAGCAGACGCTCGGCACTGACCACCCCGTCCGCCCCCGGACACTCATCACCGCACCTCATCAAGGAGTTCCCTCATGAGCACGCTCACCGCAGCCGTAGCCCCGCTCACCACGCAGGAAGCGGAGACGTTGATCGAGGCGGCCCGCACGGCCGCCGAGGCCGCAGGCGTGGCGACAGCCGTCACGGTCCTGGACGCGGGAGGCCATCTGCTGGCCTTCCGGCGTGACGACCGGGCTGTTCTCATCGCCGGTGAGACCAGTACCCGCAAGGCGTACACGGCGCTCCAGCTCGACGCCCCCACGGCCGATCTCGTCGACGCGGTCCAGCCCGGTGGTCTCTTCCACACCCTGCCGACCGCGCTGGACCGGCCGCTCCTCTTCATCGCCGGCGGTGTTCCGGTACATCGCGGCGGCCGGCTGATCGGCGCCGTCGGAGTCGGTGGCGGTGCGCCCGAGCAGGACCACGGGTTCGCCACCACCGCCGTCGCCGGCCTCCTCTGAGGTCCCGTTCGCCCCGTGCACGCAGCGGACGCGGAATGCGGTGTGGTCAGCCCGTCGCCACGCTCAGTGGGGCGAACCGCTGTGTCCAGTCCCCCGAGGGTGCCCGGTTCCCGAGGCTCATGACCGTGGTCGACGATCCGGGCTCCAGCCCGCACGCCTCGAACCAGCCCAGGAGCTCCGTGTGGCGGGCGTCGATGTCCGCGCGCAGCGGCCGGTCGGTCGCCCCGGCGAGCGAGAGGACGAGCAGCTTCGCCGTGGTGGTGTCCCGGGCGATCAGCGGCCCGACGACATGGCTCTCCGAGCTGGGCCACAGCGCGGCGTACCCGATGATGTCCCCGCCCTCCTCGGCCACCCGCAGATGGTCGGCGAAGGCGGGGAGGCGGGCCAGGAGGTGCATCCGGTCGAGGCCGAAAACCTCGGAGTCCAGGCGGATCATTGCCGGCAGGTCACCGGCTGTCGCCGGGCGAACAGTCACGCTCGCCGCGTCTGGCGGACCGGGCTGAGTCCCTGTTCCCTTGCTGTCCGGCTGAGCGGGCGGCCGGAAGTGGCCGCTCACCCGCTGGGTCCGGCCCACCGCACTGAATCCGAGCTTCGCGTAGAGCGGACGGCCCTCCGGCGTCGCGTACAGGCTGAGGGAAGCGCCTCCGGTCGACTCGATCACCTGATGCATCAGGTGGCGCGCGACCCCCTGGCGGCCGTAGCGGCCGGCGACCAGAAGCATGCCGATGGCGGCCAGATCCGGACCGTACGGGGTCACCACGCAGGTCGCCACCAGGCCCTTGCCCGCGGGGTCGTCGATGCCGTAGGCCTTTCCCGCGGCGAGGAGCAGTCCCCACCGGTGCTCATCGCGCGGCCAGCCGCGGTCCTCGCTGAGGTCGGCGCAGGGGACCAGATCGTCCCGGGTGAGGCGCCGGATGGGTAGGCCGGAGAGGGGGCGGGGCAATGAGCTGGGCATGGGGTCAGGCTGTCCGACGCAGTGATCGCTCGTCCACCGCTTTAACGGATCTGGCCGAGACCCGCAGACGACGGCCCCGTCGGGTCGGCCCCCATGGCTTCAGCACGGAGATCGCGGTCATGAAGAGGTAGGTCGCGGTGGCCACCGAAGGGGCGATGACGAGATCGATGTCGGCGGTCCCGCGTTCCGCGGCTTCGCTGAGGCCGGGGCGCAACGAGAAGACCGACAGTCCGGTCGCGACCAGGGTCAGCCAGAACTTCGTCCAGACCCAGCGGTGCCGGGCCAGTCCCCAGGGGGTGCCGAGCGACAGGACCAACCCGCTGAGGAGGGCAGCCAGCGCGACGGGGACGACGAGCCAGTCACCGAAGATCTGCATGGCGCGGGTGGCGGCCTGCGCGGTGGCCGGATCGCCGGTCGCGAAGGCGGTGATGCCGAGCGTGAGCAGGCCGATGGTGAGGCCGAGCCAGCTGACGGATATCGAGACATGGGCGACGAGGAGACTTCTGCGGGCGCGCTTGAGTGGTTTCACGTGAAACACGGTGCAGCGGTCCGCGAGGCGGGTCATCTGCCGAGGGGAGTATCTCCACGTACTGGTCTCGGCGTACGCCGGACTCGGGAACGGGCCGGCCGCGCGGGAGGGCCGCTCCCGGGTCAGCCCAGGTCGGGGGCGTGCATCGCCCGGACACCCTCGATGTTGCCGTCCAGGTAGTGCCTCAGTGACAGCGGCACGAGGTGCACGGCAGCGATGCCGACCCGGCTGAAGGGCACCCGGACGACGTCGTACTCCCCACAGGGGTCGTCGATCTCGGGGCCGTGGCGCAGGGACAGATCCATGGACTCGAGACGACAGACGAAGAAGTGCTGGACCTTGACGCCCTTCACGCCTCCGCCCTCGATGTGCTCCACGGTGTCGACGAAGCAGGGCACCACGTCGGTGATCTTGGCGCCGAGCTCCTCGTCCAGTTCGCGGTGCAGGGCATCGACGACGGTCGCGTCCTCGGGCTCGACCCCGCCGCCGGGCGTGACCCAGTACGGATCCACCCCCGGCTTGGTGCGCTTGATGAGGATCAGGTCGTTGCCGTCGAGCAGGACGGCGCGTGCGGTGCGCTTGACCACAGGACGTTCGGTCATGGCAAGAGAGTGGCCCGCAGAACCGGTTCTGAAACACCCGGCGGCTACCGGCCCGTCCTGCGGTCACCAGTCAGCCGCCGCACGTAGGAGCACCTCGTGTGCCCGTGCGATATGCGGCAGTGCGAGCGTGCCGGTCCGCGCGGCGAGGAAGTACGTGCGCAGGGGCGGAACCGGCGGATCGAGGAGCGCCACCACCTCGCCCCGCTCCAGGGCGCCCTCGCACAGATACCGGGGCAGGACGGCGAGACCTGCCCCGGCCGCCGTGCATTCCAGGACGGCCCGCAGATCAGGCGTGATGACGGCCCCGGCTGCCGCGGGCCGGCTGTCGAAGACCGCCGCCCAGTAACGGGAGACGAGCGGCAGGCTCTCGTGCACCTCCACCACGGGCAGCTGTTCCAGGACCACCGGGCCGTTGCGTCGTAGCGTCCCCGGTCCCAGACGGCCTGCCCACCGGGGCGCCGCGACCAGGATGTGCTCCTCGTCGCAGAGCGGGACGGCGGTGAGCAGACCTCCGCGCGGCCGGGCCGTGACGACGGCGAGGTCATGGTGTCCGGCGGCCAGACCGTCGAGTGTCTCGTCCGTGTCGGCGGAGAACGAGCTGCGCAGTGCGAGCCCCTGGGCGATGAGCGGGGTGAGCGCGGGCAGGGCCCGCAGCGAGGTGAATTCCGGTGGCCCCGCCAGATGGAGCGTCCGTACGCCCGACTCCTCGTCGAGTTCGGTCTCGGCGATCTCGACCAGTGCGTCCAGATGAGGAGCCGCCCGGTGCGCGAGTTCGTCGCCGATGGTGGTGGGTGTCACGCCGCGGGCCCGGCGGAGGAAGAGGGGGCGGCCCAGCTGCCGTTCCAGGGTGCGGATCTGAGAGGTCACGGCGGGCTGGGAGAGGCCGAGGAGCGCGGCTGCGCGGGTGAACGAGCCCGCACGGTGCACGGTGACGAAGGTGCGCAGCAGGGCCAGGTCCATATCCGTTCCCTCTCACCTGTGCGACCCGTCGGACCCGGACAACTATAAATATGTCGATAGGTCGCTGCCGCTACTGTGATTGGACACTGACGCTGAGTCAACTAGCCTTGTCGAGGCGGTTCTTCGCAGGGAGAAGGCGGAGAGCCGGGGCGGTCCGAGCCACGAGGGGGGAGGCTCGGACCGCCCGTACCACCGCGGGCACTCACTCACTCAGTCCCGGGCGACGGCTTCGTCCAGCGCCCGTGCCACGTCGGCTACCAGGTCCGCCGCGTTCTCGGCGCCGACGGAGAAGCGGATGAAGCCTTCCGGCACGGCGTCGCCGCCCCAGCGGGCCCGGCGCTCGGCAGTGGAACGTACGCCTCCGAAGCTGGTGGCGTCCTCGGCGAGACGCAGCGCCGACAGGAAGCGCTCGGCGGTCCCGCGGTCCGCCAGCACGAACGACACGACGGAACCGAAGCGCCGCATCTGCCGCACGGCGTTGGGGTACGAGGGGTCGGTGGGCAGTCCCGGGTAGCGCAGCCCGCTCACCTCCGGGCGCTCGGCGAGGGCCTCGGCAAGCAGGAGGGCGTTCGCGCACTGCCGCTCGATCCGCAGTTCCAGCGTGGCCAGGGAGCGATGCGCGAGCCAGGCCTCCATGGGCCCGGGGATGGCCCCCACCACCTTGCGCCAGCGGCGCACCCCCGCCGCGAGTCCGGAATCCCTGCACGTCACATGACCGAGCAGGATGTCACCGTGACCGGTCATGCCCTTGGTGTCACTGGCCACCGAGAAGTCGGCGCCGAGCTCCAGAGGGCGCTGGCCGAGCGGGGTGGCGAGGGTGTTGTCGACGGCCACCAGCGTGCCGCCCGCGTGCGCCGCCTCGACGAGCCGGCGCACGTCACAGACGTCGAGCCCGGGGTTGGACGGGGTCTCGATCCACAGGAGCCGCGCCCCTTCCAGCAGAGCCAGCTGGGCGTCGCCCCCGGTCGGGGCGGTGCGCACCTCGACGCCGTAGGCCTCCAGCTGCGCACGCACCAGGGGAAGAGCCTGGTAGCCGTCGTCGGGCAGCACGACGACATCGCCGGTGCGTACCTGGGACAGCAGGACCGCGGAGATCGCCGCCATGCCGGAGGCGAAGACCGTGGTCTCGACGTTCTCGCCCGGAGCTTCGAGTTCGCCGATGGCCCGTTCCAGGTGGGTCCAGGTCGGGTTGGTGTCACGGCCGTAGGTGTACGGCCCGGTCGGCTCGCCGGACAGGTGGAAATGCGCGGCGAAGACCGGGCCGGGGAGAGTGGGCTCGTACTGCTGCGGTTCCGGCAGGCCCGCACGTACGGCCCGCGTTCCGTCGCCCATGGTGCTCATGTGTGTCCTCGTTTCTCTCCCCGGTCTGACGCCGGCCTTGCCGTCACTGTTTCAGGTAGCCGGGGTTCAGTCCTCGTCGGGCAGGACGACGTTCAGAGCCCAGGACACGATCGAAATGATCAGACCACCGAGGACAGCGGTCCAGAAGCCGTCGACGTGGAAGCTCAGGTCCACCACATCGGCCAGCCACGAGGTCAGCAACAGCATCAGGGCGTTCACCACCAAGGTGATCAGCCCCAGCGTCAGAATGAAGAGCGGCAGCGTGAGCAGCTTCACCACCGGCTTGACCAGGAAGTTGACCAAGCCGAAGATCAGCGCGACCAGGACCAGGGTCAGTGCCTTGCGTCCGGTGCTGCCGCCGGTCAGCGTGATGTCCTGGAGCAGCCAGATGGCCACGGCCAGCGCACCCGCGTTGGCGATCGTCTTGACTACGAAATTCTTCATGTGTCTGATCGTGGCAGACATGATCGGTGGCGAACACCGGCTGGACAGAGGCAAGGGGCGGACGGGCCATGAAGGCATTCAGGCTGGACGAACTGGAGGCGGAGCGGGCCGCCAACGACGGCGCTTACCTCCAGTTCGTCCGCGAACGGAACATGTCTGTCGGTCTGTACGCCCTGGACGCCGGCGAACTCGACCCGCAGCAGCCGCACAACCAGGACGAGGTCTACTTCGTCGTCAGCGGACGCGCCTCGATCACCGTGGGCATGGAAACGACGCAGGTGGGCAGAGGAAGCGTCGTGTACGTACCCGCCGGCACCGCCCACAAGTTCCACCACATCACCGAGGACCTGCGTGTGATGGTGGTCTTCTCGCCGCCCGAGGGCTGAGCCGCATCGCGCAGAGGGCCGGGCCGCGTCTCGGGGATCCCTAAGGGTTCGATCAGGGGAGTTCAAGGGATCGCGGGCCCCGCAGCCCGCCCCGGCACCTCTAGCATCGAAGCAGGAACTCACAGAGACGAGGTAGGACGATGGCCGTGCGGGAGATATTCGCGGGAATGCCCTGGTGGGTGAAGTGGATCGCGGTGCCCGTCATCGCGATCGTCGTGTTCGGCGGACTGATCGCCAGCATCGTCGGCTTCGTGATCGGCCTGCTGTTCAAGGTCCTGCTCTTCGTGATCCTGGTCGGCGGCGTCGTCTTCGTCGTACGGAAGTTCATGTCGTCCTCCTCGCGAAGCGACTGGTAGCCGCACGGCCGACCGGGCGATTAGCCCAGCTGAGCTAAGCGGAGGGCGAAACGGCGCCCTGTCCGGTTGCTCCCGATACAGTGGCAGTCCGCTGCCGCTGCCTGGGAAAACACCGTCAGTTGCCACCCTGACCAGTGGTTTGTACGGCATCCGGCCTTCTGAACCCCAGGCCTGCGGCAGATCTGTGGGGGCGGCCCCCACAGGCGGGCTGACTGCCCGTCACCACGCCTGGGGGTGACCGTTGACCACGGCATCGAGTACCTCTGCTCCGACGCTCATCGGATCGGTGCAGCGGGCGCTGAGGCTGCTGGAGGCTGTGGGCACTCATCGTGATGGGGCGCCGGCCAAACAGCTCGCGCGGGAAGCGGGGCTTCCGCTTCCGACCGCCTATCACCTGCTGCGCACGCTGACCCACGAGGGATATCTGCGCAGGGAGAACGGCGTCTTCCTCTTCGGCGCCGCCGCGGAGCGGCTGGCGGACGACGGGGCGCTGCAGAATCGTCGCAGCAGAATGACCCAGTCCCTGGGGCGATGGAGAGACATCATCGGCGCCCCGGTGTACTGCGCCGTCTACCGCGAGGGCGAGATCGAGCTCGTCGCGGTCGCGGACACTCCGCAGGCGCCGGCGGTGGAGGAGTGGGCGGCCTTCGGCGAGACGGGACATGCACACGCGATCGGCCAGTGTCTGCTGGGCCAGCTCGACGAGCAGGCCCGCGAGGACCACCTGGACCGGCACCCGGTGCGCCCGCTGACCCGCTACTCCGCTCGTGACCGTCCGGAACTTCTGGAGCGGTTGCGGGCGATGGAGCGTGCGGAACCTGTCGTCGAACGACAGGAATACGCCCTCGGAACGGTCTGCGCAGCCATCCCGGTCACGGCCGGATTCACCGCCGCCGCGATGGCCATTTCTGTCCCTTTTGACCAATCAGAACGATTGCTCCCCGCAGTCGAACGACTACGCGCTGAAGTGGCCAGCCTCTTGCGTTCGTTCGTGTTCTCTATCAGTATCTGAAAAATCACTCCTTGTGATCTGCTATCGCGTGCACCACGATGGCGTCAATGGGCCACGGGGGATCATTCCTGGCCAGATTCATCTACTGCGGGGTTGAACGATGCGCGAGTCGGTTCAAGCTGAGGTCATGATGAGCTTCCTCGTCTCCGAGGAGCTCTCTTTCCGTATCCCGGTGGAGCTCCGGTACGAAGTGTGCGATCCGTACGCGATCCGGATGACCTTCCATCTGCCCGGCGACGCCCCCGTCACCTGGGCTTTCGGCCGCGAGCTGCTGCTCGACGGCCTCAACAGCCCCAGTGGTGACGGCGATGTGCACATCGGGCCGACCGAACCCGAGGGCCTGTCCGACGTCCATATCCGGCTCCAGGTGGGGGCCGACCGTGCACTCTTCCGAGCCGGTACGGCACCACTCGTGGCCTTTCTCGACCGGACGGACAAGCTCGTGCCGCTCGGGCAGGAGTGCACGCTGGGTGACTTCGAGGGCAATCTGGAAGAGGCGCTGGGGCGGATCCTGGCCGAGGAACAGAACGCCGGTTGACGAAGCCTGTGTCCCTGGCCTGCATGTGGGTCGAACAGCACACCTGCCGAAAGAGTGAATCACTCTCCGTGTCCGAATACTCAGGACTTCGCCCGGCGGCGACGTCCCCTGCCGCTCCGCACGAGTGCCGGAGCCCCGGAATCAGCAGCGAGCCCGGTGCGGTCCGCCGAGACGACCAGGGCCGCGAGCGCGGTGGTCACCGGCACCGAGGCGACCAGCCCGATCGAGCCGATCAGGGTGCGTACGATCTCCTCCGCGACCAGCTCGCTGTTCGCCACCGTCCCCACGCCGCTCCGGGCGACCGAGAACAGCAGCAGCAACGGAAGCGCGGCGCCCGCATAGGCGAGCACCAGAGTGTTGACCACCGAGGCGATGTGGTCGCGCCCGATCCTGATACCTGCCCGGTAGAGCTTCCTCGCGCTCATCGTCGGGTCGGCCTGGTGCAGTTCCCAGACCGCTGAGGTCTGGGTGACCGTCACATCGTCGAGCACTCCCAGGGAACCGATGATGACGCCGGCCAGCAGCAGTCCGCTCATGTCGATGTGCGGATACAGGCCGTGGATGAGGCCGGTGTTGTCGTCGGTGTTCCCGCTCAGACTCGCCCAGCCGATGAAGAGCGAGCCGAGGAGCCCGATCAGCAGCAGTGAGATCAGGGTGCCGATGACGGCGACCGAGGTGCGGGCCGTCAGTCCGTGGCAGATGTAGAGCGCGATCAGCATGATGGCGCCGGCCCCGACGACGGCCACGACCAGCGGGTTCGAGCCCTCCAGGATGGCCGGAAGGATGAACAGGGTCAGGACCGCGAACGACAGGGCGAGCGCCACCAGCGCCATGACCCCGCGCATTCTGCCCACGGCGACCACCACCAGCGCGAAGATTCCGGCCAGCAGCACCAACGGGAACTTCCGGTTCACATCGGTCACCGAGTACTGGAGGTCGTGGGGCGCGTCGGGGGCGTACGCGACGACCACCCCCTGCCCCTGCCGCAGCTGCCGGGGTGCGTCCGGCTGGACGACCTCGATGAATGTGCGGCCCTTGTCCTCCCCGCTCGTGACCTCGATCGTGGCCTTCTTGCAGAGGGCGGCCCCGCCGTCGCCGGTGGTCCCGTCGCCCGTCGGCGGCACGCTCTCGCCGGTGACGGGCAGCTGAGAGGCGTTCAGGTCCTTGCAGTCCACCTGGTCGACGTTCACCACCTTCCCCTGCTGGGTCTGCCGGTCGAATCCGACACCGGTTCGCTCGTGCGCCGGCGCCCCACCGGGCCAGAGCACCACGAGCCCCACGACGACCGCGGCCGCGACCGGGATCAGCACGGCGGCGATCACCTTGCGCAGATGGCTGGAGACGGGGGCGGCGGGGCCGTGGCTGTGGGAGTGCGCGTGCTGATGGCCCTGCGGTTCGAGGTCGTTAAGAGGGGACGTCACCGGCCGATCATCGCAAGAAGACAGGGGCCCTCTGGCCAGCTCGCCAACAGGGGCGCTAGCGTGGTGGCACCTTTGCACACGCGGGAGCTCGGAGCACCGGGCTGAGAGGGCGCTGATCTCCGTACGTCCGTACGGGACAGGCTGCGCCGACCGCCGAACCTGTTACCGGGTAATGCCGGCGTAGGGAGTAGGTCTCATGACCACAGCGGACGCACGCACGCCTGCCTCGAACCAGAACGACGAGGCCGGGAAGTCCATCGGCTGGCACAAGGGGTACATCCAGGGCTCGCGCCCTGACCTCCGGGTGCCGGTCCGTCAGGTGCACCTCACCAACGGCAAGGACGTGACCCTGTACGACACGTCGGGGCCGTACACCGATCCATCGACGGAGACCGACGTCCGCCGCGGACTGGCACCGCTGCGGGAGAACTGGATCATCGCCCGCGGTGACACCGAGGAGTACACGGGACGTCCCGCGCGCCCCGAGGACGACGGGCTCAAGCACACCTCACCGCGCGGCGGGCTGCGCAATCTGGACGCGGTCTTCCCCGGCCGTCCCCGCCAGCCACGGCGCAGCCGGGACGGCCGTCCCGTCACCCAGCTCGCGTACGCCCGCCGGGGCGAGGTCACCCCGGAGATGGAGTACGTCGCGATCCGGGAGAACGTCGGGCCCGAGGTGGTGCGCGAGGAGATCGCCGCCGGCCGGGCCGTCCTGCCGGCCAACGTCAACCACCCGGAGATCGAGCCGATGATCATCGGCAAGGGGTTCCTGGTGAAGGTGAACGCCAACATCGGCAACTCCGCGGTCTCGTCCTCCATCGAGGAGGAGGTGGACAAGATGACCTGGGCGACCAAGTGGGGCGCCGACACGGTCATGGATCTGTCCACCGGCCGCAACATTCACACCACCCGTGAGTGGGTTCTTCGCAACTCCCCCGTGCCGATCGGCACCGTGCCGCTCTACCAGGCACTGGAGAAGGTCGACGGCAGGGCGGAGGAGCTGACCTGGGAGATCTACAAGGACACCGTCATCGAACAGGCCGAGCAGGGCGTCGACTACATGACGGTTCACGCCGGCGTGCGCCTGCCGTACGTGCCGCTGACCGCCCGCCGCAAGACCGGCATCGTCTCCCGCGGCGGATCGATCATGGCGGCCTGGTGCCTCGCGCACCACAAGGAGTCGTTCCTCTACGAGAACTTCGAGGAGCTCTGCGAGATCCTCGCCTCGTACGACGTCACGTACTCCCTGGGTGACGGGCTGCGGCCCGGGTCGATCGCGGACGCCAACGACGAGGCCCAGTTCGCGGAGCTGCGCACGCTCGGCGAACTGAACATCGTCGCCAAGCGGTTCGGCGTCCAGACCATGATCGAGGGACCGGGCCATGTCCCGATGCACAAGATCAAGGAGAACATCGACCTTCAGCAGGAGATCTGCGAGGAGGCGCCGTTCTACACGCTCGGTCCGCTGACGACCGATGTGGCGCCCGCGTACGACCACATCACCTCGGGCATCGGCGCCGCGATGATCGCCTGGTGGGGGACGGCGATGCTCTGCTACGTGACGCCCAAGGAGCACCTCGGGCTGCCCAACCGGGACGACGTGAAGACCGGGGTCATCACCTACAAGATCGCGGCCCATGCGGCGGACCTCGCCAAGGGGCACCCGGGAGCGCAGGACTGGGACGACGCACTGTCGGACGCCCGGTTCGAATTCCGCTGGGAGGACCAGTTCAATCTGGCCCTCGACCCGGACACCGCACGGGAGTTCCACGACGAGACGCTGCCGGCCGAGCCGGCGAAGACGGCGCACTTCTGCTCGATGTGCGGCCCGAAGTTCTGCTCGATGAAGATCTCCCAGGACATCCGGCGTGAGCACGGAGGCTCGCAGTCGGAGATCGAGGCGGGCATGGCGGAGAAGTCCAGGGAGTTCGCGGAGGCGGGCAACCGGGTCTATCTGCCGATCGCGGAGTAGGTCCCTCCGGGGGCGGCATGCGCGCGCTCCGCGCACTGCCGCTCCCGAGCCCGGGTGCCTGTCGCCAGACTTCCCGGGCCTGCCGGCCCCGGTCCCGGTCAGCGCCAGGCTTCCCGGGCCTTGCCGGTCCCGGTTCCGGTCAGTCCAGCTCGTGCTCCGGTCCGCCGAAGTCGGGGCTCGTGAAGTCCGGGCTGGTGAACGTCGGGCGGGGCGCGGCAGCCGGGCCGTCGTCCGGGCTGGAGAAGTCCGGCCTGCTGTAGCCGATCTTCGGGATGCGGTTGGCGGAGCGGTGCGGGATCCGCGCGGCCGGGGCCGCTCCGGGGTCGGCGAGGGCGTCCCGCAGGAACGGCAGGATGCCCCGCTCCAGCAGGGCGTGGCGCCAGGCCTCTCTGGCGCGGGCCACGTCCTCCGGGAACTCCTCGCCGTGCTCCTCGGCCGGCACCGAGGTCGATCCGTTGCGCAGAGCCGTGACGAGGAGGCCGACGGCGGCGACGAGAATGGCGGCCGCCGTCGCCGCGGCGAAGAACCAGCCCGCCCCGACCATGGTGCGCGCGAACGACGGAGGCGGGTCGAGCGCCTTCAGGACGTAGCCGACGAGCAGGAAGATCACCGAGGCGGTGCCCGCCAGCACCGGCGCCAGGACGGTGATGACGACTCCTATGCCGGCGCCCGACTGGCGGGCGCCGTTCCCGGTGTCCGGGGCGCCGTCCTCGTCCGGGCCGGCGGCCGCGGCGCGGATCTCCTCGCGGGCCTTCACGTAGTGCTCGTACTCGGTGGCGGCGGCAGCGGTGATCAGTGCGGTGGCGGCCATCGCCATGGTGCGCAGTTGCACCGGATTGAGCCGTTCACCGACAGCGGCCAGATCCGGTCGTTCATGGGCGTGACGCAGTGCGTCGTCGAGGATCCGCTCGTACTCGGGCCGGTCCTCGGTCAGCAGGTGCGGAGCGCTGTTCATGTGCATCCCCCGATGCTCCGTAGGGCCTGTGTGCCCGCTCGAACCGGGCAGTCGGGCGGAAACGGAGGAGAGCCTGCTACTGGTACGCCGATGGTAGAGCGCTCACGGCACGGGGTGACAGGGGGTTTCCGGAAATAGGCCCAGTGGTCGGCGTATTCAGGTCGGGATGCGTCTTCCCCGACGAGCGTCAGTCATGCAGCGGGAGTTGTACGACCAGTAGCTTTCCGGCCATGGTCACTCCGCCGTCCATGGCGATGGCGAGCCCGTCCGCGTACACGTGCGGACCGTCCACCAGCGGACCCGACCTGTCCTCGCCGTCCTCGGAGCCGACCTCGCCGAGAAGGTAGGGAATGGGACTGTGACCATGGACGACGCGTCGTCCGCCGTAGGCCTCCATGAGTTCCTGAACGGCCTGTGGGCCCGATTCGTCGCGGAAGGCGAAGCGCTTCGTCAGCTTGCGGAAGAGGTCCCAGCACTCATCGGCGTCGTTCCTCGTGAGAATGGCGTGCACCGTGTCGTTGACGTCCTCGATGGTGGAGCCGTAGTCGAGGTACGCCGTCGTGTCCGAGTGCATCAGGAGGTGCTCGTCCTCCTCGACGACGGCGTCGAGCCGGGACATCCACTGGAGATGGACGTCCTGGAGCCGCTCCATGTCCGTCTTCTGGCCGCCGTTGAGCAGCCAGGCGGCCTGGAAGGTGGCCGTTCCCGCTCCGGAGTTGACGGGGGTGTCGCCGAACCGCTTGGCGCCGAGGAGCAGCAGTTCGTGGTTGCCCATCAGGGCCTTGCAGTAGCCACCGGCGGCGGCGGCCTCGGCGGAGAGCCGCATCACGAGGTCGATGACGCCGATTCCGTCGGGTCCCCGGTCGGTGAAGTCGCCGAGGAACCAGAGTCGCGCGTTGCCCGCGGACCAGTTGCCCTCGGAGTCGATCAGGTCCTGTTCGGTGAGGGCGGCGAGGAGCTCGTCCAGATAGCCGTGGACGTCACCGACGACGTACAGCGGACCGAGTCCCGGCTCCCGGGCGGGCCGCGGGTCGGGCACGGTCCGCACCTGGACGGTGTCCTCGCGGCTGATCACGGGGAGGTCGCGCGCGGTCGGGGTGTACCCCTCCGGCGGCTCGCCCCCCGGGAAGGCATTGCCCGGGTGCGGCGGGGCGGGCGGCGCAGGGGACTGCGCATAGGGCGGTACGCGGAAGTCGCGCAACGTCGCCGTCCGCACCACGGGTTCCTGACCGGCCCCCTGTGTCATCGACCCCTCCACCACCGTCGCGCCGCCGTACACCTGACGGGCCCTGCTGGTCGGGGTGGTCCGCGGTGTCGTGCGCCCATCATAGGAATGAGGATCGTGCTCTGTGACGCACCAGGGGTGGTGAATCCGTGCGCACACCAGGTTCGTCGGTCGATTGGTCCCAATTGGCCTGATCAGTCCCCTGCCGGGGAGCGCGGCGCGCTGACAGTGGTGCGTGGTGGACGGCGTTGCGAGGACGTCCGGACGATGAGCTCCGTCGGTATGACCTGTTCCACCGGTCCGTCGTGGTCGACGCCTTCGATGGCGTCGATGAGCAGCTGGACGACCGCCGTGCCGATCCGCCTCGGCTTGAGCGAGAGCGTGGTGATGGGCGGCTCGGTCGTCGCGTAGACGGTGGACTCACTGCAGCAGACCAGCAGCAGGTCCTCAGGGACGCGCAGGCCGTACCGGCGTGCGGCCGCCAGCAGATCGGTGCCGTTGGGGTCGAAGAGGCCGTAGACGGCGTCCGGGCGGTCCGGTCGGGCCAGCAGACGGTCGGCTGCCACCGCGCCGGCGCACGGATCGTGGGCGGGGTACGACTCGTAGACCGGATCCTGGCCGACGCGCTCGCACCAGTGGAGGTACGCGGTGGTGGAGAGCCGGGTGTACGTGTCGGTGGTGGTGCCGGTGAGCAGTCCGATGCGCCGCGCCCCGGCGGCGGCGAGATGGTCGAGGAGGTCGAGGACGGCGGCCCGGTGGTCGTTGTCCACCCATGCGGTGACCGGGAGGGTCCCGGCCGGGCGGCCGTCGGAGACGACGGGGAGCCCCTGGCGCACGAGTTCGGTGACGACAGGGTCCTGGTCCGAGGGGTCGATGACGACGGTGCCGTCGAGCGCGACGTTCGACCAGACGTCGTGGCGTGAGGTGGCGGGGAGGATGACGAGGGCGTACCCGCGGGCCAGCGCGGCGGAGGTGGCAGCTCTGGCCATCTCGGCGAAGTACGCGAATTCGGTGAAGGTGAAAGGTTCATCCCCGTAAGTCGTCACGGTCAGGCCGATGAGGCCGGACTTGCCGGTACGGAGCGTGCGGGCCGCGGCGGACGGGCGGTAGCCCAGGCGCTCGGCGACCTCGCGGACATGGCTGCGGGTGGCGTCCGGGAGCCTGCCCTTGCCGTTGAGCGCGTCGGAGACGGTCGTGATGGAGACCCCGGCGGCGGCGGCCACGTCCCGGATACCTGCTCGACCTTGCCGGCCGCCGCGCCGGGGGGTCTCGGTCCGGCTCACCTGGTGCTTCCCTGCTGCTGTCATGGCGAGCCGATAGTAGGGCTCGGACGGGCACTTGGACCGGTCGCATATTCACCCGTTGACAGGCACGTTTCTGCATGGTCATTAACGAGCAAGCACCTTGTGATTGAAGGTAGTTACGGGGTTGGGTCATCGTGTGTCACCCGTCGGGCCGGATGGGCCTGCCGAAAGGTGGATGTCTCGAAGAGGTCTCAACTCACCTCTTCGGGGGACGCGCGCCACGGAGTGAGCCACCGGCGCACGCCAGGTTGCTGAGCGCCCCCCTCATTCCGGGGCTCACCCGGCGAATCCGCGGTCCCGCCATTCGCAGCGGCGCCCAATCCTCATAAGGTGAGCAGTATTGATGTGTACGGACGGTCGAGGAGGACCTGCGGTGAGCGAGACGAGCCCCAAGCTGCGCGCCGAACTGGATGGCGTCCCCGCCTATGTGCCGGGCAAGCCGGCCGCGGCGGACGGACCGGTCGCGTTCAAGCTGTCCTCCAACGAGAACCCCTATCCGCCGCTGCCGGGGGTGATGGAGTCCGCGCTGGCGGCGGCCGCGCACTTCAACCGGTACCCGGACATGTCCTGCACCGGTCTGATGAACGAGCTGTCGGACCGTTTCGGTGTGCCGCTCACGCACCTGGCCACCGGTACCGGTTCGGTGGGTGTGGCCCAGCAGCTGCTGCAGGCCACCTCCGGCCCGGGCGACGAGGTCATCTACGCCTGGCGGTCGTTCGAGGCGTACCCGATCATCACGCAGGTCAGCGGTGCGACGTCGGTGAAGGTGCCGCTGACCGACGGTGACGTGCACGATCTGGACGCGATGGCGGACGCGATCACCGACCGGACCCGGATGATTTTCGTTTGCAATCCGAACAACCCGACCGGCACCGCGGTGCGCCGGGCGGAGCTGGAGCGGTTCCTGGACCGGGTGCCGGGCGATGTGCTCGTGGTGCTCGACGAGGCGTACAGGGAGTTCGTCCGCGACGTCGAGGTGCCCGACGGCATCGAGATCTACCGGGACCGGCCCAACGTGGCGGTGCTGCGGACGTTCTCCAAGGCCTACGGGCTGGCCGGACTGCGGGTCGGCTTCGCCGTGGCCCACGAGCCGGTCGCAGCCGCGCTGCGCAAGACGGCGGTGCCCTTCGGCGTCAGTCAGCTCGCCCAGGACGCGGCGGTGGCCTCGCTGCGGGCCGAGGACGAACTCCTCGGCCGGGTGGGCTCCCTGGTCTGCGAGAGGCAGCGGGTGCACGAGACGCTGGTGCGGCAGGGCTGGACGGTGCCGGAGTCCCAGGCGAACTTCGTCTGGCTTCGGCTGGGGGACCGTACGGTCGACTTCGCCGCGGCCTGCGAGAAGGCCGGCGTGGTGGTCAGGCCGTTCGCGGGCGAGGGTGTGCGGGTGTCGATCGGTGAGGACGAGGCGAACGACCTCTTCCTGAAGGTGACGGAGTCGTACCGCAAGGAGCTGTAGCGCCGACGCCCTCCCCAACGGCTCTTCGGCTCTTCGGCCGACCGGGCACCCGGCCCCGTATCTCGTACGCGAGGTACGGGGCCGTTCGCATGGGCGGCCCCGGATCCGGGGCGAATCGGTGGTGCTTCGTGGAGGGGGACCCCGGTCGTACCGTCCGAAAAGCTGTGCGCCATAATTTTGCTTGTGAATGTGAACGCGTTCACAAGCGTGTCCTGCTTTCTCCCAAGATCAGTCGGATTCAAAGGACAAATGTCCGGCTCAGTGACGGCGACGTAAGGAGAAGACGACGTGGAGCTAGCTCTGGCGCCGGAGACCCTGGCGCGATGGCAGTTCGGAACGACCACCGTCTACCACTTCCTCTTCGTTCCCTTGACGATCTCTCTCGCCGCGCTCACCGCCGGCCTGCAGACCGCCTGGGTGCGGACCAACAAGGAGAAGTACCTCAGGGCCACCAAGTTCTGGGGAAAGCTCTTCCTGATCAACATCGCCATGGGTGTCGTCACGGGCATCGTCCAGGAGTTCCAGTTCGGAATGAACTGGTCCGACTACTCGCGGTTCGTCGGCGACGTCTTCGGCGCTCCGCTCGCCTTCGAGGCGCTGATCGCGTTCTTCTTCGAGTCCACGTTCATCGGCCTGTGGATCTTCGGCTGGGACAAGCTGCCCAAGAAGATCCACCTGGCCTGCATATGGATGGTGTCCATCGGCACCATCCTGTCCGCGTACTTCATCCTGGCCGCCAACTCGTGGATGCAGCACCCGGTCGGCTACCGCATCAACAAGGAACGCGGGCGGGCCGAACTCACCGACTTCTGGCACGTGCTCACGCAGAACACCGCGCTCGCCCAGTTCTTCCACACCATCACGGCGGCCTTCCTCGTCGGCGGCGCGTTCATGGTCGGCATCGCCGCCTTCCACCTGGCACGCAAGAAGCACATCCCGGTGATGCGGACCTCGCTGCGGCTGGGGCTCATCACCGTCGTGATCGCCGGCCTTCTCACCGCCGTCAGCGGTGACCAGCTCGGCAAGGTGATGTTCAAGCAGCAGCCGATGAAGATGGCGGCGGCCGAGGCGCTGTGGGACGGGGAGACCTCCGCGCCCTTCTCGATCTTCGCGTACGGAGATGTCAGCAAGGGGCACAACTCGGTCGAGATCTCGATCCCCGGAGTGCTGTCCTTCCTGGCCGACGACAACTTCCGCTCCTACGTCCCCGGCATCAACGACATCAACAAGGCCGAGCAGGAACGGTTCGGGCCCGGGGACTACCGGCCCAACATCCCCGTCGCCTTCTGGAGCTTCCGGTGGATGATCGGCTTCGGCATGGCGTCCTTCGGCCTCGGGATCCTCGGACTGTGGCTGACGCGGAAGAAGTTCATGCTGCCGCCGGGCATGCGCACCGGTGAGGACGAGGTGCCGCATCTGGTCCTGTTCAAGAACAAGGCGCTGAGCCCGAAGCTCGCCAAGTGCTATTGGATCGTCGCGCTGTGGACCCTGCTCTTCCCGTTGATCGCCAACTCCTGGGGCTGGATCTTCACCGAGATGGGCCGCCAGCCCTGGGTCGTCTACGGCGTCCTGCAGACCCGTGACGCGGTCTCCCCCGGTGTCTCGCAGGGTGAGGTGCTCACCTCGATGATCCTCTTCACGGCGCTGTACGCGGTGCTCGCCGTCATCGAGGTCAGGCTGCTCGTGAAGTACGTCAAGGCCGGACCGCCGGACCTCACCGAGGCCGACCTCAACCCGCCCACCAGGATCGGCGGCGACCACTACGACGCCGACCGGCCCATGGCCTTCTCCTACTGAGAACACAGGGAGCAGAGAGATGGAACTCCACGACGTCTGGTTCGTGCTCATCGCCGTTCTCTGGACCGGCTACTTCTTCCTGGAGGGATTCGACTTCGGGATCGGTGTCCTGACCAAGCTGCTGGCGAGGGACCGCAAGGAACGACGGGTTCTGATCAACACGATCGGGCCCGTCTGGGACGGCAACGAGGTGTGGCTGCTGAGCGCCGGCGGAGCGACCTTCGCCGCGTTCCCCGAGTGGTACGCCACGCTGTTCTCCGGCTTCTACCTGCCGTTGCTGATCATCCTGCTCTGCCTGATCGTGCGGGGTGTCGCGTTCGAGTACCGGGCGAAGCGGCCCGAGGCGAAGTGGCAGACCAACTGGGAGCACGCGATCTTCTGGACCTCGCTGATCCCGGCCCTGCTCTGGGGTGTGGCCTTCGGGAACATCGTCCGTGGAGTGAAGATCGACGCGGACATGGAGTACGTGGGCAGCCTCTGGGATCTGCTCAATCCCTACGCGCTCCTCGGAGGACTGGTCACGCTCGCCCTCTTCACCTTCCACGGAGCGGTCTTCGCCGGGCTCAAGACGGTCGGAGACATCCGGGCCCGGGCGCGCCGACTGGCGCTGAGGCTGGGCGCGGTCACCGCGGTTCTCGCCCTGGGGTTCCTCATCTGGACCCAGGCCGACAACGGGGACCGCTGGAGCCTGATCGCGATGCTCGTCGCCGTGGTGGCCCTGGCAGCGGCGATCGGTGCCGTCGCGGCCGGACGTGAGGGCTGGTCCTTCGCCTTCTCCGGGGTCACCATCGCGGCCGCGGTCGCCATGTTGTTCCTGACGCTCTTCCCGAACGTCATGCCGTCCTCGCTGAACGACGGATGGAGCCTCACGGTCACCAACGCCTCGTCCAGCCCGTACACGCTGAAGATCATGACGTGGTGTGCGGGGATCGCCACCCCCGTCGTCCTGCTCTATCAGGGCTGGACCTACTGGGTGTTCCGCAAGCGGATCGGTACGCAGCACATCGCCGACGCCCACTGAACGCAGTGAGAGTGCCTTGACCGAGCCGAGCCTCATGGGGTGTTTCACGTGAAACCTATCGATCCGCGTCTGCTCCGCCACGCCCGCGCCACCCGGCTGTTCCTGGCAGCGGTGGTGGCCCTCGGAGTGGCCGGAGCGGCGCTGGTCATCGCCCAGGCCATGCTCGTCGCCGAGGTGGTGGTGGGCGGCTTCGAGGACGGCCTCACCGGTACGGAGCTGCGCACCCCGCTCCTTCTGCTCGCCGCGGTCGCACTCGGCCGGTCCCTGGTTTCCTGGCTCACCGAACTGGCCGCCTACCGGGCCGGTGCGGCCGTCAAGTCCGAACTGCGCGGGCGCCTTCTCGCCCGGGCGGCAGAGCTGGGGCCCGAGTGGCTGAGCGGGCAGCGCACCGGTTCACTGGTGGCTCTCGCCACACGGGGAATCGACGCGCTCGACGACTACTTCGCGCGCTACCTCCCGCAGCTCGGGCTGGCGGTGGTGGTGCCGGTGGCCGTGCTCGCCAGGGTCGTCACCGAGGACTGGATCTCGGCCGCGATCATCATCGTCACACTCCCCCTCATCCCGCTCTTCATGATTCTGATCGGCTGGGCCACCCAGTCGCGGATGGACCGGCAGTGGCGGCTGCTCTCCCGGCTCTCGGGGCACTTCCTCGACGTGGTCGCGGGGCTGCCGACGCTGAAGGTCTTCGGCCGGGCCAAGGCCCAGGCCGAGTCCATCCGCACGATCACCTCGCAGTACCGGCAGGCCACCCTTAGGACCCTGCGGATCGCGTTCCTGTCGTCGTTCGCCCTGGAGCTCCTGGCGACGCTGTCGGTGGCGCTCGTCGCCGTCACCATCGGCATGCGGCTCGTGCACGGCGAACTCGACCTCTACACCGGTCTGGTGGTGCTGATTCTGGCGCCCGAGGCGTACCTGCCGATCCGGCAGGTAGGCGCGCAGTACCACGCGGCGGCCGAGGGGCTCTCGGCCGCCGAGGAGATCTTCGCCGTCCTGGAGACCGAGCCGCGTACGGGCGGTACGCAGGACGTCCCCGGCTCGTTGCGGCTGGAGTTGGAAGAAGTGTCCGTCCGGCACGCCGGACGCACCCAGCCCTCGCTCGCCGGGGCCTCGCTGGTCGTGGACGAGGGGGAGACCGTCGCATTGGTCGGTCCGAGCGGTGTTGGCAAGTCCACCCTCCTCAACGTGCTGCTGGGGTTCGTGGAGCCCGATGAGGGCCGGGTGCGGGTCGGCGGGACCGATCTGGCGGACCTCGCCCCCGAACGCTGGCTTGAACGGATCGCCTGGGTGCCGCAGCGCCCGCACCTCTTCGCGGGAACGATCGCGGAGAACGTCCGGCTGGCCAGGCCCGGGGCTGACGACAGCGCGGTGACGGCCGCGCTGCGTGACGCGGGGGCGTACGACTTCGTGGCCGCGTTGCCGGACGGCCCCCGCACGCTCCTCGGCGAGGACGGCGCGGGGCTCTCCGCCGGACAGCGCCAGCGCCTCGCGCTCGCCCGGGCCTTCCTCGCCGACCGGCCGGTGCTGCTGCTCGACGAACCGACCGCGAGTCTGGACGGGGAGACGGAGGCGGGCGTCGTCGAGGCGGTACGGCGGCTGGCCGCGGGCCGGACCGTTCTGCTGGTCGTCCACCGGCCGGCGCTGCTGTCCGTGGCGGACCGGGTGGTGACGCTGGCACCGGCAGGAGCGGGCGAGCGGCTTTCGATTGCAGGGGCGGTGGAGGCGCAGGCCGGTGCCCTGCCGCCGGAGCCGGGGGAGGCGCGGACAGCGGCCATGGCGACCGATCCGCCGAGTGCATCCGGCGCGCTGCGGGACACCACGGCGCGGACCGGGCATGTGCTCGGCCGGGTGAGGGAGGCCGCGGGCGCCCAGCGTGGCCGGCTGCTGCTCGCTCTGCTGCTGGGAAGCCTCGCGCTGGGCTCGGCCGTCGGCCTCATGGCTGTTTCCGGCTGGCTGATCTCCCGGGCCTCCGAGCAGCCACCCGTGCTGTACCTGATGGTGGCGGTGACCGCCACCCGCGCGTTCGGCATCGGACGGGCGGTCTTCCGCTACGCCGAGCGCCTCGTCTCGCACGACGCCGTGCTCCGGATGCTCGCGGAGCTTCGCGTCGGCGTCTACCGGAGCCTGGAGCGCATCGCACCCGCGGGCCTGAGCCGTACCCGGCGCGGGGATCTGCTCTCGCGGCTCGTCGCCGATGTCGACGCCCTTCAGGACTACTGGCTGCGGTGGCTGCTGCCGGTGGCGACGGCGGTCGTGGTGGGCGCGGGGGCCGTCGGATTCACTGCCTGGCTCCTGCCCGAGGCAGGCCTCGTGCTGGCCGCCGGGCTGTTGCTGGCCGGGGTCGGTGTCCCTCTCGTCAGCGGAGCCTGTGCCCGGCACGCGGAGCGCCGGCTGGCGCCCGCACGGGCCGAGCTGGCCACCCGGATCACCGATCTGCTCGGCGGGACCGCCGAGCTGACCGTCGCCGGCGCGCTTCCGGCGCGCCTGATGCGGACCCGGGAAGCGGACGGAGCGCTGACCCGGATCGCCGCCCGGGCGGCGACCGCCACCGCGCTCGGCGGCGGTCTCGGCTCGCTGGTCGCCGGGCTCACCGTGGTCGCCACCGCCCTCGTCGCCCTTCCCGCGGTGGCCGACGGCCGGCTCGCGGGAGTGGAGCTGGCCGTGGTCGTCCTCACCCCGCTGGCCGCCTTCGAGGCCGTGACCGGTCTGCCGCTCGCCGTGCAGTACCGGCAGCGGGTCAAGCGGAGTGCGGAGCGGGTGTTCGAGGTGCTGGACGCCCCGGTGCCGGTGCGGGAGCCCGCCTCTCCCGCCGAGGCTCCCGTGTCACCCTTCCCCCTGGAGGTCCGGGGCCTGTCCGCCCGCTACGCAGGAGCCGGGCACGATGCGCTGGACTCCGTCGACCTCACGCTTGAAGCGGGCCGGCGCATCGCGGTCGTCGGCACGTCCGGCTCCGGGAAGACCACACTGGCCCAGGTCCTGCTCCGCTTCCTGGACGCGCGGTCGGGGACGTACCGGATCGGCGGGGTGGAGGCGTCGGCCCTGGAAGGGGACACGGTCCGGCGGTTCGTCGGCCTCTGTGCGCAGGACGCCCACATCTTCGACAGCTCCATCCGGGAGAACCTGCGGCTGGCACGTACCGGCGCGACGGACGGCGAACTGCGTGACGCCCTCGGCAGGGCCCGGCTGCTCGACTGGGTGCAGGAGCTGCCGGACGGTCTGGACACGCTCGTCGGCGAGCACGGCGCCCGTCTCTCCGGTGGTCAGCGCCAGCGGCTCGCCCTGGCCCGGGCGCTGCTCGCGGACTTCCCCGTGCTGGTCCTGGACGAGCCGGCCGAGCACCTCGATCTGCCGACGGCCGACGCCCTGACCGCGGACCTGCTGGCGGCCACCCAGGGGCGGACGACCGTACTGATCACCCATCGCCTCGAAGGGCTGGAGGCGGTCGACGAGGTGGTGGTGCTGGAGGCGGGCGCCGTCGTGCAGCGCGGGCCGTACCTGGCCCTCGCAGCGGTGGACGGGCCGCTGGCCCGGATGCTGAAGCGTGAACGCGAGACCACGGCCGACTCCGCCGAGCCGGTGGTCACGCATGCCTGAGGTCTCCGTACGACTTCGAAATCTCGACTTTCCCCCTTAAACGGGACTAATTACGCTCTGGGTATGCCAGAGCAGGACCCGAACCGCCCGGAGCGCGCGGCGGACGCGAAGGATGCGAGACGGGCGACGGACGCGCTCGACGCCGCGACGGAGGCGACCCGCAGCCTGCGGGGGCTGTCCACCGAACTGACCGCCCGCGTCCCACGGCTGCTGGAAGCCATGCGGTCGGTGGGCACGGGCCTTGAACTCCACTCCACGCTCGACCGGATCTGCGAGACGGCCGCCGAGTTGGCCCACGCCCGTTACGCGGCCATCGGTGTCGTGGACGAGGAGAGCGAAGGGCTTTCCGATTTCGTCACGTACGGAGTCTCCGAGGCCGTGGCGCGCAGGATCGGGCGCCGGCCGGACGGGCACCACGGGCTGCTCGGCGCCCTCATCGACGATCCGCGCCCCCTGCGGCTGGCCGACCTGACGTCCGACCCGCGGTTCGCCGGTTTCCCGCCCGGCCATCCGCCCATGCGCACGTTCCTCGGCGTCCCGATCCGGGTCCAGGGCGAGATCTTCGGCAACCTCTATCTCTCCGAGAAGACCGACGGCGGCGAGTTCAACGACTACGACCTGCACATGGTCCGCGTGCTGGCCACCGAGGCAGGCATCGCCATCGGCAATGCGCGGCTGTACGAGGCGGCGAGGCAGCGCGAGCGCTGGATCGACGGGTCGGTGGCCGTGACCACCGCTCTGCTGTCCGGCGGGGACGCCGACGACGCGCTCTCCGTCGTTGCCGAACAGGCCCGCCATCTCGCCGGCTCCGCGGCAGGCATCGTGCTGTTGCCCGCCGCGGACGGGGGACTGGAGATCGTCGCCGTCTCCGCGGACGACCCGTCCACTTCGCTCGGGGTGATCATTCCGGCGCACAACCCCGTGGTGGCGAAGCTGCTGAACGGCGAGGCGGTCTTCATCGACGACCTGGCCACCGACTCCCGCATGATCACCAGGCTGGCGGAGCGCTTCGGCCCCAGCATGATGCTCCCGCTGCACAGCGGGGGCCGGGTGCTCGGCGCGCTCGCCACCCCCCGCACCCGTGGCGGCCGGCCGTTCACGGAGACCGAGCGCACCCTCGCCGCGCAGTTTGCCTCGCAGGCCGCCCTGGCCCTCATGATGGCCGAGGCGCAGCGCGACCGGGAGCGGCTCGCGGTCTACGAGGACCGCGACCGCATCGCCCGTGACCTGCACGACCTGGTCATTCAGCGGCTGTTCGCCACGGGGATGATGCTGGAGAGCGCGCAGCGCGGGTCGGACGTGCCGGAGGTGCAGACCGGCGTGGGCAGGGCGGTCGACGAACTGGACGTGACCATTCAGGAGATCCGTACCGCGATCTTCGCGCTGCAGCAGGAGCCGGCCGAGGCGCCCTCCGGGCTGCGTACCCGCGTTCTGCGTGAGATCAACATGGCGGCTGTCCCGCTGGGCTTCAAACCGACTCACCGCTTCCTCGGTCCGGTCGACTCCCTGGTCGGCGAGCTGACCGGCAAGAATCTGATCGCGGCCCTCAGGGAGGCCCTGTCCAACGCGTTCCGGCACGCCGACGCGGCTCGCATCGACGTGCTTGTCGACGCGACCGCCTCGCTGCCCGACGGGCGGGACGCGGTACGGCTGTCGGTCGCCGACGACGGGGTGGGCATCCCGGAGGGCGGGCGGCGAAGCGGCCTGCGCAACCTGGCCCGCCGGGCGGAATCACTCGGCGGGGCCAGTTGGTTCGGGCCCGGGATCGGGGAGCACGGTGCCGGTACTACGGTGGTGTGGCAGGCCCCGCTCTGACCACCGGGGCCGGGTCTCGGCGGGCCTTTCGCCCGGAGCCGGGTCCGTGGCGCGCCTTTTCGCCGGAACCGGTCTCAGCGCTCCACGCCGAGGCCGGCACGTTCGGCGATGAGCCGCTCGATGACGACCGCGACGCCGTCCTCGTTGTTGGTGACCGTACGGCCGGAGGCCGCGGCGAGAGCCGCCGGGTGCGCGTTGCCCATCGCGTACGACGTGCCCGCCCAGCTCAGCATCTCCACGTCGTTCGGCATGTCACCGAAGGCCACGACCTCCTCGGAGGTGATGCCGCGTTCGGCGCAGCACAGCTCCAGCGTGCTGGCCTTGGAGACGCCGGGCCCGCTGACCTCCAGGAGCGCCGTGGGGCTGGACCGGGTGAAGGACGCCCGGTCCCCGGCCACCGTGCGCGCCAGGGCGAGGAAGTCGTCCGGGGCCAGTTCGCCATGGTGGGCGAGAAGCTTCAGCACCGGGGCGCCCGCTCCCGGCGTCTCCTCGTGAAGCAGTTTCTCGGCGACGGCCACCGTGGCACCGGGGTCCATGAAGAACGGCGGATAGGCCGGTTCGTAGTGGATGCCCGTGGCCAGCTCGACGGCGAACGATGTGCCGGGGGCGGCCGCGCGCAGCGTGTGCACGACGTCGAGGGCCACCGCCCGCTCCAGTGCCCGCACCTTCAGCAGCCTGCCGTCGGCGTGCAGGTCGGCGACGGCGGCGCCATTCGCGCAGATCGCCATGCCGTGGCCGTGTACGTGATCGCTGACGACGCCCATCCAGCGGGCGGGGCGGCCGGTGACGAAGAAGACCTCGATACCGGCCTCCTCGGCAGCGGCGAGCGCTGCGACCGTGCGGTCGGAGACGGTCTTGTCGTCCCGCAGGAGGGTGCCGTCCAGGTCGGTGGCGATCAGCCGTGGAGCGGCGGGAACGGGCTGTTCGGTAGCTGAGGTCACCGCTCCATTCTCGCCCACAGGGGTGCACGGGCGTGCGCAGGGGCGCACATTTGAGTGCGCGCGCCTCTGAGCTGGGGAACATTCCTCTGGCATATGTCGGCGGATTTCCGGGGTCCAGCGCGCCTCGGGACGCTCGTGAGGTCCGCCCCGAAGCCGCCCGGCCATCCGTGCAGACCGGTCCTTCGGGCGCAAAGGGTGGGGCCGGTCTGCCCGCCGTAAACTCTGGAGCCATGAGCACCTCTCTGCGCCTCAGCACTGTCATCCTGCCCGTCCGCCGCTGGCACGAGGGTGGGCGCGCACAGTGGGAGCGCGCCGAGGAGCTGGGGCTGCACGCCGCGTACACCTACGACCACCTGGCCTGGCGGGCCTTCCGCGACCGGCCGTGGTTCGGCGCCCTCCCCACCCTGACGGCGGCTGCCTGCGTGACCTCGCGCCTGCGCCTCGGGACGCTCGTGACCTCGCCGAACTTCCGGCACCCGGTCACGCTGGCCAAGGAACTCATCTCGCTCGACGACATCTCGGGCGGTCGCATCACGCTGGGCATCGGGGCCGGTGGCAACGGCTTCGACGCGACGACGCTGCTGCCGGCGGACGAACAGCCGTGGACCCCGCGCGAGCGGGCTGACCGGTTCGGTGAGTTCGTACCGCTGCTGGACGGGCTGCTCCGCGAGCCGGCCGGGCTCACGGCGGAAGGCGCGTTCTACTCGGCCACCGAGGCGCGGAACCTGCCGGGCTGTGCGCAGGTGCCGAGGCTGCCGTTCGCCGTCGCCGCGACGGGGCCGCGCGGGCTCAGGCTTGCTGCTCAGTACGGGCAGGCGTGGGTGACCACGGGTGATCCCAAGCTGTACGAGGCGGGCAGTGCGGCGGAGTCGCTCGACGCCGTCCGTGGTCAGGTGGCGAGGCTGGGCAGGGCCTGCGAGGAGAATGACCGGGACGTGGACGAGCTCGACAAGATCCTGCTCACCGGATTCACGCCGGAGTTCAACCCTGACCTCACCGGTGGCCGGGTCGGACCGTTCGCGTCCGCGGACGCCTTTGTGGACTTCGCCGGCAGGTATGCGGAGCTCGGCTTCACCGAGATCGTGATCCACGCACCGGTGCCCGACGGCAGCCCCGAATTCTCCGCAGCGGTGGCGGACGAGAAGCTCTTCGAGCAGATCGTGACGCAGGGACTGGCCCAGCTCGCGGGCTAGCGACCGGTGCCGGGCAGTGGCCGCGACCGGTGCGGTGGGGCGGGGAGACCTCCGTGTCAGCCGGGCAGGCGCAGGTATTCCGGGGGTACGGCGGCGGTGAGCCAGACCCCGTTGGCGCTGACGTGGAAGACGTGTCCCGCCCGGTGCATGGCGCCCGCGTCCACGGACAGGACGACAGGGCGGCCGCGCCGTGCTCCGACACGGGTTGCCGTCTCGCGGTCGAGCGAGAGGTGGACGTGCGTGCGGTTCATCGGACGCAGCCCCTCGGCGCGGATCGCGTCCAGGGAGCGGCCGACCGTGCCGTGATAGAGGTAGCCGGGCGGTTCGGCCGGGGGAAGGTTCAGGTCCACCTCGACGGTATGCCCCTGGCTTGCCCGGATGCGGTCTCCCTCGATGGCGAACCGTTGCTTGTCGTTGGACGCCACCACATGGTCGAGTTCGGTGCGGGTGAGCGGGAAGTGGTGGCGGGCAACCGCCCGGAGCAGCTCGTCGACGGAGACCCAGCCGTGGGCATCCAGTGTGAGACCGATCCGTTCGGGTTGATGGCGGAGGTGTTTCGAGAGGTACTTGGACACCTTGACGGTGCGTCTTTCATCCATCCCGACAGCCTGCCCGTGACGTCGTCCCCGGCGCATCCGGATTTGGCTTCGGCTTCACCCGGCAATTTCCGACCGCAGGTTTGATCCACAGCCAACTCGGCTTATCCACAGGCCTTTTAGGGCTTCTGTGGATAACTCGCCTGTGATTCAGGCCTTTTGCCCAACTTCGCGCACATTGCCGTGAGATGAGGCGAGTGCGTCCAATGTTCTGGCTCGCACTTCCCGTTCAGCGGCTGCGGCAACGAAAGGCCCCGTGTTCTGTCGCCCAACCAGCCGCTCCACAGCACGAATCGTGTCGGCGGGAAGATCGACCGACATCAGGGTCGGCTCGGCCGGACGTGGCGGGCAGGGCTCCTCGGTGGTGAGGTGGCGGTCCAGATGCCGCGTGGCGAACACCCTCATGGCGCGGGCGAGTTCGGCGTCGACCGTCTGCTGTGCCAGCGGTCGGAGCCGACGGACCATTGAAGCCGCCGCGGCGGCATCCGCGTCGGTCGGGGGGCGGTGGCCGAGGTAGCGGGCGAAGACGTGCTCCGTCGTGAACTCCAGGAAGCGGGACGCTATCTGCTCGACCTGTCCCCGAAGTTCCCGCAGGTGGCCGGAAATCGCGCTCAATGGGACACCCGCGGCGTGCAACTCGGCTGCTACCGACAGCTCTTGCGGGCTCGGCACCAGGAACTCGTCGTCCAACCCTGGAACTCGTTCGAGGATCCCCAGTTCCACCGCTTCGGCAACCGCCTCGTCATCCGGGTGCCCGCCGAACCTCGCCTCCAACTCCGCCCGGGTGATGCGGCCGGCCCGCTCGTCCGTCCACGGGCCGTGCACCTCGGCGGCGAGTCCCAGGACGCCGCCGAGGCCGCGGCCCGTGTCCCAGGCCTCGAGCAACTCCTTGATGCTGGCCAGGGTGTAGCCGCGGTCCAGCAGGTCCGCTATCTGGCGGAGCCGGGCGAGGTGGGTGTTCCGGTACACATTCGCCCGCCCCCTGCGCTCTGGCGTCGGCAGCAGCCCGCGGTCCTGATAGCCGCGGATGGTGCGGACGGTGGCGCCGCTGGCGTGCGCGAGGTCCTCGATCCGGTACTCGGCGACTGCCCGGCCGTCCGCCGACGGCCCGGCGGCGCTCACAGCGGCGGCTTCAGCCGGGCGATGCCGCGCAGCGCACCCGGACTCAGCCGGGACAGGAACCGGGCGGCATGGGACTCCGGCGTCACCGGAACAACGGCCTGGTTGCGGACGACCGCCCGGAGGATCGCCTCGGCGACCTTCTCCGGAGGATAGTTGCGCATCCCGTACAACTTGCTCGTCCGCTTCCGCAGCCGCTTCTCCTCCGCCGCGTCCGCCCCGGCGAAGCGCGCGGTCCTGGTGATGCTCGTGTTGACGATGCCGGGGCACACCGCACTGACCCCGATCGACTTCCCGGCGAGCTCGGCACGCAGGCACTCGCTGAGCATCAGGACGGCGGCCTTCGACGTGCTGTACGCGGCCAGCGCGCGAGACGGCTGATATGCCGCCGCCGAGGCGATGTTGACGATGTGGCCGCCCTGCCCCCGGTCGGCCATCTGCCTGCCGAAGAGCCGGCATCCATGGATGACGCCCCACAGGTTCACGTCGAGGACGTGTCTCCACTCCTCGGCGGTCGTCTCCAGGAACGAGCCGGAGAGCCCGATGCCCGCGTTGTTGACCAGCACGTCGACGATGCCGTACTCGGCGGCCACCTTCTCAGCGAGCTTCTCCATGGCCTGCTCGTCGCTCACGTCGACCGTTTCGGCCCAGGCGGCCGGGGCGCCTATCAGCCGGGCCAGTTCCGCTGTCCGGGTCGCCCCCTCCGCGTCCCGGTCCACGGCCACCACACGCGCGCCGGCCTCGGCGAACGCGAAGGCCGTAGCCCGCCCGATCCCGGTGGCCGCACCCGTCACGAGGACGAGCTGACCGCCGAACCGGTCTGCGTGCGCCCCCTTCGGCGCGGTGTCCCGGACCGGCTCACCGCCTTGCAGAGCAGCCTCGTTGGCCGTGGCGAACTCACCGATCCAGGAAGCCAGCTGGTCCGGCCTGGTGCGGGGGACCCAGTGCTTGGCGGGCAGCGAGCGCCGCGTCAACTGCGGGACCCAGGCATCGAGTCCGTCGTAGAGCTGTTCCGAGAGGAATACGTCGCCGGTCGGGGTGATCAGCTGGACCGGAACGTGCGCGAACGCGTCGGCGCGGGGCCTGCGCAGCCGGGAGCGGACGTTGTCCCGGTAGAGCCAGGCCCCGTGCGCCGCGTCGTCGGGCAGCGACGGCGTCGGGTAGTCGCCCGGAGGAACCTTCTCCAGCCGCTCCAGGATGCGGGGCCACCATTTCTCGAGTGGCCCCCGCCAGGCGAGCTCCGGCAGCACAGGGGTGTGCAGCATGTACACGTACCAGGACTTGGCGCCCTGGCCCAGCAGTTGGCCGACCCGGCGCGGGGTGGGCCGGGACATCCGCTGCTTGATCCAGTGCCCGAAATGGTCCAGCGACGGGCCGGACATCGAGGTGAAGGAGGCGATCCGGCCCTCGGTACGGCCGACCGTGGCGAACTCCCAGGCCTGCACCGAACCCCAGTCGTGCCCGACCAGGTGCACCGGCCGGTCCGGGCTCACCGCGTCGGCGACGGCCAGGAAGTCGTCGGTCAGCTTCTCCAGCGTGAAGCCGCCGCGCAGGGGCACCGGAGCCGTCGACCGGCCGTGTCCTCGCACGTCGTACAACACGACATGCCACTGCGTGGCGAGCTGCCGGGCGACCTCGGTCCAGACCTCCTTGCTGTCCGGGTAGCCGTGCACCAGCACGATCGTTGGCCGCGTCGAGTCGCCCAGCTCGACGACGCACAGGTCGATCCCGCCCGTGGACACCCGGCGCTCGCGCGCCCCCGGCAGGTCGTGCAGACTCATGCCGCCACCCTCTCCTCGGCCCAGTGCCGTACGTGCGGCAGGTCGTCGTCCAGCCAGAAGGCGCTCTGCCCGGGATCCCGGAAGTCGGTGACGTCCAGGATCTCCTCGAACTCCGCGCCCGTGCCCCGGAATCCGAGGTGCGGCTCGACCGCCCACAGACCCGGCTGCGGAGGGTGGCCGGAGAGGCGGTACGGACTCCAGAGCGGCAGGCGGGCCGCGACCGCGTCCGCGCAGGCGTACGCGAGACGGTGCACTTCTCTGAACCCCTGGAGTTCCGGGGCCCGTTCGTCTTTGACGCGCGAGGCCATGACACCGTCCGTTCCCTGCCGTGTGCGGTACGTGCCCGTAACGTGACACTGATGAATGTGACAATGTCCGGCGGCTACGTCAAGGGGGGTGTGCGCGGCCTGTGGACAACTCCCGCGGCGCACGCTGTCCCGGCCGTCCCGCCGTTCCGGACAAGCCGCTCGGTCGTCCCTGACGCGGTCCCCCTACGGGCCCGTACATCTGGAGTCTGACGGGAATCCAGCCTCAGGTCTGACGACCGGTGGGGCCCGCGCCACTACGGTCGATGGTGTGACAGTCATTGCGACCGAAAGCCTGAGCAAGCGGTTCCCCCGGGTGACCGCGCTTGACCGGCTCTCGTTGGACATCGGCCCCGGTGTAACCGGGCTGGTGGGCACCAACGGAGCCGGCAAGTCCACGTTGATCAAGATCCTGCTGGGTCTGTCCCCCGCGACCGAGGGCCGGGCCGCGGTGCTCGGGCTCGACGTGTCGACCAGCGGCGCCGCCATCCGGGAACGGGTCGGCTACATGCCGGAGCACGACTGCCTGCCGCCCGACGTCTCCGCGACGGAGTTCGTCGTCCACATGGCGCGGATGTCCGGACTGCCCCCGACGGCGGCCCGCGAACGCACCGCGGACACGCTGCGGCACGTCGGCCTGTACGAGGAGCGCTACCGGCCCATCGGCGGCTACTCGACCGGCATGAAGCAGCGGGTGAAGCTGGCCCAGGCACTGGTCCACGACCCGCAGCTGGTCCTCCTCGACGAGCCGACCAACGGACTGGACCCGGTCGGCCGCGACGAGATGCTCGGCCTGATCCGGCGGATCCACACCGACTTCGGCATCTCGGTCCTCGTCACCTCACACCTCCTGGGCGAACTGGAACGCACCTGCGACCACGTCGTCGTCATCGACGGCGGATCACTGCTGCGCTCCAGCTCCACCAGCGACTTCACCCAGACCACCACGACCCTCGCGGTCGAGGTCACCGACAGCGACACCCACCCCGACGGGACGGACGCCCTGCGCAAGGTCCTCACCGGTGCGGGAATCAAGCTGGTGGGGCTCGACGGACTGGACGCGGAGGGGCTGCCCGGGGCGGGCCACATCCTGCTGATCGAGGCGACCGGCGAGGAGACGTACGACCTCGTCCGCGACAGCGTCGCCGGTCTCGGGCTCGGCCTCGTCCGGATGGAACAGCGCCGCCACCACATCGCCGAGGTCTTCCGTACCGAAGAGGCGCCGGCAGCGCACCCCGAGGCGCGGACCGCGTCCGTGCCCGCCGGGGCCGTACAGCAGAAGGGGAGCGGTCGCGATGAGCACTGAGACCGGCGCCGCGACCGGGAGCGAGACCTCCCGGATCCACAACATCGGCTACCGCGCCTACGACGGCCCGCGGCTCGGCCGTGCCTATGCCCGCCGCTCGCTCTACTCGCAGTCCCTGCGCGGCTCCTTCGGATTCGGCCGCTCGGCCAAGTCCAAGGTGCTGCCCATGCTGCTCTTTGGCGTGATGTGCCTGGTCGCCGCGATCATCGTGGCAGTGGCCATCAACCTTCCCGACGCGACGAAGCTGCCGATCAAGTACACGAGGTTCGCGATCTATCTGCAGGCGGTCATCGGCCTGTTCATCGCCGCGCAGGCACCGCAGTCGGTCTCCCGGGACCTCCGCTTCAAGAGCGTGCCGCTCTACTTCTCCCGGCCGATCGAGCGCAGCGACTACGTCTTCGCGAAGTTCGCCGCGATGGCCTCCGCGCTCTTCGTCCTGACCGGTGCGCCGCTCGTCATCCTGTACGTGGGCGCGCTGTTGGGGAAGTTCGACTTCGCCGACCAGACCAAGTGGTTCGCTCAGGGGATGGTGTCGGTGGCGCTGCTGTCCGTGCTCTTCGCCGGTCTCGGCCTCGTGATGGCCGCACTCACCCCGCGGCGAGGTTTCGGCGTCGCGGCGGTGATCGCCGTGCTGACGATCACGTACGGCGCGGTCAGCACGATCCAGGGCATCGCCTGGTCCACGGGGTCCACCGGCGCCGTGCCGTGGCTGGGGCTCTTCTCCCCGATCACGCTCGTCGACGGTGTACAGACCGCGTACCTCGGCGCGACCTCCGCCTTCCCCGGAGGGGAGGGCCCGGGGGCCGGGGCCGGTGTGGTCTATCTGATCGTTGTTCTCGCGCTCGTCGCCGGCTCGTACGCCGTACTGATGCGCCGCTACCGGAGGGTCGGGCTGTGACCACCATCGAGATCGACCACACATCCCGCTGGTTCGGCAATGTGGTCGCCGTCAACGACGTGAGCATGACCGTGGGCCCGGGCGTCACCGGTCTGCTCGGCCCCAACGGCGCGGGCAAGTCCACGCTGATCAACATGATGGCCGGATTCCTCGCCCCGTCGACGGGCACGGTCACGCTCGACGGCAAGCCGATCTGGCGCAACGAGTCGGTCTACCGGCAGATCGGCATCGTGCCGGAGCGGGAGGGGATGTACGACTTCCTCACCGGTCGCGAGTTCGTCGTGGCCAACTCCGAACTGCACGGTCTCGGCGACGCGGAGGCGGCTGCCGCGCTCGCCACGGTCCAGATGGAGTACGCGCAGGACCGCAAGATCTCCACGTACAGCAAGGGCATGCGTCAGCGCGTGAAGATGGCCTCCGCGCTGGTCCACAACCCGTCCGTGCTGCTGCTCGACGAGCCGTTCAACGGAATGGACCCGCGCCAGCGGATGCAGCTGATGGAGCTGCTGCGACGGATGGGAGCGGAGGGACGCACCGTCCTCTTCTCCTCCCACATCCTCGAAGAGGTCGAGCAGCTCGCCTCGCACATCGAGGTGATCGTCGCCGGGCGGCACGCCGCGTCCGGGGACTTCCGCAAGATCCGCCGGCTGATGACGGATCGCCCGCACCGCTATCTCGTACGCTCCAGCGACGACCGGGCCCTCGCCGCCGCGCTCATCGCCGACCCCTCGACGGCGGGCATCGAGGTCGACCTCGGCGAGAACGCGCTGCGCATCCAGGCCGTCGACTTCGGACGCTTCACGACGCTGCTGCCGAAGGTCGCACGTGATCGGGGCATTCGTCTGCTGACCGTTTCGCCGTCCGACGAGTCCCTCGAATCGGTCTTTTCCTATCTCGTAGCGGCCTGAGTAGTGGCCTGAAAGGAGCTGTGACGTCATGTACGACCCCACAGTCGCCCGGCTCACCTACCGGGCGCTGCTCGGCCGGCGCCGGGCCGCCATCCTCTTCATCCTGCCCGCGCTCCTGATCGTCATCGCGGTGGCGGTACGGATGTTCGCCGGGGCGGACGATCAGGTGGCCTCGGACGTGCTGGGCGGATTCGCCATCGCCACCATGGTGCCGCTGATCGGTGTGATCGCCGGTACGGGCGCCATCGGGCCGGAGATCGACGACGGCTCCATCGTCTATCTGCTGGCCAAGCCGGTGACGCGGCCGACCATCATCTTCACCAAGCTGATCGTGGCGATCGCGGTCACGATGGTGTTCTCGGCGGTGCCGACCCTGATCGCCGGTCTGATCCTCAACGGCAATGGCCAGCAGATCGCGGTGGCCTACACGATCGCGGCGCTGGTCGCCTCGATCGCCTACAGCGCGCTGTTCCTGCTGCTGGGAACGGTCAGCCGGCACGCAGTGGTCCTCGGACTCGTCTACGCGCTCGTCTGGGAGGCGCTGTTCGGCAGCATCGTGCCCGGTGCGCGCACCCTCAGTGTGCAGCAGTGGTCCCTCGCGGTGGCGGAGAAGACCGGCGGGGGTGGCGCGATCACCTCCGACGTCGGGCTGCCGCTCGCGACGGTGCTCCTGGCCGCGGTCACCGTGGTCGCGACCTGGTACGCCGGTCAGAAACTGCGCACGCTGAAGCTCGCCGGCGAGGAGTGACTTCCGCTCCTCCACAGCGAGACAACCCCCGCCCTCTTGGGCGGGGGTTGTCTCATGTCGGACAGCGGACGGCCGGTCCTCCGCGTAACTGTGCGTTTATCGGTTCGTTGTTCATGATGCGTGGAGGCAACTGGAATCTGTGGCGTCGTAGCTTTCGTGAAATCCGGATAGCCGATGCGGTGGGAATGACCCCCCGGCCGGTTCTTGAGTGAGTGGCAACCGTGAGCGTCCTCCGCCCCTGAAGCCCGGGGAGAGGGCTGTCCGCCCGGCACCGGCCTGCCCAAGTCCGGCGTCGGTGTGCTCAGCACCGGAACTCACGATCGGAAGGCATGTTCATGCCCACGGAAGTCGCCCTGCTCGAATCACGCGCGCTGCGTGTCGAACAGATGGGGCGCGTCGACGCCCTGGACAAGGTGAAGAGCCTTGTCATGCTCCCGGATGGAGTTCACGTTCGCACCGAGGACGTGGCCCGCTACTTCGAAGTATCCACAGAGGTCATCAAGAAGGTGATCCAACGCCATCGGGCGGAGATGGTGGAGAATGGCCTCAGGCTGCTTCGAGGCCCTGAGCTGCGGGTTTTCAATAGGGACATGATGTCCCTATGGGGTGGTGGGCAGGGTGAAAGTTATCCACAGGCGCCCGCTCAGCTCACGCTCTACACCCGCAGGACCGTCCTCAACGTCGCGATGCTTCTTCGCGACAGCGACATCGCCCGGTGCGTCCGTACGTATCTCCTCGACGCCGAGCAGGATCTGCGCGCCGGATACGCCTCGCTCGAACACCGCGTCACCCGGGTCGAAAGCTGCCTGGCCGGTGTCGGCAGCGCCCTGCAGGAACTCGGGCCGGTTCTGAACCGGATGTCGCACCGCCTGGACAGCCTCGACCGCAGGATGGAGGCGACGCATCAAGTGGTCGGTGCCATGAGCGTGCGGCTGGGCGGCATCTCGGAGGACATCGTCCGGCTCGACGGGCGCATGGACGAGCTCGCACGCAACCTGAAGGACCTGAGCCGCCGCAACAGGAACCGCTGACAGAGCCCTGGTGCCCGGTGCCGCCCGTAATCGAGCAGCACCGGGCACCAGGAACGCGGGCCTGCAAGCTTGTCCCCGGGACGAACGGGGCCGGTCACGTCAGGGGAGCAGCTGCTCCAGGACCACGGCGATGCCGTCGTTCTCGTTCGACGCGGTGATCTCCTGGGCGACGGCCTTCAGGTCCTCGTGCGCGTTGGCCATGGCCACGCCGTGCCGTGCCCAGGCGAACATCGGGATGTCGTTCGGCATGTCACCGAAGGCGATCGTGTCGGCCGCCTTCACGCCCAGCCGGCGCGCGGCCAGCGAGAGGCCGGTGGCCTTGCTGAGCCCCAGCGGCAGGATCTCCACCACGCCCGGGCCCGCCATGACCACGTCCACCAGATTGCCGACCGCGGCCCGCGCGGCCTTCGCCAGCGTGTCATCGTCCAGGTCGGGGTGCTGTATGTAGACCTTGTTCAGCGGGGCGGACCACAGCTCGGCCGGGTCCTGCACGAAGACGTACGGAAGCGGTCCCTCCTGAACGCGGTAGCCGGGGCCGACCAGCACTTCACCCTCGAGCCCGTCGCGGCTCGCGGCCAGCGCCAGCGGACCCACTTCCGCCTCGACCTTGGAGAGCGCGAGGCCGGCCAGCTGCCGGTCGAGCGTCAGGGACGTGAGCAGTTTGTGCTCGCCCGCGTGGTAGACCTGCGCCCCCTGGCCGCAGACCGCCAGACCGTCGTACCCCAGGTCGTCCAGGATGTGCCGGGTCCATGGAACGGCACGTCCGGTGACGATGATGTGCGCCGCACCGGCCGCGGTGACCGCGGCCAGTGCCTCGCGCGTGCGCCCGGAGACCGTGTCGTCGTCACGCAGGAGCGTGCCGTCGAGGTCGGTCGCGACGAGCTTGTAGGGAAAGGTCACTTGGCGACCGGCTCCAGCACTTCACGGCCGCCCAGGTACGGACGGAGCACCTCGGGTACTCGTACCGAACCGTCGGCGAGCTGGTGGTTCTCCAGGATCGCCACGATCGTCCGCGGTACGGCGCAGAGCGTGCCGTTCAGCGTGGCCAGAGGCTTCAGGACCTTCTTGCCGTCGCGGTTGTCCCGCATCCGGACGGACAGGCGGCGTGCCTGGAAGCCGTCGCAGTTGGACGCGGAGGTCAGCTCTCGGTACTTGCCCTGCGTCGGGATCCACGCCTCGCAGTCGAACTTCCTGGAGGCCGAGGCACCCAGGTCGCCGGTGGCGACGTCGATCACCTGGAAGGGCAGCCCGAGCGCGGTGAGCCACTGCTTCTCCCAGTCGAGGAGACGCTGGTGCTCGGCCTCGGCGTCCGCCGGATCGACGTACGAGAACATCTCGACCTTGTCGAACTGGTGGACCCGGAAGATGCCGCGGGTGTCCTTGCCGTACGTGCCCGCCTCGCGGCGGAAGCACGGCGAGAAGCCCGCATAGCGCAGGGGCAGCTTCTCCGCGTCGATGATCTCGTCCATGTGGTACGCGGCGAGCGGTACCTCGGAGGTGCCGACCAGGTAGTAGTCGTCCTTCTCCAGGTGGTAGACGTTCTCCGCGGCCTGGCCGAGGAACCCGGTGCCCTCCATGGCGCGCGGGCGGACCAGCGCGGGGGTGAGCATGGGGATGAAGCCGGCCTCGGTGGCCTGGGCGATCGCCGCGTTGACGAGGGCGAGCTCCAGCAGCGCGCCGACGCCCGTCAGGTAGTAGAAGCGCGATCCGGACACCTTCGCGCCGCGCTCCATGTCGATCGCGCCGAGCGCCTCACCGAGCTCCAGGTGGTCCTTGGGCTCGAAGCCTTCGGCGCCGAAGTCGCGGATGGTGCCGTGCGTCTCCAGGACGACGAAGTCCTCCTCGCCGCCGACCGGCACGTCCGTGTGGACGATGTTGCCGAGCCGCAGCAGCAGGCTCTTGGTCTCCGCGTCGGCCTCGCCCTGCGCCGCGTCGGCCGCCTTGACGTCGGCCTTGAGCTGCTCGGCCTTCTTCAGGAGCTCGGCGCGTTCGTCCGGGGAAGCCTTGGGGATGAGCTTGCCGAGCGATTTCTGCTCGGAACGGAGTTCGTCGAACCGGACCCCGGACGACCTGCGCCGCTCGTCGGCGGAGAGAAGGGCGTCGACGAGGGCGACGTCCTCTCCACGGGCGCGCTGGGAGGCGCGAACACGGTCGGGGTCCTCACGAAGCAGGCGAAGGTCAATCACCCCTCCAGGCTACCGGTGCGGGCTTCGGTACTCCGAACCGATAGAGAAAAGCGTGTCACTTTGCCTGAATTGTCGGTATTGGTAATGCTGGATACGGAATCCGCAGAGGCGTGGGGTGAAGGGGCCGGGAAAGCTTCCCTATTCCCCTAAATGGGGCAGAAGGGTTGTGCGTCTTGACGCATCGCCCTTGTCGGGGCGGGGAGTTGGCTTCCACTTGTCCACAGGGATGGGTGGACGGGCAAAGTTATCCACAGGCTGTGAGGAAGGCCTGTGGACACGGAGGAGATCATTCCGAAAGCCCCATGCTGACTGTTGGTTTCGCGGTTCAAACCTCCTTCACACGCTCGTTCGGGTGGGAATTCCTCGTCCTAAAGAGTTGATCAACGGAATTGAGCTGACAACGGGGACTCGGCGGCCTGTAGGCCGGTCTGGGTGCGGTGGGCAGATTTGTCGACCATGTCGCATTGCGGTGTCGACTTGTCCCCAGGTCGAGAGGCGGCCCTGTGGATAACTTTCCGCTGACGACTATCGGCTGATCGCACCAGCGATGCAGGCAAGCCGAAGCCGCGCCAGTGCGGGGGCCTGAGGCGCGGCCTTCCTGATTGTGGTCCGCGAGTCCTCGGACCCGGCCGCGCTGCTTCCGGGGCCGGAGCCTCGGACCCGGCCGCGCTGCTTCCGGGGCCGGAGCCTCAGGCCCGGCCGTCCTGATTGCGGGCCAGCCAGTCGGAGGCCTCGGTGAACGCCGCGTCCGACGTGCCCGCCCGCAAGGGGCGTACATCCGCAGGCGTCACACCGGCCCGCGGATAGGAGCCGAGGAACCGGACGTTCGGACAGATCCGCTTCAGGCCCATCAGCGCCTCCCCTACCCGGCGGTCGGAGATGTGGCCTTCGGCGTCCAGCGCGAAGCAGTAGTTGCCGATGCCCGCGCCCGTCGGCCGGGACTGGATCAGCATCAGGTTCACCCCGCGCACCGCGAACTCCTGGAGCAGTTCGAGCAGCGCACCGGGGTGGTCGTCCCCGAGCCAGATGACGACGGAGGTCTTGTCCGCACCGGTCGGCGCGGCAGGCCGGGCGGGGCGTCCCACCAGCACGAACCGGGTCTGAGCGTTCTCCGCGTCATGGATCTCGGTCACCAGCGGTTCGAGCCCGTAGGTCGCCGCCGCGAACTCCCCGGCGAAGGCGGCGTCGTACCGCCCCTCCTGCACGAGCCGGGCACCGTCCGCGTTGGACGCCGCCGACTCCCATACCGCCTGGGGGAGATGGGCCGCCATCCAGTTGCGCACCTGCGGCTGCGCGGCCGGGTGCGCGGTGACCGTCTTGACGTCGGACAGCTTCGTGCCGGGACGGACGAGCAGCGCGAACGTGATGGAGAGCAGCACTTCGCGGTAGATCATCAGCGGTTCGCCGCTGGTCAACTGGTCGAGCGTGGTGGTGATACCGCCCTCGACGGAGTTCTCGATCGGTACCAGCGCCGCGGCGGCCGTGCCGTTGCGCACCGCGTCCAGCGCCGCCGGTACGGAGACCATCGGGACGAGTTCGCGGGTGGCGGCTTCCGGGAGCGTACGGAGGGCGACCTCGGTGAAGGTGCCCTCGGGGCCGAGATAGGCGTAGCACGTGGCGGACATACCGTCACCCTAATGCGCCGGGTCGCACGGCATCCCCGTATGCGGCTGCGTGACCCCTCGGTGGTTCACGCCTCCAGGAGCCGCTGCCCCACGTACTCTCCGTCCGCCGCACCGCCGGGTACCGCGAACAGTCCGCTCGCCTCGTGGCGGAGGAACGGCGACAGTGCGTCGCCCCGGTCGAGCTTGCGCTGCACGGGCACGAAGCCGCGCAGCGGATCCGCCTGCCAGCAGATGAACAGCAGCCCGGCGTCCGGGGCGCCGTCCGCGGAGATGCCGTCGTGGTACGAGAACGGGCGCCGCAGCATGGCGGCGCCGCTGTTGCGCTCGGGGGAGGAGATGCGGGCGTGCGCGTTGTCGGGGATCAGCAGCTTGCCGTCGGGGCCCGCCTTGTCGAGGTCCATCTCGGTGGTCTCGGTGCCGCCGCTGAGCGGGGCGCCGTTCGCCTTGCGCCGCCCGATGACCCGCTCCTGACGTTCCACGGGGAGCTTCTCCCAGTCGTCGAGCAGCATCCTGATCCGCCGGACGACGGCGTACGAGCCGCCGGCCAGCCACTCGTACGCGGCGTCGCCGCCCGCCGCGACGAAGACGCGCTGGTCGAAGTCGTTGTCGGAGGGCTTCGGGTTGCCGGTGCCGTCGATCTGGCCCATGAGGTTGCGGGCGGTCATCGGCTTGGCGGTGGCGCCGGGGGTGCGGTTGAAGCCGTTCATCTGCCAGCGCACGGTGGCCGTCGGGACGGCCTCCTTCTGCACGGCCCGCAGCGCGTGGAATGCGACGAGCGCGTCGTCGGCGCCGATCTGCACCCAGAGGTCGCCGTTGGACCGGCGGGCGTCGAGGCGGTCGGCGGAGAACGGTGGCAGCGGGTCGAGCCCGGGCGGACGGTGGCCCGTCAGGCCCGTCCGTTCGAAGAAGGTCGCGCCGAAGCCGAAGGTGACGGTCAGCGAGGACGGTCCGGCGTCCAGGGCGATGCCGGTGTCGTGTCCGGTGCCGTCCGCCGCACCGCCGGTGGGTTCACCGCCCATGAGCCGCTCGGCCGCGGCCGACCAGCGGCGCATCAGGGCCGCCGCCTCCTTGCGCCCGGCCCCGGGGGCCATGTCGAAAGCGATGAGATGGCCGCGGGCCTGAAGCGGAGTGGTGATCCCCGGTTGATGTTTCCCGTGAAACATCACCTCGGTCGAGCCGACCGAGGTCAGTACGGCCGGGGCCTCGTCCTGGGTCGCGGCATAACCGGTGGCGCCGCCGGCCGCCCCGAGGACGAGGCCGGTGGCACCGGCGGCTCCCGCGGTGCCGAGCAGCCGCCGTCGGGAGATCACGCCGGTCGACGGGGCGCCGCCGCTGCCGCCGGTGCGCTTGTTCCTGTCGCCTGCACTGCTCGGCAGGTCTGCGCTGCTCGGCGTGTCTGTGCTGTCTGTCCGGTTTCCGCTCACGGTCCTGCTCAGCCGATCTTCACGTTCTTGTCGACCGTGGTCTGGTCGATGTCCGAGGTACGCACGGTGACCGCGACGTTCCAGTTGCCCGCGATCGGGATCTGGACGCCGGTGGAGGACCAGTGGCCCTGGGTCAGCCGGACGGGGGCGGCGGGAAGGGGCCCGATGTCCTTGGACTTCAGGGTGAAGGCGAGCTTCACCTCGGGGACGTCCATGGCCTTCCCGTCGATGTCGTCGATCCAGAGGTGCACCACATTGGCTCCGATGTTCCCGGGGTCCAGGTCCATGCGGACCGTGCCCTTGCCCCTCTCGCCGCCGGTGTCGAAGGGCAGGGTGAGGTTGACGGGTCCGCTTGCCGCCGGGGCGGCGGCCGGTACGGACGAGCGCGCCTCCTCCTCCGTACGGCCGGGTTCGGTCGACGTCAGAATGGTGGTCACCGCAAGGAGCGCCACCGCGACTCCGACTTCGGCCAGCACCGAGCGGCGCAGGCCGGACCGGTCGGGGTCGGCGTCACGTATCCGCTTCCTATCCGCGATTGCCACGGCGGCCTGCTGGCGCGCGAGCTGGGCGGCTCGCGTGGGGTCCTCGGGGGTGGCCGCCACTGGGGCCGCCGCGTCGGCCTCTTCTTCCTCGTTGTCTGCTTCGTCAGTGCCGGCAGCGGCGGGAACCGGGGCTCCCCCGCCCGTGGCCAGCCGGGCGGTCCACCGGCGCGATATCCCGGCGACCCCGACGAGGACGGCGACGAGTCCCACCTTCACGAGCAGCAACTGCCCGTACCCCGTGTCGCTCAGCGCGGACCAGGAGCCGAGCTGGCGCCAGGACTGGTAGATCCCGGTCGCGGCGAGCACCAGCACGCTGATGAACGCGATCCGGGAGAAGCGGCGTACGGCATCTGCCGTGATGTCGGGGGTGCGGTACAGCGCGACCAGCAGGGCCGTAAGCCCTCCCAGCCATGCCGCTACGGCCAGCAGATGGAGCACGTCGACCGGCATCGCGATGCCCGGCTGGATCCCGGTCGACGCGTGCTCGGCCAAGGCCCACGTTCCGGCGATCCCGGCGGCGACGACCGTGCCGCCGATGGCGAGGCCGAAGGTGAGGTCCTTCTTCTCGCGTTCGTCCTCGCGCTTCGCGTACGCCCCGAACAGCACCGCGATGAACAGCGCACTGGCGCCGAGCAGCAGCAGCCGGGAGACGAGAGCGGCACCGGGCTTGGTGTCCAGGACCGCCTTCAGACCGTCGAGGTCGAAGGCGTCGCCGAGTTCCCCGGAACCGGTGTACGGGCTGCGCAGCAGCAGCATCGCGAGCGTGGCCGCGGTGAGGGTCATCCAGCCTCGGACGACGAGACGTTGCAACGGGCGGGCGCCCGCCCCGCGCTGCCAGCAGGCGAGCACGAACGCGGCGCCGCCCGCGAGCACGATGAAGCCCGCGTACGCGGCGTAGCGGGCGATGCCGTAGAGCGTGCCGACCAGGCCGCCGCCCGCCTCGGTGTCAGGAAGGGCGACGGTGGTCTCGGAGGGTGCGCCGATGGAGAAGGTGAAGGCGCCGGAGACGGGGTGGCTGTCCGCGGAGACGGCCTGCCAGGCAACGGTGTAGGTACCGTCCGGCAGTCCGGTGTGCAGGGAGACGCCGTACTTCACGGTGGAGCCGCTGTGCAGATCGCGCGGGGCCTCCTCCGTGTCGGCACGCTTGCCGGACGGGTCCAGGACGCGGATGGAGCCCTCCCCCATGGCGACCTGTTCGGAGAAGGTGAGCGTGACTGCCTTGGGGGCGGCGGCGACCACCGCCCCGTCCTGCGGATCGCTCCCGGTGAGCGCGGCATGCGCCGAAGCGGGGCCCGCGACGGCCAGCAGCAGCCCGAACACCATGCCGGTCAGGGCGGCGACGAGTCCGGCGACGGCGAGTGGCCGGCGCGGGGCGGATGCGGACGGGGAGGGCCCGAAGGGCGGGGCGGTGGCTGTCATGGCGTCAGTCCCTCACTGCTTCTTCGGGTTGTGGGTGGTCTCCTTCACGGGAAGGTCGACCTCGATGGGGCCGGCCTTCTCGAAATGCAGCTCCACGGACACGGTCTCGCCCTGTTTGGGCTGCTGCTTGAGTTTCATGAACATGATGTGGTTTCCGCCGCGTTCCAGGTCCAGCTCGCCGCCCGCGGGGACGTCGAAGGACGTCACCATGCGCATGGCCTGGTTCTTCGTCTCGTGGATCGAGACGTCGTCCGACAGGGTGCTGGTGACCGACGTGAGCCGGTCGGAGCTGCCGCCCTCGTTCCGTACGACGAGGAACGCCGCTGCCATGTCGTTGACGGGCTGCGGCATGAAACCGCCCATGACCTTCAGTTCCGGTGCGCCCGGGGACGAGCACCCCGCCAGCGTCAGGCCCGTGGAGAGGGCCAGGACGCCGGCGAGGGTGGTGCGGCGGTTCACGGGTTCTCCCCCTTGACGATCTTGGGGAGGTCCTTGGTGTAGTCGTCGGGCGTGGTGTCCTCGCTGTACAGCACGTAGCCCTTGTCGGTCTTCGGGGAGAACGCGATGACCTGGGAGCCGTGCATCGAGACGACCGTGCCGTCCTTCTCCTTCTTCGGTGCGTCGATGCCGATGCCGATCTGCCGGGCGCCCGCCTGGATGGCCGGGAAGTCGCCGGTGAGACCGATGAAGGAGGGGTCCTGGGACTTGAGCCACGAGCCCAGCGAGGCGGGGGTGTCCCGCTCCGGGTCGGTCGTGACGAAGACGACCTGGAGCTTGTCCTGGTCGGCCTCGGGGAGGGACTTCTTGGCGATCGCGATGTTGCTCATGATGAGCGGGCAGACGTCGGGGCAGTTGGTGTAGCCGAAGTAGATGAGCGTCGGCTTGCCCTTGGTCTTCTCCCGCAGGTCGTACTTCTTGCCGTGGGTGTCGGTCAGGACGAGATCCGGCTTGGTGAACGGCTGGTCGAGCACCGTCGCCGCCTGGGGCTTCGCCTCGACCGAGATGTCGGCGATCGGCTTCTTGCTGTCGTTGTCACTGCCGCCGCAGGCGGACAGGGTGAGCGCGGCCGCGGCGGCGAGCGCCGCGGCCAGCACTGACTTCTTAACCATGGAGCACTGTTTCCTGGTGGGTCGATGGAGCGGTGGTTACGGGTGGGACGTGAGGGGGTGGCGATCAGGCGGTACGGCGACGGCCGGCCAGGACGCCGAAGGCGACGCCCGCGACGCCGATGACGATGCCGGCGATGCCGAGCACACGGGCCGTGGTGTCACTGGAGCCGGAGGAGGCAGCCGAGGCCGTGGTCTGCTCGTCCTTCGCGTGCTCGGCCGTGGCGTCCTTGTCGGCGGAGTCCGAACCGGAGGCGGCGGTCGCGCCGTGGGCGTCGCCGGTGGCCGCGGTCAGCTTGAGGACCGGGGCGGGGCTCTCCGGCTCCTCCGCGCCCTCCTTCTGCTCCTCGATCCAGCGCACGACCTCCTTGTTGTCGTACGTCTGGATGGCCTTGAACACCAACTGGTCGGCGTCCTCCGGGAGCTGGCCGACCGAGAGCGGGAACTGCTGGAAACGGCCGGGCTCGATCTTGCCGCCGTCCGCGGTCCAGGTGACCTTGGAGACGGCCTCGTTGATCTTCTTGCCGTGCATGTCGAGCGGCTTGGCCAGCTTGCTCGTGGTCACCTTGATGTCCCAGCCCGGCACGGGCTGCGGCATGACGGACGCGAGCGGGTGGTCGGCCGGGAAGTTCACTTCGAGCTTGGTCGTCGAGGCGTTGTCGCGCTCGTTGGGGACCTTGAAGTTGATGACGGCGTAACCGCCCTTGGCGGCCTCGCCCTGCGGCTGGACGCTGACGTGGGCGGAGGCCGTACCGGCGAGAATCAGCACGGTGGACGCGGCGATGCCGCCGGCGAGGACGATGCGGGAAACGTTCATGGCAGGGATCACTCCACAGATGCACGAAGGAAGGGTGCTCCGGCGCACGGGTGCGCGACGGGACCGCGACACCTCATCCTCACGAGCGGCGTGCGTACGAGGACCCGTACCGGCACCGCAGGGGTGCGTGGCAGGAATCCGCGCGGGCATCGCGTGGAGGGCGTCGCGTCAGGCTGCGAGGGTGAATACGGTGGGCGGCCCGCGCCTGATCACCATGTGCTGCAAGGGATCCCCGGTGGCCGGGGACGGTGCGTCCACGGCGGTACGGGAGATGCGCGGCCCGGTCGCCGGGCCGCCGGGAAGTCCGGCGCGCAGCGCGGCCACGAGAGCGAGCGCGGCGCGCAGCGCCCGCAGCCGGGCCCCGGCCGCCACCTGTTGGGCGCCGTGGGCCGACAGCCGGGCGAGGCGGAACAGGGCGACCTCGCCGCGCCGCAGCAGCCAGCCGGCGGCCAGGGCGGCCAGCAGGTGGCCGAGCACCATCGGAAGGTCCGGCAGCATTCCGGCAAGGCCGGCCGCGCCACCGGGGGGAGCGGTGACCAGATGCTGATGGGTCTGCTCGGTCAGCGACGCCGGATCGATGCCCGCGGTGGTGACGATGTGGTGGGCGTCGGCGGCGTCCAGCCGGCCGGGCCCGGCACCGCAGACGAGACTCGCCGCGAACCGGATCAGCGGGTCCTCGGCGGCCGGGACCCGGGGCGAGGCGGTGTGGGTGCCCACGCCGAAGAGCGTGTGCAGGGCGATCTGTCCGCCGGCCAGAACCGCGGCGATGGAGGGCAGTGAACGTTCGCGTCCGGCGAGGGGAACCGCCACCGTGACGATGCCGAGGAATCCGGCGAGCAGGGTCCACCAGGGGACGGCCGCGCCGGCGGCCAGCGCGTGCCCGGCTGCGGACAACGCGACGCAGACCGCGGCGAACACCGCGGCCCTCAGCAGCCGCATTCCGGCTCCGGCACGTCCCACCGACGTAGTCATGGCCGAGACATCATCCCACTGCGGCCCCTGCCTCCGTACGGCAGGTCCGGAAGGTCACCTTCGGCCTTCTTCGGCCCGAATGGAGGGGAGCCGGGCCGTTCGGACCGGTTACGGACGGGGCAGAACGGTTCTGTGGGCATGGGATGCACAGGTGTGGCGAGCGCGGGTATCCGCCGAATGAGCGGTCTCACACCCCGTCCGTGCTTACGAACGGCATCGGGCGGCAATACGTAACCGTATGTCGAGCCGCAGCCAGGAGGCTGGAGCATGAGCATCTGGTGGTCACTCCATTTGCGGCGCGAAGCTGCGAGCGTTCCGCTCGCCCGTCGGTTCCTGCTGGGCACGATGGAATCCGCGGGTGTGGACCCGGACATCTCCTTCGACCTGTCCCTCGCCCTGAGCGAAGCCTGTGCGAACGCCGTCGAGCACGGCGGGGCGCACGGTGTGCCGGGTGAGACTGCGGAGAGCCGGGATGCCTGGGAGGAACCATCCGCTGCCGCCTGCGGGCAGTACCGGGTCACCGCCTATCTGGACGGCGAGAAATGCCGTATCGAAGTCGCCGATTCCGGACCGGGGTTCCCCGCCAGGCGCGTACTTCGCACCGCCGCCGCACAGCAACACGAAGCACATCAGCAACACGAAGCACATCAGCAGCACGAACCGCAGTACCACGAAGCGCCGTCGCCGGGCGGCACATGGCAGCCGTACGCCGAACACCCGCCGCTCACCGCGGAGGACGGGCGTGGTCTCTGCCTGATCGAGCAGCTCGCCGATCACGTCCACTTCGGCAACCGGCCGGGCCACGGCGGGGCGGTGGTGAGTTTCGACAAGGTCCTGAAATGGCGGGAGGGCGCCCTTCTCATGGTGTCCTGAGCAGGGCGCCCTTTGACGCGTCCGAAGTACCGGGCGGTCAGCCCTTGAGCCGGGCCATCCACGCCTCGACCTCGTCGGCCTGCCGCGGCAGCTTGTCCGAGAGGTTCCGGTGGCCGTCCTCGGTGACGAGGATGTCGTCCTCGATCCGGACGCCGATGCCGCGGTACTCCTCGGGAACGGTCAGGTCGTCGGCCTGGAAGTAGAGACCGGGCTCCACGGTGAGGCACACGCCCGGCTCCAGCGTCCCGTTGACATACGTCTCGGTCCGCGCGGCGGCGCAGTCGTGGACGTCCATGCCGAGCATGTGGCCGGTGCCGTGCAGCGTCCAGCGGCGCTGGAGACCAAGCTCCAGGACCTTGTCCACGGACAGGTCGCCGAGCAGACCCCACTCGACGAGCTTCTCGGTGAGCACGCGCTGCGCGGCGTCGTGGAAGTCGCGGTAGTCGGCGCCGGGCTTGACCGCGGCGATGCCGGCTTCCTGCGCCTCGTACACCGCGTCGTAGATCTTCCGCTGCAGCGGCGTGAACGTGCCGTTGATGGGAAGCGTGCGGGTCACATCGGCGGTGTAGAGGTCGTTGGTCTCCACGCCGGCGTCGAGCAGCAGCAGTTCGCCTGAGCGCACCGCACCGTCGTTGCGTACCCAGTGCAGGGTGGTGGCGTGCGGGCCGGCGGCGCAGATCGAGCCGTAGCCGATGTCGTTGCCCTCGATGCGGGCGCGGAGGAAGAACGTGCCCTCGATGTAGCGCTCGCTCGTCGCCTCGGCCTTGTCGAGGACCTTCACGACGTCCTCGAAACCGCGGGCGGTGATGTCGCAGGCCTTCTCCAGCTCGGCGATCTCGAAGGCGTCCTTGACCAAGCGGGCCTCGGAGAGGAACACGCGCAGTTCCTCGTCGCGCTCCGCGGTCACCTTGTCGGTGAGCGCGGCCTCGATGCCGGAGTCGTGACCGCGGACGTTGCGGACCGGGCCGGTGGCCTCGGTCAGTGCGGCGGGCAGCTCGCGGACGTCCTTCGCCGGGATGCCCAGCAGCTGCTCGGCCTCGGTCAGGGAGTGACGCCGGCCGACCCACAGCTCGCCCTGGCCGTCGAGCCAGAACTCGCCGTTCTCCCGGTCGGAGCGCGGCAGCAGGTAGACGGTCGCCTCGTGGCCGTCGTCCTTCGGCTCCAGGACGAGGACGCCGTCCTGGGTCTGGTCGCCGGTGAGGTACGCGTACTCGGTGGACGCGCGGAAGGCGTACTCGGTGTCGTTCGACCGGGTCTTCAGCCGGCCGGCCGGGATGACCAGCCGCTCGCCCGGGAAGCGCGCCGACAGCGCGGCGCGGCGGTCGGCGGTGTGTGCGGCCTGGGGGATCGGCTCCAGGCCGTGCAGCTCGGTGTCGGCCCATCCGGACTTCATGTTCGCGGCGAGCTCATCGGAGACGCCCGGGTAAAGGCCGTTCTTCCGCTGCTTGACCGGCTCTGTCTCTTCGGTCTCCGGGTTCTCCGGGGTGAGCTCCTCAGACACGGCTTGTCTCTCCTTGATACGACACTGGACCCCCTCCATCGTACGGGCGTACGGAAGGGGGCCCAGGGCCGGAAGGCCTCTTACACGGGGTGGCCCGCCGCTGCCGGCGGGTGCGGGGCTGATCAGTCGAAGCGTGCGGCGAGCAGGACCACGTCCTCGGTGGGGTCGCCCCGGTCGATTCCGTCGGGGAGCACGGTGCGCACCACATGGTCGGCGACCGATCCGGCGTCGTGGCGCAGGGCCTTCGGGACGCTCGCCGCCGCCGAGTGGAGCCGTGCGAACGCCCGGTCCATCGAGTCGCCGGCGCGGCGCAGCAGGCCATCGGTGTACAGCAGGACCGTCTCGCCGGGCGCCGGGGCGATCTCCACACTCGGCGCCTCCCAGCAGGCCAGCATGCCCAGCGGGGCGGAGAGGGTGGTCTCGACGAATTCGGTCCGCCGGTCGCCGACGACCAGCGGCGGGGTGTGCCCCGCGCCGGCCAGCAGGATCTTGCGGCGGGCGGGCTCGCAGTAGGCGAAGAGGGCGGTCGCGGAACGGGCCGGTTCGGTCAGCCGCATCAGGAGTTCGAGATCGGAGAGCACGGCGACCGGGTCCTCGCCCTCCATCACCGCGTACGCCCGCAGGCCCGCGCGCAGCCGTCCCATGGCGGCCAGGGCGCTGGGTCCGGAGCCGCCGGCCGAGCCCACGGCGAGGCCCAGCGCGCCCTCCGGCAGTGCCAGCGCGTCGTACCAGTCGCTGCCGCTCTGCGGTGCGGCGTGATGGCGCACGGCCAGCTGCACACCGGGGACGCGGGGGAGCCGGCTGGGCAGGAGCTCCTCGGCGATGGTGGCGACGTCGGTCCTGGCCCGTTCCAGTTCCAGCAGCCGGGCCAGGTGCTCGGCGGCGTACCCGGCGTACAGCCCGACGAGGTGGCGCTGGCGTTCCAGCGGCTCGGCGGGCTCGTCGTAGAGCCAGACCGCCGCGGCGAGCCGTCCGGTCCGCTCGGTGGCGATCGGCAGTGCGTAGCTGGCCGCGTACCCGAGGCGGGCGGCGACCTCACGCCTGCGCGGGTCCAGGCCGGTGTCGCCGAGCAGATCGGGGCCGGCCAGCGGGCCGTCGGGGTTCGGTAGACCTTCCAGGATGCGGCCGTAGGAGGTGGCGCTGCGCGGGATCGTCTCGATCTGGCCGAGCTCCGCATGGGCCAGCCCGAGGCCGATGGTGCTGACGGGGCCACGGAGGTCGGAGGGCTCGAAGGCGATCAGCCCGCGGCGGGCGCCGACCAGCGCGGCTCCGGCGTCGAGCAGTTCGTGCAGCGCGTCGTCGAGGGTGTGGGTTCTGGCCAGCCGTTCGGTGAGCTCGTGCAGCGTGGTGAGGTCGGAGACCCAGCCCGCCAGACGGTCCTGGATGAAGGCGCCGGGGGCGGCCGGTACCTCGGTGAGGGGCCCGGCAGTGTGCGCCGAAACCGGAACTGTGGGGTTGATTCCAGCCACTTTCGGCAGGTGTGGGGCGCTCATGGTCGCCGGCTTTCCGACTGGTTTGTTTCGTCGAATAGCATCGCAAACCCCCATGTCATTCTGCGCCGCTATCAATGCATCCACATGTACACGCACAAGTAAGGCGATGTCCAGCATTGTCCCTACGGGATTTGTGGTGTCCGAGGGGCAAGCAACTTGGCCAGAAAATGCACCCTGCGGCGGTCATTCGCGGTCGACTGGGTCTGCTCGACCGGGGGTTGCTCCCCGGGGCAAGTACCAGGGGGAGCGTCATTCCGGGCACGCTGGGTACGTAAATCAGTAGATGGCCAGAGGCGGTTCCGACCGCCTCCGGAACCTGGCGGCGGGCCCGGACGTCCTCATCTGTGACGGCCACGCCCCACCCCCGAGTGGCGAGGCAGTACGGCGGACAGCAGGCGCGCCACGCGCCCTGCACCTCGACACGTTCTCGACTGGAAACCGGCTCGATTCGGCTCGGCACGGCTCAGGCTCGATTCGGCTCAGCACAGCTCAGGCTCGGTACCGACGATCAACCCGTACCGCAGGCTCGGCAGGCTAGTACATACAGTGACGATCCGCACACGTGTTGTGACGCGCGCGTGGTGTGATGTGGACCCTCGGCGTTCAACGGAAAGGAACGAGCGCTCATGCGCGAGATCCTCGGAAGGCGACGCAGGCTCCGGTTCGGGCGCAGGGGAGGAACCGCCCGGCTCGACGCGGCCCTGACCTGTGCCACCGCTTGGCAGTGGCCCGTGCTCCCGGGGGTGGGCCTCCAGGCGGCCGGCGGCCGTGGTGAGCGCGGCTGCGCCTGCCCCGACCCCGAGTGCGCGGTGCCCGGCGCGCACCCCTTCGATCCCGGCCTGCTCGCCGCGACCACCGATGCCCGGATGGTGCGCTGGTGGTGGACGAACCGGCCCACCGCGCCGGTCCTGCTGGCCACGGGCGGGCGCGCGCCGTGCGCACTGAGCCTGCCGGCGGTGGCCGGCGCCCGGGCACTGGACGAGCTCGACCGGATGGGTATGCGGCTGGGCCCCGTGGTGGCGACGCCGACCCGGTGGTCGCTGCTCGTCGCCCCGTACACCCTCGAACGGCTCGGTGAACTGCTGCACGCCCAGGACTGGGTGCCCAGTTCGCTGCGGTTCCACGGCGAGGGCGGGTATCTCGTCCTTCCGCCGTCCGAGATCGGTACGGGACAGGTGCGCTGGGAGAGGGCGCCGGAGAGGGTCTTCCGGTCCGGCCCCGGTGACGGAACGCCGGTCCCGGTGGCCGCGTCGCCGTGGCTGCCGGATGTGGGGGTGGTCCTGGACGCGCTGGTCGCGGCGAGCAGCAGTGCGCCGGACGGCGGGAGCCGGCTCGCGTACTGACCGGCGGGCTGCGGCCGGGAACGGTCTTTCACGGTGCCGCTGCGCCGGGAACGGTGTTCGCGTGCCGCGGTGGCGCTCACGGTGCGGCTTCCCCTCGCGATCCCTTTCCGGTCTTCCCGGTCCTTCTTCATTACCGAGCGCGGTCCGATCCCTGGCGTATCACTTCCGGGTGAGGTGAGCGACGAGGGCTGTTCCGGTCATTTCGTGAGGGCTGTTTCGGTCATGCAAAGTCTGCCGATGCAAAGGCCGCACCGGACCGGCATTCTGATGCCCTTTCCGAAGTCGCTCGAACGGCTCTCGAAGATCCCTTCGGGCGCTGTTCCGCGACGCAATCGGAAAGGGAGCCGGGCCGACGGCTTCTGTCCGATACCGAGCGGTCCGGCGACCGCGCGGTGCCGTTGTCGACACCGGGTCCAACAGGGCGCCCGCAGCGGCGGGTTGACGCCGGGCCACGCGGAAGTCGTCGCCGAGTCCGCCGGAAGGACGGCAAGGGCGAGGCGGGGCGGGCGGAGAGTCAGGGTGCGTGACCGGGGGCTGTGCAGCGGCTGTGCGCGGCTTGTGCGCCCACTGGTGCGCCGTCGTGCGCTGTGCCCGGACATGAGGATGCCCGATCGCTGGCGACGGGGGATGCACCAGCGACCGGGCTTCTAGAACGGTAACAAGAGATCTGCCGTTCGCAAATTCGATCTCGTGTATTCGGACAGCGATTTACCTGTGGGTACGGCGAGTTGTGACGGGCGTCACCGTACGGTCGGGATGATGGTCACTGTCAGCTGAGGGTCACTTGGCGGTTGGTGAGCCCGCCACGTGCCCGGCGCTCCTCGGCGGTGAGCGGTGCGTCCGACGCGAGCGCCGGCGCGAGCCGCTCCGCGAACGCGACGGCGGGCTTCTCGCACTCCTCGGCACTCATGGAGCTCGGCAGGTCCCAGACCGGGACCATCAGGCCGTGCGCGCGGAAGGAGCCGACCAGCCGGGTCCCTTCGCCCAGCGACGAGTTGCCGGCGGCGTGCAGGCGGGCGAGCGCGTCGAGGAGCCGCTCCTCGGGATGCGGCATGACCCAGCGCAGGTGGTTCTTCTCCGGGGTCTCGCACCAGTAGGCGGCGTCCACCCCGGAGAGCAGGACGGTCGGGAGCGCCGCGTCGTTGGCGCGTTCCAGGGACGCGGTCACCTCGGCGGTGGCGTTCTCCGCGTCCGGCACCCAGAACTCGAAGCCCGGGTGCACGACGGGCGTGAACGGGGCGTCGGCGTCCAGAAGGTCCTGGAGCCGCGGCCCTTCGGCCGGTACGCGCCGGGCGGCGACGGGCGAGCCGGGCTCGGCCTCCAGCGCGCGCTGGAGCGTATCGGCGAGGTCGCGGCTGAGGTCGCCCGACGAGGTGTCGTTCTGCAGGGCGAGCAGGACCGAACCGTCGTCGCGGCGCAGCGCGGGCCACGCCATCGGGAGGACGGTCGCGAGCGTCACCGACGGCACGCCGTCGGGCAGGCCGCCCTTCAGCGTCAGTTCGACCGTGGCGGCGGGCACCAGCTCGCGCAGCGCGACCCAGTCGCATTCGCCGGCCAGCCCCTCGAACGGGCGCTGGACGAGTTCGGTCACGGCCTGGGCGGCGGCGCGGCCGTGGCAGGCCTTGTAACGGCGGCCCGAACCGCACGGGCAGGGCTCGCGAGCCCCGACCACCGGGATCTCGCGGTCGTCAAGCTGCTGCTTCCCGGCCTTGGTCTGAGGGCGCTTCTTCGCCATGGTGGGCTTTCTCCCGATTGCGACAGTGCGGTCTGGGCCGCGAGCCTAGCTCCCCGTGCGCCGTCCGCAGGCACGGCCGACCGTGAGGGCGGCCCTCTGACGGCGGACACGGTGCCGGCTACGGGGCTCCATGGCGCGCTGCACCCACCGCGCTGTCCCCGCACCGTCGCCGTTGCCCTCCGTGGCCACCGGGCTGTGCGGCCCGCGTTCAGCCCACGTCGTCGAAGGCGTCGGCGAACTCCAGCCCGTCGAGGTCTGTCGCACCGGTCACCCCCGAGTTGGCGCCCGGCAGCCCCGTCGATCCCGGAACCCGCCCGTTACCCCGCGTGTCGGCGCGTTCGGCGGGGAGACCGTGTCCCTCGTGGACGAGTACCCAGACGGTGACCTCGCCGGACGAGTCGTCACGTACCCCCCACTCCTCGGCGAGGGCACTGATGATGTTGAGCCCCCGGCCGCCGCGAGCGGTCACCGACGGAGTGGCCGGAACCGGCCGGGTCGGACCGCCTCCGTCCGTCACCTCGACGGTTAGCCCGCCCGTTCTGTCGACGCGCCAGGCGGCACGTACGTCGCCGTCCCCCACATCGCTGTGCCGGCCCAGCGGCCTGCCGTGCCGGCACGCGTTGCTGAGCAGTTCGGAAAGGATCAATACAGCATCGTCGACGACCGAATCCGACACCCCGTAGCTGCGCAGCTGCTCACGCATTCGGTGCCGTGCCTGACCCACGCCCGCAGGACCATGGGGTACGGCCATGCTCGACGACGTGGGCACTTCTTGTGCCACCACCAACGCCACCCCCGAGACCTCCTTTGCCCCACGCCACGGAGTGGATGCCCCCCTGGGCTGAACCGGAAACCGGCCAATGGCCCACGAGTGACGCACTCGTAACGATTGGGTACGGGCCGAATGCGCCGGTGTACTCCCTGTAACCGACGGGCAGTGGGATGCGCTCCCACTGGCACCGCCTCCCGCACCCCGAGACGACCGGTCCCGCCGGACTGTGCCCCTACGCGCGCCCCAGCTGCGCCAGCACCTGTTTCGGCCGGTTCGTGATGATGGCCTCGACCCCGAGCCGCATGCAGAGCTCGACGTCCTCGGGTTCGTTGACCGTCCAGACATGCGCGCGATGACCGGCGCGGTGCAGCCGGTCGATGTATCCCGGGTGGCTGCGTACGATCCGCATCCCCGGCCCCGCGATGCGGGCGCCGGCCGGCAGCCGTCCGTCGCGCAGCCGCGGTGAGACGAACTGCATCAGGTAGACGGTGGGCAGTTCCGGCGCGGCGTCCTGGATCCGGTGCAGTGAGCGGGCCGAGAAGCTCATGATGCGGACCGGCGAGGGTGCGTCGGACGGCGGTACGTCGAGCTCGAAGCGCTTCAGCAGGTGCAGCAGCCGCTCCTCGACCTGCCCCGCCCAGCGCGTCGGGTGCTTGGTCTCGATGGCCAGCTGCACCGGACGGCCGGTGGCCCTCGTCTCGACGACGAGCTCGAGGAGCCGTTCCAGAGTGAGTACGGAGGTGAGCTCGCCCGGCACCGGGTCCCAGTCCGGGGACTCCGCCTCCTCGTGGTCCTTCCACGAGCCGAAGTCGAGGGCCGCGAGTTCGCTGAGTTCCAGCGCGGAGACCGCGCCGCGGCCGTTGGAGGTGCGGTTCACCCGTCGGTCGTGTACGCATACGAGATGGCCGTCGGCCGTGAGCCGTACATCGCACTCCAGGGCGTCGGCGCCGTCCTCGATCGCCTTCCGGTACGCGGCCAGGGTGTGCTCGGGGGCGTCGTCGGACGCGCCCCGGTGTGCGATGACCTGGATGGGATGCTGGCTGGGGCGCTGCTGCCGTGCTTGGGTCACCGCGTCATGGTGTCACCGGGAGGCCGCGGGTGCGCGCACCTTGTGACGTGAGACCGTTTTGTCCGGTGTAAGGACCGGTGCGCAGATGCACAGGTCCTGCTTACAGTGGCCTGACGTGCCGTGGGAAAAGCTGACTCCAGACACGTACACAGCGGATCTCTTGCCGAATGATGATGTGGAACCGAGGAGTAAAGAGCTGTGAGCACAGAGAACGAGGGCAACGAGGGAACCGCGGCCGAGGCCGCCCCGTCCGTTCCGTCCGCACCTCCCGTGCCGGCCGACGCTCCCCAGGGATCCCCCGAGAGCGCGCCCGCCGCCCCGCCGCACCCGGACGCGACGGCCACACAGCAGCAGCCGGCCGCCCACGCCCAGGACCCGGCGACCACGCCCATGGCCCCGGTTCCGGCGAGTGCGCCGCAGTACGCGCCCCCGCCCGTACCGCAGTCCGCAGCCGACGCCGGCTGGCCTCCGCCTCCGCCGGCGGTCCCGGCGTACGCCCATGGGCACGGGGCGCAGGGCGGTGGCCCGGTCTGGGGCCCTCAGCCGCAGACGTCCGACGCGCCGCGCAAGCGGGGCGCGGGTGGCCTGGTGGCGGCGGTGGCCGTGGCGGCACTCGTCGCAGGCGGTGTCGGCGGAGCCCTCGGCTTCTGGGCCGCCGACAGCAACAACGACTCCGGCTCCTCCGTTTCGACCACGGTCGCCGCGTCGGGCACCCCCCAGGACCTCAAGCGTGACCCGGGCACGGTCGCGGGCGTCGCGGCCAAGGCGCTCCCCAGCGTGGTCACGATCGACGCGCAGGGCGGTGACGGCGAGGGCGGCACCGGAACCGGCTTCGTGTACGACAAGGAAGGCCACATCCTCACGAACAACCACGTGGTGGCCTCCGCGGCGGACAGCGGCCAGCTCACGGCGACGTTCTCCAACGGCAAGAAGTACGACGCCGAGGTGGTCGGCCGTGCCCAGGGCTACGACGTGGCCGTGCTGAAGCTCAAGAACCCGCCGCAGGGCCTCACCCCCCTGCCGCTCGGCAACTCGGACCAGGTCGCGGTGGGCGATTCGACGATCGCGATCGGCGCCCCCTTCGGTCTGTCCAACACGGTGACCACGGGCATCATCAGCGCGAAGAACCGCCCGGTCGCCTCCGGTGACGGCTCCGGCGGCAGCAACTCGTACATGAGCGCGCTGCAGACCGACGCCTCGATCAACCCGGGGAACTCGGGCGGCCCGCTGCTGAGCGCCGGCGGTGCGGTCATCGGCATCAACTCGGCGATCCAGTCGACGGGAAGCACCGGCCAGAGCCAGGCGGGCTCCATCGGCCTCGGCTTCGCGATCCCGGTCAACCAGGCGAAGAACGTCGCCCAGCAGCTGATCAAGACCGGTCAGCCCGTCTATCCGGTCATCGGCGCCACGGTGACGATGGACGAGAAGACCGGCGGCGCGGTCATCTCGGACCAGGGCGCGGGCGGCACGGAAGCGGTCACGAAGGACGGCCCCGCGGCGCGGGCCGGCCTGCGGGCGGGCGACGTCATCACGAAGTTCAACGACACCGTCGTCGACAGCGGACCGACCCTGATCGGCGAAATCTGGACCCACCAGCCGGGCGACAAGGTCACACTGACTTACAAGCGCGGCGGCAAGACCTCCACGGTGGAAGTCACCCTGGGCGAGCGCAAGGGCGACAGCTGACCGGCTAGGCTGTCCTCCGCGTCGAAGCGGTTCTTCGTTGACCGTTGACGCGGGGTGGGTTGCCCGAGCGGCCTAAGGGAACGGTCTTGAAAACCGTCGTGGCAGCGATGTCACCGTGGGTTCAAATCCCACACCCACCGCAGGTGAGAGGCCCCTGACCGGGTAACGGTCAGGGGCCTCTTCTTGTCTGTCCGGTCTCGGTCCCGCTGCTGCCGCGTGGGTGCTTGCTCGCCGGATGCGCCGACCCGGCGTGTCAGCCCGGAGGTTCGCAGCGGGTGGCGGTGAGGCGGGCGGCCGAGGCGATGGTGGCCCGGGCCTCGTGTTCGGAGAGGCCGGTGCGGACGGCGGCGCGGGTGAGGTCCTCGGCCAGTGCGTCGCCGAAGCCGTGTTCGTAGGCGCGGCAGGCCGCCCAGAAGAGCCGGGTGTTGCGCTGGCCCTCGCCGGCGGCCAGGACGAACCGGATCAGGCCGCTGCCCTGGTCGGGATGGCCGTGGTGGTGCCGTGGTGGTGCCGGGGGCGTCAGCAGGTGGAGGAGGGCGCTGGGGCAGGGCGCGGGCGGGAGCGTGCCGGTGCCGGGTACGAGGCGGTAGACGCCGCGGGCGGTCACCGACCCAGGACCGACCAGGTAGCCGCCGGTGCCGCGGATGTCGATGCCGGGGGCGAGGCGGCCGGCCGAGTTCGGTACCGCCGTGCCGGGCGGGCCCGACAGCCAGATGTGGCGGCCGCCGCTGGGGGTGAGCACCGTGACGGTCGGCGGAATGGTGAACAGGTGCTGCAGAGCCAGCTGTTGCAGAGCCGCCACGGAGTCGGTCCGGCCGGCGGCGTCGATATCGAGGTCGACTCCGATGAGGTGGTGCGGAGGGCGTCCGCACGCGATGCCGTAGCCGGTGGCCCACGGCGCGGCGGCGAAGAGGGCGCGTACGGCGGCGGGGTCGGTAGTGGCGTCGTGGACCCCGTGTCCGGGCAGGCCGCAGGCGCCCCGGCAGCCGGAGGGGAGGGTCTCGCCGTGGTGCGGGGAGCGCAGGGCGGGGAGCTTGGTGGCGGACAGTGGGATGACGGGGAGCCCGTGCTCGGCGGCGGAGAGCGCGTGGGCCAGGGCCAGGGTGGCGGTTCGCCGGTCGGTGGTGGCCATACCTCTATGTTCGTACAAGCGTTCGAATAAAGGAAGGGGAGGGTGTGTGGTCGTCCGGCCCGGGTCCGGTGGCGGAACGCTTCTTCTCCCGCAAGGGGCGGGCTCTCGTCGTGAGCCGAGCTGAGCTGCGAGTTCGTGAGGTCTGGGGGTTGTGAACTGCTGTTGTTCTTGTGTGTATGAGTGATTTGTAGTGCCTGGGAGTGTGTCCGCTGGTGGTGCGGGTGAGGGTGGGAATGGGTGTTTGGTGGTCGAATGGGCGACCTTGGTGGTGGTTGCTCGTTGTACTGGGTGACGGTTTCCCGGTGTTGGGGTGGGGGTGGACGCCCAAAACCGTTCGGGATGTCCGCAGCGACCAGGCACGGGTCCAAGGCTCACTCCTGCTCACTGAATAGGAACGGTTTATCTTCGCTTCCTCACGCTTGCGGGGGAATCGGATCGTGTGGGTGATTCGCCGGTGCGGCGCTGGGCAACTTTGATCCAGCGACGTCGTGACCATCACCCGGGGCGGTCGGCCAACTGGCCCGGAATCAGCCTTATTTCCGGTTCCTGGAGGAATAGACATGGCAAGCATCCGTACCGCTCGCGCCCTCGCCGTTGTTGCCGCTCTGCCTCTCGCGGCCGTTCTCTTCAGTGGGGTGGCCCAGGCCGACAACGGCGCTTTCGCGAACAGCGGATCGAACGCCGGCGTGGCCACGATCAGCGGTAGCGGGGTCGGCGGGGACAACCTCGGCAATTCGTCCACCTCGCAGCAGCAGGCCACCGGATCCGGGGCATCGAATAAGAGCAACTCCGCGCAGGTGAACGGCTCCGCGTTCACCGTGATCGACCAGTCCACCCGCAGTCTGGCGGTGAACTTCACGAACCTCTGGTGAGTCGACGTCTGCCGCGGTCCGGTCGGGGGGCCGGGCCGCGGCAGGGGGCGCGGCGGGGTGCGGGGCGCCAGTGCGGTGGCGGCGCGCAGGTCGTGAGGTCTCCAGGTGCGGAGGAGGTTCGAGGGCGGGTTCGGCTGTCCAGCGCCTTGACAGTCACGCCGAACCTGACGGACAGTCAGAAACCTTGGCCCTCACGCCCTCTCCCGGGAGGCAGTCGACGTGCACCTGGCACCGACCCAGCGCCAGCGGGAGCTGCGCGACGAACTCCGCGCCTACTTCGGCGAAGTGCTGCCCGCCAGCGGCGGACAGACCGATCCCGCCGGCCAGAGCCCGGACGCACAGCGGCGGCTGCTGCGCCGCATCGGTGCCGACGGGATGCTCGGTCTCGGCTGGCCCGTCGAGTACGGGGGGCAGGGCCGCGGCGCGGACGAGCAGTTCGTGTTCTTCGACGAGGCCTACCGGGCCGGCGCCCCGGTCTCCATGGTCACCCTCAACACGGTCGGCCCCACACTCATGAAGTACGGAACGGAGGCCCAGAAGGAGTACTTCCTGCCGCGCATCCTGGCCGGCGAGCTCGTCTTCGCCATTGGCTACAGCGAGCCGGAGGCCGGAACCGACCTTGCCGCGCTGCGCACGAAGGCCGTACGCGACGGCGACGCCTGGGTCATCGACGGGCAGAAGATCTTCACCAGCAACGCGCAGAACGCGGACTGGATCTGGCTCGCCTGCCGCACGGATCCGGATGCGCCCAAGCACCGGGGTATCTCGATCGTTCTCGTACCGACGGACGCGCCCGGCTTCACCTGGACGCCCATCGAGACCGTGGGCGGCCTGACGACGACGGCCACGTACTACGACAGCGTGCGCGTACCCGCGACGGCGCTGGTCGGAGCGGAGAACGGCGGATGGGGGCTGATCACCAACCAGCTGAATCATGAGCGGGTGGCACTCGCCGCGATCGGCATGCAGGCCGAGGACTTCTACGAGGCGACGCTGGTCTTCGCGCGTACACGCGATCCCGTGACGGGGCGGCGGCCGGCCGACGAGCCGTGGGTTCGTTCCCGGCTGGCCGAGGCGCATGCCCGCCTGGCGGCGACGCGCCTTCTCAACTGGCGACTGGTGGGGGCCGTGGGGGCGGGAGCGCTGGCTCCCGGCGACGCGAGCGGCGTGAAGTTCGCGGGGACCGAGAGCGCCGTAGAGGTGTACCGGATATGTCAGGAGGTCACGGGCGACGCGGGAACGGTCCGGGGCGGCTCGCCCGGCTCCTTCGGGAACGGGGAGCTGGAGCGGATGAACAGGGCGGCCCAGATCAACACCTTCGGGGGAGGGGTGAGTGAGGTGCAACGGGAGATCGTCGCGACGATGCGGCTCGGAATGAAGAGGGGGAAGCGGTGACGGCCGGGCAGGGGGCCCGGGACGAGCTGTACGGGCGGCTCAAGGCGTACGAGGGCCGGGGGGCGGCCTCCGCGGGCGTGGGCAAGGACCTGGTCAACGAGCCGATGATCAGGCACTGGTGCGAGGCGATGGGGGACGCGAACCCCGCCTACAGCGGGCCCGGCGCAGTCGCCCCGCCGACGATGCTCCAGGTATGGACGATGGGCGGGCTGTCGGGGCACACGGACCGGAGCGGGGCCTACGACGAACTGTTCGGCCTCCTCGACGGGGCCGGGTACACCTCCGTGGTCGCGACCGACTGCGAGCAGGAGTATCTGCGCCCTCTGCGGCCCGGGGACCGGGTCACCTTCGACGCGGTTATAGAGGCGGTGTCGGAACGCAAGACGACGAAGCTGGGGACTGGCTACTTCGTCACCACGCGCATGGACATCCGGGCACAGGACGAACCCGCCGGGACGCATCGCTTCCGGATCCTCAAGTACCGGCCGACGATGGCGAAGACCGGCAGGGCATCCAGGGAAGAGCCGAAGGCGCTACGGTCCAGGCCCGTCATCAACCGGGACAACGCCGCATTCTGGGAAGGCGTCGCAGCCCACCGGCTGCTGATTCAGCGCTGCACGGCGTGCGACACCCCACGCTTCCCGTGGCTGCCCGGATGCAACGCCTGCGGGTCGCCCGAGTGGGACACCGTGGAGGCGTCGGGCGAGGGCACCGTGTTCAGCCACGTCGTGATGCACCACCCGTCCTTCCCCGCGTTCAGCGATAGCGGTGAGGGAGGGCCGTACGCCGTGGCGCTGATCGAGCTCGCGGAGGGCGTCCGAATGGTCAGCAACGTCGTCGGGGTGCCCTGCGACAAGGTGCGGGTGGGCATGCTGGTGCGGCTGGAATTCCTGCGTACCGACCCCGACCTGGTCCTGCCGGTCTTCCGGGGGAGTGAGGGCTGACATGGATTTCACTCCGAGCGAGGAGCAGGCCGCGGCGCAGGGGCTGGCCGCCCGGATATTCGGGGATCTGTCGACGCACGACCGTCTGGCCGCCGCCGGCAGCGGTACGGACACGGAACTCTGGAAGGAGCTCTGCGCGGCGGGACTGCCCGGCGCGGTCGAGGAGACCGGACTCCTCGGGCTGGTGCTGCTGGCGGAGGAGCAGGGGCGCACGACGGCGCAGGTGCCGTTCGCGGCAAGTTGCGTGTACGGGCTCCTCGCAGTCGCCGAGCACGGTACGTACGAGCAGCGCGGGCGCCTGCTGCCACCGTTGCGGGACGGCACGGCAGTGGCGGCCGGGGCGTTCCCGGCCCATGGAGCGGTGCACGCGGGGGCGGACGGACGGCTGAACGGCCTGGTGCCGTTGGTGCCGTGGCTGCGGGACGCCACCCACGTCCTGGTCGCGGCCGCGGACCGGACTCTGTGGATCGTGCAGACCGCCGGCCGGGGAGTGGTGACCGAACCCGTGGAAACCACGGCCCCGTGGTCCGCCGGGCGGCTCGCGCTGGACGGGGCGCCCGCGGAGCGCCTGGGCGGCCCGGGGGCGTACGAGGAGGTGCTGGCCACCGCCCGGACGGTCTTCGCCGGAGTGCAGGCGGGCGTGTGCGCCGGTTCGCTGGCCCGCGCGGTCGAACACACCGGCACACGCGAGCAGTTCGGGCGCCCGCTCTCGACCAACCAAGCCGTACTGCTGCGGGCGGCCGATGCCTACATGGACACCGAGGCGATCCGCGTCACGGCGTACGAAGCGGCATGGCGGCATGACGAGGGGCTGCCGTACGGGGAACAGGCGCTGACGGCCGCGTGGTGGGCGTCCGAGGCAGGGAGACGGGTCGTCCACGCGGGTCAGCATCTGCACGGCGGTACGGGCGCCGACCTCGGCCACCCCGTACACCGCCACTTCCTCTGGGGGCGTCAGCTCGACGCCCATCTCGGCGGCAGCGGCACGGTACTTCAGGAACTCGGCAACCTGCTGGTGAAGGAGGGACCGGAGTGAAGGCCGGTGAGGCACTGGCGCCGCTGGAGATCGCGGTGACCCGCACGCTGATCGTGGCGGGCGCGATCGCCTCCCGCGACTACCAGGACGTGCACCACGACGCGGAGCTGGCACGGGAGAAGGGGTCCCCGGACATCTTCATGAACATCCTCACCACCAACGGGCTGGTCGGGCGGTACGTCACCGACCGGCTCGGGCCCTCGGCCGTTCTCCGGCGCGTCGCCATCAGGCTCGGTGCCCCCAACTACCCCGGGGACACGATGGTGCTGAGCGGCACGGTCACCTCGGTGGACGACGACGGGACGGCGGAGGTGGCGGTCGTCGGCGTCAACGGGATCGGCAGACATGTGACCGGCACGGTGACCGTCGGGCTTCCGGAGGGAGCGCCATGAGCGTGCGCCGAGCCGATTCGCTCGGCGGCAAGGCGGCGGTGGCGGGCATCGGCGCGACCGAGTTCTCCAAGGAGTCAGGCCGCAGCGAACTCAAGCTGGCCGTCGAGGCGGTGCACGCGGCGCTCGACGACGCGGGGCTCACGCCCGCCGACGTCGACGGGCTGGTCACCTTCACCATGGACACCAGCCCCGAGATCACCGTCGCCCAGGCCGCCGGCATCGGTGAGCTGTCGTTCTTCTCGCGCATCCACTACGGCGGCGGCGCGGCCTGCGCCACGGTCCAGCAGGCGGCCCTCGCCGTCGCCTGCGGGGTGGCCGACGTGGTCGTCTGCTACCGGGCGTTCAACGAGCGGTCGGGGCGCCGCTTCGGCTCCGGCGTGCAGCAGCGGGAGCCCACCGCCGAGGGGGCGGCGCTCGGCTGGAACCTGCCCTTCGGGCTGCTCACGCCCGCCTCCTGGGTGGCCATGGCGGCCCAGCGCTACCTGCACGCGTACGACCTGACGCCGGAGGCCTTCGGCCATGTCGCGGTCACCGACCGGCGCCATGCCGCCAACAATCCGGCGGCGTACTTCTACGGGAAGCCGATCACCCTTGCCGACCATGCCGCCTCCCGGTGGATCGTCGAACCGCTCCGGCTGCTCGACTGCTGTCAGGAGACCGACGGCGGGCAGGCGATCGTCGTCACCAGTGCGGAACGGGCCCGGGACCTGAGGCAGCCGCCCGCAGTGATCGTCGCGGCGGCCCAGGGCGCCGGCCGGGCGCAGGAGCAGATGACGAGCTTCTACCGTGACGATCTGACCGGGCTGCCGGAGATGGGCGTCGTCGCCCGCCAGCTGTGGCGCACCTCGGGCCTCGCTCCCACCGACATCGACGTGGCGATCCTGTACGACCACTTCACGCCCTTCGTCCTGATGCAGTTGGAGGAGTTCGGTTTCTGTGAACCGGGCGAGGCGGCGGACTTCGTGGCCGCCGGCGCACTGCCGCTGAACACGCATGGAGGCCAGCTGGGGGAGGCCTATCTGCACGGGATGAACGGCATCGCGGAAGCGGTCCGCCAGATCCGGGGCACCTCGGTGAACCAGATACCCGGCGCGGCCACCTCCCTGGTCACGGCGGGTACGGGCGTGCCGACCTCCGGCCTCGTGCTGGGCCTGGCCGGGTGAGCGCCGCGGATTGGGGAGCGTCGGCCGGGTGAGCGCCGCCGGATTGCAGAGCGTCGGCCGGGTGAGCGCCGCCGTGGGCAGGCCCGGTGCGTCTCGGGGCCTGACCCTGAGGGCGGGAGGACGGCACCTCCACCTACAGGAGGTGGAGGTGGCCCCACCCCTACTCCCTGAGGCGGACGCCGTTTCGGGACCTGGGGCCGATCCCCGCGACGGCGCCCGCTCCTAGCGTGGAGATATGACCACGCCAGTCTGCACGGGCGCCTCCAGGGGAGCCGCTGCCACCACCCCGGACGCGCAGCGCAGCCCGTACGCGCCGACGCACCCCGGGCCTCCGCCGCGCGGGCGGCACGCGGCGCCCGCCGCGCACTCGCCGCAGTCGCCGCGCTCGTCGCTCGCCCCGTACGCCGTGCCGCGACCTCCGGCCGCCCCGCGCACCGCGGCCGCCCCGCGCACCCCGGCCGCCCCCCGCACCCCGGCCGCCCCCCGCACCGCCGCCGCCCCCCGTACCCCGGCCGCCCCGCGCACCCCGGCCGCCCCGCGCACCCCGGCCGCCCCGCGCACCCCGGCGGCTGCACGCTCGTCCTACGGTGCGGCGCGTGCGCCCTACGTCCCGTACCCGTCGTTCACGTCCTTCGTGAAAGCCCGCGGCCCGGTGCTGCTGCGCGCCGCCCGGTCACTCACCGCGAATCCCAGCGACGCCGAGGACCTGCTGCAGACGGCGCTGACCAAGACGTACGTCGCCTGGGAGCGGATCGAGGACCACCGGGCACTCGACGGCTATGTCCGCAGGGCCCTGCTCAACACCCGTACCTCGCAGTGGCGCAAACGCAAGGTCGACGAGTTCGCCTGTGACGAGCTGCCCGAGCAGGAGACCGTGCCCGGGCCGGACCCGGCCGAGCACCAGACACTGCACGACGCCATGTGGCGTGCCGTACTGAAGCTTCCCGACCGCCAGCGGGCCATGGTCGTCCTGCGCTACTACGAGGATCTCAGCGAGGCCCAGACCGCCGAGCTGCTCGGGGTGTCCATCGGCACGGTCAAGAGCGCGGTCTCCCGGGCGCTCGGCAAGCTGCGCCAGGACCCGGAGCTGGCCCCCGTCCGATGACACCCGTCCCTCCCCGGCGCACGCGCACCGGGGCACGCCCTCCGCCCCGTCTCCCTGGGGTGAATGTGCCCGACGACACCGATTCGTTCCCCCCGGAGTAGTGACATACCGCGCGGTATGTGCGCAGAATCAGCGGAACCTTACTGCCGCGTAGCGCCCACCGGGAGGACGCCGTGCTCAGCACCATGCAGGACGTACCGCTGACTGTCACCCGCATCCTGACCCATGGGATGACCATCCACGGGAAGTCGCAGGTCACGACCTGGACCGGAGAGCCCGAGCCGCACCGGCGCAGCTTCGCCGAGATCGGCCGCCGGGCCACCCAGCTCGCCCACGCCCTGCACGACGAGCTCGGCATCGACGGGGACCAGCGCGTCGCGACACTGATGTGGAACAACTCGGAGCACGTGGAGGCGTACCTCGCCATCCCGTCGATGGGTGCCGTGCTCCACACGCTCAACCTCCGCCTTCCCGCCGAGCAGCTGGTCTGGATCGTCAGGCACGCCGACGACAAGGCCGTCATCGTCAACGGCTCCCTGCTGCCGCTCCTCGCCCCCCTGCTCCCCCAGCTGACGTCGCTGGAGCACGTGGTCGTGTCGGGCCCCGGTGACCGCTCCGTCCTGGACGGCGCCGCGGTGCGGGTGCACGACTACGAGGAGCTGATCGCCGGCCGCCCCACCAGCTACGACTGGCCCGAGCTGGACGAACGCCAGGCCGCCGCCATGTGCTACACCTCCGGCACCACCGGGGACCCCAAGGGCGTCGTCTACTCCCACCGCTCGATCTATCTGCACTCCATGCAGGTCAACATGGCCGAGTCGATGGGCCTGACGGACAAGGACACCACCCTGGTGGTCGTCCCCCAGTTCCATGTCAACGCCTGGGGGCTGCCACACGCCACGTTCATGGCCGGCGTCAACATGCTGATGCCCGACCGCTTCCTGCAGCCCGCCCCGCTTGCGGAGATGATCGAGCGCGAGCGGCCGACCCACGCCGCGGCCGTCCCCACCATCTGGCAGGGGCTGCTCGCCGAGGTCACGGCCAACCCGCGCGATCTCACCTCGATGGCCCGCGTCACGATCGGCGGCGCCGCCTGTCCGCCCTCGCTCATGGAGGCGTACGACAAGCTCGGCGTCCGCCTCTGTCACGCCTGGGGCATGACCGAGACCTCGCCGCTCGGCACGATGGCCAACCCGCCCGCCGGGCTGACCGAGGAGCAGGAGTGGCCGTACCGCATCACGCAGGGCCGCTTCCCGGCCGGCGTCGAGGCGCGTCTGGTCGGCCCCGCCGGGGAGCACCTGGAGTGGGACGGCGAGTCGGCCGGTGAGCTGGAGGTGCGCGGCGCCTGGATCGCCGGTGCCTACTACGGCGGCGCCGACGGCGAGGCGCTGCGGCCCGAGGACAAGTTCAGCGAGGACGGCTGGCTGAAGACCGGAGACGTCGGTGTGATCAGCCCCGACGGCTTCCTCACGCTCACGGACCGGGCCAAGGACGTCATCAAGTCCGGCGGCGAGTGGATCTCCAGCGTCGAGCTGGAGAACGCCCTGATGGCCCACCCGGACGTGGCCGAGGCCGCGGTCGTGGCCGTCCCGGATGACAAGTGGGGCGAGCGCCCGCTCGCGACCGTCGTGCTCAAGGAGGGCGCCACCGCCGACTACGAGGCGCTGAAGGCGTTCCTCGCCGAGTCGGGCATCGCGAAGTGGCAGCTGCCGGAGCGCTGGTCGGTCATCGCGTCCGTACCGAAGACGAGCGTGGGGAAGTTCGACAAGAAGGTCATCCGGAAGCAGTACGCGGCGGGCGAGCTGGACATCACCCAGCTCTGAACGGCGTACGGCTGATGTGAAGCGAGGGCGGTACGGGAGTGTGATCCCGTACCGCCCTCGTCGTCGTTTTCGTACTTTGCCGGCCTGCGGTCAGTTCGTGCCGATCTTCGCGAGCAGGTCGACGATGCGGGACTGCACCTCGTCGCTCGTCGAGCGTTCGGCCAGGAAGAGGACCGTCTCGCCGGAGCTGAGCATCGGCAGCTCCGAGTGGTTCATGTCGGCCGAGGTGTAGACGACCAGCGGGGTGCGGTTCAGCTGGCCGTTGGCGCGCAGCCAGTCGACGATCCCGGCGCGGCGACGGCGTACCTGCATCAGGTCCATCACCACCAGGTTCGGCCGCATCCGGGTCGCGAGCGCGACCGCTTCGCTGTCCGTCGCGGCACAGGCGACCTGCATGCCGCGCCGTTCCAGCGTCTGCGTCAGCGCGACCGCGATCTCCTCGTGCTCCTCGATCAGCAGGACGCGGGGCGGATGCTGTTCGCTGTCGCGCGGGGCGAGGGCTTTCAGGAGCACGGCCGGGTCGGCGCCGTACGCCGCCTCCCGCGAGGCCTGTCCCAGACCGGCGGTCACCAGGACCGGCACCTCTGCCGCCACCGCCGCCTGGCGCAGCGACTGCAGGGCCTTACGGGTGATGGGGCCGGTCAGCGGGTCCACGAAGAGCGCGGCGGGGAACGCCGCGATCTGCGCGTCGACCTCCTCGCGCGAGTGCACGATCACCGGGCGGTATCCGCGGTCGCTCAGCGCCTGCTGGGTGGAGACGTCGGGGGCGGGCCAGACGAGGAGCCGGCGCGGGTTGTCCAGCGGCTCCGGGGGCAGTTCGTCGTCGACGGGCTGCGGGGACGGACGGTTGGCGACCTCGACCGCGCCACCGGGGCCGTCGAGCGGCTCCGGTCCCTCGGCGGCGCCCTCGTCGGGCGCTCCTATGGCGTACGCGCGTCCTTCGGCCGCCGGCGCGGCGAGCAACTGCCCCGCACCTGACTGGCCCTGAATCGTGCCGCCCGTGCTTGCCGTGCCACCGGGGCCGGTCTGCGGGGCGGACGGTTGAGGCGTGGCGGTGGGCGGTGCGGCAGCGGCCGGTACGGCGGTGGCCGCGGGCGGCACCGCGCGCTCGGCACGGTCGCCCTCGGGCGGGGCGGCGAGCTTACGGCGACGCCCGGCACCGCCGGCGCCACCCAGCGTCTGGTTCTGCTGGTGCGCGAGGTGCTGGGCGAACGGCACGCCCTGCCCCAGCGTCCGCACGCTGAACGCACGCCCCTGCGTCGAGTCCGACCCGGCGGGCATGGGCGCCTCGGCCGGCAGCGGCTGCCGTCGCGCGTCCGGGCCGGGCGAAAGCCTCCGCGGGCGGCTTCCGTCGTGAGCGTTCGGGTCTGCGGGACCGGCCAGAGCCGCGGGACCGGCCAGAGCCGCGGGGCCGGCCAAGGCCGTCGGGCCGGCCGAATCCGTCGGGCCGGCCGGGCCGTCGTCGTTCTCGGATGCGGCGCCGCGGACGTGGCCGGCCATGGCCGTACCCGTGGCGTGCGTGGTCATTCCGGACTCGGGCAGGCCGGGGCCGTCGTCGGGCCCTTCCTGAGCGGCGGGGCCCTGACCCGACGCGTCGTCCGTCCCCCAGCCCCCCGGCTGTACGGGAGACGACGGCTGGTCGGACGGCGCGGCCGGCCCCTGCTGCGGAGGCTGGGGTGCGTCGGCGTGCCGGGCCCGGCGTCGCCCGGTCGGGACCGGGTGCGCCTGCGACGGGGTGTGGTCGTCGTCCGGTGCGCCGGACACCGCGTCGTGGCGCGCGACGTCATGGTGCCCGGGCAGCGACGCGTCCGCCTCACCGGCGGTGGGCTGCATCCGGTCGGCGTCCGCCGGCGGCAGCGCGAAGGGGACGCGCGGACCGGCCTCGGCCTGGGCGGCCCTGTCCTGGGCGGCCGACAGGGCGCGACGGGCGCGCCGACCGCTCGGCTGCTGCTGCTGCTGCGCCGGCGCGGGTCCCTGCGCCTCTCCACGCGTCTCCTCGGGGGCCGCGAGTCCGGGGGCCGCCTGCCCGGCGGCCGGAAGCGCCAGCTGGCTGTCGCCGCCCCGGTTCGCCCGGTGTCCGCCCGCCGGTACGGGCATCGGCATCGGCGCCTCGGCCGGAACACCCTGCGGCGGGACGGTCTGCCCGCGCTGCGGACGGCCACCGGCCCCCTGAGCACCCTCGGCGGCCGTCACCACGGACCCCTCCGAAGGCGCGGGCCCTGCGGACAGCGCGAGAGCCTGCCCCGGACCCTGCGGCCGGGCGCCCGCCGCCTCACCGTTCTCCGCGGGGCTGGGCCGTCCGCGCCTGCGCCCGGAACCGCCACCCTGCGGGCCCACGGCGTCGGGCGCGGGTACGGCTGCGGCCGCGGGCCCCCCGAAAGGCTCGGGCACGGCGGCAGAAGTTTCGACGGACTCCGGCGCGGGACCGCTTTCCGCCTCCCGGCGCGCACGCCGGCGCCCGGTCGGCTCGGCCACGCCCCCGGCTGCAAGCCCCGACTCCGCGCCTCCGAGCTCCCCCGTACCGTCGGACTCGCCCACCGGGCTGTCCAGGAACGCATCCGTGGAGCCCCTGCGCGCCCGGCGCCCCCGCCTCCCGCCCTCAGTGAGGGCGACATCGCCGGAAGCCCCGGCATCACCCGGACCCACAGGCGCCGACGAGAACACGGCCACCTCAGCAGCCACGCCCACCTCGGAAGCCATCGGCGGCATCGGCGGCGGCATCACGGTCCCCGCACCCGCGCCGAGCGGGACTTCGAGCACGTACGCGCTGCCGCTCATCCCGGCCATCTCGTGCGTCTGGAGCACACCGCCATGGGCGCGCACGATGCCGCGCACGATCGGCTCGTGCACCGGGTCTCCCCCGGCGAACGGCCCGCGCACCTCGATCCGTACGACGTCACCGCGCTGTGCAGCTGCCACGACGACCGTCGAGTCGACGTAACCGCCGCCCGGCACCAGCCGGGCCTTGCCGGTCGAGTCGACCCCGGCGACGTCCGCGACCAGGTGCGCGAGCGCGGTCACCAGCCGCCCCGCGTCGACCTCGGCCTCGATCGGCGGCGCGTGCACGGCGAACTGGGCCCGGCCCGGGCCGATCAGCTCGACCGCTGCGTCGATCCCCGCCGTCACCACGCCGTCGAGCAGCACGTTCGTCTTGACGAGCGCCTCGGAGCCGCCGTCCAGCCGCTGGTAGCTCAGCACGTTGTCGACGAGCGTCGTCATGCGCGCGTAGCCCGCGGCGAGGTGGTGCAGGACCTGGTTGGCCTCGGGCCACAGCTGGCCCCCGGGGTCGGCGGCGAGCGTGGACAGCTCGCCGCGAAGCTCCTGGAGCGGCCCGCGCAGGGACTCGCCGAGCACGGCGGTCAGCTGGGTGTGCCGGGCGGAGAGGTCCGCCAGCCGCTCGGCCTGCTCCTCCAGCTCGGAGGCGTACCGCTCGGTGCGGTCCGCGAGCTCGGCCGCGTGCTGGTCCGTCAGTGCGGTGAGCTCGGCGGCGTGCCGCTCGGTCAGCTCGGTGACCGCGGCGGTGTGGCTCGCGGTCAGCTCGGCGACCTCGGTCCTGCGCTGCTGGTCGAGCTCCTCGTACGGGCGGCGGTCGGTGAAGGTCATGACCGCGCCGACGAGCTGGTCGCCGTCGCGCACGGGCGCGGTGGTCAGGTCGACGGGCACCTGCGCCCCGCTCTTGGACCACAGCACCTGCCCGCGCACCCGGTGCTTGCGCCCCGACTTGAGGGTGTCGGCCAGCGGCGACTCCTCGTACGGGAACGGCTCACCCTCGGCCCGCGAGTGCAGGATCAGCGGATGCAGCTCCTGACCGCCCAGATCACTGGCGCGGAAGCCCAGGATCTGCGCGGCGGCGGGGTTCACGAGGACGACCCGGCCGTCCGTGTCGGTACCGACGACGCCCTCGGAGGCGGCCCGCAGGATCATCTCCGTCTGCCGCTGGGACCGGGCCAGCTCGGCCTCGGTGTCCACGGTGCCCGACAGATCGCGCACGACGAGCATCAGCAGCTCGTCACCCGTATAGCTGCCGCTGTACGTGTTCTGGGCGTCGGTGTACGCCGCCTGCCCGTCCTCCAGGCTGGCGCTCGTCACCTCGACGGGGTACTCGTTGCCGTCGGTCCGCCGCGCGGTCATCCGCGTGGGCTTGGTCCGGCCCCGCTCGTCCGCAGCCTCCGGCCTCCGCATCGACCCCGGGATCAGCTTGGAGTCGAACTCCGGCAGCAGATCGAGCAGTCCGCGACCGACGAGCGCGGTGCCCGGCGTCTCGAACATTTCGAGGGCGATGGTGTTGGCGTTGACGACCGTACCGTTGCAGTTGACGAGCAGAAGCCCGTCCGGAAGGGCGTCGAGTATGGCTGCGAGGCGAGCAGCGCCTCGAGATGGCCTGCTGCTCACGACGACGCTTCCTCCCTGATTACTGCACCTTGCCGACAGCGGGCCCCATCTTGCCCCTCGGGCCTCAGGCTGTCACTGAGGAGTCTAAAGGCTGGGGAGGGGCGAAGGACGGCGGATGAGGGGGAGCTCTCACCAAGGATCTGTACATACGGTGTACGACTCCGACCCGTTACGTGCTCCTCAGGCCGCCCCGGAACGGCGCAGCCGCAGCTCACCGCACGTTCGGGAGCACCGGCCGCAGGCTGTTCCAGCGCGAGATCTCGCATCCGTTGCTGCGCTCGAACGTGGAGTCGACGCTTCGCCCCTGCCACGTACCGGTGATCCGGGCGGTGGCCGCACTGCCGAACTGCTGGGTGCACATCGCGCTCCGGGACACCGGCGCGAACGGGTCAGCGCCCTCACCCGGCAGCTGCGCCAGCCGGTCGCAGGCCTGCTGCGCCACCGGGTGCGTGCCACCCGCCGGGTCGCACTCCAGCTCGTACCTGCCGTCGGCCTCGGGGTTCCCCGACCCGGAGACGATCACGGTGAGCCGCGTGCCCGCGTCGTCGTTCTGCAGCACCGGCAGCGGCAACAGAGGTAGCGGAAGGGGACCGGCCGCGGCCGTGGCCCCAGGTGCGGCGGCGGCGAGTGCGGCCAGCGACACGACGGCGGTGAGGGCGAGACGACGCATCATTGCGGGCTCCAGTGGTCGTGCGTGTCGCCGGCCCGAAGCCGGCGACGGACGGAATCGAAGGGCGGGTGCCCCGCATGACTAACGCTCCGCACGCCACGGCGTTGCGCAACCCGAGGCGCTTTGCCCTCGCGGCCGACTGCCTAGTACCGTAGCTATCGATTGGTGACGCGACGCTCGACTGTGTCATCATCTGCACGCACCACCCGCGCTCGCGTGGGGTGTGCTGGAGGCGTCGCCTAGTCCGGTCTATGGCGCCGCACTGCTAATGCGGTTTGGGTTTTAAAACCCATCGAGGGTTCAAATCCCTCCGCCTCCGCTTGATCACCGAAGCCCCGCGCCACTGGCGCGGGGCTTCGGTCGTTCCCGGGCGGGGACGGCCCGCAACGGGGCTGCGCGGGGGTGGCGCGAACCGGCGTTCTGGCAGCTCAGCGCGGGTGCGGCTAATGGATTTCGCGTCACGGCGCAGGTCATGTAATGTTGTTCTCGCAACGCCGACGGGGCAGAAAAAAGCCCGGGACGCACAAGCACTCGTAGCTTAACGGATAGAGCATCTGACTACGGATCAGAAGGTTGCAGGTTCGAATCCTGCCGAGTGCACAGCAGGTCAGAGGCCCTCAGGAGAAATCCTGAGGGCCTCTGACTTATGTCCTGACGTCAGTTGAGCGCGCCCGCCTTCGTGCCGATCGCCTGTCCAGCAGGCAGCGACCGTCACGCTGCGGGGGAGCGTTCCAAAAGCGTCCGCAGAATGTCATGACTCCGTCACCGCCGCGGCCTTGGTGTCACGCACCCCCCACCATGTCCCTACTTGAATCACGCCAGGGGGGACCATGCGCATCCGTGCCACCACTGCGGCCATCGCCGCCGTACTCGCCTTCGCCGCCGTCGGCTGCGACAGCGGCAGTGACAGCAACGCCGACACCACCAGGAGCAGCACACCCGAGGCGTCGAGCCATTCGGACGACAGTGGCACCGCCAAGGACACCGGCCTTCCGTCCGAGCCCACCGGCGCCGAGCGGGACGCCGTCCTCGCGGCGGTCAGGGACGTCAACAGCAACCTCACCCATGACGAGGACAAGGCCATCGACGCGGCTCGCAACCAGTGTGCGGCCCTCGACGGCGGCGCCGCGAACACGGACCACAGCGCAGCGCAGCGGTTCTCCTATGACGGCGTCACGCTGACCGATGACGATGGCAGCCACATCAACATCGGGCTGCGAAAGACGCTCTGTCCCGCATCCTGACGTTGCCGGCCCGGCGAGGTGGGCAGCTGTGGCCATCGGGGGGCCGGGCCATCGGGATGTCGCTGGACTGAGGCAGTGGAGCGGGCCGCTCCCGCTCACGGGGAAGACGGGAGTTGCTCGCGCACCCATGAAGGATCGGGGTTGGTGTGTGACTCGCCGGCCACGACGACGGTCGGCACGGTCTCATTGCCCCCGTTGGCTGCTCTCACCGCCGCCGCTCCGTCCGGGTCCTTCCAGATGTTGACCCAGTGCAACTGGCGGGCCCGGCGGCCCAACCGGCTGCGCAGCCGAAGGCAGTATGTGCAACCCGGACGCCAGTAGACGACCGGCCTGCCGTCGACCGCGCTGCGGCGTTGTGCCTCTTGCGCACTGACTGAACTCGGGAAGACCAGAGGCGAGTTCATGCCTGCGAGCAGGACGAACATCAGCAGGAGTGCGGCAGCTTCGCCGGGGCTCCCGCTGAGGGCCGTCCCGGTCGCGACGAGTAGGCCGCAGAGTGCAAACAGTGCCGGAAAGATCCAGGTGCGCATCATGATGGCGCAGGCTACCGGCGAGCTGACGGGTCCCGACAGCGTCGCTCCGGTGTGGCTCTTCCTCGCCTACGACGCCCTCTCTGGAAGTCCATGGTGATCAACGGCTACTTCTTCCTCGGCGCGGTGCTCCTCGTTCCGGCCACCGTGCTGTACCGCCGGAGTCGACGCGAAGCGAAGGTCACGTGACGAAGGGCAGTGCGCCGCGTGCACGGTGATCGTGCCGCCCGCCCCTGACCCTCCGTGGATCGTCACCCGTTCCTCGTCGCCGGCGGCGATCGGCTCGCCGCAGCGGTCGCACGTCATCGGGCACGCCTGCTCCTTGGGGCAGCCGTGACAGCTGCGAGGAAACCAGCGGACCACCGATCCGTGCGCCTCGGTCAGCTGCACACCGAGGTCGCGGACGGCCCCGGTGTGCAGGGCCGTGCCGCAGAAGACGCAGTGCACGCCCCGAACCTGCTGGGCGGAGAGCGTGATGACCGGAGGCAGCGTGACGAGCCGCCTGTCGGGCGGGGAGTCCGGGGTGGAAGGATGGCGCATGGTCGGTCTCCTGGTGATCTCAGGTTCTGACTGGCCCCGGCCGAGCGGAGGTGCGAACTCCGGGCCGGGGCCGTTCTGTTGCTACGGGACCGTTGGCCGGCCTCGCGAGAACGAAGTTAAACCCCAGGGTTGAATAACGTCAAGCCCGGGGTTTACAGTCGTGCTGGCCGCGCCGCAGGAGGGAGCGCGGGGATGGTGAATGACCCTGAGCAGATCCAGGAGGTGGAACGCCTGGTGGAAGCCATCGCGGCATTCAGGGACATCGAGGACGACGAGGCGTGCGCCTTGGCCGTGTCGCGGGCGTTGGAGGAGTGGCCCAGCTATCAGACGGGGCTCCGACAGCTTCGCCAGCAGCGTGTCAACGCCCTGAAGGAGCAAGGCAGGACGTGGAAGGACATCGGGCAGCTCCTCGGAGGCATCTCTGCGGCCCGCGCCCAGCAGATCGGCAAGGGCCAGAGCGGAGCGCAACGGCGCCGGGCCGACCGGGAAGCGCAAGGGCCCTCGGCCGAATAGCAGAACGGCCGAGCGGTGTAGAGACCGCCCGGCCGTAGTGACCAGCGGGTCATCACCCCGCCGATCCGAAATCCACCCATGTGAAGAGAAGGATTCGCGTTCGATCCTAGGCCCGGTACGCGCGTGGTGACCACTCCCACGCCCTGAGCCGTGCGAAACGGCTCCGCTTCCCCGACCTCCGCGGCCCCACCGGCCGCCCCTCACCCCACGGACTGTGATGCGCCACCCCACCGGCGCGGCTTCGTGCTGCGCTCCTCCGCCATGCCCGGATCCGGCATGGGCCCCCGTTCCCCGCCCCCTCCAGGAGCTCGACTCGACCGCCTCCCGGCGGGCTCGGCCGCGGGCGTGGTTGCGGGCGGTGGTGTGGCTCGTCGAGGCCGGACTGCATCTCCGGGCAGGGGCGACGACGTTGGCCGTCGCGCGGGATCTGGCCGGGCGGATGGACTTCCGGCTCGGGTTCGTCCTGTACGACCTGGAGGGCACCGCTGCCCGGTGTGGTGTGTCGGTGGCGACGGTGAAGCGGCATGTCCGGGTGTTACGGGAGTTGGGCGCACTGGTGTGGCAGCGGCACGGGTCGAAGCGGAACCTGCACCTGCCCGGGCGCCCGTACGCCGGTACGGCGACGGTCTACGCCGCCACGATTCCGGCCGCGTACGACTCGGCGATGGGCCACCGTCTGGAGGGATCGGGCTACGGGGCGCGCGTGTGCGGGGTGACGGGCGAGGGCCGGGACCGCGCGGTCGGGGCCGCGAAGGCGAGGGCGGTCGGGGCCGCGAAGGCGAGGGCCGGGGCTGTGGATAACGTGCCTGTGGACAACCGCGGTCCAGGCATGCGTGCGCCCCATTCTTCCGGGCCCCACCACGACGTACGCAAGGCTGCTGTGAGTGGGAAGTTGAACTACACCTCGCGCAGGCGCGCGCCATCCGACCGGGTGGCGCGGCGGTCTCCGCTCCAGGTCGCCCGGGACATCGTCGTCGCCCGCCAGGTGCGGCCGCTCGTCGCCTGGACCCAGCACGAAGGCCTGCGCCGCCTCGCGTACGCGCTGCGCCCGCTCATCGACCGTGGCCTCGACGCCCGCGACATCGCGGGGGAGCTGTGCGGCCTGGCTGCAGGATGGCGGCCGGTCCGCCCGGCGGCCTGGATCACCGTGGCCCTGGGACGGGACCGGGAGGAGGCTGTGGCCCATGGGCGTACGGGCCCTCCCGAGGCGTTCCGCCGCGCCCTGGCCGATACGCGGGGGCCGTGGGCCGTGGTGGGCGACGACAGCCCGTCGTACGGCATCGGAGGGCTGAGCCGTCACGAGGTCGTCCAGTTGCGATCGGCCGCCGCGGCGGACCCCGGGTTGGTGCTCGTCGCTCTGGAGAACCTCGGCGAGCGCGACGCCCGGCGGTTGTACACGAACCGGCTCGTGGACGAGGTGCTGCTGTACGAGTTCACCGGCGCGCGCCGGGGCGCTCGTACCGACGCTCGGGACGACCCCGGCCTCGTGTGATCGGAGTGCACGGCGAGAGAATCCGCCCAACACGACGACAGAGGCGAGGAAAAGCCCGTGAACAGACCGTCCCCCCGCAGCGCTACGGCTTTGTATGCGACCGCCGCGACCTGCGCCGTCATAGGTGTGCTGCTGTGGGTGCGCAGCCGGACCAGCGTGGCACCCCGCTTGTTCCTGCACGGTTCTTCCTCGGACGCCGACAGCCCCCTCCCGTCGGCCTGGCGGGTGTGGTCGCCGGCCCTGCCCGAGGAACGTCTTGGCATGTATCTCCTCGCGGCAGCGCTGGTGCTGGCGCTGGCGGGGCGCTTGGTTGCCACCTGGCGCGAATGACGCGAATGAACCGTGCCGGAGTGCTCTGCCCGGAGGCTGTGTCGGGCAGAGCGGTGCTGCCCGTGCGGAAAGAAGTACCGGGCACAGAAGCGCTGAGCCGCTGTGCCCGGCACGGACCCCGCACGCCGCCGTGGATCAGGCCTCGGCGTTGGCGACTGCGGTCACGCGGGGGTGCTGCTCGGACCGCACGACCGGGCGGCGGCGGGCCGGAGCGCCGAGGGTGGGGTGGGCGACGCCCCAGGCCGCGCCCTTGCAGACCAGTTCCTTGTAGACGGCGGCGAGCCGGCCGGTCAGGGCCGCGTTCTTGGCGCTGTCGTCGGCGGTGACGTACTGGATCAGGCCTTCCTTCCGTCCCAGCGAGATGCACTGGTTGAAGTACCGGATCGGGGTCTTCGGCACCTTCGTGCCGGTGAGGCGGGCCGCGATGGCGTCGGCGGCCTGCCAGGCGGTGGGGACGCCCGAGGCGCACGACATGCGCAGGGGCTTGTCGCCGGGGCCCGCGACCAGGGCGGCGTCGCCGATGGCGTACACGTCCGGGTGCGAGAGCGAGCGCATGGTCGCGTCGACCACGATCTGGCCGGTGCCGGAGACCTCCAGGGTGGTGGCCTCGGCGATCGGATGGACCGCGAAGCCGGTCGTCCACACGGTGGCCGCAGACGGGAGCGACGCGCCGTCGGAGGCGGTGACGCGGTCGGGCGTCACCTCGGTGACGGCGCTGTGCTCGTGGACGGTGATGCCGAGCCCGTCGAAGACCTTTCGCACGTGCTTGCGGCCCTTGGGCGAGAGCCAGTCGGCGAGCTCGCCGCGGGCGGCGAGGGCGACGTCGAGGTCCGGGCGGGCCTCCGCGATCTCGGTCGCGGCCTCCAGGCCGGTGAGGCCGCCGCCGACGACGACCACGGGCTGCCCGGCTGTCAGGGCTGCCAGGCGCTCGCGCAGGCGGAGTGCGCCCGAGCGGTCCGCGATCTCGTGGGCGTGCTCGTCGGCGCCGGGGACGCCCTGGGTGTTCCAGCCGCTGCCGAGGGCGTAGACGAGGGTGTCGTAGCCGAGTTCCTCCGCGCTCTCCGCGTCCGTCACGGTGACGGTCCTGCGGTCGGCGTCGATGCCGGTGACCTTCGCGTACTTCAGGGCGACGCCGGTGCCCGCGAACATCTCGCTGAAGGGCCGGGGCGTGAGCTCCTGGCCGACCGCGAGCTGGTGCATGCGGACGCGCTCGACGAAGTCGGGTTCGGCGTTGACGAGGGTGATGGCGACGTCTTCACGACGCAGCCGCTTGGCGAGGCGGCCGGCGGCGATGGCACCCGAGTATCCGGCTCCGAGGACGATGATGCGGTGCTGCTGCTGCATTTCCCTGCTCCTGTCTCGCGCGGTTTCGCCCCTTGAACCGGGCAGCCCGCGGTTTCCTGACAGGTGGAGAATGTGAGCCACGTCACACATGGGTCAGAAGGCGCTGAACAGGGGCTCTCCGTGGTCGGACGCCGCCCAGCGCCGGGTCGCGCGTTCGAGCTTGTCGGGGTTGACCTGGCTTCGGAACGCGGCGATGCCGTCCGCGGTGATCTCCGGACAGATGACGCCGATGACCCGGCCGTCGACGACCGCCAGCAGGGCGGAGGAGCCGTTGGCGCTGGTGGCGTAGATCTCGACTGTGCCGCCTGCGAGGGCGCGCTGGGCCTTGCCGGGCTTGAACAGCCCGCGCATGAACTTCGCGACCGCGAGCGCGCCCTCGAACGCCTTGGCGCGGGCCGGAACCTTGCCGCCACCGTCGCCGATCGCGACGGCATCCTCGGTGAGCAGCCGCACGAGGGGCTCGGTCCTGCCGCTCGTGGCGGCCGCGAGGAACTCCTCGACGATCCGGCGGGCGGTCGCGTCGTCGACCTCGGTACGGGCCCTGCCGTCCGCGATGTGCTTCTTGGCGCGGTGGAAGATCTGCTGGGCGGCGGCCTCGGTGAGGTCGAGGATCTCGGCGATCTCGCGGTGCGGATAGCCGAAGGCCTCCCGCAGCACGTACACCGCACGCTCGTTGGGGGACAGGCGCTCCATGAGGGTGAGGACGGCGTACGAGACGGAGTCGCGCTGCTCCACGGTGTCGGCGGGGCCGAGCATCGGGTCTCCGGCGAGCAGCGGCTCGGGCAGCCACTGGCCCACGTACATCTCGCGCCGGGACCGGGCCGAAGTGAGCTGGTTGAGGCACAGATTGGTGAGGACCTTCGTCAGCCAGGCCTCGGGGACCTCGATCCGGTCCACATCGGCGGCCTGCCAGCGCAGGAACGTGTCCTGCACCGCGTCCTCGGCCTCGCTCGCGGAGCCGAGGAGGCGGTAGGCGATGGCCTCCAGGCGCGGCCTGGCGGCCTCGAACCGCTCCACGTCCTGCACGGTCAGGTCCATGGCCCGGATCCTAACGCGCGGGGCGCGCCCGCTGGAGGGGCGCGGGCCCGGGCGGGCCGGTTCAGTCGCGAAGACGGCGGGCCTCGGCGACGAGGGCCGGGGACAGGCCGGGCCCCGCGCACGCGTAGTCGAGCAGCAGATTCCGGTAGGCCGTCTGCGACAGTTCCGGCGCCACGGTGATCAGGGCCCGCAGTTCTTCGGGCGACCCGGACAGGCGCGTGCGGTAGGCGGCGGACGCCGCGCGCAGGGAGACTTCCCGCGGTTCATGGCACAGGCCCTGTTCGGCCAGTCCGGCGGCTGCGGCGAAGTCGCCCTGCTCGGCGCGTATGTCCCCGAGGTCCAGGTAGAGCGACCAGTTGCCGGGGTCCAGGGTCAGGGCGTCCTCGAAGGCCGCCGCGGCCCGGTCGAGATCGCCCATGGCGCGCCAGGTGCTCGCCCGCGCCACGGCGGTCCACATCACCCGCTCGACGGCATCGGCGCGGTCGCACAGGGCGAAGGACTGCTCGTAGCGGCCACAGGCCCGTGGCAGCCGGGCCATGGCGGCAAGCGACTCCGGCACCGGACTCCGCCGCGAGACCGTGTCGATGGCGTGGAACCAGGGCGCGAACCGCCCGCGCATCTCGTCGCTGTCCAGGTCGTGCGCGTAGTCCAGGGTCCGCAGACACGCCTCGGCCAGTGCCTCCGCGCTCACCGTGTCGAGGAAGCGCTCGTCGCCGAACCACGGTGCGGCGGCCCACGAGACGCCGGGCCGTGCCCCCGTGACCGACCCCAGGGACATCGCCGCGTCGTCCATCTCCCCGCCGAGGAAGAAGAAGTAGGCCTGCGCCAGCACGGAGGGAAGGGACCCGTCCCCTTCGAGGCCGGCCTTCAGCTCCTGGCGCCGGTCCTGCCACAACTCGGCGAGGGCCGCATAGGGTTGCGGGGCAGCAGGCGCGGACGCCACGGATCCCACGAGCAGCTTCACCGCGCCCACCGGGTTTCCGCCGCAGTGCGCCAGGACGCCCGCGAGAGTGACGCCTGCTGCCACGGATTGATTCGACATGGCCGGAGAATAGCCGCAGGGGACCGTCTGCTGACGGCCCCGGGGGAGGCATCCTCACGCAGCGGCCGGCTGGATGTTCTGGTTGGCGCGGAAGAAGTTGTCCGGGTCGTACGTGCGCTTGACCGCGGCCAGGCGGTCGTAGGTCGCGCGGTACGACGACCGGACGCGGTCCGGGGCCTCGGCCTCGCCGAGGAAGTTGACGTAGGCGCCGCCCATGGAGTGGGGGTGCAGCTCGGTCCAGTAGTCGACGCACCACTGCCGGATCTGCTCGGCGTTGGCGGGGTCCGGATCGATGCCCGCGATGACGCCGGACCAGGTGGCGTCCCGGTAGGCCCAGGGTGTCGCGTCGGGGGCGACGCGGTGGGCGGCTCCGTCCACCGGGTACAGGTGCATCGTCGACAGGCCGGTGGGCAGGTTGCGGCCGTACTTCGCGTGCACCTCGACCGCCGCGTCGGAGATCGCGTCGAAGAAGTCACCGCGCCAGTACCACTGGAGTCCCTTGGGGATCAGGCCGTCGAACATGGTCTGGAGGGCGGGGTAGGGCATGGGGCTGGTGAAGTGGAAGGCCGGGGGCGCCGGGTCGTTGACCGCGGAGAGGGTGTCCTCCAGCCGGCCGGACGCCGGGTCGCCCGTGTAGCACCAGATGACGCCGCACATCTTCTGTCCGTGGATCGGCTCGGGGAAGGGCGGCCCCGGCGGCACGGTCAGCAGGGCGAAGAAGCCGTACAGGTCGTCCGGTGCGGCGGGCAGGAAGTCGCGGTACCAGCGCAGCACCTCGGCCGTGCGGTCCACCGGCCACACCGTCACCGCGACGCCGACCGTGTTCACCGGGTGCAGCCGGTACGTGAACGAGGTGACCACGCCGAAGTTGCCGCCGCCGCCCCGCAGCGCCCAGAACAGGTCGGGGTGCTCCGTCTCGGACGCGGTGACGAAGGTGCCGTCGGCCAGGACGACGTCCGCGGCGATCAGGCTGTCGATCGTGAGGCCGTGGGCGCGGGTCAGATAGCCGTGCCCGCCGCCCAGCGTGAGGCCGCCGACGCCCGTGGTCGACATGATTCCGGCCGGTACGCCGAGGCCGAAGGTGTGCGTCGCGTGGTCCAGGTCGCCAAGTTGCGCACCGCCGTCCACCTGCGCCGTTCCGGCCCCGGGATCGACGCGTACCGAGCGCATCGGGGAGAGGTCGAGGGTCAGCCCGTCCTCGATCAGGCACAGGCCGGGCCCGCTGTGTCCGCCGCCGCGTACGGCCAGGTCGAGCCCGGCGTCCTGGGCGTACGCGAGGGTGGCCCGCACGTCCGCCACGTCCGTGCAGCGGGCGATGGCGGCGGGGCGCCGGTCGATCATGGCGTTGTAGAGGCTGCGGCTCTCGTCGTAGTCCGAGTCACCCGGCGTGACGACATGCCCCCTCAAGGCCGAGCGCAGACTGTCGAGAGCAGTGCCGTCGATGCCGGTCATGGTCGAACACCTCGAAGGGTCCTGGTAGCGAGCCACGGTCCCTCCAGTGTGACGCCGATCACACCGCAGGGCGATGTGTGGGATCATCGCTGGTTCGCTGTCCGTCCGTATCCACGTCCACAGTCCGGGAGTTCACGCATGGAATGGCGGTGCACCGGCCTTCGCTGGCCCGACGAGCGGGGCGGGCCCGTGCTCGGGTGGCGGAAGGGCGCGCGGACGCGGGGGAGCGCTCTGGCGTACGGGAGAGAGCTCGGGTTCCGGGCCTCGGGGGTGCGGACGTGTGTCGGGGCGCGGGGGAACGCCTGCCCGGTGGCGGCCCCGGTCCCGGAGCGGAGTACGGGCGCGCGGTGCGCGGAGTGTGCGCGGCTGGACCGGGCACATTCGGTGGCGGCCGACACGATTCCGGACGACCCGCGGACGTACCGCGTGTACCTCGCCTGGTTCGGGGCCGGAATGGTGAAGGTCGGGATCACCGCCGAGGAGCGGGGAGCGGCCCGGCTGCGGGAGCAGGGTGCTGTGGTGTTCAGCTGGCTGGGGCGGGGACCCTTGATGGCGGCGCGACGGGCGGAGGAGGTGCTGCGGGCAGCGCTCGGGGTGCCGGACCGGATTCCGTACGCGCGCAAGCGGGCGGTGCGGCAGGACCTCCCGGAGCCGGCCGAGCGGGCCGCCGAGGTGGCGGAGCTGTACGGGCGGGCGGCGGCCCTCGACGGGCGCGGCTGGCCCGAGGCGCTGGAGCGGCTGCCGTTCGAGGCGGTCGACCATGCGGGGATCTTCGGGATTTCCTCGATGGACCCGCCGGTGCGGGCGGTGACCGGGCTCGTGGACGGGGGCGTGGTCGCCGGGCGGCTGGTGGCGGCCGCCGGGCCGGATCTGCATCTGGACGCGGGCGCGGACGGGATCGTCGTCGTGGACACCCGGCTGATGACCGGCTGGTCGCTGGCGGCGGCCGGTGCGGGGGCCGGGGTGAGCGTGCCGACCGTCGTCGTCGGGGGCGGCGCGTCGCAGGGCGGGCTGTTCTGAGATCGTCGGGTGCGATCGGACGAGGGGAGCGCCGGATGAGTGACGAACGCGATGACGTGGTGCGGTTCCATGAGCGGCTCGGGCTGCCCGGGATCATCGACGTACACACGCATTTCATGCCGGAACAGGTGCTGCGCAAGGTCTGGGCCTACTTCGACGCGGTCGGGCCGCTGACCGGGATGGAGTGGCCCATCACCTACCGGCACGACGAGGACGAGCGCCTCGCGCTGCTGCGTTCGTTCGGCGTGCTCCGGTTCACCTCGATGCTCTACCCGCACAAGGCGGGCATGGCGGCCTGGCTGAACGAGTGGGCGGCCGGGTTCGCCGGGCGGGTGCACGACTGTCTGCACACCGCGACCCTCTTCCCGGAGGAGGGCGTCGAGAAGTACGTGGCCGAGGCCGTCGGGGCGGGGGCGCGGGTCTTCAAGTCGCACCTCCAGGTCGGGGCGTACGACCCGAACGATCCGCTGCTGGAACCGGTGTGGGGGCTGCTCGCCGAGGCCGGTGTCCCCGTCGTGATGCACTGCGGGTCCGGGCCGGCGCCCGGCATCCACACCGGGCCGGAACCGGTCGGCCGGCTGCTGGCCCGCCACCCTCGGCTGCGGCTGGTCGTGGCGCACATGGGGATGCCGGAGTACGCGGAGTTCCTGACTCTCGCGGAGACGTACCGGGAGGTCCGGCTCGATACGACGATGGCGTTCACCGACTTCAGCGAGGGCTTCACGCCCTTCCCGGCGGCCGAACGCGGGCGGCTCGTGGCGCTCGGGGACCGGATCCTGCTGGGGACGGACTTCCCGAACATTCCGTACCCGTACGCCCACCAGTTGCACGCCCTGGAGCGGCTGGGGCTCGGGGACGACTGGTTGCGCGCGGTCTGCCACGACAACGCGAAGGCGCTGTTCGACTGCTGAGTCGGCCGTACCAAGCCGCCCGCACGCTTTCTCAGGGAATTCACAGACTCGGGAAAGAACTCTCTCAGGGGCGTCTCGGAGGGTGGCCCCATGACGACGACGACCTCGCCCCAGGGGCGTACCGAACTGCTCAGGCCGGACCGGACGCCCGTCCGGGTCCTGGTCGTGGACGACGAGGCCCCGCTGGCCGAACTCCTCTCCATGGCGCTTCGCTACGAGGGCTGGGAGGTCCGCAGCGCGGGGGACGGCGCCGGCGCCCTGCGCACGGCACGGGAGTTCCGGCCCGACGCGGTGATCCTCGACGTGATGCTGCCCGACACGGACGGCCTCGCCGTGCTCGGCCGGCTGCGCCGGGAGCTGTCCGATGTGCCCGTGCTGTTCCTGACCGCCCGGGACTCCGTGGAGGACCGGATCGCCGGGCTCACGGCGGGCGGCGACGACTACGTCACCAAGCCGTTCTCCCTGGAGGAGGTCGTCGCCCGGCTGCGCGGGCTGATCCGGCGCTCCGGCACGGCGGCGGTACGCAGCGAGTCGACGCTCGTCGTCGGCGACCTGATGCTGGACGAGGACAGCCACGAGGTGAGCCGGGGCGGCGCGAACATCCACCTCACCGCGACCGAGTTCGAGCTCCTGCGCTTCCTGATGCGCAATCCGCGCCGGGTACTGAGCAAGGCGCAGATACTGGACCGGGTCTGGAACTACGACTTCGGGGGCCAGGCCAACGTCGTCGAGCTCTACATCTCGTACCTGCGCAAGAAGATCGACGCCGGACGCTCGCCGATGATCCACACCCGGCGCGGGGCCGGGTATCTCATCAAGCCCGGTGAGTAGGCGCGTGCGCCGGTCGCGGGGGACGGGCGGCCGCGTGAGACGGCTGGGGAAGGGGCCGTGGACGCTGCGGACCCGGCTCGTCGTCTCCGCCGTCTCGCTGATCGCCGTGGTCGCGGCCGTGATCGGCACGGTCACCGCCATCGCCTTCCACACCTACATGTACGGGAAGCTGGACGGCCAGCTCCGCGACATCGCGGTCCGGGCAGAGCGGATGCCGGGTGCGCCCGTTCCCGGCGGGCCCAAGGACGGCCAGGACGGGGAGCCGCTCCGCTTCATCGGGATGGGCGGCCAGCCGCTCAAGACGTTCGGCGCGCTGTACGAACACGGCGAGGTCACCGATTCGGTGCTCGTGAAGGACGGCGGGCCCGACGCGACGGAGAACACCGCACCGCTGACCGCCGCGCAGGAGGCCGCCCTGGAGGCGGCCCGGGTCCCCGCGGACCGCGAGGCGCACGACGTCGAGCTGCCGGGCCTCGGCGGCTACCGGGTCAGGGTCACCGCCCCCGCGAGCGACGGCACGACCGTCCTCGTCGGCATCCCCACCACCGAGGTGAGCCGGGCCCTCACCACGCTCGTCCTCGTCGAGGTCTGCGTCACCGGCGCCGGGCTGATCGCCGCCGGGATCGCGGGCGCCGCCATGGTCGGCGTCGCCCTGCGGCCGCTGCGCCGCGTCGTCGCCACCGCCACGCGCGTATCCGAACTCCCGCTGCACAGCGGCGAGGTGGCACTCTTCGAACGCGTCCCGGACGCCGAGGCGGATCCGCGCACCGAGGTCGGCCAGGTCGGCGCGGCCCTCAACCGCATGCTGGGACACGTCGGTTCGGCCCTGGACGCGCGCCAGAAGAGCGAGATGCGGGTACGCCAGTTCGTCGCCGACGCCAGCCACGAGCTGCGCACCCCGCTGGCCTCGATTCGCGGGTACGCCGAACTCACCCGCCGCGGACGGGAGAACACCGGCCCCGACACCCGGCACGCACTCGGGCGGATCGAGTCCGAGGCGCAGCGCATGACGGGCATGGTCGAGGATCTGCTGCTGCTCGCCCGGCTGGACGCCGGCCGGCCGCTCAGTTACGAGAGCACCGATCTCTCCCCGCTCGTCGTCGACGCGGTGAGCGACGCACGCGTCACGGGGCGCGCCGCCGCCGGGGACGGGTCCGGGCCCGCTCATCACTGGCGGCTGGAGCTGCCCGAGGCGCCCGCGACCGTACGCGCCGACCCGACCAGGATCCAGCAGGTCCTGGTCAACCTGCTGGCCAACGCCCGTACGCACACCCCGCCCGGGACCACGGTCACGGCCAGGGTGCTCGCGGAGGCCGGGAACCCCTGGGTGACCCTGGAGGTCCGGGACAACGGTCCGGGCATCTCCCCCGAGCTGCTGCCGCACGTCTTCGAGCGGTTCGCGCGCGGGGACGCGTCGCGCTCCCGGCACGCCGGGTCGACGGGGCTCGGGCTCGCGATCGTGCAGGCCGTCACCACCGCGCACGGCGGGGTCGCCGAGGTGCGTTCGGTGCCGGGCGACACGGTGTTCGCCGTCCATCTGCCGGCGGACGGCATCTCGCCGGTGGCGGCCGGTCCGTACTCACAGCCGGACCACAGGCTCACCACACGGGTGTGACAGCGCGGTTGGCGAGTGTCGGTGTCATGCGAACCGACACTCCCTGGAGCACCTTGCCGGCCCGGGACCACCTCCTGGCCGGCGCGGGCGACGCGGCAGGCGCCCCCGTACTCGATGTGGTGGTCCCCGTCTACAACGAGGAGAAGGACCTGGAGCCGTGCGTGCTGCGGCTGCACGACCATCTGGCCCGCACCTTCCCCTACGCCTTCCGGATCACCGTCGCGGACAACGCGAGCACCGACCGGACGCCCGAAGTGGCGCAGCGGCTCGCCCGCTCGCTGCCCCGGGTGCGCGCGTACCGGCTGGAGGAGAAGGGCCGCGGGCGGGCGCTGCGCACCGTCTGGTCGCACTCGGACGCCCCGGTCCTCGCCTATATGGACGTGGACCTGTCCACCGACCTCAACGCGCTGCTCCCGCTGGTCGCGCCGCTGATCTCCGGGCATTCGGACCTGGCCATCGGCTCGCGGCTGGCACGCAGTTCGCGGGTGGTGAGGGGGACGAAGCGGGAGTTCATCTCGCGGGCGTACAACATCATCCTGCGTTCGTCGCTGGCCGCCCGGTTCAGCGACGCGCAGTGCGGGTTCAAGGCGATCCGGCGGGAGGTCGCGCAGCGGCTGCTGCCGATGGTCGAGGACACGGGGTGGTTCTTCGACACCGAGATGCTGGTGCTCGCCGAGCGGGCCGGGCTGCGCATCCACGAGGTGCCGGTCGACTGGGTCGACGACCCGGACACGACCGTCCACATCGTGCGGACCGCCACCGAGGACCTGAAGGGCGTGTGGCGGGTGGGGCGTGCGCTGGCCGTCGGCGCGCTGCCACTGGACCGTCTGGCACGGCCCTTCGGCGACGACCCGCGCGACCGCGGGATCGGCGGGGTGCCGGGCGGACTGGCCCGGCAACTGGTCGGCTTCTGCGTCGTGGGAGCCCTTTCGACGCTCTGCTACCTCCTTCTGTACTCCCTCTTCCGGCAGGGCGCCGGCCCGCAGATCGCCAACGGCGGCGCGCTGCTGGTGTCGGCCGTCGCCAACACGGCAGCCAACCGGAGGCTCACCTTCGGGGTACGCGGCCGGGGCGGGGCCGTACGCCACCAGGCGCAGGGCCTGGTGGTCTTCGCCATCGGTCTTGCCCTCACCAGCGGTTCGCTGGCCGCCCTGGGGGCGGCGTCGGGTTCGCCCTCGCACGGCACCGAACTCGCCGTGCTGATCGCGGCCAACCTCGCGGCGACGGTGCTGCGGTTCCTGCTCTTCCGCGCCTGGGTCTTCCCGGACCGCGACCGCGGCGGTGACATGCCCCGCCCCGCCGCCGTCCCGGCGGACAGCCCGGCCGATCACACCCACCACGAACTGAGGAACGTCCGATGACCACGCTCGACCACCTCCCGGCCCCGCCCCAGAGCGTGGCGGCCCCCGCACGCCCCGGCCCCTCGCTGCCGCACCGCGTGTGGCGCGGCCGGCCCGAGGACCCCCGCTGGGTGCGCCCGGCCTTCCTCGCCACGCTGCTGGTCATCACGCTGGCGTACCTGTGGAACCTCAGCGCCTCCGGCTACGCCAACTCCTTCTACTCCGCGGCCGTGCAGGCCGGCAGCCAGAGCTGGAAGGCCTTCTTCTTCGGCTCGCTCGACTCGGCCAACGCCATCACCGTCGACAAGCCCCCGGCCACCCTCTGGCCGATGGCCCTGTCGGTGCGGATCCTCGGCCTGAGCTCCTGGGCGATCCTGGCCCCGCAGGTCCTGATGGGTGCGGCGACGGCCGGGGTGCTCTACGCCTCCGTACGCCGCCGGTTCAGCGCCGCCGCCGGGCTGATCACCATGGCGGTGTTCGCGCTCACGCCCGTCGCCGCGCTGATGTTCCGCTTCAACAACCCGGACGCGCTGCTCGCGCTGCTGATGACGGTCACCGTCTACTGCGTGCTGCGCGCGATGGAGAGCGGCCGCACGAAGTGGCTGGTCTGGGCGGGCGTGGCGGTCGGTCTGGCCTTCCTGTCGAAGACCTTGCAGGCGTTCCTGATCCTGCCGCCGCTCGCGGTGCTGTACGCGGTGTTCGCGCCGGTCTCCGTACGCAAGAGGTTCGGCCAGCTGGGCCTGGCGGCGCTGGCGATGGTGGTGGCCGGCGGCTGGTGGGTGGCGGTCGTCGAACTGTGGCCCGCCTCCTCGCGTCCGTACATCGGCGGCTCGCAGAACAACTCGTTCCTGGAGCTGACCTTCGGCTACAACGGGCTCGGCCGGATCAACGGCGAGGAGACCGGCAGCGTCGGCGGTGGCGGTGGCGGAGGCGGAGGCGGCGGTGGTGGCGGTCAGTGGGGCGAGACCGGCATCGGCCGGATGTTCAACTCCGAGATCGGCAGCCAGATCTCCTGGCTGCTGCCCGCCGCACTGATCCTGCTGGCCGCGGGCATCTGGCTGACGTGGCGGGCGCAGCGGACGGATACGGCCCGGGCGGCCTTCCTGGCCTGGGGCAGTTCGCTGCTGATGACCGCGGCCGTCTTCAGCTTCATGGCCGGCATCTTCCACCAGTACTACACGGTGGCCCTGGCCCCCTACCTCGCGGCGCTGATCGGCATGGGTGCCACGGTGCTGTGGGAGGAGCGGTCGCGCTGGTGGGCGGGCGCCGCGCTCGCGGTCACGGTGGGCGTGACGGCGTACTGGTCGTACGTGCTGCTGGGGCGGACCCCGGACTACCAGCCGTGGCTGCGGCCGACGGTGCTCGGCACGGGGATCGCCGGTGCGCTCGGCCTGCTGCTCGTGTCCCGGCTGGGGCGCCAACTGGCGCTCGCCGCCGTGGGGCTGGGCTTCGTCGCGTCCCTGGCGGGGCCGGTCTCGTACACCGTGAGCACGCTGAACACCGGGCACCAGGGCTCGATCGTCACAGCGGGACCGTCCTCCGGCGGGATGGGCGGCCCCGGCGGTGGTGGCGGCGGCCGTGGCCCCGGTGGCGGCGGGATGCAGCCTCCCGGGCAGGGCAACCGGCAGGGCAACCAGCAGGGCGGCGGCATGGGCCGGCCCCCGACCGGGACCCCGCAGGGCCAGGGCCAGGGCTGGAAGCAGGGCGCCGCCGGCACCGGCGCCATGCCCGGCATGGGCGAGCGCGCCGGTGGGGGCGGCGGCATGGGCGGACTGCTCAACGGCGCGTCCGTCGGCGCCGAGGCCAGGAAGCTCCTGGAGATGAACGCCGACGACTACACCTGGGCCGCGGCGGCCATCGGCTCGCAGAACGCAGCGAGCTACCAGCTCGCCACCGGCGACCCGGTGATGGCGATCGGCGGATTCAACGGAAGCGACCCGTCCCCGACGCTCTCCCAGTTCAAGAAGTACGTCGAGGACGGCCGGATCCACTACTTCATCTCCGGCGGCCAGGGCGGCGGCGGCATGGGCGGCAGCGGAAGCGCGTCGCAGATCTCCTCGTGGGTGGAGGAGAACTTCAAGGAGGTCACGGCCGGCAGCGCGACCTTCTACGACCTGACCCAGCCGAAGACCGGCTGACCAGTGAAGACCGGCTGACAGCCGAAGACCGGCTGACCAGTGAAGAGCGGCTGACCGACGCCGGGGCTCAGCGCCTCAGCAGCAGGTTTGCGACGACAGGGCGGTGGTCCGAGGCGAGTGTCCCGGCCACCGCCGCGTCGCGTACCCGCACGGTGTCCTTCGAGACCGCCACGTAGTCGATCCGCTTCACCGGGTTCAGCGCCGGGTAGGTCGGCCCGCCCGGCTCGGCGTCCTCGAGGGTCTCCCACAGCGGGGCCAGCTCCGGCGCGGTGGGCTCCGCGTTGAAGTCGCCGAGCAGGATCTGGTGCACCGGCCGCCCCTCGGCCGCCTGGTCCTCCGCCATGATCCGGCGGGTGTCGGCCACCTGGGCGGTCCGTACGGACGGGTCGCCCCGGTAGTCGAGGTGCGTCGCGTACACGTGCACGGGGACCCCCTTCACCCGGAGCACCACTTCGCCGAAGCCTGGGGCGGGTGCCGGGACCGGGTTCGGGTCCTGGGTGGAGAGCCGGGTGATGTCGTGGTTCTCCGCGCTCACGATCCGGTGCCGGGACAGCACCGCCACGCCGAACTCGCGCCTCGGGGCGCCCGGCGTCACCGGATCGAGGCTGTAGATCGGGGCGAACGACACCTGCATGTCCAGCCGTTCGGCCAGCTCGGCCGCCAGATCACGGCCCTGACTGCGGTCGCCCCAGTGGACGTCGACCTCCTGGAGCCCGATCACATCCGCGTCCAGCGAGCGGAGCTCGGCCACCTGCCGGTCGAGATCGAAGACGTTGTCCATGCCGGCGCCCGCATGGATGTTGTACGTGACGACGCGGAGCGGCACCAGCTGCCCCCGACCGTGCCCCGCGGCCGCCGCGGGAGGCGCGAGCGCCGCCCCCAACAGCCCGGCAACCAGCAGGACTTCCACCGTACGACGACGCAGTGACATACCACTCCAGCCCTTGTCGGATCAGCGACCGGAAACGTACCGCGCGAAAGTCGGTTGTAGGTGTACCCGGCACAGCTATACGGTGTACGTCTCATCCCCCGTACACCGTATAAGACCGCTTGGGAGTCCGTATGACGGCGACCTCCGCCGAGCCGAACCGCCTCTCGGCGCCGAGTCATCCGCAACGCTGGCTGATCCTCGGCGTCATCTGCCTCGCCCAGCTCACCGTGCTGCTCGACAACACCGTCCTCAACGTCGCGATCCCCTCCCTCACCCGGGAACTGGACGCCTCCACCGCCGATGTGCAGTGGATGATCAACGCCTATTCGCTCGTCCAGTCGGGACTGCTGCTGACCGCGGGCAGCTCGGCGGACCGCTACGGGCGCAAGAAGATGCTGATCGCCGGGCTCGCCCTGTTCGGGATCGGCTCCCTGGTGGCCGGGCTCGCCCAGTCGTCCGCGCAGCTGATCGCCGCCCGCGCCGGCATGGGCATCGGCGGAGCGCTGCTGATGACCACGACCCTTGCCGTCGTCGTGCAGATCTTCGACGCCACCGAGCGGGTGAAGGCCATCGGCATCTGGTCGACCGTCAGCTCGCTCGGTTTCGCCGTCGGACCGCTGATCGGCGGGGTCATGCTCGACCACTTCTGGTGGGGCGCGATCTTCCTGATCAACATCCCCGTCGCGGTGATCGGCCTGGTGGCCGTGGCGCGGCTGGTCCCCGAGTCGAAGAACCCGAGCGGCGAGCGCCCCGATCTGCTCGGCGCGCTGCTCTCCACCATCGGCATGGCCGCGGTCGTGTACGCGATCATCTCCGGCCCGGGACAGGGCTGGACGTCGGGCCGGGTGCTGCTCACCGCCTTCATCGGCGTGGCCGTCCTCACCGGCTTCGTGCTGTGGGAGCTGCACATCCCCTACCCGATGCTGGACATGCACTTCTTCCGCAACCAGCGGTTCATCGGCGCGGTCGCGGGCGCGATCCTGGTCGCGTTCGGCATGGGCGGCTCGCTCTTCCTGCTCACCCAGCAGCTCCAGTTCGTGCTCGGTTACGGTCCGCTGGAGGCCGGCCTGCGCACGGCGCCGCTGGCACTCAGCGTCGTCGCGCTCAACCTCACCGGGCTCGGCGCTCGGATGGTGCCCAAGCTCGGCACGCCTGTCACCATCGCCTCCGGGATGGGGCTGCTCGCCGCGGGACTGGGCGCGATCGCGCTGCTGGGCGGAGACGGCTACGGCGGGACGCTCCTCGGCCTGGTCGTGATGGGTGCGGGCATCGCGCTCGCCATGCCCGCCATGGCCAACGCGATCATGAGCGCGATCCCGCCCGAGAAGGCCGGTGTCGGCGCGGGCGTCAACGGCACCCTCGCCGAATGCGGCAACGGCCTCGGAGTCGCGGTCCTCGGCGCGGTCCTGAACTCCCGGTTCGCGGCGCTCGTCCCGTCCGCCGTCGGCGCGGCCTCGCTGCCCGCCGCCCTGGCCGCCGCCAGCGGGGAGGGGGAGCGGCAGCGGATCACGGACGCGTTCTCCTCGGGGCTCGAGACCAGCATGCTGGTCGGGGCCGTGGCCGTGCTGGCCGGCGGACTGCTGGCCGCGGTGCTGCTGCGCCGGGCCGAGCGAGGAGAATCGGAGCGGGCTCAACCGGCCGCGGCAGCGGCATAGCATCAGGCGGGGCCTGCCGGACCGTACCGCTCCGCTTACGGGGCAGGCGGTACGCAACCGGTGGGCCCGCCCGGCGAGACGAGGGAGTGCGCCATGGTGTCCGCGGCCGACCGCGCGAAGGACCCTGCCCGGACCAGCGTGTGGCTGAACCACCGGCCACCGTCGCGCTCCCGGAAACCGGACCAGCCCGCGGGGCTCGACCGCGACAGGATCACCGCGGCGACGGTCCGGCTGCTGGACGCCGAGGGCCTCGCCAAGTTCTCCATGCGCCGGCTCGCCGCCGAGCTGAACGTCACGGCGATGTCCCTCTACTGGTACGTCGACACCAAGGACGACCTGCTGGAACTGGCCCTCGACTCGGTCTACAGCGAGATCGACCCGCCGCGCGAGGACGGGCCCTGGGAGGACCGGCTGCGCGCGCTGGCGAGCGCGTACCGGGCGCTGCTGGTCCGGCACGTGTGGGTCTCCCCGCTCGTCGGGAAGTTCCTCAACGTGGGTCCGCACGCGATGCTCATGGCGTACGCCATCCAGGACGTGGTCCGTGCGACCGGCCTCCCGCTGGGACGGCAGACCGGCGCGCTCTCGGCGGTCTTCCAGTTCGTGTACGGATTCAGCACCGTCGAGGGGCAGTTCGCCCAGCGCAGTGCCGAGGCGGGGCTCACCCAGGACGAGTACTTCCAGCAGGCGATGGCGGCCATGCAGGGGCAGCCGCAGATGGGCCCGCTCCTGAAGGACTCGCAGGACCTCATCGAGGCCCGGGGCGCCGAGACCGTGCACGAGATGCACGAGCGGGACTTCGCGTTCGCGCTCGACCTGCTGATCGCGGGGATCGACGCGATGCGTGAGCGCGAGCGGTCCCCGGAGGCCGGACAGGACCAGGCCCGCCCCCGTCAGTGACCGACCGCGCCAGTAACCGCCCGCGCCCGACCTGTCAGTAGCCGCGCCCCGTGTCCACGGCGAGCGCGGGCATCCGTCCCGCCGTCAGGTCGCGCAGGCAGGCCGTGAAGTCCGCGAGGATGTCGTCGTCGGCCGTGATGCCCGCGGAGTGCGAGGTGATCACCGTACGGGGAAGCCGCCAGCAGGGGTCACCGGGCGCGGCGGGCTCGTCCGGCAGCACGTCGAGGACCGCCCGCCCCACCGATCCCGCGTGCAGCGCCGCCTCCAACGCGACCAGGTCCATGGTCGCCCCCCGGCCCACGTTGACGAAGGTGGCCCCGCCCATGGCCGCGAACCGGTCAGCGCCGAAGTACCCGGCCGTCGCGTCCGTCAGCGGCAGTGCGGAGATCACCCAGCGGGCGGCCACGGGAGCGTCCGCCGCGACCATCTCGTCGAAGCCCGGCGGCGCCTCGCGCGGGGTGCGTGCCACGCCCACCGTCCGGATGCCGCACGACCGCAGCAGCCCGGCGACGGCCGAGCCGATCCGGCCGGTGCCGTGCACCACGGCGGTCTGCCCGGCCACGAGCTCCGAGGGGATCCGGCGCCACTCGGAGCGGGCGTGCTGCGCGGCGAACTCCGGGACCGACTGGCACTCGGCCAGCACCCAGGCCAGCACGTACTGCGCGATCCGCTCGCCCATCCGGCCCACCGTCCGGGTCAGCAGCGCGCCGGAGGGCCACGGCCCGGCGCCCAGCAGGGCGTCCGTACCGGCGTTCACGCTGTGGAACCACACCAGACCGTCCCCGCGCAGCGCGTCGGGCAGCGCGGCCCCCACGTACACATAGGGTCCGCCACCGGCGGCGCCGTCGCGCTCCACGGGGCGGCCGGTGATCCGCTCAAGGGCCTGCTCCATGGCGGGGCCGACCTCGGGCCCGGCCAGCAGCCGGGCGCGGGCGAGCAGTTCGGGCGGAGGAGGCGGAACCATCACCGAGGTCAGCTGCCCGAGGCCAGGTGCGCCGGGAAGCCGCCCGTGGCGATCGGACCCCACCGCTCGGGGGTGATCCTGATGATCGACTTGCCCTGCTTCACCATCGCCGCCCGGTACTCGTCCCAGTCGGGGTGCTCCCCCGAGATGTTCCGGAAGTACTCGACGAGCGGCTCGACCGAATCCGGGGAGTCGATCACCTCGGCCGAGCCGTCGATCTGCACCCAGGGCCCGTTCCACTCGTCGGACAGGACGATCACGCTCACCCGCTCGTCCCGCTTCGCGTTGCGGGTCTTGGCGCGTTCCGGGTACGTCGAGACGACGATCCGGCCCGCGTCGTCGACGCCGCAGGTGAGCGGGGAGCCCTGGGGTCGGCCGTCGGACCGGGTGGTCAGCAGGATCGCCCGGTGCCGTGGCCGTACGAACGCCAGCAAGTCGTCCAGTTCCACGGCGGTGTTGGTCGCGATGTTCGATGCCATGGACCCGACCCTACGACCCCGCGCTCAGACGGCGGGCAGGGAATCGCCCTGCACGGCCTGGATGTCGAGCTCCACCCGCAGCGTCGTGCCGATCGCCGAGATGCCCGCCTGGACGACCTGGTTGTAGTTCATCGCGAAGTCCTCGCGGCGCAGCTCGGCCGTGGCACGGAACGCCGCGCGGACGCCGCCCCACGGGTCCGGGCCGGTGCCGAGGTAGCTGAGGTCCAGATCGACCGGGCGCTCCACGCCGTGCAGCGACAGCGCGCCGTGCACGGTCCAGCGGTCGGGTCCGGCCGGGGTCAGCCCGGCGGAGCGGTACGTGATCTCCGGGAAGCGGTCCGTGTCGAGGAAGTCGGGGGACCGCAGGTGCTTGTCCCGCATGCCGTTGCCCGTGTCGATGCTCGCCGCGTTGATGACCGCGTCCACGCGGGAGTGCGCGACGTCCTCGGCGATCTCGATCCGGCCGCCGAAATCGGTGAACCGGCCGTGCACGCTGGAGATCCCCAGGTGCTGCGCCACCGCGCCCACCGAGGAGTGCGCCGGATCCAGCGACCAGGCGCCCGGCGGCGGCAGCTCCACGCCGCCCTGGCGCGCCAGCACCACCGCCCCGGCCTCGATCAGGCCGCTCGCCGTGACGAGGGCCGTGGAGGCGGCGGGGGCGTACCCGACCGCCGTCACGATCACGGTGTACGCGCCGGCGGACAGCGGTGCGTCGGTGCGCACCGCCCCGTCCTCGTCGGCGGCGGCCCGCAGCACCTGCGTACCGGTCATGTCGGTGACCGTCACGACCGCGTGCTGGACGGCCCAGCCGTCCCGCGTGCGTACCTGTGCGCGAAGTCCCATCCCGTTTTCTCTCCTTGCTCAATGCCCCGCCCCTTCGAGGAGCGGGTCACTCAATGAGTCGGGCCCCGGGGCGGGGGCGGCAGGCCGTCCCCTGCCTGCCGTCCCCACCGCCGGGGCCCATTCTTCCGCCGGCCCGGACAGCCTCTCCGCTCGAAGTGTGCCGTCCCGCCAGGGGTCTTACGTGCCCGGGGGAATCCCGGACGGACTACTCGCCCGGGTGGGCGAGCTCGATGTCGTGGCCGTCGACCCCGCGACCGGCCACGGTCAGGGAGCCGGCCACCGGCGGGTAGCCGGTCGCGATGACCGAGTACTCGCCCGCGTCCAGGTCGGCGAAGGCGTACGCCCCGTCCTCCCCGGTCGTCGAGGTGGCGACCACGTTGCCTGCCGCGTCGACCAGCGTGACCCGCGCGTCGGGCAGCGGACGGCGGCCGGAACCGGCCCGCACGACACCCTGCACCAGGGCACCGGACTGCAGCGCGACGTCGACCCGGGTGACACCCTGGCCGCCGATCTCCACCGGCAGCGCCAGCGGACGGAAGCCGGCCGCGTTGACCGCGACGGTCACCGCACCGGGGACCAGCTCACCGAAGGTGAACTCGCCCGCGTCACCGGACTTGCCGGTGGCCAGCACATCGCCGCGCACATCGGTCACGATGACCATGGCGCCCTCGACCGGCGAACCGCCCTCGGCGGCCCGCACGGTCCCGCCCAGCCCGCTCGTACCGGCGAGCAGGATGTCGTACGTGAGCGGCTCGTCGCCGACCACGACGGTGGAGGCCTGCGGCTGGAAGCCGTCGGCCGACGCGATCAGGACGTACGAACCGGCGCCCGGGGCGTCCAGGCCGTAGCTGCCGTCGGCCTGTGCGGCCGAGATGCCCAGCTGCCGGCCGCCCAGTGAGATCAGCGTGACGGCTGCCCGGCCGACGGGCGCGCCCTCTGCGCCGCGCACCACACCGCGGACCGCGGTGCCCTGCACGGGCGCCACCGGGGTGGCCACCGGAGCTTCTTCCAGGGTGTCGGCGGCGGTGACGCCGGCGGCTGCCCCGGAGACCTGGGCGGCCGTACCGGACGGGGCCTTGGCGAGCTCCACCGCCTCGGCCGGAGCCGGGGCGTCGTTGGCCGCGTTCGTCCTCAGCGCGACCTCCTTGATGAAGATCGTGATCAGGAAGGCGACCAGCGCGGCGGGAGCGGCGTACAGGAAGACGTCACCGACGCCGTGCCCGTAGGCGGCCTCCACGACCGTACGGAACGGAGCGGGCAGCGTGTCCAGGTCGGGGATGCCCCCGCCGCCGGTGCCGCCGTGGCCCAGGGCCGCGCCCTGGGGACCGAGGTCCGCGAGACCGTCCTTCACGTAGTGCGTGACCCGGTTCGCCATGACGGCGCCCAGCGCCGAGACGCCGATGGCGCCACCGAGCGAACGGAAGAACGTGACGACGGAACTGGCGGAGCCGAGGTCCTGGGGGTCGACCTGGTTCTGCGTGGCGAGCACCAGGTTCTGCATCATCATGCCGATGCCGAGACCCATCACGAACATGTAGATCGCGATGTGCCAGTACGTGGTGTCGTACCGGATGGTGCCGAGCAGGCCCAGACCCGCCGTGATCAGGAAGCCGCCGCTGACCAGCCACGCCTTCCAGCGGCCCGTCTTTGTGATGACCTGGCCCGAGATGGTCGAGGACAGGAACAGACCCGCGATCATCGGGATCGTCATCACACCGGACATCGTCGGCGACTTGCCGCGCGCCAGCTGGAAGTACTGGCTGAAGAAGACGGTGCCCGCGAACATCGAGACGCCGACGAAGAGCGAGGCCAGGGAGGCCAGCGTGATCGTCCGGTTGCGGAACAGCCGCAGCGGGATGATCGGCTCACTGGCCCGGGACTCGGTGAAGACGAAGAGCAGCCCGAGGAGCACGGAGCCCGCGAGCATCGCGCCGGTCTGCCAGGACATCCAGTCGTACTTGTCGCCCGCGAAGGTGACCCAGAGGAGCAGCAGCGAGACGGCGGCGCTGATGAAGAAGGCACCGGTCCAGTCGACCTTGACCTCGCGCTTGACGACCGGGAGCTTCAGGGTCTTCTGGAGCACGACGAGAGCGATGGCCGCGAACGGCACGCCGACGTAGAAGCACCAGCGCCAGCCCATCCAGCTGGTGTCGGTGATGACACCGCCGAGCAGCGGGCCGCCGACGGTGGCGATGGCGAAGACCGCGCCGAGGTAGCCGCTGTAGCGGCCGCGCTCGCGCGGGGCGATCATCGCGGCCATCACGATCTGGGCGAGGGCGGAGAGACCGCCGACGCCGATGCCCTGCACCACGCGGCAGACGATCAGCATGCCGGCGCTGTTCGACAGACCGGCGACGACCGATCCGGCGACGTAGATGACGAGCGCTATCTGGACCAGCAGCTTCTTGCTGAACAGGTCGGAGAGCTTGCCCCACAGGGGGGTGGTCGCGGTCATGGCCAGCAGCGAGGCCGTGACGACCCAGGTGTAGGCGCTCTGGCCGCCGCCGAGGTCGGAGATGATCTCCGGCAGGGCGTTGGTGACGACGGTGGACGACAGAATCGCGACGAACATGCCGAGCAGCAGCCCGGTGAGCGCTTCCATGATCTGCCGGTGTGTCATCGGCACGCCGTTGGAGGGGTCATTCCCTCCGTGCTTGGCGTGGCCGCCCCGCACACCGGTTGGTGTGGTCGTAGCCATTTAAATCCTTGTCTTTGCTTCTGTTACACGGGTGTACGGGTGTACGAGCCGTCGTGGCTGTCGGTGGGCCGGGAGCGGCAGTCGCCGCTGTGCTTCCCCGGGGCACACCCGCCGGAGCCGCGACAGGAGAAGCTGTCGCGCAGCCGGGCCAGCAACGTGTTGAGCTGTCCGACCTCTTCGTCGGACCAGTCCTGAAGGTGGTGGGCGAACATTTCGGTCGTCCGGCAGTTCAGCTCACGCAGCACTCCCTCGCCCGCGGGCGTCAGCCGCAGGATGCGGGAGCGCTTGTCCGCCGGGTCCGGGGACCGCTCGATCCAGCCGCGTTCCGCCACGTGGGCGACGTGCCGGCTGGTCACCGACATGTCGACGGCGAGGAGCTCGGCCAGTCTGCTGATCCGCATCTCACCGTGCTGGCTCAGCAGAGCCAGTACGGCCGCCGAGCCGGCGGGGCATTCGGCGGGGAGGATGCGGGCGAGGCCCCGTTTGACGGCGCCGACCGCGCTGAGCTGCCGGGCCAGTTCTTCGTACTGACTCCGCGCGGCCACGGGACCCCCAGACATCTCACCGGTCATCTTGTTGCTTAGGGCAACCATAGAAGCTGTTGGTTGCTGCAGGCAAACGAAAAGGGGCTTGCAGAAGTAAAGGAAAACAAAAGGCTGCGTAGGGTGCGGGTCAAACGCCCAGCGTGCGCGGTATATGGGTGACGGATGTGTCGTGCGCCACGTGTGAGGCGCTTCGCGGGCTGGATCCGGAGCGACGGCGCCGCTCGTGCCGACTGGCCCGTACGACGTACGGAGGGCCGGGGTCTTCCGTGTTCCCCCCTTGCTCCTCCTCACTCCTCCTTCACCGGTTCCCCGGTTATGGCCCGGCGCCTTCACCGCCCGGGGGTTGGGCGGTTGCGCCGAGTTCGCTAGGGTCCTGCGACATGGCACACAATCCCCACGCTCCGCAGGGTCCCGAGGGCAACAGCGACCCGGCAGGCAACACCCAGATGTTCCGCGCCTTCGTCGACGAGGGCGAGCCGCAGCGCCGGCAGCAGCCCGCCGCCGTGTCCTCCGGACCGAGGACCGGGCTGATCGTCGGCATCGTCGCCGTGATCGTCGTGCTCGGCGCGGTCGCCTGGCTCGCGCTCGGCTGACCGGCCTCCGGCCGCTTCGCAGTCCCCCGTCACTTCCAGACGGCGGTCACGTCCCGGGTCTCGATCCGCATGCCCAGGGGCACCCGCCAGGCGTCCACACAGACGGTGTACGTCTTCTTCCGCGCCGCTCCCGCGCCGATCGGCACGGGCAGCGGCGCTGTCGATTCCCGGGTCGCCCAGTCGATCCCCAGCCCGCCGATGATGTGCGTGGCGAAGGTGACGGTGCCCGAGCGCGCCGGTGAGCCGCCGGTGTTGCGGAACTCCACGGTCACCTCCTCGCACCACCGCTCGTCGGCCGCCGCACGCATGGGGGCGCCGACCTGGATGACGGCGGGGGCGGGCGGGGGCGTGGGGCCGGCGGTTCCTGTGGACCCGGTGGAGTTGTCCGACGGGCCGGAGCCGTTTGGTGGTGTGCCGCTCGCCGCCGGGCCGCCCGACGCCCCCGAGGTCTGTGTCGGGCCCCCGGACGCACCGGGGCGCGCCGTTTCCGTACCGGTCCCGCCGGACGCACCGGGGCGCGCCGTTTCCGTACCGGCACCGCCGGAAGCTCCCGTATCGCCGTCCCGCGCCGGGGCGCCGACAGAGGATCCGGGCGACGGCGAGGCGCCCGAAAGCTCCGCCGCACCATTCCCGCCCGAAGGCTTCCCCGCCCCGCTCCCGTCACGGGCCCCGTCCAGCGGGATCAGCGTCACCTTCCCGGAAGGAGCCACCGCGCCGGAGGGTGACTTCCCCGGGCCCGCCCCGGCCGCGCCGACCGCCGTGTAGCCGTCGCCGTCGCCCGCCCCGCCTCCACAGCCTGTCAGGACCCCGCCCAGACACAGCACGGCCGCCGAGGCGGCGAGCGCTGTGCCCCGGCGGCCGTGCCGGCCGAACGTCTGGCGTCGCATCGCGACAGTGTGTCTGACGGTCAGTCAATTCGGAACCCTCGGGAGCGAGGTTCCGGGTCAGTCGGCGACGAGCCCCTCCCTGAGCTGGGCGAGCGTGCGGGTCAGCAGCCGCGAGACGTGCATCTGCGAGATGCCGACCTCCTCGCCGATCTGCGACTGGGTCATGTTGGCGAAGAACCGCAGCATGATGATCTGCCGTTCGCGCGGCGGGAGCTTGGCCAGCAGCGGCTTGAGCGACTCGCGGTACTCGACGCCCTCCAGTGCCGCGTCCTCGTAGCCCAGCCGGTCGGCCAGCGAGCCTTCTCCGCCGTCGTCCTCGGGCGAGGGCGAGTCCAGCGAGGAGGCCGTGTAGGCGTTGCCGACGGCGAGGCCGTCGACGACGTCCTCCTCGGAGACCCCGAGCGCCTTGGCCAGCTCCGGGACGGTCGGCGAGCGGTCGAGCTTCTGCGCGAGCTCGTCACTCGTCTTGGTGAGGGCGAGCCGCAGCTCCTGGAGCCGGCGAGGCACCCGCACCGACCACGAGGTGTCGCGGAAGAAGCGCTTGATCTCACCGACGACGGTCGGCATCGCGAACGTGGGGAACTCCACTCCGCGTTCGCAGTCGAACCGGTCGATCGCCTTGATCAGGCCGATCGTGCCGACCTGGACGATGTCCTCCATGGGTTCGTTGCGGCTGCGGAACCGTGCCGCGGCATAACGCACCAGCGGCAGGTTGAGCTCGATGAGTGTGTCCCGCACATAGGCGCGCTCCGGAGTGTCCGTTCCGTCGGGACCCGGTGCGGGACCCAGCGCGGCGAGCCGCAGGAACAGGGAGCGGGACAGCGTGCGGGTGTCGATGGCTTCCGACGAGCTGGTGAGCACAACGGGTGCGGGTGCGCTCTTCGTGAGCGTGAGCACCTTCGAGCTGCCCTGTTCTGCGGACATGCCACCCCCTTGAGGTCGCGGACGGTCGCGGTGGCCGCGACCATCGGAGGAACGCTGCCTCCACCTGAATACCGGAGGGGAGGCTGCGGCAAACGCGGTTCCCGCAGAATGTCACATGTCGGCAACACGCTGTAGTGACTTGTCGACAAGTTCTGGGGGTGTACGCCCAGTTAACAAGGGGTGTGCGGCTTTTGGCCCGCGCAGAATGCTCCAGGGCCGGTCTACCCGATCCAGCTACGCTTCGATCCTGTTTGCGGACCGAAGTCGGGCGAAACTTCGGGCCAGGAGTCTTGACACATGCATCTGGGAGACTCCGAGTTCGGCGCTGATCTGGGACTGCGTCAGATTGCTGTAGTAGCGCAGCAGCAGGATCCGCTGCTCGCGTTCGGGCAGTTGTACGAGCAGATGCCGGACCAGGTCGCGGTGCTCGACGCCTGCCAGGGCCGGGTCCTCGTAGCCGAGCCGGTCCAGCAGGCCGGGCAGCCCGTCGCCCTCCTGGGCGGCCTCCAGTGAGGTCGCGTGGTACGAGCGGCCCGCCTCGATGCAGGCCAGCACCTCGTCCTCGGAGATCTTCAGCCGCGCGGCGATCTCCGCGGTGGTGGGGGAGCGGCCGTGGGCCGTCGTCAGGTCCTCGGTGGCGCCGGTGACCTGGACCCAGAGCTCGTGCAGCCGGCGCGGTACGTGGACGGTGCGCACGTTGTCCCGGAAGTACCGCTTGATCTCACCGACGACGGTCGGCATCGCGAAGGTGGGGAACTGGACCCCGCGTTCGGGGTCGAACCGGTCGATGGCGTTGATCAGGCCGATCGTGCCGACCTGGACGACGTCCTCCATCGGCTCGTTGCGGCTGCGGAACCGCGCGGCGGCGTACCGCACGAGGGGCAGGTTCGCCTCGATCAGCGCCGCCCGGACCCGCCCGTGCTCCGCGGTGCCCGGCTCCAGCCCCTGGAGCCGGCCGAAGAGGACCTGGGTGAGCGCCCTGGTGTCGGCGCCCCGGGTCCTGGCGGGCGTGACGGTGTCGTCGGGCGTCTCGGTCTGGATCGTATGAACCGTCTGGCCCGGCGGGGCGGTCTGGGCGGTCTGGGCCGTCCGGATCGTCTGACCCGCCTGGATCGGCTGGCCGGCCTGGATCGGCTGGGCCGCCTGGACGGTCTGGGGAGGCACTTGAGGCGCTGTACTGGCCGGCACGGTGACGCCACCCCTTCGCGGTCAACTTCGGTCAACTCATCCGTCAAAAGCGGTCATAGCATCACAAGACATGTCCACTATGTGCAAGCACCCCATAGCGCCGTGTTGACCTCGAATCGGTTTAAACACAAAGAAAGCCCCTCACCGCCATGGTGAGGGGCTCGCAGGGCCGAAGGCGTCAGAACGGGTAGTCAGCGATCACCCAGGTGGCGAATTCACGCCACCGCGCGGCAGCCGCCTGGTGGGCCGGATGCTCGATGTAGCTCTTCAGCGCGGCCTCGTCGGCGACGGCCGAGTTGATGGCGAAGTCGTAGGCGATCGGCCGGTCGGTGATGTTCCAGGCGCATTCCCAGAACTCCAGACCGGGCACCTCGTCCCCCAGTGCCCTGAAGGCCTCGGCGCCCGCGACGACCCGCGGATCGTCCCGCTCGACGCCGTCGTTCAGCTTGAACAGGACCAGATGGCGGATCATGGGGGGTACTCCTACTTCACGAGCTCGGACATGAAGTCGCCGACGCCCTGTGCGGCGTCCGAAACGCCCTCGAACCCTACCTGGACGAGGTCCGCGGCCCTGGCGGGGGACGTGATGATCGTGTAGAGCACGAAGACGACTATCACGTAGAGAGCGATCTTCTTCGCTTGCACCATCAGCCCCTGACTCCCCTTCGATCCCCTGTGCGGTCGGGCGAGTCTATCCGCACGTATGGCCGTATCCGCCTGTTGTTTCCGATCACTCATGCGGTCTTTAGGGACCAAGGACCCGGCGATCTGGGCCCTTTGGCCGCCCGCGCGGCTTCTGCGATACGACAGGATGGGAGACGAGCCCGGCGGATTCGGCAGGAATCCGAGGGGCGAGGAACAGGACCTCACTGTGGGGTCCCCGCCGCGGCCACCCCCCCGGCCGCGGCAAGGACCGGCAGGTCCTGTTCTCACCGGGGGAGGCGGCTTGTCCCCCCGATGCCGCCTCCCCCGACCCGCATCCAAGGCCCTGGCCCCGGAGACCGACTCCCGTCGGACCCCGGGGCCACTGTCGTACCCACAGCATCCCGGCCGGGCGCAACCGAACGGGCGTCACCGGTGCGGGCGGAAAACTCGAAGGGCCCGACGCTGTGCGTCGGGCCCTTCACAAGAGCGGTAGCGGAGGGATTTGAACCCTCGGTGAGTTTCCCCACACTCGCTTTCGAGGCGAGCTCCTTCGGCCGCTCGGACACGCTACCGAGAGAGAGCTTAGACCATCTCGGCCGTCCGTCGAAATCCGATTCCCCGCACGACGACGGCGGTGCGGCGGGTGCAGGTCAGCGGTCGCGGAAGAAGGCCGTCAGCAGCGCCGCGCAGTCCGTCTCCAGGACCCCGTGGATCACCTCGGGGCGGTGGTTGAGCCGGCGGTCCCGTACGACGTCCCAGAGCGAGCCGGCCGCTCCGGCCTTCTCGTCCCGGGCGCCGTAGACGACCCGGCCCACGCGGGACTGCACCAGGGCGCCCGCGCACATGGTGCAGGGCTCCAGGGTGACGACGAGGGTGCATCCGGACAGTCGCCACGCACCGAGGGCGGCGGCGGCCCGGCGCAGGGCGAGGACCTCGGCGTGCGCGGTCGGGTCACCGGTCGCCTCGCGTTCGTTGTGGCCCGTGGCGAGCAGGGCGCCGTCCGGGGCGAGGACGACGGCGCCGACCGGCACATCGCCGGCCGCCGCCGCCCGGGCGGCCTCGTCCAGGGCGCGGCGCATGGGCGCCCGCCACGGGTCCCGTACGGGATCGTGCAAGGGGTACTGCGCCGGGGACGGGTCGTGCGGGTGCGGTGCTTCGGTCACCCGCGGACCCTAACGGACGGTCTCCAGGACCTCGGCCGCTCCCAGCGCGTCCGCGATCTCCGCCAGGGCGTCCGTCCGCAGCATCAGCAGTTCCGCCTCGGGCAGCCCGAGGTCGGACAGCAACCCGGTATCGCCGAGCGGACCGGCCGGCACGGCGTCGGCGTCCGGCCCCTCGTCGTCATCGTCGTCGGTGGCGTGGTCGGTGTCGGTGCCGGAATGGCCGGGGGTTGCGGGTTCGTCGTCCTCCGTACCGTCGAGGCCGACGAGTTCCTCGAGGGCGGCGATCGAGTCCTCGGCCTCGGGTTCGCGGCCGAGCAGTTCATCGGTGAGCAGGATCTCCCCGTACGAGGAGCGGGCGGCGGCGGAGGCGTTGGAGACGAAGATGCGCGGGTCCTCCTCACCGTCCACCCGGACGACGCCGAACCAGGCGTCCTCCTGCTCGATGAAGACCAGCACCGTGTCCTCGTCCATCGAGGCGTCACGGGCCAGATCCGTCAGGTCGGACAGGGTCTCCACATCGTCCAGCTCCGTGTCGCTCGCTTCCCACCCGTCTTCGGTGCGCGCGAGCAGTGCGGCGAAGTACACCGTGACTCTCCCACTGGTCTGAGAGGCTCTCGTTCGGATCAGGCCGGATCGGGCAGCGGGGTCCGATCCCAACGAAAGACCCTGGGTGTGTCGGTCCGGCGGGAAGCAGCCGGTGCTCCGGCTGCCCTGCGTCCCGCCCATCGGAATCGTGGCAGAAACAAGGGCTCCGCGAGAGCAGTTCCGCCGTTGCGTCGGCCATCAGTTCTCTCCGACGCCGCCACCTGGGGGTTTCTCCGGCAGCCGGACGCCTACCAGCGGAACGTCCGCATCCGCATGGCCTGGCGCATTCTGGCGGCTTTGACCCGGCGCGGCTGGACCCGGTCGCGGAGCGCCTTGGCCTCGTGAAGCTCGCGGAGGAACTGGGCGCGCCGCCTGCGTCGCTGCGCGTCGGTCTCCGGCGCGTCCTGCGCGCCTTGCGGGTCCGGGCCGTCCCGCTGCTGCTTCGCCCCGTCCGGCATCGGCTCATCACCCCAAGGCTGGGTCCGTATGCCCCCACCTTCCCTCCGAACGTGCGGTTGATGCCAGCGCACGGGTACGGGCCGCGCGGTTACTGTTGGTGCCATGCGGATCCACGTCGTCGACCACCCGCTGGTCGCGCACAAACTCACCACCCTGCGCGACAAGCGCACCGACTCCCCGACCTTCCGGCGCCTCGCCGACGAGCTGGTCACCCTGCTCGCGTACGAGGCCACCCGCGATGTGCGCACCGAACAGGTCGACATCGAGACCCCGGTGACAGCCACCACCGGCGTGAAGCTGTCGCACCCGCGGCCCCTGGTCGTGCCGATCCTGCGGGCCGGCCTCGGCATGCTCGACGGCATGGTGCGGCTGCTGCCGACCGCCGAGGTGGGCTTCCTGGGCATGATCCGCGACGAGGAGACGCTCCAGGCGTCCACGTACGCGACCCGCATGCCGGAGGACCTCTCGGGCCGCCAGGTGTACGTACTGGACCCGATGCTCGCCACAGGCGGCACGCTGGTCGCGGCCATCCAGGAGCTGATCAAGCGCGGTGCGGACGACGTCACCGCGGTCGTGCTGCTCGCGGCGCCCGAGGGCGTCGAGGTGATGGAGCGCGAGCTGGCGGGGACGCCGGTCACCGTGGTCACCGCCTCGGTTGACGAGCGGCTCAACGAGAACGGCTACATCGTGCCGGGCCTCGGCGACGCCGGGGACCGGATGTACGGCACCGCCGTATAGCGGTCAGCAGCACGTGGGACGGCGACGGCCGGGGCGCTCCGGAAGCGCCCCGGCCGTCGTGTTTCCGTATCCGGGCGCTCCGGGAGCGTCCCGGCCGCAGTGATCCGTCGTCCGCCGCGCTCGGTCCTCAGCAGGAGGACGGTGCGGGGGCCGGCTTCGTCAGGGCGGTCAGCGCGGTGGCGGCCGCCTGTGGAGTGCTGAACGCCTTGAACTTCGTACCGATGATCAGATCGACGTCCCCGCTCCTGCGCGCGTCGGTCTTCGTCACCGCACCCGGCAACTGCGTGCCGAGCACGGGGAACGTGCCGTTGACCGCGGCCGGGGCGCCCAGCAGCAGACCGGTCCCGGGGACCTTCTTGTCGTACGCGGCGGTGGCGTTGCCCACCTTGCCGATGGTGAAGCCGCGCTTCTTCAGCTCGTCGGCCGCCGCCTTGGCCAGTCCGCCACGCGGGGTCGCGTTGTAGACGTTGACCGTGATCTTCGCGGGCTTCGGCAGGACCTTCGCGGGCGCGGACGGCTTGGCGCTCGGGCAGTCCGCCTTGCGGTCGGCGGCACTGGCCTGCCTGTCGCCACCCGTGAAGACATCGATGAGCTGCAGCGTGCCCCATCCGGCGAGCCCGAGGGCGACCACGGAGGCGATGGCCGCGAGGACCAGTTTGCTGCGGCGGCGGGGGCGCCGCATGCGCGGGTACTTGTCACCCGTGATGCGGTACTTTCCGCCCATGCCGGGGGGAGTGAGCATGCTCATGGGCGCAGCGTAGTGCGACCTGGTGATGATGACTATTTGATGATCGACGGATCGCACCCGTCCGAGTGCGAAAGCACCCGAACGACCCTTGCCGGCACCCGGCCCAACCCGTCGTGACAGGTGGGGTGCCTCAGCCGAGGTCGAGCACGCGGGCGTGCAGGACCTGGCGCTGCTGGAGCGCGGCGCGGACCGCGCGGTGCAGTCCGTCCTCCAGATAGAGGTCGCCCTGCCACTTCACGACGTGCGCGAACAGGTCGCCGTAGAACGTGGAGTCCTCGGCAAGGAGCGTTTCGAGGTCCAGCTGGCCCTTCGTGGTGACGAGCTGGTCGAGGCGGACCGGGCGCGGCGCGACATCCGCCCACTGCCGGGTGCTTTCCCGGCCGTGGTCGGGATAGGGCTGTCCATTTCCGATGCGCTTGAAGATCACACGGAAAGCCTACCGGTCAAGGGCCTCCGGGCGCAGCCATGGCGGGGGACTGCGCTGCCGGCCGCGGAGGCATATGAGCGCCCATTCCGGAATTGAGGCCGTGACGAACGGGAGCGGGGGGCGCGCGAGCGGTGGTACCCGGTGGGGGGTTCACCTGCTCTTGGCCGCCGCCTTCGCGGCCTTCGCGGTCTGCTTGGCCTCCTGCTTGAAGGCGCGTACCTCGGCCAGCGACTCGGGCCCGGTGATGTCGGCGACCGAACGGTGCGATCCCGCTTCTCCGTACGGCCCTGCCGCCTCCCGCCAGCCCGGCGGGCGGACCCCGAACTGCTTGCCCAGCAGTGCCAGGAAGATCTGCGCCTTCTGGGTGCCGAACCCGGGCAGGGCGTTGAGCCGTTTCCGCAGGTCCGCGCCGGTCGTGGCGCCGGTCCACACCGCGCTCGCCTCGCCGTCGTACTGCGCCACCAGGTACTGGCACAGCTGCTGCACCCGCTTGGCCATCGAACCCGGGTAGCGATGCAGAGCGGGTTTGTCGGTGAAGAGGGCGACGAAGGCCTCGGGGTCGTACGTGGCGATCTCATGGGCGTCCAGGTCGTCCCCGCCCATCCGCTGTGCCAGTGCGTACGGACCGGAGAACGCCCACTCCATCGGCACCTGCTGGTCCAGCAGCATGCCGACGAGGGCGGCGAGCGGGCTGCGTGCGAGAAGCTCGTCCGCCTCCGGCTGCTGAGCGATCCGGAGGGTGATGTCCTGGCCCTGGTGGCTGTTGGTCATGGACCCGATGATTGCGAGCCGGACGGGCGACGGCCAGTGAAACCACCGCCGGTGCGACTGTTTGCAGCCGTTTGCCGATGTTCTGTGCCGCTTTAGTCGCTTCCTCGGCGTCTCGGGGAGGGACGTGGGCGGTCCTCGGGAGGGACGTGGGGCGGTCCGTTACGTCCGTCAGCCGTCGAGGCGGTCCGCGCGTCCGTACAGATAACGGGCCTCCGGGAGGCTCAGCGTCTTGGCGGCGGCCGAACGGTAGGCGTCGCGGGCGGCCTCCGTGTCGCCCGCCCGCTCCAGCAGATGGGCGCGGACGGCGTCCAGGCGGTGGTGGCCCGCCAGCCGGTCCGCGAGCACGTCGACCTCGGCCAGACCGGCCCGGGGCCCGTGGACCATGGCCACGGCGACCGCCCGGCTCAGCGCGGCCATCGGCTCGGGGGCGATCCGTACCAGGACGTCGTACAGCGCCAGGATCTGCGGCCAGTCCGTGTCCTCGGCGCGCGCCGCCTCGTCGTGCAGGGCCGCGATGGCCGCCTGCACCTGGTAGGGCCCGGCCGGGCCCTCGCCCAGTGCCTCCTCGACCAGGGCGAGGCCCTCGGCGACGGCCGCCCCGTCCCAGCGGGTGCGGTCCTGCTCGTCGAGCGGGATCAGCTCGCCGTGCGGTCCGGTGCGGGCGGCGCGGCGGGCGTCGGTCAGCAGCATCAGCGCCAGGAGCCCGGTCACCGCGCCGTCCCGGGGTAGCAGCCGGCGGACCGAACGGGTCAGCCGGATCGCCTCCCGGGCCAGCCCGGCGCGGTGCAGGGAACGCCCCGAGGTCGCGGTGTAGCCCTCGTTGAAGATCAGGTAGAGCACCTGGAGGACAGCCGCGAGCCGCCTGTCCCGGTCGGCGGGACCCGGCTGGACGAAGGCGACGCCCCGGATCCTCCGCTTCGCCCGGCTGATTCTCTGGGCCATCGTCGCCTCCGGCACCAGATGCGCCCGGGCGATCTCCGCCGTGGTCAGTCCGCCGACGGCCCGCAGCGTCAGGGCGACCTGCGCGGCCGGGGCCAGGTCCGGATGGCAGCACAGGAAGAGCAGGGTGAGGGTGTCGTCCTCGGACGGCGCCCGGTCGCCACCCGGCACGGACGCGTCGGGCGCCGGCGCGGTGAACGCGTCCCGCGGCGTGAGCGCGGCCGCCTCCTCCTCCCGCGCGCGCCGGGCGGCGTCGCTGCGGAGCCGGTCCACGAGGCGCCGGGAGGCCACCTTGATCAGCCAGCCGCGCGGGTTGTCCGGCACCCCCTGCCCGGGCCACTGCCGGGCGGCGGAGATCAGGGCCTCCTGCACCGCGTCCTCGGCCGGGTCGAAGTGCCCGTACCGCCGCACGAGCGCGCCGAGGACCTGCGGGGCATGCAGCCGCAGCAGGTCCTCGACCTCGGTCGTACGTCTCACGCGCCGCCTCCGCTCACACATCGCCCCCGCCGCTGTCGATGGCCCGGATGACCACCGGACGGACGGGCGCGCCCGCGGGCGCCGGGCAACGGGTGACGCGCGCGGCGACCTCGGTGACCCGCTCCAGGCTCTCGCATTCGAGGACCCAGTACCCGGCGAGCACCTCCTTCGTCTCCCCGTACGGACCGTCCGTGATCACCGGGCGGCCGTCCTCGCCCGCGGTGACGAGCCGGGTCTTCGCCGGTTCGACCAGGCCCTGGGCGTCGATGAGTTCACCCGACTCGGCGAGATCGTTGGTGACCGCGCCCATGAAATCGAACATGGCCTGCACGTCCTTCTCGCTCCAGGCCGGACTTCCGGCGGACGCGTTCCCGCGCATCGCCTCGTAATCGGCCTGTGAGCCCTGCACCATCACCAGGTACTTCATGGTTCCGCTCCTCGGTGGTGTCCCTGCCGCCCCTCGTGGGCGACTCTCACAGGGGACGTCGGAGCGGGGCGGCGGATCTCGACACCGCGCCGGAGAATTTTCCGGGACGCCCCGGGAATTCCCGGAACGGCCCAGGCCGTGCGGAGGGCGAGGACTGGAACATCTGATACCCCGGAGCGGATAATCCCGGTTCCGGTGCCGGGCAGGCGACATGCCTCCGGTAAGTGACCGGGACGTGGTGGGATCGAGTCGCTGCGGCGCAAGCTGGAGAAGGACGGCGGGGGCGCGCGGTTCGTGGAAACCGTCTATTGCCGCCCTCCCGCCGCAGCTCCAGCGTCACGGTGCCGCCCGGCGCCGAGTCCGAGGGCGCCGACGGTGCTGACCGCGGCGACCAGGAGAACCCCCACCGCGACCAGGGCGGTCCCCCGGCGGCGTCCGCGCCCGGGCGCACTTACCGCCGCGTGCCCGGCCGCGGCACCGCCGTCCGTGGCGCGCTGCTGCTCCGGCTCATCCATCCCGTCCACCCGTCAGCCTCTGGGCGCGGGTGCGTCGTCCGGAATGCCGAGGAGGGAAGCGCAGGCCCGTGTCGCGCGTTTCGCGCCTGCTGACGCCGAGTCCCAGGTGACGTCCTGGAAGTGCCCGGACTCGTCGGTGTCGGGGAAGTCGGGCGCGCCGTGCTCCTGCATGCACGTGGCGTACTGCTTCTTCTTGCGGATCTCGGTCTCGGACAGCTCGGGCTGCTGGGCCTTCTCGACGCTGTCCGGCACGGCCACGCTGAGGCCGGCGCACTTCTCCTGCGCCGCCAGGGCCTCCGGGTCGCGCTTCCACTTCGACTGGTCGCCGAGATCGACCTTTCCCTTGGCGTCGGGGTCGGGGGCGTCGAGGCCCTCGTCGCGCAGGCACGTCACCCACTTGCGCTGGGCGTCGACGTACTCGGCCAGTTCACTCGTGCTGCCCGCGGACGTGGTGGCGGAGCTCTTCGTGCTGCCCGCCGACGCGACTTCGCCGTCGCCACCGCTGTCACCACCGCAGCCCGTCGTCAGGGCCAGCGCCGTGAATGACGCCGCCCCCATCAGCCACAGCCGCCCCTTGAACCTTCGACGCGCACTCATTCCCGCGTGCTCCTCACAGCCACCTCCGGCCACCCACTGCGCCCGGCGTTGACGAAGGTAGAAGCGCAGCCATGAAGGACCTATGAAGAAGCAATCAAGAAGTGTCGCGGGGACGGAGTACCCGGTTCAGCTCTGCTGAAGTGCGGCGAGGCCCTTCTGAGCGACCGCGTGATCCCCGGCAGGGCCCCTCCGACTGACGTGCTACGGGTGAACAAACCGGCATCACGGCGCGCCGGGGGCCGGACACCGGCACTGTGCTGAAGGTCAGGATCAGCCGGGAGGCACGATCGGCCCCGGTGCAGCCTGCCGACTCGAGTCGAGGGGGCGCTTCGATGACATCCAGTGCAGCAGGGCCGCCCGGACAGGCGCAGGCGAGGGAGGTGCCGTTCGGCAGCGCCTGCCCGCCCCCGGAGGGCCCCATTTCACCGTCGGTCCCGGTGCAGCCGCATGGCCGCGCGCCGGGCGGGGAGCGGCAGCGGCCGGTGCCCCGCCACGTCGCGTGCGTGATGGACGGGAACGGGCGTTGGGCGCAGCAGCGCTCCCTTCCGCGTACGTCCGGGCACAGCGCGGCGGAGACGACGGTGATCGATGTCATCGAGGCGGCACGGTCCGCGGGGGTCGAATGGCTCAGCCTGTACGCCTTCTCCACCGAGAACTGGCGGCGCCCGGACGAGGAGATCGACTTCCTCATGCGTCTGGTACGCCGCGTGGTGCGCAAGCACGCCTTGCTGCTGCACGCACGTGGCATCCGGTGCCGGCTCCTGGGAGCGGAGGACCCGAGGATTCCGGAGCCTCTGGCCCGGGACTTCGCCGACCTGATGACGCTCACCGAGGCCAATCGGGGCATGACGCTGACCGTGGCGTTCGACCACGGAGGGCGTCAGGACATCGTCGCCGCGGCACGGTCCCTCATCCGTGCCGGAGTGCCTGCCGACGCCGTCGACCAGGCGTGCTTCGCGGCGCATCTGCCGGTCCCCGACACGCCGGACGTGGACCTCGTGATCCGTACGTCCGGTGAACAGCGCATCTCCAACTTCATGCTCTGGCAGGTGGCCTACGCCGAGTGGATCTTTCCGCCGGTGCTCTGGCCCGACTTCCGTGCCCCGCACCTTCTGGAGTGCCTGCACGAATACCGGCGCCGCGACCGCCGCTTCGGCGGGGTGGCACCACAAGCGAGGGGAGGACCTCAAAGGTGAAGAACGCGGACGACAGCCACTTCGCGCCGGCCGGGCCCGGTACCGGGATCCCGTACGAAGACCACGCCCGGCAGACCACCGAACCACCGGCCGGATCCTTGTTCGGCCCCGGTTCGCAGTTCCACCGCTTCTTCAACGATCCCCGCTGGGCGCTGGCCGTCGTCAGAGCCACCGTGCTGGAAGCCGCCCACCCGCAGATCGGCGCGGCGCTGGCCGACAACTCCTCCTTCGTGGTGCACCCGTGGCGACGGCTGAGCAACACCCTCGTGAGCCTGCAGCGCATGTTCGGAGCCGACGAAGACGTCCGGCGGAGGGAGGCGGCACGGCTCAACCGTATGCACGCACGGCTGAGCGGCACGGACGCCAGGAACCAGCCCTACGACGCGATGGACCCCGAGGTGCGGGCGTGGGTGGTCGCGACGCTCTTCGAAAGCTCGGTCACCATGTGCCGGCTGAGCGGACAGCCGCTGGAGCAAGAGACCATGGAGCGGCTCTACGCCGAATTCCAGGCGTTCCTGGCGGTGTTGGGGGACCGCGCAGGACATCTGCCGCCCACACTTCCCGAGTTCTGGCAGTACTACGACCGCATGGTCGCGGAGGAACTGCAGAACACGGAGGCGCTGCGCATCATCCTCTACCGGCTCTTCGAGCATCTGCCGGCACCGCCGCTGTTCGCCCGCATGCCGACAGTCTGGGCGACCGGTCGTGCGCTCGCCGGGCCGGTCATCGGCACCGTCACCGTGGCGTCCCTCCCCGAGGTCTTCCGCCGCAGGGCAGGCCTGCCGGAGGTCCCCGGTGCGCAGACGCTGATGCAGGGCGCCTACATGGCGGCCCGTCTGGCCAGGGCCCTGCCCGACAACTGGGTCCAGGCGGACAACGTCGTCGGTCTGCTCAACCTGTCACCGGACGGCGACGGCCCCTGGGCCGAGACCCTCACCACTCTGCGCGACCGGGCGAAACGGGCCGGCGCGCTCTTCCGGCTGATCGCACCAGTACCACCACAACGGTCCGCTACGGACGATCAGGGCGGGGCCGGGAACCAGAGAGGCGCCCGGGCGTTCTTCACCGAGGTACTGGACCAGACAGGGGACGGCTCTCTGGACTGGCCCGATCTTGCCGCCATGGCCCGGGAACTCTGCTCCCGTCTCGACCTGGACGAGCCGGAGGAGACCCGCCTGTACGACGCCTTCGCCGCGTGGTGGAGGGAACTCCAGGCAGCCCTGGACAGCGACGGGGACGGTCGCGTGAGCGAGGAGGAGTACGTGGCCGCAGTCCCGTCCCTCGCGGGACCGGCGCTGATCAGGGTCGCCGAGACCCTCTTCGATGCCACCGACGCGGACGGCGACCAGTTCATCGACGCCGAGGAGTACCGGGCCCTGTTCAGGAGAGGCTTCGGACGGTCCGTGCTGGATGCCGAAGGCCGCTACTCCCGAAGCGCCTTCGTCCGGGACTTCCTGTCCTTCATGTCAGGCCGTCAGCGGTCGACCCCCTACGATCCGCTGCTCTCCGACGCGTAGAGCCCGGACGGCCGGCGGTCCGGTGGAGTGCCCGAGCCGCCCCGTCCGGCCCGGTTCAGCCCCGCTGAAGTGCGGCGAGGCCCTTCTGCATGTCCTCGGTGTTCATCACCGGCTGGACCTCGATCTCCGCGCCGAGCTTCTCGAAGAGCGGCTCGGCGATCGAGGGCAGCATCGAGCTGTCCTGCATGTCGAAGACGAAGGTGCAGCACCGCTTGCCCTTGCTGGGCCCGAAGTACGCCGCCTCCGGCTTGAGGCGCTCCGCGAGGGACTGCATGATCTTCTGCAGGCTGCCGTTCTTGACCGCCTCGTTCGCGAGCTGGGTGTCGAGCTGGGCTCGCAGCATGACCCTCATGGAATTCTCCTTCTGTCACACCGGGGCCGGCGCGGATCCGTCCGCGCCCGTTGAATGCCGGCGGCGTCCCGCTCAGCGTCACCGGCAGCGGCGGGCACAGCCAACATCTCGTGCACCATCCGGGACGCCCGCGCCGCCGGGTGCTGGAGAACCCGTGCGCTTCAGCCACACCGTCTTCGGGGTGGGCTCGGGGTCGGCCCGACGTTCAGCTGCCGCTCAGGGGAGAGGCCCACGTGGAGTCATGCCGGGACCTTCTCTCCAGATGGGCAAGCAGGTGCCCCGCCGCGGTGGCGGCCGTTTCCTGCGGCGCACCGACCGCGGTCAGGTCGGCGGCGATCCGTGCCGGGGCTGTCTCCGGCAGATCCGGGACCTTGATCAGCACCCTCGGATCCTGCCACCAGGCACTGACCCGGTCTCGCCGCGCCCACCCTCCTGTTCGCCGATGCCCGGGCGGCTGCCGGCCGGCCGGCACACTGACGTCCTTCGGTGGAAGCTTCGGAGAGCGTTCGGGCACCGGTGGCTTCCTTGCACCCGCCGTTGGAGCTGAGGGAAGGATCGACTCCCACAGGGACTGGCCGGCCGCCTGTCGTCGTCTACGTCCTGAGGAGGTTCGTCGGCGTGTGCGGCCACACCGCCCAGCCGTTTCGGCCGGCGTGCTCGCGCATGACCGGGTCGTCACCGACGACCACCGCCCGGCCGGTCAGCCGCAGCATGGGGAGGTCCGAGACGTGGTCCCCGTAGGAGGCGGAAGCATCCAGGTCGAGCGCGCGGAGCGCGGTGAGCTCATGGAGGGCTTCAGCCTTGGCCGTACCGATCAGCGGGGTGTCCAATCGGCCCGTGTATCTGCCGCCTTCCACCTCGGGCTCGGAACAGAGCACGACGGCGACATCGAGGTGACGGGCGATGGGGGCGAGGCAAGCGCGGAACGAGCCCGACACCATGGCGATCAGGTCGCCCCTGCGCCGATGCTCGTGCAGCGCGGCTGTCACGTGCTCGTTGAAGAAGCCGCCCGACCTCAACTCGGCCTGGAACCAGTCCTCGGCGAGACGGTCCACCGCCTGTACGCCGGCGCCTGCGTAGGAGGCGAAATAGGCGCGGTTGGTCTCGGTCCGGGGCACTCCGGCCGCCGTCATCGCCGACAGCCGCTGCCGCTCGTCCCGGTACACCGACGGTGGGTGTCCTTCGGCCGCCAGCCGGTACTCCAGGAACCGGAACATGCTCGTCACGTTGGTCAGCGTGCCGTCGACGTCGAAGAACGCCGCAGACCGGCGCCGTGCCGTCTGTCGCAAGGAAGTCAGCCTTCCGCGGGGTGGGATGACGATGCCCGGTCCGTACGATCCCCAGGGGGACGGGATCGTACGGACCGGGACGAGGGGTCAGCCGGTCGCCGGCAGCAGGCCGCGCTCGGCGAAGACGTGCTTGGCTGTGTTGAGTGCGTTGAAGGTGCGGGGGAAGCCGATGAAGGCCAGACCGTGCACCAGGGAGTCGACGACCTCCTGGGGTGTGAGCCCCGCGTTCAGCCCGAGTCCCAGGTGGAAGGCGAACTGCCGCTCGGTGTCGCCGAGTGCCGCGAGCATGCACAGCGTCACCAGTTGCCGTTGCCGGTCGTCGAGCCCGGGCCGCCCGTACAGATCGCCGAAGACGAACTCGCCCACGTACCGGCCCATGTCGGGCGCCACCTCGGAGAGCGAAGTGAAGATGGCGTCGCCCTTGTCCCCGAGCTCCTCCAGCTTGGCCTGCCCCCGTGCGAAACGCGGGTTGCCCTGCTGTTCCTCGCGTATGTCGCGGGTCATGCGACGGGCTGCGGGTGGCGGGCGGTGAAGTCGAGCACCCTCTGCCAGGCGTCGGCGCTGATGTCCTTCCACTCCGGGGAAGCGCCATCGAAGAAGGAGTGCGGGGCGCCGTCGTAGACCTTGTGCTCGTACGTCTTTCCGGCAGCGTCCAGCTTGCCGCGGAAGGCTGCGAAGTCCTCCTGGGTGGTGGCGACGTCATCGCCGGCGAGCAGCAGGAGCAGGGGAGCGGAAATGTCCTGGATCCGGTCCTCGACCAGACCCGGCAGGCCGTAGAAGCCGATGGAGCCGGCCAGTCCCAGGTCGGCGCCGGCAAGACGCCAGGAGTGGCCGCCGCCGAGGCAGAAACCGACGGAGAACAGCGTGAGCTCCGCGTTCAGCCCGGTCAGGAAGTCGGCCGCCGCACGGGCGTCCTCGGCCACCTGGTCCGGGACGAGCTGCTTGAAGTGCGGCTCCCACTCGAAGTCGTCGCCGCGCGCCCCCAGTCCGGCGGTGCGGCCGTAGTAGTCGACGACGACGGCGGCGAATCCGGCCTCGGCGAACCGCTGGGCCAGCGCCTGGTAGTAGGCGTGCACACCGCGGATGTCCGGGAGGATCACGACACCACGGCCGTTCGGCTCGCCCGGCTGGGCGTGGAAGGCCGTGAACGCCGTACCGTCCTGGGAGGTCAGCTCCACCAGCCCGGCGTCGGCCACACTTCCGGGGTCGGCGAGGGCGGGGGGCCTGCTGTCAGTGCTGTGGCACATGGGGTGTTGACCTCTCTTGATGATGGGGGGAGGCGGGATCGACCGGTCCGGATTCAGGCCGTGCGCAGCGCATGGCCGCGACGGGGTGCCGCGCTGATGGCACAGGTCAGGCGAGCGGTGCACGAGCGTCTGCCCGAGCTGTCACTGATCGCGATCTCATACGTGGCGGTGGCGTATCCCTCGTGCAGGGGGCGGCACACCCCTTTCACGCGTCCGCTCGCCACCCAGCGGTGATGCGTGCAGGACAGGTCCAGGCCGACCGCGTGACCGCCGGGCCCGGAGTGCAGGAACGCGGCCACGGAGCCCAGGGTCTCCGCCAGCACGGCATTGGCTCCGCCGTGGATGATGCCGGCCGGCTGGCGGTTGCCGTCGACGGGCATGGTGCCGATGACCAGACCGGGCTCGCACCTGACCAGTTCGATGCCCAGCTTGGAGACGAGTTGTTCCTGGCTGAACTCGGCCCTCACGGCCCACGGGCCGAGGCTGACGTCGGACATGGTGGTACCCCCCTGCTGCGGATCTGGAATCCGGTGTCCGTGAACGAGGTCGACGCTAATCAGTCGATGCCCTCTCCCGAAAGCCCAGGAGCTGGTGGTCCGCAGGGTGGTACTGCGAGTATCAGCATAAGGCGACACTTCTTTTCGCGTTCGTGCGGGGCTAGCTTCTGGTCAGGCCGCGACAGCCCTCCTGGGGCTCGCTGAAAAGGAGTTGGCCTTGCTGCAAAGAGGTCCTGAAAAGGTATTCCTGCTCGATTCGGTCGACGATTATCTGGGGCCGGCCGAGAAGCGGTTCTTCGGTGAGGGGTTCCGCCGCGTGACGTACCGGTACGGTGCGCTCGAGGTGACTCCCGTAAAGGACGCGCGGGTCGAACTGGAGAGCCGGCTCGACGTCGGGTATCCCGTCGACTGGTCGGCCAAGGCCAAGCACGGGGATCTGCGTCCGCATCTGAGCACGGTCGACGGTCTGATCATCGGGGTGAATCTGAGCGAGGCCGCACTCGTCCACACGCTGGCGCTGTCACCGGAGAACCGTCGTGCGAGCCGGGCCGTCCAGATACGGATCAAGGCAGGCACCTCGCCCGACGAGGATCTGACAGCGCTTCCCGTGCGCACCTCCGTGCTGGGAGGCGCGGTCGCCGTCGATGCCGTGGACGAGACCGTGACCCGCACCGAGACCCTGGTCGGTGGGATGCGGGTACGGACCGAGGTCCAGCACCCGGCAGGAGATGACCGCACGAGGACCCCGGACACGACCAGTTCCTACGCCTCACCGGACGCGCTGCTCGGTGCGGCGGACGAGCGCTACTACGGCACGGGGTTCACCTCCCGCGCGCAGATGATCCGTAAGGTCGCCGTCGATGCGGCCCATGGCCGCGCCGATGCGGTGGTGGACATCGCCCAGGGGCCGGGCAGCGTGCTGCCCATGGAGGGAACCGAGGGGCTCTACCAGCCCTTCGTCGGTCTCGTGGACGCCTTTGTGACGAGTCTCCAGCTGGGGCAGATCCTCATGTACGAGACGGACGGAATCTCCCGGGGTGCCAGCAACACGCTGTGGATGCGCACCACCGTCCTGACAGCCTCGGCCTCACCTGAGCCCATCCGCTACGAGAGCCCGCTGCGCGTCCAGCTGGAGAACAGCTCCCTGCTGGAACGGCCCGACGGGGTGTGGCGCGCCGTCGACATCGTCGGCCGCCTGGCCGGTAACTCCGTGCGCTGTTCCGTGGCACACCGGCTTCCCCGCTGACGCGGGTTCTGCTTACGGATCCCCCGTCGCAAAATTGGCCGCTGATTTCACTCGAGTAATTCCACAGGCTGCTGCCGCTGCCTCGAAACTGGAGCCCTTCATGCGTATCGCAATTTCTGGAACCTATTCGTCGGGGAAGACCCTCACCTCGTATGCGCTGGCGCACTACGTGGGGATTCCGCGGACCCGTGCCCGCACCATGCGGGAGCTGCTCCCCGAAGCCGTGCCCGGAAAGACCCTGGAGCAGTGCACGGCGGCCGAGCTGGTCCAGCTGATCGTGCGACGGCACGTGGACCGTGCCGTCCACGAGAGCCGGTTCGAAGGGTCGTTCATCTCCGACGGCTCGTCCCTGCAGGAGTGGATCTACGGCGCCGTCCGCGTCATCGTCGGCATCAACCCCAACGACTCGGTGCACCTGGGCGAGCTGGAGGCCGTCGAGCGGACTGCGGAGATCCGTGTGTTCGAGGAGGTGATGGGGCAGATCGGTATCGCCTTCAAGCAGCACGTCAAGCAGACGTACGACGCCTTCGTGCACCTGCCCAACGAGCTGGCCCTGGCCGCTGACGGGCACCGCCCGGTCAACGAGCGCTTCCGCTCCATGGCCGACGAGCGGCTCCTGGAGGTCGCCGCCGAACTGGGCATACCCGCGCACGTGGTCGGTGGCGGTGTGGCCGAACGCCTGGTGGAGATCGCGCGGATCTTCGACCTGCCGGCGCTCATGTCACCCGAAGCGGCGATCGCCCGGGCACAGGCCGAGTACGAGTCCGTGGACATGCGGATCGAGTCCGACCGGGCCTCGGTGATCGTGCGATGAGAACCCGGGTCGCCGTCCTCGCGGGCCTCGGGTCCGCGCTGCCACCGCACGTGGTCACCAACGACGACCTCGCCGCCCGGATGGACACCTCCGACGCGTGGATCCGGAGCCGCACCGGCATCGTCGAGCGACGGGTCGTCGCCCCGGGGTCCGCGACGAGCGACCTCGCCATCGCCGCCGGGCGGCGTGCGATGGACTCGGCCGGCGCTCCGGACATCGGAGCGGTCGTGCTCGCCACCGCCACACCCGACCATCCGTGCCCGGCGACGGGGCCGACCGTCGCCGCAGGGCTCGGCCTGGGCACCGTACCGGCCTTCGACGTCGGGGCCGTCTGCTCGGGATTCCTGTACGCCCTGGCCACCGGCGCGGGGCTGATCGCCGCCGCGGTGGCGGACAACGTCCTGGTGATCGGGGCCGACGCGTTCACCACCATCGTCGACCCCGACGACCGCACCACCGCCCCGATCTTCGCGGACGGCGCGGGTGCCGTGGTGCTGCGGGCGGGCACGGCCGACGAACCGGGAGCCCTGCGGGAGACGGAGCTGGCCAGCGACGGCATGCAAGCCGATCTGATCCGTATCCCCGCCGGGGGATCCCGCCAGCGCAGCCACCACAGCACCGCGCCGCCCGAGGAGCACTACCTCACGATGCGCGGCAGCGAGGTCTTCAAGAACGCCGTGCTGCGGATGACGGAGTCGTCCCACACCGTCCTGGCCCGCACCGGATGGTCCACCGACGAGGTGGACCTCCTGGTCGGTCACCAGGCCAACGTGCGCATCCTGCAGGCGGTCGCCGATCAGCTCGGCGTCGTGCGGGAGCGGGCCTACGTGAACATCGCCCACACCGGCAACACCGCCGCCGCGTCGATCCCGCTGGCCCTGGACGACGCGGTCCGCGAAGGCCGGCTGAACCCCGGCGACAAGGTCCTGCTGACCGCCTTCGGCGCCGGCACCACCTGGGGCGCACTGACCCTGACCTGGCCCGACGGCCTCGCCCGGCCGCGGCAACAGGCCGCCTGAGCCGACGCGGTCCCACGCTCGCCGTTCCGGAACACCCGGAGAACTCCCATGGAGGCAACACCACATGATCGCCACCACGTATCCAGGCCTGGTCACTTTCATAGCCGAGAGAGCCGAGGTCCCCGTCGAGACGGTCGTCCCCGACAGGCCCCTGGAGGTCCTTGAGCTGGACTCGCTCACCATGGTCGAGATCGTCCTCTTCATCCAGCGCGAGTACGGCATCGACGTGCCGGAGGGCGACCTCCGCCTCGGCCAGACGCCGGCCGAGTGGTTCACCTACCTCGACGGGCGGGCGGGCCGATGAGGGCTGTCGTCACCACCGCCACCGGCACGCCGGATGTCCTGCGGCTGACCGAGGTGGACCCCCCGGAGCCGGCCCCCACGGAGGTACTGGTCAAGGTCTCGGCCGCGGGTGTCAATCCCGTCGACTGGAAGATCAGGTCCGGTCAGTTCCCGTCCGGCGGGCTGGGCGCCACCCCGTTCATCCAGGGCTGGGACGTCGCCGGAGTCGTCGAGTCCGGCCCGCGGGTGACCCGTTTCGCCCCTGGTGACGAGGTGTTCGGCCTGATCGGTTTCCCGCGTCGGGGTGGTGCGTACGCGGAATATGTCACCGCTCCCGCACGGCAGTTGGCCCGCAAGCCGAAGGAGCTGAGCTTCGAGGAGGCCGCCGCGCTGCCCCTGGCCGGACTCACCGCCTGGCAGACCCTCGTCGAGACCGCGCACGTCAAGGCCGGCGACCGGGTCCTGGTCACCGCGGCAGCGGGCGGGGTCGGTCACCTGGCGGCTCAGGTCGCCCGTGCCCTGGGCGCCGAAGTCACCGGTACCGGACGCGCCGCCAAGCACGACTTCCTGCGTGCGGTCGGGGTCCACCACCCCGTCGACTACACCACCGGGCCGTTGCACCACGCGGTGACCGGGCAGGACGTCGTCCTCGACCTGCTCGGTGGCGATCACAGCTTCGAGCTGGTGCGGACCCTGCGGCCGGGCGGACTGCTCATCACCGTGATCGGCCACGTCAGCCCCGAACTCGCCACCCACGCCGCGAGTCTCGGGGTGCGTGTGACGGGCTTCCTCGTCGAGCCCGACCACGCGGGCCTCGAGGAGCTGGCCCGCCTGGTGACACAGGGAGACCTGAGGGTCCGTGTGGACCAGGCGTTCCCACTGGCCGAGGCCGCGAAGGCACACGAGTACGGCGAGGCGAACCGCACCGTCGGAAAGCTGGTGCTGGTTCCATGACGTCCCCCACCCGACTCGCCGGGCGCCGCACAGCCGACGTGCTGCGCCCGGCAGGCGGGTTGCCGAACCACCTGGTCACGCTCTTCTCCGTGGCAGCCGGCCTCGCTGTGGCCAACATCTACTACGCGCACCCGCTGCTCACCGCGATCGGTTCGGCATTCGGCGTCGGCAGCGGTACCGCTTCCCTGGTGGTCACCGCCTCCACGCTCGGCTACACGGTGGGCCTCGCCCTCCTGGTACCACTCGGGGACATCGTCAACCGGCGTCGACTGCTGGTCGTCCTGCTGCTGGTGACCGCCGCCACCCAGGCGGCCTCGGCCGCCGCTCCGACCGCGACCGCGCTGATCGTGGTGTCCGGACTGATGTCGGTGACAGCCGTCGGTGCCCCGCTCCTCGTGGCGTTCGCGGCCGCGCTGGCCCAGCCGGAACAGCGTGGACGGGTCACCGGCCGGGTGATGAGCGGTGTGCTCGGCGGCGTCCTTCTCGCCCGCACCGGTGCGGGGTTGCTGACCCAGTGGACCGGCAGCTGGCGCGCGGTGTTCGTGGTGGCAGCGGTCGCGATGCTCGTGCTCGCTGCGGCGCTGTGGCGCCTGCTGCCGGATGTCGAACCCGCGGAGCGCCTCGCCTACGCCGCGCTGCTGCGCTCGGTCACCTCGGTGGTCACCGAGGAGCCGTTGCTGCGGACGCGCTGCCTGTACGGCTTCCTCACCTTCGCCTCGTTCAGCGTCTTCTGGGCCTCGGCCGCCTTCCTCCTGGCCGAGCCGCCGTATGCGTACGGAGAAGCGCTGATCGGTGCCTTCGGGCTGCTCGGCGCAGCCGGAGCGGTGGCGGCCCGCGCCGTGGGGCCGCTGGTGGACCGCGGCCGGGACCGACTGGCCACCACCCTGCTGTACGTCGCGAACCTGCTGGCCTGGGTGCTCCTCGCCCTCGACCACGGTCACCTGCCGGCCTGTCTGGTACTCGGCGTCCTCCTGCTCGACTTCGGTGTCCAGGGCGCGCAGGTCACCAATCTCGGTGTTCTCTACCGGCTGCGCCCGCAGGCCCGCAGCCGCATCACGATGGCCTACATGTCCGCCTACTTCCTGGGCGGAGCAGCGGGCTCGGCGCTCTCCGGAGCCGTCTACTCCGCCGCCGGATGGACCGGTGTGTCCGTGGCCGGCGGCAGCCTGTCCGCCCTGGTGCTGTTGCTGTGGGGAGTCGAGCAACTGCGTGGGCGCGCCCGTCGGCCGACGGTGTGAACCCGGGTCCGTTCCTCTCCCTCCCTCTTCCGTCTCTCCCCCGTTCTTTCCTGGTCGCTCCGTGACCGAAGGAGTCTTCGTGCCTACTCGTCCGACGGGTGACGTACGGTCCCGTCCCACTCTCACTCTTGTCGCGGTCTGCATCGCGTGCGGACTGCTGCCCGCCTCACTCACCGGAACCTCCGTCGCCCTGCCCGACCTCGGCAGTGACCTGCATGCGTCACTCGTCACGGTGCAGTGGGTCGTGAACGCCTACAACCTCACGTTCGCGAGCGTGATGCTCGTGGCGGGATCGCTCGCCGACCTGCTCGGCCGGCGCAGGATGTTCGCCCTCGGCCTCACCGCCTTCGTCCTGTGCACGGCAGGTGCCGCCCTCGCCTCCGACGTGGTGGTGATCGACGTGCTGCGCGGCGCCGCCGGTGTGGCCGCGGCGATGGTGCTCACCGCGGCCACCGCCCTGCTCGCCCAGGCGTACGCGGGAGAGGGGCAGGCGCGGGCCTTCGGATTCCTCGGCTCGTCATTCGGCCTGGGCCTGGCCCTCGGCCCCTCGCTGTCCGGCCTGCTCGTCGGAGCCTGGGGCTGGCGCTCGGTGTTCCTCGTCCACGCCGCCGTCGCCGCGGCCGTGTTGCTGCTGCGCCCGCTGCTCACCGAGTCCCGGGATCCCTCGGCGAGCGGTGTGGACTATCCCGGCGCGGCCACGTTCAGCGGCGCCCTGGCGGCGTTCACCCTGGCCGTGGTCGAGGGGCCGCAGTGGGGATGGTCGAACCCGCTGGTTCTCGCGCTCGGCGTACTGGCCGTGGTGCTCCTTGCAGCGTTCGTACGGATCGAGAAGCGTCGCAAGCGGCCGATGCTGGAGCTGTCCCTGCTGCGTGAGCCGAAGTTCGTCGCGGTCAGCCTGATGCCCGTGCTGCTGGCCTTCGGCTTCGTATGCCTGCTGGTCTTCCTGCCGTCCTTCTTCATCGGCGTGAACGGCATGAGCTCTGGGCGGGCAGGCCTGACCATGCTGCTGCTCAGCGGACCGGTGCTTGCCCTGCCCGTGGTGAGCGGTGCGCTCGTCCGCAGGGTCAGTACGGCCGTTCTGCTCGGATCGAGCCTGTTGCTCGTGGCGGGCGGCGCCGCCTGGCTGACGGTCCTCGACCGGCACTCCACCACCCTCTCGATCGCAGGCCCGCTGCTCGTCATCGGCACGGGCGTCGGCATCGCGTTCGGCCTGCTCGACGGCGCCGCGGTCGGCTCCGTCGAGCCGAGCCGGGCCGGCATGGCGGCCGGCCTGTTCAACACCATGCGGCTGACCGGGGAGGCCGTGGCCATCGCCGGCATGGGGTCGGTCCTCGTCAGCGTCACGCAGCACAACCTCCAGCACCCGGATGGCTGGAACGGCGGCGTGGGCGAACTCGCCAACCGCGTGGTGCAGGGCGAGATCACCTCGGTGGCCGATCAGGTACCCGCCGCCCAGCGTGCCGACTTCACCGCTTTCGTGTCCGACTCCTACACCTCCGCCCTGCACACGGTGCTGTGGCTGCTCGCCGCGGTGTGTGCCCTGGGTGCGCCGCTGATCATGCGCATGCTGCGTCCCGCCCCCGCACCCCACCCGGCCGGATCCGCCGACCCCGGTGTCAAGGAACCGATCACCTTGGGAGAGAAGAGCTCATGAACAAGCCCGATGACAGGCCCGTGCTGGTCGTCGGTGCCGGCCCGGTAGGCCTGACGGCCGCAGCCGAGCTGGCCCGGCGCGGAATACCGGTCCGGCTGGTGGACAAGGCAGCCGAAGCCGGCCCACTGACCAAGGCACTGATGGTGTGGCCGCGCACCCTGGAGGTGTTCCGCGGCCTCGGCGCCTCGGCGTACATCGACAAGCACGGACTGCCCGTACATTCGTTCAGCTACAACTCCGGGACCAAGCCGATCTGCGACATCGTCTTCGGTGACCTCACCCGCCCGATGGTGATCATCCAGCCGGAGGTGGAGGAGCTGCTGCGTGAAGCGCTGGAGGCCGCGGGCGGGCAGGTGGCATGGCGGACGGAGCTGACCCGGATCAGCCAGGACGGCGACGGCGTACTCGCCACCCTGCGCGGACCGGACGGCGAGGAGTCCACCGAGGAGTTCTCGTACGTGATCGGGGGCGACGGCGCGAGCAGCACGGTGCGCAAGGCGCTGGGGGTGGAGTTCAAAGGCGCCACCTACCCGAACCTGTTCATCCTGGCCGACACCGCCATCGAGGGCGAGTTGAGGCGGGACTCCGTGCACTACTACTGCACGGAGAACGGGATCATGGTGCTTGTCCCGCTCTACAACGGCCGGTTCCGGGTGTTCACCGCGGCCTCACCCGGGATGAAGCCGGAGGACCTGACCCGCGAGGTACTCCAGGACTACGTCGACAAGCGAGGCCCGGGCGGTCTGAGGCTTCATGACGTCTCCTGGCAGACCACCTTCAGCATCCATGCCCGGCACGCCGAACGGTTCCGGGCCGGGCGGGTCTTCCTCGCGGGCGACGCCGCGCACATCCACAGTCCCGCGGGCGGTCAGGGCCTCAACACCGGGGTCACGGACGCCCACAACCTGGCCTGGAAACTGGCGCTCGTCCATCGCGCGGCTGCCTCGCCGGCCCTGCTCGATAGTTACGGCAGCGAGCGTGCCGCCGTCGCGCAGGCGGTGGTCCGGCAGGCCGAGGTGCAGACGAAGGCATGGATGCTGGACAAGCGCTGGAAGATCATGTTCCGGGACGTCTCCTCGCGGCTCGCCGAGAGGACCGGTGTCTTCGACCGTTTCTACTCGCCGTGGCTCGCCGGGCTGACCAACCACTACCCGGCGGGACCCGCCGTGGACGAGGAGACCGGTGGCCGATTGCGTCGACCGGGCTACCGCAACGGCCGGCTACTGGCAGATGCCGAGGTTCGTGCGTCGCTGCCGATCGACAGGTACACCTTGCTCGTCACATCGCCGTCGGGCGAGATTCCTGCACGGATCGCCGAACTCGAGGCGGCCTACCGGGGGCTGATATCGGTCCGCGCCGCGCGCGGCCGACGCTTCTCGGCCGTCCTGGTCCGGCCCGATCACTACGTGGCGGCGCAGGACACCTCCGCCGGACTGGACCGGATCCGCCGTCATCTGGCCGCCTTCGGCATCCCTGCCGAAGGCGGCAGCCAGAAGAACGAACTCGTCGAGAAGGGACGCATGTCATGACGCAGAAGACGCACCGGAGTACCGCGGAGACCGTACAGGAGTTCTTCCGCCGCTTCGCGGAGGGTGACCTTGCCGGGCTGCCGGAACTGTGTGCGGAAAACGTCGACTTGGTCGTCGCGGGTGCACCCACCGTCCCGTGGACGGGGCACCTTGTGGGACGACAGAAGGTGGAAGGCTATTTCGCGAAATTCGTGGGCGCTGTTCAGACCGAGCGCTTCGACGTCGAGCGGATAGCGGTGGATGGCGAGGACGCCATTGTCCTCGGTGAGTTCACCCACAAGGTGATCGCTACGGGCAGGCTGTGCTCCGGCCCCTTCGCGATACGGATCACGGTCCGTGACGGAGTTATCGAGCGTTATCAGACCTTCGAGGACAGTTACGCCGTCGCGGCTGCCTTTTCCTCAGGCGCCTGACCGTCGTCGCCCGGCCGGTCCGGCTCGTCCGGATCGGCCACGGCGAAGAAGTCATCCAGCTTCATCGCGGTCTCCTTTGTCGACGGCATGTGCAGAATGAGCTGAACCTCGCGGTCGGCGGCCAGCTCCCACTCGTGCACATCGAAACCGAGTGTCCCCACTTCGGGGTGCGTCAGTTGCTTTTCACGGCCCTTCATCGGTGAGAGCACTTCATGGCTGTTCCACAGTTCGGCGAATTGTGGACTTGTTTCTGCCAGTTCCTCCACGATCCGCTCCACCTCGGGCCGGCCGAAGCAATCGGCCACTTCGGTACGGAAACGGGCAACGGTGCTGTGGGCCAAGTCATCGGCGTGTGCGTAACGGCTGCGGCAGGTCTCGTCGGCGAAGAACTGCACCAGGATGTTCGATCCGACTCCTGAGAATCCCAGGAACTCGGGCACGGCCGAATTGGCGGCGACAATGTTCCAGCATCGGTCCCGTACCAGTGCGGGGTTGGGAAACCAGTGGTTCACGATCTCGGCGAGGCGCTCGGGATCGTCATAGCCACCACCTGCGTTCCTGGGTGGCTTCAGACCGGCCAGCCGCCGCAGGTAGATGTCTTCGTCCGGTCCGAGCTGTAACGCCCTGCTCACCGAACTGAGCACGGCTTCCGAGGCATTGATGTCACGCCCTTGTTCCAGCCAGGTGTACCAGGACGTACCGACGCCGGCGAGGACGGCCACCTCTTCGCGGCGCAATCCGGGGGTGCGGCGTCGGCCCGAAGGGCCGAGTCCCGCATCCTCGGGGGACAGGCGCAGGCGACGCGTGCGCAGAAAATGAGACAGTTCCTCGAGCTGACGTGAACTGCGACGTTTAGTCATGCTAAAGACCCTCCATGAAAGGCAAGAGCCGGTCAAGTAAAGACTTATTCAAGGCAATTGAGTGGCTTCATTCCGCCGACCTGGCTGGTGCGGCACGACGCCGACCCGTGCGAATCGATCTGCCGCGTCGGCCGGTGCCGGACGATTACCGGAGCCGGAAGCTCCGTTGGTGCCGAGGTCCTCGCCCCGCCCGCAGGGCGGGGGACTGCTCCGGTGGACGAGCGGGCGGTGCTCACGGCCGCGGGGTACGTGCTGACGAGCGGGCACGCGTGGCGGTATCCGCCGCCGACGCTCAGGGCCTCACCGGCCACCGCGCACGCCTTTCACCGGGTGGACCGAGCCCGGACCGTGGCGCAGGCGCGGAGGCCGACGAAGCGGAGCCCAAAGGCCCGGAGGCCGACGAAGCGGAGGCCGACGAAGCGGAGCCCGAAGGCCCGGAAGCCGGTCCCTGGGACCTCGGCCGAGACGGGAAGCGGGACGGAAGATCGCGGAGAGCCTGCCGCCCCGCGGCTCGCGGTCTGTGGCTGCACCGTCTCGGACCGGGACGCGAAGAAGGCCCTGACCGGTCGGAACCGGTCAGGGCCTACTTCGTATTGCCCGGTGAGAGCAATGGCGGAGGATACGAGATTCGAACTCGTGAGGGGTTGCCCCCAACACGCTTTCCAAATGTTCGTCTGGCTGTCCGGTGCGAGCCGCGCTCGTCCTGACCTGCGGCGCAGTACGCAAGGCAGCCCCTTCCGGGCAGTCTCGGACGAAGGTGAACGAGACCACGAATGAGACCAGCCTTGGGCGCCTGCCAGTGATCACTACGGGACGATCAGCCGAGTAGGAGATACCGGCCTCCGTGGCCAGAAGATCTGGTGAGAGGCGTCGGAGCAGGAAGACGACGAGATCACTGCCGTCCAGCAGAGATCGATCCCGGACCCGCTCGGGCATCCTGCTCAAGGACCCGAGTGGGGCACGCGGGCAACGGGCCAAGCCGCTGACGCCGTTCAGGACCTGCCCCGCCGGTCTGAGGCGGGAGACTGATTGGGAATGAGGCGCATCCAGCCGACCGAGACCCATTGGATCTGCCTCTTGCTCTCCACTAGGAACCCCCATAGCATTTCGTTCGCTACTGCGAACTGAATCTATCTGTAGGGGTTGCGGCGTGGCGTTGTTGATGGTGGCGGCTGCCGTGTGGGGTGTGCTGCAGCTGTTTGCGTTGGCGTGGCCCACGCGGTCGGTGCGGTTGTCCACGGTGTTGCTGGCCCTGATGGTGGGTGTGTACGGGTGCGGCGTGGTGGTGGCGCTTGTGGAAGTGGCCTACACCCGCCTGTATGCGGATGGTTCAGGGCTTCCGCTGGCAGAGGTGGTGGACACCACCAGTTACACGGTGGCGCCATGGGTGGAGGAGTTGATCAAACTCTGCCCGTTGTTGCTGGCCGGGCTGTATGCCAAGGTGCGTCGACAGTGGGGGCTGTCGGACTTCGTGGTGCTCGGCTCAGCTCTGGGGGCCGGGTTCGGGCTGTTGGAGGCTTTGCTGCGATTTGCAGCTGACGCCAAGCGGGCCATCCCACGCGCCCATGGCGGCTGGGTGATCCCCGATGGACTGTCCCCACCGTATGTGCCCGGCCCACACCAGGTGTTCACCAGTTGGCTTCCGGCCCCGTTCGCTACCTTGGAGATGGGTCAGGAGGCTGCCTCTGCGACGTTCTCGCATCTGGTGTGGACGGCTTTGGCGGGCCTCGGCGTTGGGGTGCTGCTGCGCGGCCGCGGCTGGATACGGCTGTTGGCGGTGGTGCCGGTAGCGAGCGCGATCGGCTACCACACGCTGAACAACTACGTGGCCCAGCACTACGACGCCACCGGCGCGGTGCAATGGCTGGAGAAGCTGGACGCCAAGTCGTGGTTGATGCCGGTGGTCTGCCTGGCCCTGGCCATGCTCGTTGACTTGCGCCAACTGCACCACGGGAAGAGCCGAATACCGGGCGTTCTGCTGGCCGCGGAACGCGAGGCCGGCGACAGCTCCGCTGCCCTCATCCGCTACGCCGCGTGGCGCCTGCCTTGGACCGTGCTGATCGCTGTTCGTTTCGTACGGCTGCGCCGCGCGCTGTGCTACATGACCGCCCTCGCCCCAGCTGCGGAGACCGAGGAACTGCGCCGCCTGACCGCGAACATCGCCGCCCGCATCGACACCTCCGACCGTGAAGGTGCCTGGCAGGGTCTGGACATTCGCGGGCTGTTGAAAAAGACCCGCGCCGGCAGCGGACGTTGGAGATGGCAACTGGTCATTCCCTGTCTCCTTGCTCTGCCCTCTCTGATCTTCCTGGGTATCGGATCGTTCCACTCCACCTCTGGTCTGCAGACGTATATCGCCACTGGACCGCGTCCTGAGATCCTTCTCTACTGCGCCATGGCGGCCCTGACCTGGATCGCCTGGCAGCTGACCGCCCTGCTCCGCACCTGGCGGGCTACTGCGGCCCAACCCATCGGTGAGCAAGTGGCCCTGCACCGCTTCCGCATCACCACTGCCTTGGGTTCCGCCGCCGCCGGAGCATTCATGCTCTACCGCGGTCTCGGTGGCGCCGACGTCACCACCGACACGCTCCTCTCCCCGGCCCATCTACTGGAAGCCCTCGACCAGACTCTCTTCTGGGTCGGACTCCTTCTCTTTCTGGTCGCCCTGGCCGCACTCATCGGACCTGGTATGGGTTTTGCCGGTCTGGCCCTCGCTGGCGGGGGCGCCATGGGCGGTCTGACCGTCATAGCCGCAGTTAACGTAGCTCTTCTGGGCTCTGCGGGCATCGTGCTCATGGGGGCCAGTGCCAATGGGGGCTTCGAAGGCACGGAAAGCGAGCGGGCGGGGAGGGGCAGTGAAGGAAAGGGCAGTAGAGAGGGCAGCATCGATGAGACGGAAAAGACATTCGATCCAAGGGAACGAGAGGTAGCTGAACTACTGAAATCCGAAGGGAAGCATGTCCGGGCGCAAGCGGAAGCTACTGAGGATGGAGTGCGACGAGCTGACGCATTCGTGGACGGGGTTGAGACTGAATTCAAGAGTCTCGATCCTGGAGCAAGCTCAGGTACGGTGAAAAATCAACTTAATAAGGCCAAGGGGCAGGCGCGTCATGCAATTATTGACGCACGAGGAAGTGGTCTTAGCGAGGAAGCCGCAAGGGAGGGGGTCGGCAAGTTTTTCCGTAACAACCCGCCGGGTCGAATGGATGGCATTCGTGTCGTCGGCGACAACTTCAACCTCACTTATCCATAGGAAGATCTATGAGTATCACCCACACCATCTTTATTAGCCCTGGCCAGCCAGTAGAAAGGCTGATTTCCGACATCGGATCCGCTTGTGGATCCCCGTTGCATGTCAAGACGCCCGGATATATTGACTACAGTGTCTCTCTTGGTCATGCAGCTGTTGAAGTGGAGCTGTCACATGATTACGAAGAGGACCACGGTATCCGATTCGAGGACTACGACGCACTGATCACTGTCCGGGACTTCGGCAGCGACGTTCAGCGACAAGAGCAGATCGCAGCAGATATCTTTCGAAATCTGACACGCCTCGACACCTATCGCATGGTCCTCGTTCGGGACTTCCAGCGACTTCTAGATTCGGCGACGCCTTCTCGGGCCCGTTGATTCCGAAATCGCTTTATGGGGGTTGTTGGCGGCGTGCGGCTGGGAGCTTATACAGTGCTTCTTGTTACTTTTCGCGGTGCATCCGGCTGCTGCGCCGAAAGTGCGCCCCACAGTATTGAGGCCACTTGGGGCAGCAGCCGGATGCACCGCATTCTCACGAGAGTCTCACGAGAGATGCTGTGGAACTGTGCTCCACCCTCCTACTAGGCCAATGGCTTGACGACAAAGCGGCCGCCGACCTGTTGCGCCGAGAACATCGCCCCGGCCTGACAGGAACGGAGGGTTCATACATCGTTCAGATTCCCAGGGGACGGGGAGGGTTGTATTCGAAGACGAAACCTGGAAAGAGGCAACTCACGCTATCCTCGTTCCGGGGCGAAACGGCCTTTTCAGGTCCGCCTACCCAATAATTCCATGAGGAGAAAAATGTTTCACTTTCAATTTGAGGGCCCTTCGGGTGGTGTTTCGGGGAGGGGGCTGGGAGGCGGGCTGGAGGACTATTATGACTATCAGTACCTCGTCATCGAAGGGTGCTCCTCTCTGTCGGGGACTGATTGTCGGTTCGCGATTGGTGGATTCGGGCAGGACGACTGGAAGTTCGACATTGAATACGACATGTCCTCCTTCCTTGAAGGTCTCCCCGAGCTACTCGCGGCACTTGAATCGGGTCGAGTCGTGGCGATAGACCTCTATCCGCGAGGGGTCGAACGTGTGCTCACGTTCACCCCCCAGGGTGATGTAGTCAGCGTTGAGTGCACATCGCGAACGTCGTGGACCCCAGACCCTCGGATGGAATACCATAACTTGGCCGAGCTTCTCAGAATGACCAGGAAGCTGGCGAGGGACTTCTCGGAAGCGGTGAGTGCTGCCGCGCCGGAGATCGGCAGGCTAGAGCCATTCACCTCATGGAAGGCTGGGCAGTTCCACTAGAGGTATCTCGGCGTGATGCAATGTGAGGCGCGTGGGGCAGTGTAGGGAAATTCAATCCGCTCGCGGCCGGCGCGGGGAGCTGGAATTCGGTAGGCGTGCTGAGTTTGTTCCATGAGTGCAGGGTTTCGACAGTCCGTGAGATTTCGACTGCTTGCACCTTGCAGATGGGCGGCCCTCTATCCGGAAAGATTCATCTATGGACGAAGCAGTAGCAAGGCGAGCGTTCCAGGCGGCGGAAGCAGAGCTGCGTGAGCCCCTTCCGCGTCGATGGGCTCACTCCCAGGGAGTCGCTAAGCGCGCGGTCGAGTTGGCTGCGGTTCTGGGATCAAACGCCGAGCTGATGCTGTCTGGGGCCGTATTGCACGATGTTGGCTACGCTCCGCGGCTGGCCCTTACTGGCTTTCATCCGCTGGATGGCGCCCGGTTTCTTCGTGACGTCCATGGCGCGGACCCACGGCTGGTCCGGTTGGTAGCGAATCACTCGCTGGCCTTGCTGGAGGCTGAGGAGCGCGGCCTGCGGGACATTCTGGAGGCCGAGTTTCCGCTGCTTGAGGACCAGGTTCTTGTGGACGCCCTTGTGTTCTGTGACATGACGACTACGCCCGATGGAGAAGTCACCTCTGCCAAGGCCCGTTTAGCAGAGATCGCTGCCCGTTATGGAGCTGACAGCCTGGTGGGACGCTTCATTCGTAGAGCTGAGCCGGACATCCGTGCGGCTGTGAGCCGGGTGGAGGCGGCCTTGGCGGCTCAGCCCAGGTAGGGGTACGTGCCGGCGAGGTAGTCGCCGATCTGTTGGCGCATGCTGGGGTGGATGTCGTACTGGTCCAGGTCGCTCGGCGGGACGTAACGGACGCCGTCGGCCTCGTCGTTGATCGTGGTCTCGCCGCCCACCGGGCGGCCGATGTAGGTGTTCTCGTACTGCTGGCGGATCTCGCCGTCGGTGTAGGCCACGATGTGGTTCGGGTTCGTGTAGACCCCCAGGAACCCCGTGACCTCGGCGATGATTCCGGTCTCTTCCAGGCACTCACGAACGGCGCACTGCGCCGCCGTCTCGCCGATGTCCTGGGCGCCGCCCGGCAAGGCCCATTGGCCTGTGTCCCGGCGGCGCTGGAGGAGTATGGCGCCGTTGTCGTCAACGACGAGTAGGTTGCTGGCTGGGATGAGTGTGTTTGCCTTGGGGGCCTTGGGGTCGTTGTAGTACTCAGTCCTGCCCATGCGGCGAGGGCCCCTCCTGGTCGGGTGTCCAGGGCCGGGCGGTGGCCCAGACAGCTTCGAAACTCTGAGCGTAGTTGTCGGACCAGCCCGCCGTGTCTGCTCTGCGGAGATGGAGGAGGGGGTTGGCGCTGGCCGGCTGGCCCCAGACGTGCGGGTTGATCAGAAGGTCATCGTCGTAGCGGAACATGGAGGTGCAGAGCGTGGTGTCGTGCAGCCTCACTACACAGCCAGCCTCGGACAACAAGGGCCGGTGGTAGGTCAGGGAGGCACGGTTCTTGGCGGCGAGTGTGTCGCCGATTCCTTACGCCGGAGGCCGGAGGTCGCTCGTGGCCTCGCACCAGCCATCACGCACAAGGCGACCCCGGCGGTGAGCGCCCAGCGCAAATCACCAAGGACCGAAACGTCGAGACCGCCGGGCGGTACGGCCTGGACGCCGAGGTCGAGGCTCCCATGGCCAGCCGGCGGAGCGTTTCGCGTGCCGTTGTCACCGGCCCTGGTGGGCTGAGCATCGGCTGGGAGAACCAGTACCACCACCTCAGTCTCAGCAGCGTGCATCGGCGCTCCGTCAGCGCCGTGGAGCCGAACACCACCCCGCTGTGGGTGGCAAAGGACCGGACGGCTTCCTTGATCGACCGGGCTTCCTGGGCGCGCGTCGACGACGTGCCGTGGAAGGACATCGCCGACGGCAAGGAGATGGTGATCCGTGGCGGGTACCGGCACCTCGAAGTCTGGAAGTGCGTACCGAGCAGCGAGCGCCGCTGCCTCCTCAGCGAGGGCGCCGGTCATTGTGGCGCCATTCACGCGGACTGGTTTCGTGCCGGTCGGGCAGCAGCCTCCGCAGCGCTGGGCTGCCCACCGTGGGAGCTCGGGCTGTGCACCGGCTGCAGCCAGATGATGCGGCGGTAGGGGCAGGACGCGGCCATGTACTGCAACGTGTGCCGGGCAGTCCTCATCGGGCGGTAGCCGGGAACTGCAACCACCAACGCCGAAGGGCCCCACCGCAAGCGGTGGGGCCCTTCGACGTATTGCCCGGTGAGAGCAATGGCGGAGGATACGAGATTCGAACTCGTGAGGGGTTGCCCCCAACACGCTTTCCAAGCGTGCGCCCTAGGCCACTAGGCGAATCCTCCGCGGCAAACAATACAAGACGTTGAGGAGTGCTCGCGAACCCGTTCCGCTCAGGCGCTCCGCGGGGGGTCCCGGCGGGGTCCCCGGAGGTGGGGGAGGTGGACTTGCGGGGGTGGGGATCGGCTAAGGTGGGCGTCAGCCCCTCACGTGGCGCTATCTGACTGAACTCCCCCAGGGCCGGAAGGCAGCAAGGGTAAGTTGGCTCTGGCGGGTGCGTGGGGGGCCCTTGTGTGTCCGGGGGCGGTCCGCGACGAGGGCCGGGTTTCTCCGGGGTGAGGTATCCCGCAGCCGGTGGTGTGCCCGGACGGGGCCGCTTGTCAGTCCGCCCCGATAACCTCGTATGTGTGTCGTCCCTTGCGCTGTACCGCCGCTACCGCCCCGAGTCGTTCGCCGAGGTCATCGGTCAGGAGCATGTCACTGACCCGCTGCAGCAGGCCCTGCGCAACAACCGGGTCAATCACGCGTACCTGTTCAGCGGTCCGCGCGGCTGCGGAAAGACGACCAGCGCGCGCATCCTCGCCCGCTGTCTGAACTGTGAGCAGGGCCCTACGCCCACGCCCTGCGGGGAGTGCCAGTCCTGCCAGGACCTCGCGCGCAACGGGCCGGGATCGATCGACGTGATCGAGATCGACGCCGCTTCGCACGGTGGTGTGGATGATGCCCGTGACCTGCGGGAAAAGGCGTTCTTCGGGCCCGCGTCGAGTCGTTACAAGATCTACATCATCGACGAGGCGCACATGGTCACCCCGGCGGGGTTCAACGCCCTGCTGAAGGTGGTCGAGGAGCCGCCGGAGCACCTCAAGTTCATCTTCGCGACCACGGAGCCCGAGAAGGTCATCGGCACCATCCGGTCGCGTACCCACCACTACCCGTTCCGCCTCGTGCCGCCCGGGACGCTGCGCGAGTATCTCGCCGAGGTGTGCGGCAAGGAGGAGAGTTACGTCGAGGAGGGCGTGCTCCCCCTCGTCGTGCGGGCTGGGGCCGGCTCCGTGCGTGACTCCATGTCGGTCATGGACCAGCTGCTGGCCGGTGCGGGCGACGAAGGTGTGACGTACGCCATGGCGACGTCCCTGCTCGGTTACACGGACGGCTCCCTGCTCGACTCGATCGTGGACGCCTTCGCGGCGGGCGACGGGGCGGCGGCCTTCGAGGTCGTGGACCGGGTGATCGAGGGCGGCAACGACCCGCGCCGCTTCGTCGCCGACCTCCTCGAGCGGCTGCGTGACCTGGTGATCCTCGCCGCCGTGCCGGACGCCGGAGAGAAGGGCCTCATCGACGCACCGGCCGATGTCGTCGAGCGGATGCAGGCCCAGGCGTCCGTCTTCGGCGCCGCCGAGCTGAGCCGCGCCGCGGACCTGGTCAACGAAGGCCTTACGGAAATGCGGGGCGCGACCTCGCCGCGGCTTCAGGTCGAGCTCATCTGCGCCCGCGTGCTGCTGCCTGCGGCCTTCGACGACGAGCGCTCCCTCCAGGCCAGGCTGGACCGGCTGGAGCGCGGTGCGTCGTTCGCCACGACCGGGCCGGGGCCCTCGATGGGGTACGTCCCCGGGCCCGAGGCACTGGCGCACGCGCCCGTCGCCCCCCAAGCCCATGCCCCGGCCGCCCCCGCTCCGCAGGCCTACGCCCCGGCCCCCGCCCCGCAGCCGGAGGCCGGATCAGGTGCCGTTGCCGCACGCGCGGCCGCGCGGGGGGACGTGCCCCCGCCGGCTCCCGCGCAGGCGCCGCCCGCTCCCGCACCGGCGGCCCCCGTGCAGACGCCGCCCACCGAAGCCCCCGCCGCCGAACCGCGGCCCGGCGCCTGGCCCGCGGCGGCGGCACCCGAGCAGGGGCGGCGGCCCGGAGGATGGCCCACCGCCTCGACCCCGGGTCAGGCCCCCGCACCGCAGACCGCCCCAGCACCCGCCCCCGCCGCACCCGCTGCGGCCCCGGTGCCCGTCGCCGCCGAGCCCGCCCCGGGCATGACGCAGGGCGCCGGACAGGTGCGCAATATGTGGCCCGACATCCTGGAGGCGGTCAAGGGCCGCCGCCGGTTCACCTGGATCCTGCTCAGCCAGAACGCACAGGTCACCGGTTTCGACGGCAGCACCCTGCAGATCGGCTTCCTCAACGCCGGAGCCCGCGACAACTTCGCGAGCAGCGGCAGCGAGGAGGTGCTGAAGCAGGCCCTGGCCGAGCGGTTCAACGCGCAGTGGAAGATCGAGGCGATTGTCGACCCGTCGGGCGGTGCCGGGCAGCCTCCGCAGGTCGGCGGCGGCCGTCCCTCCGCAGGCGCCCCGCCCGCACCGCAGCAGCGCCCCGCGGCCCCGGCGCCGGCCCCGCAGTCGTACGAGCCCCGGCCGGCGCCGGAGCGGCAGCAGCAGGGCGGCGGCGGCTTCGCCCCGGAGCCCCCGCCCCCGTCGTACGCCGCCCCCGAACCGCCCCGGTCGGTCGCCCCCGAGGACGACACCCCCGAGGCCGACGACCCGGACCTCGTCGACTCGGCCCTGTCCGGGCACGACCTGATCGTCCGCGAGCTGGGCGCCACGGTCGTGGAGGAGTTCACCAACGAGTAGGGCGGTGGCGGAGCCGCCCGGTGGGCGCCCGCAGGCTCGCCGAACGCGTGCCCCCGGGTGTCCACGGACCGGCTTTCGTCGAGGGCGCGGTGCCCCGGCGGCTAGGCTGCACCCCGTGAAGGTCCTCGTCATCGGCGGCGGCGCCCGCGAACACGCCCTGTGCCGCTCTCTCTCCCTCGACCCCGACGTCACCGCTCTGTACTGCGCCCCCGGCAACGCCGGCATCGCAGAGGTGGCCGAACTGCACCCGGTCGACGCCCTCGACGGCGCTGCCGTCGCGCGCCTCGCCACCGAACTGGGCGCCGAGCTGGTGGTCGTCGGCCCGGAGGCGCCGCTTGTCGCCGGGGTCGCCGACGCCGTGCGCGCCGCCGGGGTCCCCTGCTTCGGCCCGTCCGGAAAGGCCGCCCAGCTCGAGGGCTCCAAGGCCTTCGCCAAGGACGTGATGGCCGGAGCGGGCGTCCCGACAGCCCGCAGCTACGTCTGCACCACCGCCGCGGAGATCGACACCGCCCTCGACGCGTTCGGCGCCCCGTACGTCGTCAAGGACGACGGCCTCGCCGCGGGCAAGGGTGTCGTCGTCACCGACGACATCGAGGCGGCCCGCGCCCACGCGCTGGCCTGCGACCGTGTGGTCATCGAGGAGTTCCTCGACGGCCCCGAGGTGAGCCTCTTCGCGATCACCGACGGCACCACCGTCCTGCCGCTCCAGCCCGCCCAGGACTTCAAGCGGGCCCTCGACAACGACGAGGGCCCGAACACCGGCGGCATGGGGGCGTACTCCCCGCTGCCGTGGGCCGACCCGAAGCTGGTCGACGAGGTCATGGAGTCGGTCCTCCAGCCGACCGTCGACGAGCTCCGCCGCCGCGGTACGCCCTTCTCCGGGCTGCTGTACGCGGGCCTCGCGATCACCTCGCGCGGCGTACGGGTCATCGAGTTCAACGCCCGCTTCGGCGACCCGGAGACCCAGGTGGTCCTGGCCCGTCTGAAGACCCCGCTGGCCGGTGTCCTGCTGGGCTCCGCCAACGGGACCCTGGACGTGCTGCCCCCGCTGAAGTGGCACGACGACGCCGCGGTCACCGTGGTCATCGCCTCCCACAACTACCCGGAGACCCCGCGCACGGGCGATCCGATCGAGGGGCTCGACGAGGTCGCGGCCCAGGACGCGCCGCACGCGTACGTGCTGCACGCCGGGACCCGGCGGGACGGCGACGCGGTCGTCAGCGCCGGTGGCCGCGTGCTTTCCGTGACGGCGACGGCCAAGGACCTCGCGGGCGCCCGTGAGCGCGCCTACGCGGCGGCCGGCCGCATCCGCCTCGACGGCTCCCAGTTCCGTACGGACATCGCCAAGAAGGCCGCGGAGGCCTGAGCCGCGCCCTGCGGACGCACCTCTCCTGAGCGGACCGTACCGCCCACAACCGCCCCCACTGACGCGCCGCTGCCCCATGGACAGCGGCGCGTCAGCACCTTTGCCCAAAGCCATTCCATCGAGTGACGACTGGGGCCATCCGGATGACGCCCGGCGAAGGCCCAACTAGGGTGCGGCGCAAGCGTTCCGGCACTTGGCCCACCGGCATTGCGATGTCAGTGACGGGTGCCACAGTGGGGGAGTGAGCAACACCGCCGTGGGGGCAGAGGGGGTGACGTCCGGCCGTGTCCGGTACCGGTACAGGTGAGGAGCTGGGTGCGCAGGCAGCGCGCGCCCGGGCTCTCGCCCTGCTGCGCATCCGCAGCAGGGCGACGGCAGTGGCACTGCTGCCGGCCGCGTTCGCCGTCGTGCTGTTCGCCGCGGGCGCGCAGGGCTACGCCGAGGGCAGCGGCTGGGACGCGGTGCGCTGGGCCGTGGCGGCCTGCGCCGTCGTCGTCCTGCTCGTCGCCGCAGCCGTGGCGATCGCGGTCGTACGGGCGAGGCCGGCGGTCAGCCCGACCGTCCCGCTCGGCGAGAAGGCCGCCCCGGACCTCTACCGGCTGGTCCGCGAGCTGGCGGAACGGCTCGGGGTGCCCGCGCCCTCGGCCATAGCGCTCACGCCCGACTGCGACAGCTGGCTGGAGGACCGTACGCATCCCGCCGCGGACCGGGCGGCCCACGAGGCCGCGAGCCGGGGAGACGCCGCGGCCGGTCCTGGGCGCCGGCCGGGGCGCCGCCGGGTTCAGGCCGCACCCGTGCTGGTGATCGGCTCCCCGTTCCTCTGGTGGATGCGCGTCGCCGAGCTGCGGGCGGTGCTCGCCCCGGTGGTGGCAGGCACCGGCCCGTCCGCCCACCCCGACATAGCCGCGGCCCGGCGCTTCGTACGCGGACTGGACGGCGTGGTCGCCGATGCGGCCGCCCCCGCCCGGGGGCCGGTGCGCAAGGTGCTGCGGCTGCCGGGCCGGTTCGTCGGCCGGATCGCGCGGCTGCTGTTGCGCAGTTGTCGTGGCCACGCCGCCGAGATGGAGCGGGGCGTCGCCGCTGCCGCGTCGACGCGCGCACAGGCCGTGGACTACGGGCTCCGGGTCGTCGCGCAGGAACAGGTCGGGCTCGCCTACGCGGGCTGGGACCGGCTGCTCACGCGCGTCGCGCTCCCCGCCTGGCGGATGGGGCGCTGGCCCTCCCGGCTGGACGCCGGCGTCGTCTCCGCCCTCACCGAGCTCTCCCGGCGTGACCGGCTGGCCGAGGGGTACGCCACGCGGCTCGGCGAGCGCCCCGCCTGCGACCTCCTGGAGGAACCGGGAGCGGCCGACGAGGCGGCGTCCCTGCTGGCCGCGCGGCTCTTCCACGGCGGTCCGGCGGAGACCGGGCCCGACTGGGCCCCGGTGGACTGGCAGCAGTATCCGGAGGAGGTCGTCGACCGGAAGTGGCGTACCGAGGCGGCCCGGCTGCACCGCGTCCTCGACACCATGGGCGTGCCTCCCGCCTCCGGCACGGACGCGGACACGGCCTGCGCCGGAGTGCCCACACTCGCGCGCGTCGTCGAGCACCTGGCCGCCGGCCGGGACGGGGGCGAGGAACTCGCGGCCGGGATCAGTGCGGCCGTGGCGCGTGAAGAGGCGCAGGCGCCTGTGCCGGCCGGCGGCGGCGGCACAGGGGAGGCGGGCGGCGATGTGCTGGATCCCTGGGGGCCCGATCCGCTCCCGCTCTTCCCGCTCCAGCCACCCCGTACGGGGACCGAACTGCTCGTGGACCATGTCGCGGCGATGGTCTGCTGCGCCGCGGTCGACACGGCGGGCGCGGCACCAGGACTGGACTGGCTCGACGGGCCCGCCCTGCTGGTCGACGGCGAGCGCCGGGCCGACCTCGGCAGTCCGGTCCTCAGCCTGGTCGAGGACGGGGACGCAGGGCCGCTGCGGTCCTGGCTGGTGTCGGTCGGAGTGCGTACCGACAAACCCGTGCGTCTCGTCTGAAACACGTGAAGACGGGCGGTTGTTCAGGCCGCGCGCCCCCGACACCCGGAACGCCACGTTCCGTTCACGTCAATTCGCGACGAACGGTGACGGACTGCATGCGTTATGTGATGTGCTGGGGACCGGCGCTGACAGTCGGCGCACCACTGTTGTTCCGGGGGCCTGAGGGAGGGATGCGTCATGGGGGCGGAGCAGATTCGCCGTTGGGAATCAGGTGCCCTGGCGCACGCCGTCACCGATCCCTTCGGCCAGGGGCCCCTTCCCTGGCTGCGCGGGAGTGAGAACTACTTCGACGACACCGGTCAGGTCGTTCCCTGGTACGCCGACCCCAGCGGCTCCACCGGGGGCGGCACGCGTACCGCCGACGACGTCCGCCGCCAGATCAAGGGCTTCATCTCCACCGGCGCCGCGGCCCCCGGCGAGGCGATCGACTTCCACATCACCGTGGACCCGCCCCAGCAGTTCTCCGTGGACGTCTACCGGATCGGCCACTACGGCGGCGACGGCGCGGCCAAGATCACCACGAGCCCCCGGCTCTCCGGCATCGTCCAGCCGGCCCCCCTCACCGCCGACCGCACGGTCTCCTGCCACCACTGGTGGCAGTCCTGGCGGCTGCAGATTCCGACGTACTGGTCGATCGGCGCGTATGTCGCCGTGCTCACCACGGTCGACGGCTACCGCTCCCACATCCCGTTCACGGTCCGCGACGACCATCCGGCCGACCTGCTGCTCGTCCTCCCGGACATCACCTGGCAGGCATACAACCTGTACCCCGAGGACGGTGTAACCGGCGCGAGCCTCTACCACGCCTGGGACGAGCAGGGCCGGCTGCTGGGGGAGGAGGACGCGGCGGTCACCGTCTCCTTCGACCGCCCCTACGCCGGAGCCGGGCTTCCGCTCCACGTCGGCCATGCCTACGACTTCATCCGCTGGGCCGAGCGCTACGGCTACGACATCGCCTACGCCGACACCCGCGACCTGCACGCGGGCCGGATCGACCCGACCCGCTACCGGGGCCTCGTCTTCCCCGGCCACGACGAGTACTGGTCGGTTCCCATGCGCCGCACCGCCGAACGCGCCCGCGACCACGGCACGTCCCTCGTCTTCCTCTCCGCCAACACCATGTACTGGCAGGTCAGCCTCGCGCCGTCGCCCTCGGGCGTCCCCGACCGGCTGCTCAGCTGCCGCAAGCGCCGGGGCCCGGGCAAACCCGCGCTCTGGCGCGAGCTCGACCGCCCCGAGCAGCAACTGCTCGGAATCCAGTACGCGGGCCGGGTCCCCGACCCCCACCCCCTGGTCGTGCGGAACGCGGAGCACTGGCTCTGGGACGCGACCGGCGCAGCCGAAGGCGACCAGATCGACGGGCTGGTCGCGGGTGAGGCCGACCGCTACTTCCCGCGCACCACGCTTCCCGAGCACGACAACCGCATCCTGCTCGCGCACTCCCCGTACCAGGACAGCGACGGCGTGACGCGCCACCAGGAGACGTCCCTCTACCGGGCTCCTTCGGGCGCGCTCGTCTTCGCCTCCGGCACCTTCGCCTGGTCTCCCGCCCTGGACCGGCCCGGCCACGTGGACACGCGCATCCAGCGGGCGACGGCCAACCTCCTCGACCGGATCTGCAAGCGCGCCTGAGCCATCCGGCCGCCCCCGCAGGGCCTCCGGCAGCGCATCCGTACCCCTCCGCACCCCTCCCGCAGCCGGTCGCACCGGGATACGGGACAATCGGAACAGCTCCTGGATCAACCTACGCGGAGGCAGCGTGTCCGGATTTGTAGAAAAGCCCGAGCCCGTGCAGGTTCCGGGACTCACCCACCTGCACACAGGCAAGGTGCGCGACCTGTACCGGAACGAGGCGGGCGACCTCGTCATGGTCGCCAGTGACCGGATGTCCGCGTACGACTGGGTCCTGCCCACCGAGATCCCGGACAAGGGCCGCGTCCTGACCCGGCTCTCGCTGTGGTGGTTCGACCAGCTCGCCGATCTTGTGCCCAACCACGTCCTGTCCACGGAGCTGCCCCCGGGCGCCCCGGCGGACTGGGCCGGCCGCACGACGATCTGCAAGTCGCTGCGCATGGTCCCGGTCGAGTGCGTCGCCCGCGGCTATCTGACCGGCTCCGGCCTGGTCGAATACAAGGCGTCGCGCACCGTCTGCGGTCTCGCCCTTCCCGAGGGCCTCGTCGACGGCTCCGAGCTGCCGGCCCCGATCTTCACCCCCGCCACCAAGGCGGCCGTCGGCGATCACGACGAGAACGTGAGCTACGAGGAAGTGGCCCGCCAGATCGGTGCCGAAACCGCCGCGAACCTGCGCCGCGCGACCCTGGACGTATACAGCCGGGCCCGTGACATCGCCCGGGAGCGCGGGATCATCCTCGCCGACACGAAGTTCGAGTTCGGCTTCGCACCCACCGCCGACGGCGGCGAGGAACTGATCATCGCGGACGAGGTGCTCACCCCGGACTCCTCGCGCTTCTGGCCGGCCGACGCCTGGGAGCCGGGCCGCGCCCAGCCGTCGTACGACAAGCAGTTCGTCCGCGACTGGCTGACCGCACCGGCCTCCGGATGGGACCGCAAGAGCGAGCAGCCCCCGCCGGCGCTGCCCCAGGAGATCGTGGACGCGACGCGCGCCAAGTACGTGGAGGCGTACGAACTCCTCACCGGCACGCCCTGGAACTAAGCGCCCCGGACACGAAGAAGCCCCCGGCCGAAAGGTCGGGGGCTTCTTGCTGAACCGAGCGGACGACCAGGTTCGAACTGGCGACCTCAACCTTGGCAAGGTTGCGCTCTACCAACTGAGCTACGTCCGCAAGCGCCGAAGCGCGAGAACTACTATACCCATCCCCGCTCGCGTGCGAGACGCACCGCGGCATGACGGTTCTCCGCACCGAGCTTCGCGGCTGCCGCAGAAAGGTAGTTGCGGACCGTCCCCTGCGACAGGGAGGCCCGGGCCGCGATCTCGGCGACCGGCGCCCCGTCGGCCGCCAGCTCCAGCACCTCGGCCTCGCGCACCGTCAGCGGCGAGTCCCCGGCGGCGATGGCATCGGCCGCCAACTCCGGGTCCACATAGCGGTTTCCGGCATGCACGGTACGGATGATGCCGGCAAGCTGCCGGGCGCTGACGGTCTTCGGTACGAACGCCCGCACCCCTGCCGCGAGAGCTCGCTTGAGGTGCCCGGGGAGGCCGTGGCTCGTCACGATCATGGTTCGGCAGCCGGGGAGTTCGGACCGTATCGATGTGGCGACACTCACACCGTCCGCCCCCGGCATCTCCAGATCCAGCACCGCGACGTCGGGGCGGTGCGCCCGGGCCATGGCGAGCGCCTCCGGGCCGGTCGCGGCCTCCGCGACCACCACCAGGTCGTCCTCCAGCGCGAGCAGGGCGGCGAGAGCGCCCCGGATCAGATGCTCGTCGTCGGCGAGCAGCACCCGTACCGCGGTCATCGTCGGTCCTCCAGAAGCGTCGTACGCGATGTGTCACCGGCAGCCGTGCGCTGGGCTTCACCGGACGCCGGGTTCGGGACGCCCGGGGATCCCGCGCGGGCGGCCAGTGGAATCCGCGCACGCAGTCGGAACACGCCGTCGTCCGTCGGCCCGGCCACCAGAGTGCCGTCGAGCGCCCTGAGCCGTTCCCGCAGTCCGGCCAGCCCGGAACCGGTCCCCTCGGGAGCGGCCGCAGGCGCCCCGTCGTTCTCCACGTCCAGCACCACCGCGTCCGCCGAGACGCCGAGCCGGATCGCGCAGTGGCCCGGGTCACCGTGCCGCAGCACATTGGTCGCGGCCTCGCGCACCACCCAGCCGAGCGCCGACTGGACCGCCCCGGGCAGTCCCGTACCGTCCCCGCCCGTCACCGTGCATGCGATGCCGGCAGCACGCAGCACTCCCTGGGCCCCGGCCAGTTCGGTGGTCAGATCGGCCTCCCGGTAGCCGCGCACGACATCGCGTACCTCCTGCTGCGAGGCGCGGGCTATCCGCTGCACCTCGACCATCTGGTCCAGTGCCTCGGGCCTGCCGCGCTGCGCCAGCTCCACCGCCAGCTCGCTCTTCAGCGCGATCACCGCGAGATTGCGGCCCAGTACGTCATGCATGTCCCGCCCGAACCTCAGCCGTTCCTCGGCGACGGCGAGCCGGGCCTGTATGTCCCGGGCCTCCTCGGCCTGCCACATCACGCCCAGGCTCCACGCGCTGGGCCGTACCGAGATCAGGACCAGCACACTGCCGAAGAGCGCGGTCGGCACGATGCCGGCCAGTGGACCGCCCCGGACTCCGGCCGCGGCGAGCGCGCCCGTGGTCAGCGCCGCCAGGAGCAGTGACTCGATCGCGAAGGTGCGGACCGGGACGAGAAGCACCCGTGTGATCACGAACGCCATCGGTGTGTTCAGGCTCATGAGGAGCAGGCCCGGGCCACCGACCCCGCCCACTCCGGCCAGAGTCGCCAGCAGCACGACTTGCAGCAGCAACAGGGCCAGGGGGCCGAGTAGGCGCCGCGTGGGGAACACGGAGATGCCGAGATAGTGCTCGTACGACGGACGCACGTTGCGGTTGCTCAGCAGGCACTGCGTCAGGCTCACCAGGAGCAGTGCCGCTCCCAGCGCGAGCGGGAGCGGTTCATGGCGGATGTCCGACTTGAAGGGCGCCAACTGCCACGACAGGGCGAAGAGCCAGGGGATCGAGGAGACCGTGAACCGCGAATACAGGTCGATGCGCTCCATCTTGCTGCGCTCCTGCCAACTGCGGCGCCATCCCCGTACGTGCATCAACGCGCCACACCTCTCTCAGCGTCGGGGATCCCAGCGGAACCACCGCTGCACAGCAAACACGGCGAGCGCAGTCCAGACCAGTCCGGTCAGTGCTGCCCCGAGCAGGTCGGTGCCCTCGGGGACGCCGAGCCAGCCCGATCGTACGAGCGTCATCACGCCGGTCAGCGGCAGGAACTCGCAGGCTGACGCGAGCGGGTCGGGAAAGATCTCCAGCGGAACGAAGAGCCCCGAGCCCATCATCGAGATGAGGAACAGCGGCAAGGTGGTGAGCTGCGCCGTCTGCACGGTGCGGGTCACTATGGATGTGGTCGCGGCCAGCACCGTCAGCAACACCACGGCCAGCAGCAGCCCCGCCAGCAGCAGTTCGGGCCGTCGCGGCGCGGGGAGGCCGAAGAAGGCGGCACCGCTCACGATGATCAGCGCGGACTGCGTCAGGGCCAGAGCGGCCGAGGGCAGCGCGGTCCCGGCCAGGATCTCGCCGTCGCCGACCTCGCCGGTGCGCAGGCGCTTGAGGACCAGTTCCTCGCGTCGTGCCACATAGGCGGCGACCATGTTCATGTAGACGGCCTGCATGAGCACCGTGCCGATGCCGCCGGTGAGCGCGGCTCCGGCAACCGTCCATCCGGTCCCGCCGAGATCCACCTGTTCGAGTGTCGACCTCATCGCCATGATCATGGCCGAGGGCACCAGCAACGCGACGACGACCGCCGTCCTGTTGCGGGCGAGCAGGATCATTTCGGCCCGCCCGAGAGCTGTCAGCCGGCCTCGGACCGTTGTGGTGGTGCGGACGGTCGCGCTCGGCGTAGTCGCGGTTGCGGTCGTCATGACACGGTCACCTCTTCGGTCTCTGCGGCGGACTTCGCGATATCGAGGAATGCCTCTTCGAGCGAGGCGGACCGGGCATCGAGGCCGGTCAGGAGGATCTGCGACTCCGCTGCCCAGCGCAGAAGTGCGGTCAGCGACTCCTGGAGCCGATGAGTACGGATCTCGATCCGTCTGCCGTCGGCTGCGGCGTGCAGGTCCAGCGGCAGTCGTGCCGGGTCGACTCCCTCGGGCAGCTCGAAGCGGACCCGGGCCGGGCGGGCGGCCGTCACTTCCGCGGTGGTGCCCGCGGTCACGATCCGGCCCCGGTGCATGATCGCCAGCCGGTCGGCGAGCTCCTCGGCCTCCTCCAGGTAGTGCGTGGTCAGCAGGACGGTGATGCGGTCCTCCTTGAGCCCCCGCACCAGCTGCCAGGTGTCGCGCCGCCCCTCGGCGTCGAGGCCGGTGGTCGGCTCGTCGAGGAAGAGCACCTCCGGCCGGCCGAGCAGGGCCAGGGCCAGGTCGAGCCGTCGACGCTCGCCGCCGGAGAGCTGCTTGACCCGGACGCCGGCCCGGTGGCCGAGCCCCACCAGCTCCAGCGCCTCGGCGGTCGGCCGGGCGCCGCTGGTGCAGCCCGCCCACATCCGGATGGTCTCGGCCGCGGTCAGATCGGAGGGGAAACCGCCCTCCTGCAGCATCACCCCGATCCGCGGACGGACAGCGGCGCGATCGGTGTACGGGTCGTGTCCGAGCACCCGTATCGCGCCGCTGTCGGGACGGGCCAGACCCTCGAGAAGTTCGACGGTGGACGTCTTGCCGGCGCCGTTCGTCCCGAGGAGGGCGAACAGCTCGCCCCGCGCCACGGAGAAGGAGACGCCGGTCACGGCCTCGAAGCCGCCCGCGTAGCTGCGCCGGACACCGTCCACCTCGATCACAGGGGCACGCACACGGTCGCGCACACGGGCACGGTCACGAGGAATTTCGTCGCTGCTCATGACTCAAGGTTTCCGGCCGGACGGGACCGGGAGCAGTGCGAGCTGTCATCGCTGCCCATGACAAACGTCATGCATTGCCGCCATGGATTGCGCTTCATGACAAACGTCAGGAGTGAAGAGAGCCGAAGGGTATTGGCCGCCGGGAGCGAATACGACGAAGGCCCTGGTCGAAATCGACCAGGGCCTTCGATCAAGAGCGGACGACCAGGTTCGAACTGGCGACCTCAACCTTGGCAAGGTTGCGCTCTACCAACTGAGCTACGTCCGCATTGCAGCCACTCGGCTTTCACCGGCGGTGCAAGCACTACTCTACCTGATCCACCGGAGTGGTTTGGAGAGCGATGCAGAGCGGGTGACAGGAATTGCACACTGCGCCTTCCCCCTGGAAGGGGGATGTTCTACTACTGAACTACACCCGCACGCTGCGTGAGGTTCGGCTTTTGCGGCCTTGCCCTTCGGCGTGCTCCAGACTCTAGCCGACCTGCGGGGGTGTCGCGCAAGTCGGCTCCCGCGGGGTGTCGCGCGGGCGGCCCTTGCCGGGCGGCAGGGTGCCCGCCGCCCGGTCGGTCCGCGTCGCCCGTCCGCTCAACTGGCTTCCTGGAAGGCCTCGTAGACCTTCTTCGGGATCCGGCCCCGGGCCGGTACCTCGATCCGGTGGGAGCGGGCCCAGGCGCGTACGGCCGCCGGATCGGGCGCGAGCGAGGTGTGGCTGTACGAGACGGGCGCCTTGCCGTGCTTGCCCGCGTTCGTCTGCTTGCGGCCGGCTGCCACGTACGGCGCCAGGGCCTTGCGCAGTTTCTTCGCGTTGGACTGATTCAGGTCGATCTCGTACGACTTCCCGTCCAGGGCGAAGGCGACCGTTTCCGCTGCTGCTCCCCCGTCGATGTCGTCGGAGAGCGTGACCACTACGCGCTGAGCCACGGATATCGGTCCTTTCCTGCGGCGTCCGCGCCTGACGTGCGCGGATGCCGGCCTTCCGGCTGTGAGCGCGGATGCGGGCTGACCGGTGTCGGCCGTTCAGGGGCAATGCTGCTTTCCCCGGTAATCATTTGTACAGCGAGGGGCGCCGCATTGTGAAGCCCGCGCAATTACCTGCGCGTGTCAACCTGCTTTGTGTGCTGCCGGTGAGGATCTTTTTGCAGGGTTTTTCCGCCCCCGTAGTCGCGGTCGATATCTCGGCGTGATCTGCGCTGCCGCATATCTACCCGCGTAGAATTTCGGGCCAGGTACGCTGAGAGGACCCGCGGGGGTCTGGGGAACCCCCCGGAGAAACAGCCGCACCACACCACCACACCGGGAGTGCCAGTGGCACGCGTCGTAGTCGACGTCATGCTCAAGCCCGAGATCCTCGACCCGCAGGGACAGGCTGTGCAGCGTGCGCTGCCCCGTCTCGGCTTCGAGGGAATCGCGGACGTACGTCAGGGAAAGCGTTTCGAGCTGGACATCGAGGGGCCCGTCGATGACGCCGCGCTCGCTCGTATTCACGAGATGGCGGAGACGTTCCTCGCCAACACCGTGATCGAGGACTTCACCGTGAAGGTGGAGAAGGCCGAGGAGTCGAAGTGACCGCTCGTATCGGAGTCGTCACTTTTCCGGGCACGCTCGACGACCAGGACAGCCTTCGGGCCGTACGGGTCGCCGGCGCCGAACCCGTATCGCTGTGGCACCGCGACAAGGACCTGCACCAGGTCGACGCGGTCATCCTCGCGGGCGGTTTCTCCTACGGCGACTATCTGCGGGCCGGAGCCATCTCCCGCTTCTCGCCGGTCATGGAGACGGTGATCGAGCAGGCCAGGGCGGGCATGCCGGTCCTCGGTATCTGCAACGGCTTCCAGATCCTGACCGAGGCCCATCTGCTGCCCGGCGCGATGCTGCGCAACAACCACCTGCACTTCATCTGCCGCGACCAGAAGCTCCGCGTCGAGAACGCGGAGACGGCCTGGACCTCGGACTACTCCGCGGGCCAGGAAATCTCCGTACCGCTCAAGAACGTGGACGGCCGGTACACCGCCGACGAGCGCACGCTCGACGAGCTGGAGGCCGAGGGCCGCGTCGCGTTCCGCTACATGGACGTCAACCCCAACGGCTCGCTGCGCGACATCGCGGGCATCAGCAACGCCGCGGGCAACGTCGTCGGCCTGATGCCGCACCCGGAGCACGCCGTCGAGCCGCTGATCGGCACCGGTCGCACCGACGGTCTCGGTTTCTTCACCTCGATCATCAAGAAGCTGGTCAACGCATGAGCCTGGACACGGTCAAGCACGCGGCCGAGACCCCGGACACCGCGCAGCCCTGGAAGGAGCTCGGCCTCAAGGAGGACGAGTACGCCAGGATCCGCGAGATCCTGGGCCGCCGCCCCACCGGCGCCGAGCTCGCCATGTACTCCGTGATGTGGTCCGAGCACTGCTCCTACAAGAGCAGCAAGGTCCACCTCAAGCAGTTCGGCGAGAAGGTCCCCGTCAACGACGCCATGCTCGTCGGCATCGGCGAGAACGCCGGTGTGGTCGACGTCGGCCAGGGGTATGCGGTCACCTTCAAGGTCGAGTCGCACAACCACCCCTCGTACATCGAGCCCTACCAGGGCGCGGCCACCGGCGTCGGCGGCATCGTCCGCGACATCCTCGCCATGGGCGCCCGCCCGGTCGCGGTCGTCGACCCGCTGCGCTTCGGCGCGGCCGACCACCCCGACACCAAGCGCGTCCTCCCGGGCGTCGTCGCGGGCATCGGCGGCTACGGCAACTGCCTGGGCCTGCCCAACATCGGTGGTGAGGTCGTCTTCGACGCCTGCTACCAGGGCAACCCGCTCGTCAACGCCGGCTGCATCGGCGTGATGAAGCACGAGGACATCCACCTCGCGCAGGCCTCCGGGCCCGGCAACAAGGTCATCCTGTACGGCGCCCGCACCGGCGGCGACGGCATCGGCGGCGTCTCGGTGCTGGCCTCGGAGACCTTCGAGTCGACCGGCCCGGCGAAGCGCCCGGCCGTCCAGGTCGGCGACCCGTTCCAGGAGAAGCTCCTCATCGAGTGCACCCTGGAGATCTTCAAGGAGAAGCTCGTCGCGGGCATCCAGGACCTCGGCGGCGCCGGGCTCTCCTGTGCCACGTCCGAGCTCGCCTCCGCCGGTTCCGGCGGCATGCGCGTCGAGCTGGACACCGTGCCGCTGCGCGACTCCTCCCTCTCGCCCGAGGAAATCCTCATGAGCGAGTCGCAGGAGCGCATGTGCGCGATCGTCGAGCCGCAGCACGTGGACCGCTTCCTGGAGATCTGCGAGAAGTGGGACGTCATCGCCACCGTCATCGGTGAGGTGACCGAGGGCTCCCAGCTGGAGATCTTCTGGCACGGCGAGCAGATCGTGGACGTTCCGCCGCGGTCCGTCGCCCACGAGGGCCCGACGTACCACCGTCCCTTCGCCCGCCCGTCCTGGCAGGACGCCCTGCAGGCCGACGACGCCGGAAAGCTGGCCCGCCCGGCGAACGGCGCGGAGCTGCGCGAGCAGGTCCTGCGGCTCGTCTCCTCGCCGAACCAGGCGTCGAAGTCCTGGATCACGGACCAGTACGACCGGTTCGTGCAGGGCAACACCGTGCTCGCGATGCCCGAGGACGCCGGCATGGTCCGCATCGACGAGGAGTCCAACCTCGGCGTGGCCATGGCGACCGACGGCAACGGCCGGTACGCGAAGCTCGACCCGTACACCGGCGCGCAGCTCGCACTGGCGGAGTCGTACCGCAACGTCGCCGCCTCCGGCGCCAAGCCGCTCGCCATCTCGGACTGCCTGAACTTCGGTTCGCCCGAGGACCCCGACGTCATGTGGCAGTTCGCCGAGGCCACGCGCGGTCTCGCGGACGGCTGCCTGGAGCTGGGCACCCCGGTCACCGGCGGCAATGTGTCGCTGTACAACCAGACCGGTGACACGGCGATCCACCCGACGCCGGTCGTGGCCGTGCTCGGTGTGATCGACGACGTGACGCGGCGTACGCCGGTCGCCTTCAAGGAAGAGGGCCAGCTCCTCTACCTGCTGGGTGAGACGCGCGAGGAGTTCGGCGGCTCGGCCTGGTCCGAGGTCATCCACCAGCACCTCGGCGGCATGCCGCCCAAGGTCGACCTGGGCCGCGAGAAGCTGCTCGGCGAGATCCTGATCTCGGCCTCCCGCGACGGCATGATCGACGCGGCGCACGACCTGTCCGACGGTGGCCTCATCCAGGCGGTCACCGAGTCCTGCCTGCGCGGCGGGAAGGGCGCCCGGCTGGTCGTGCCCGACGGACTGGACGCGTTCACCTTCCTGTTCTCCGAGTCGGCGGGACGCGCGATCGTCTCGATCCCGCGCAGCGAGGAGCTCCGCTTCAACGACATGTGCGGGGCACGGGGTCTGCCCGTCACCCGGATCGGTGTCGTGGACGGCGAGGAGATCGAGATCCAGGGCGAGTTCAGCATCCCGCTGAGCGAGCTCCGTACGGCTCACGAGGGGACGATCCCCGCGCTGTTCGCGTAGCACCGCCGAACGCACGGCACCTTGCGCGCAGGCCCCCGCCCGGCTCGACCGGGTGGGGGCTTCCGCGTGCATGTGTACTGAGTCTAAAATTTACCCAAGGCCAAGTTTCATCCTGGTACAGTCATGTCATGGTGACCGAGGGGATGGGCCTCCGTGAGCGCAAGAAGATCCAGACGCGACGCCGTCTGCTTGCCGAGGCGACGCGGCTCTTCAGCGAGCGGGGATTCGACCAGGTCTCGGTCGCGGAAATCGCCGAAGCGGCCGACGTGTCGAAGATGACCGTCTTCAACTACTTCGACAGCAAGGAAGACCTGGTTCTCGCTCCCATGGAGGAGCACATCGGGGATGTCGCCCAGGTGGTACGGGACCGGGCGCCGGGCGAGTCCGCGGTGGCCGGCGTGCGCCGGCAGTTCCTGGCCGCCGTCGAGAGCCGGGATCCCGCGGTCGGGGTGAGTGATTCACCGCTCGCGCTCCGACTCCTCCGGTTGATCCAGCAGACACCGGCCCTGCTCACCCGGGTCCACGCCTTCTTCGCGCGCGGTGATGAGCTGCTCGTCGACGTCCTGGTCGCAGAGGGGGAGGAGCCGGCTGTCGCGCGCATCGTGGCGGCCCAGCTGATCAGCACCCGCAACGCCCTGATCGTCGAGAACCACCGGCGGTTGCTGGCCGGTGAATCCGCCGAGGCCATCGCGTCGGATGCCGCCGTTCTGGCCGAGCGGGCGTTCGGACTGCTCGAGAACGGCCTGGGCGACTTCGCGACGCGGGGCTGACCGGGGCTGATCCGGGACCGACCGGAGCCGGCCGGGACCGACAGGGCCGGTGCCCTGGGAGGCGGCCTCGGGACGCCGTAGGCTCCGCTCCATGCCGCCGTCCCAGAAGCGCGCCCGCCGCTACGATCCGGCCAGGACCCGCACCGCGGTCCTGGCGCAGTTCTCCCATGTCCGGGCTGCCGTACGCACCCTGACGCCCGAGCAGCTGGACCGGCCGAGCGGGCTCGGCGCCTGGTCGGTGCGGGAACTGGCCGCCCACCTGACCATGGCGCTCTCGCACGTCAGCAGCAAGCTGGAGCTGCCCGCGCCCGCCCTCGCCAAGCCCGAGGTGAGCCTGCTGGAGTGGCCGTTCACCACGGCGGAGCGGGCCGGCCGGATCGCCGACGACACCGTGGCGCTCGCCGCCGGTCACCCCGATGTGGACGCGCTGTACGGGGAGGTGGCCGACCGGTTCGAGACGCTGGTGCCCGGTGTCCCCGAGGACCGGCTGCTGGCCACGCGGGTGGGCGCGATGCGGCTCGGGGACTTCCTGGTGACCCGAACCGTCGAGCTCGTGGTCCATACGTACGACCTCAACGAGGCGACCGGGCTTGCTATCCCGTACGACCGCCAGGCGCTCGCCGCCTGCACCCGGTTGCTCGCGGATGCCCTGGCGGAGAAAGCGCCGGGCGGGTCGGTCGAGGTGCGCGTCCCGCCGTTCGCGGTGGTCCAGTGCGTCCAGGGACCCCGGCACACGCGCGGCACCCCGCCCAACGTCGTCGAGACCGACGCGCTCACCTGGATCAGGCTCGCCACCGGACGTACGCGATGGGCACGGGAACTCGACGCGGCCAAGGTCAGCGCCAGTGGCGAACGGGCGGACCTGGCCGCGCTGCTGCCCCTGATGGGGTGACGGAACCTGACGGGATGAGGGAAGGGGAGCAGCGACGGCAGGCGTACGGGATGCAGGATCAGGAGATCTTCGGATAGGGCAGCAGGCCCGCGTCCGTCCGTTCCCAGGCCGCCCGCAGTTCGGCCAGCAGTTCCGGCTCGGCGGCGGACCGGTCCGCCTGTTCCCGCTGGTCGGACGCCAGGTGGAACAGCTGATCCGGGCCGCCCTTGCCCCGGTAGTACTTCCAGTCGCCGCGCCGAAGCGCGCGCTCCCCGCGTACACGCCAGAACAGGTCCCGTTCCTTCGGCTGCTCGCCGCGCAGCAGGTATCCGGCCAGGCTGACGCCGTCCAGGGGATGGGCCGGATCGGGCCGGGCCCCGCCGAGCTCCAGCAGCGTCGCCGTCCAGTCGGGCGAGAACAGCGGCAGGTCGCTCACCTGGTGCGGGTCGATCCTTGAGGGCCAGCGCAGCACGGCCGGGACGCGGATGCCGCCCTCCTGGAGGGAGCTCTTGTTGCCCGAGAGCGGCCACTGGTACGAGAAGCGCTCGCCGCCGTTGTCACTGGCGAAGAAGACCAGGGTGTCCTCCTCCTGGCCGGACCTCTTCAGCGCCTTCAGCACCTCGCCGACCGAGCGGTCCAGGTCCTCGACCATCTCCTTGTACTTGGCGAGCGAGCCGCCGTCGGCGTGGAACAGACCCCCGAGGCCGCCCTCCTTGATCTTCCGGACGATCTCGGCGCTCTCGGCGGTGTCGCCCTCGGCGATCCATGGCCAGTGCGGGGTGGTGAAGTTGAGGTTCAGCAGCCACGGCTTGTCGTGGTCGCGCTGTACGTACTCGCTCGCCCGCTCGGTCAGGATGCGGGTGTAGTAACGCAGGTCCTTGTACTCGGCATCGCCCTCGTAGAGGTCGTACTCGCCGCCGAGACCGAGCTTCGAGTAGTACTCCAGCGCCCCGCCGAAGTTGCCGAAGAACTCGTCCCAGCCCGACTTGGTGGGGCTGTAGTCCGGCAGGTAGCCGCAGTGCCACTTGCCGATCAGCGCGGTCGCGTACCCGGCGCCCCGCAGCAGTGAGGCGAGGGTGGGATGGGTGGGATCGAGGCCCACCGAACGGTCCGCGATGGGTTCCGCGAGGCCGCCCTTCGTACGCCCCGGGTAGCGGCCGGTGTACAGGCTGAACCGGGTCGGTGAGCAGGTCGCGGACCCGGCGTAGGCGTCGGTGAACCGCACGCCCTGACGGCCGAGCCGGTCGAGGTTCGGGGTACGGATGTCCGGCGACCCGTAGGAGGAGAGGTCGGCCCAGCCGAGGTCGTCGCCGAGGATGAAGAGGATGTTGGGCCGCCGTGCGTGCCGGCCCCGGGCGGCCCGGAAGGGCCGCTCGCGCGCCGATTCCGCCGGTGCGGCGGAGGCGGGGGCCGCGGCGGGCAGACCCACGGCCGCTGCGGCGGCCGTGGCGCCGACAGCGGTCCCGAAAGCGCGTCGGGACAGCGGAATGCTGGAACTGGCGTTCGAGTCGGGTGACGGGGGAGTCATGGCTGCTCCAGGGCAGGAAAGGGCCACGCCGTACGGGACGCGTGCTACCGCCCGGACAGGGCCGGACGGACGCCTACGGGCGTCCCGAAGGCGCGACGGGCACGAGGTATGCGGAAGGCGCGACGGACGGGCGCGACGCGAGGGGCGTCAAGGGCGTCAGGGCATCGGGGGTATCAGCAGTGCCGAGAGCGCGGCTCGCGCTCCGAGCGCTGTACGTACCGGACGCGGGTAACCCGCAGGGTCACCTAGGCCCGGGGATCGCGTCGGGGACGGAGCCGTACAGCCGCTGCATCGCCGAGAAGGGGAAAGCGAAGCCCTCGCGTGCGCCGGAGAAATCAGGCGCTGCGACAGATGGCGCTCGATACACGTCCCAGATCGACGTGACGGCGCTCCACGAGCGTGATCGTGCGATCACCGAGGGGCTGCATGACCAGGAGCCTGCCAATGAGGCATGCGCCTGTCAACGGCGGTCTCGCACTCCGGACGGCCGCGGCAGTCCTGTCACAAGAAGCGCATACCGCCCCGAGCGCCCCGCGCTCGGTGTGAGGCTCACCACGAAACGAGCGTTCGGCCACCCTGCTCAGGGGCGTAACGGGCCCTCGCGAAGCGCCACCCACCTGCCTGCGTGAGCACGGTCCCCGGCGGCTGGAACCGATCGGTAACCCGCCGGTGATCCGGGCGGCGACTGCCCCGAGGCGGCCACGGGCGGCAGTCGGCCCGCAGGGACATCACCCGGAGTCACCCTTCGCCACGGCTGTGCGGGCCCGTTTGGCGTACCCACAGGCGGGGCGTCCCCAATTCGGACCAGTGGTCGATCTCGCCTACACTCGGTGGTGTGCCTCGTGGTGATGGACGACTCAACCACGACCTGCTCCCCGGAGAGAAAGGCCCCCAGGACGCTTGCGGCGTCTTCGGTGTCTGGGCTCCGGGCGAAGAGGTCGCCAAGCTCACCTATTTCGGACTGTATGCCCTGCAGCACCGTGGACAGGAGTCCGCGGGCATCGCAGTGAGCAACGGGTCCCAGATCCTGGTCTTCAAGGACATGGGACTGGTCTCGCAGGTCTTCGACGAAACGTCTCTGGGATCGCTCCAGGGCCATATCGCGGTCGGTCATGCCCGCTACTCCACCACCGGTGCCTCGGTGTGGGAGAACGCGCAGCCGACGTTCCGTGCGACCGCGCACGGCTCGATCGCCCTGGGTCACAACGGCAACCTGGTCAACACGGCCCAGCTCGCCGAGATGGTCGCCGACCTTCCGCGCAAGGACGGCCGCGCCACCCAGGTCGCCGCGACCAACGACACCGACCTGGTGACCGCGCTGCTCGCCGGCCAGACCGATGAGGACGGCAAGCCGCTCACCATCGAGGAGGCAGCCGCCAAGGTGCTTCCCGAGGTGCGGGGCGCCTTCTCCCTCGTCTTCATGGACGAGCACACCCTCTACGCGGCCCGTGACCCGCAGGGCATCCGTCCGCTGGTCCTCGGCCGGCTGGAGCGCGGCTGGGTGGTGGCCTCCGAGTCCGCCGCCCTCGACATCTGCGGCGCCAGCTTCGTCCGCGAGATCGAGCCGGGCGAGCTCGTCGCCATCGACGAGAACGGTCTGCGCACCTCCCGCTTCGCAGAAGCGAAGCCCAAGGGCTGTGTCTTCGAGTACGTCTACCTGGCGCGCCCCGACACCGACATCGCCGGGCGCAACGTCTACCTCTCCCGGGTGGAGATGGGCCGCAAGCTGGCGGCCGAGGCCCCGGTCGAGGCCGATCTGGTCATAGCGACACCGGAATCCGGCACCCCCGCCGCCATCGGTTACGCGGAGGCCAGCGGCATCCCGTTCGGCGCCGGACTGGTGAAGAACGCCTACGTCGGCCGGACCTTCATCCAGCCGTCCCAGACCATCCGGCAGCTCGGCATCCGCCTCAAGCTGAACCCCCTCAAGGAAGTCATCAAGGGCAAGCGACTGGTGGTCGTCGACGACTCGATCGTCCGCGGCAACACCCAGCGCGCACTCGTCCGGATGCTCCGCGAGGCCGGTGCGGCCGAGATCCACATCCGGATCTCCTCCCCGCCGGTGAAGTGGCCCTGCTTCTTCGGTATCGACTTCGCCACCCGCGCCGAGCTGATCGCCAACGGCATGACCGTGGACGAGATCGCCACCTCGATGGGGGCCGACTCGCTCTCGTACATCTCGCTCGACGCGATGGTCGAGGCGACGACGATCGCCAAGCCGAATCTGTGCCGCGCCTGCTTCGACGGCGAGTACCCGATGGAGCTTCCGGACCCGGAGCTGCTCGGCAAGCAGCTGCTGGAGACCGAGCTGGCGGCAGGCCCTGCGGCGACCGCCGCGGCCGACGCGCTGCGCCGTCCGTGACCCGGACCGCTCGGCAGCCTTCCCACCAGCCCCGTATCTCCACACGAAAGATCCCAGGCAATGTCTGAGACAACAGGTGCTTCCTACGCGGCAGCGGGCGTCGACATCGAGGCCGGCGACCGCGCCGTAGAGCTGATGAAGGAGTGGGTGAAGAAGACGCAGCGCCCCGAGGTCGCGGGCCTCGGCGGCCTCGGCGGCTTCGCCGGCCTCTTCGACGCCTCGGCGCTCAAGCGCTACGAGCGTCCGCTGCTCGCCTCCGCCACGGACGGCGTCGGCACGAAGGTCGACCTCGCCCGTCAGATGGGCGTGTACGACACGATCGGCCACGACCTCGTCGGCATGGTCGTGGACGACCTCGTCGTCTGCGGCGCCGAGCCGCTCTTCATGACCGACTACATCTGTGTCGGCAAGGTGCATCCCGAGCGTGTCGCGGCCATCGTGAAGGGCATCGCCGAAGGCTGTGTCCTGGCCGGCTGCGCCCTGGTCGGCGGCGAGACCGCCGAACACCCCGGCCTGCTCGGCCCGGACGACTTCGATGTCGCCGGCGCCGGTACGGGCGTGGTCGAGGCGGACCGCCTGCTCGGCCCCGACCGCATCCGCAAGGGTGACGCCGTGATCGCGATGGCGTCGTCCGGTCTTCACTCGAACGGGTACTCGCTCGTCCGCCACGTCGTCTTCGACCGGGCCGGCTGGACGCTGGACCGCGAGATCGAGGAGTTCGGCCGGACGCTCGGCGAGGAGCTCCTGGAGCCCACCCGGATCTACTCCCTGGACTGCCTGGCCCTGACCCGTACGACCGAGGTGCACGGCTTCAGCCACGTCACCGGCGGCGGACTGGCCAACAACCTGGCCCGGGTCATCCCGGACGGCCTGCACGCGACCGTGGACCGTTCGACCTGGACGCCCGGCGCGGTCTTCGACCTCGTCGGCAAGGCCGGCCGGGTGGAGCAGCTGGAGCTGGAGAAGACGCTCAACATGGGCGTCGGCATGATCGCGATCGTCCCCGCCGATTCGGTGGACGCGGCTCTGACGACGCTGGCCGACCGCGGCGTCGACTCGTGGGTCGCGGGCGAGATCACCGACCGCGGTGCGCACACGACCGGCGCCGAGCTCGTGGGCGGGTACGCGCGCTGAGTCCGGGCGCGCGGGATGCTCCCAGGTGGCGGGCGGGCCCGGAAGGCCCGTCCGCCGGGACACGGCAGCCCGATCGCCATGTGTACGGCGCCCGACCCGTCTCGTTCAAGGGCGGCGAGCACAGCGAACGCACCGGACCGGGACAGCACAGAACCCGGTCCGGGACAGGCCCGGACCGGGTTGTTGTGTCAGCGCGAGGTCAAGCGCCGCGGCGCTGTGACGACGGACCGGACTGATCGTCCTCGTCCTCGTCATCATCGACGTTGTACTGATCCGCGTACTGTGCGTACGGGTCATCTTCCTCGTCGTCGTCCTCGAACGGCTCGGCGTTCGGTGGTTGACTCGAAGGTGATGCGCCCAGCTCATTGGCCAGACGCGACAGGTCTGTCCCGCCGCTGCTGTACTTCAGCTGACGGGCGACCTTGGTCTGCTTGGCCTTTGCCCGGCCGCGCCCCATGGCTCGACCCCCTCGGTGACGGGGCTCGACGGCCCCAGAGTCTTGACACGCGTTCATGTTTCAGAACGGACTCTCGGCAGAGAGGCCGTGCCTGTAGTGCTTTAACGGTACCTGCTTCCGCGGCCATACGGTACGCCGCCCGCATCACGCGCCCCGGAAGAGGACCCGCGAAGAGCTCGTCCTCGCTGGTCAACTGCGATTTTAACCTCTTATTGGCCTGCGACCCGCCGACCGGAGTGAGTCTTGTCTCGGCCGGTCGGCGGGCAGGTGGGCGATGTACCCGGGGAGATGCCCTGGAGGGCCCCGCCCGATCAGCTGCGGCGGGCTTCCGCCATCCGCTGCTCGGCGATCCGGTCGGCTGCCGCGGCCGGCGGAATGCCGTCTTCCTTCGCACGCGCAAAGATCGCCAGGGTCGTGTCGAAGATCTTCGCCGCCTTCGCCTTGCACCGGTCGAAGTCGAAGCCGTGCAGCTCGTCCGCGACCTGGATGACGCCGCCAGCGTTCACCACGTAGTCGGGTGCGTACAGGATCGACCGGTCGGCCAGGTCCTTCTCGACGCCGGGGTGCGCCAGCTGGTTGTTGGCCGCTCCGCACACCACCGAGGCGGTGAGCACCGGGACGGTGTCGTCGTCGAGCGCGCCGCCGAGCGCGCACGGCGCGTAGATGTCCAGACCCTCGGTACGGATCAGAGCCGCGGTGTCCGCCGCGACGGCGACCTGGGGGTGCTTGGCGGTGATCCGGCGCACGGACTCGTCCCGTACATCCGTGATCACGACCTCGGCACCGTCCGACAGGAGGTGCTCCACGAGGTGGTGCCCCACCTTGCCGACACCCGCGACCCCCACTTTCCGGCCCCGCAGCGTCGGGTCGCCCCAGAGGTGCTGGGCCGAGGCCCGCATGCCCTGGAAGACGCCGAAGGCGGTCAGCACGGAGGAGTCGCCGGCGCCGCCGTTCTCGGGGGAGCGGCCGGTGGTCCAGCGGCACTCGCGGGCCACGACGTCCATGTCGGCGACGTACGTGCCGACATCGCAGGCCGTCACGTAACGCCCGCCGAGCGAGGCCACGAAGCGCCCGTAGGCCAGCAGGAGTTCCTCGGTCTTGATCTGCTCCGGGTCGCCGATGATGACGGCCTTGCCGCCGCCGTGGTCGAGACCCGCCATGGCGTTCTTGTACGACATGCCGCGCGCCAGGTTCAGCGCGTCCGCGACGGCCTCCTGCTCGGAGGCGTACGGGTAGAAGCGGGTGCCGCCGAGGGCAGGGCCCAGGGCGGTGGAGTGGAGCGCGATGACGGCCTTGAGGCCGCTGGCACGGTCCTGGCAGAGCACGACCTGTTCGTGGCCCCCCTGGTCCGAGTGGAAAAGGGTGTGCAGTACATCGACAGGCACGCCGGTCACATCGGTCACTGTGGTGACTCCCAAGTACGAAGCGGCGGAAAGACCCTCCTGAAGGTGGGGAGGGCCCCGGACCGACCGGCATGGACGGTCCGACTGGGCAAGAGCGTAAGTCCTCCGGGCGGGGAGATCCGTTCCAGTGCGGTGGATCACCCACTACAGGAGTACGGGCGTGACACGATCGCTGCATGTCGGTGGTGTCTTCAGTGCTCGTCCCTTACGCGTCCTACCTCCGGGTGTACGAGCCACTGGCGGCCTTCCCGGAAGCGGAACGTGCTCACTGGGCCCGCTATGCGGGCCGCGAGCGCATCCCCACGGCGCAGGACGAACTGCGCCGTTCCCTGGCCGACTTGGCGGCGACCCCGCCGGTAGCCGTGCCGGCGCACGAGAGCTCCGACGCGTTCGTCGCCGAGGTGGACGGGGTGGTGTGCGTCTGTCCGTGGCGGACTCGGCTGCGCGGGTGGCTGGCGCTGGACGGGCTGGCGGAGATGTTCCCCGGGGCGGTGCTCGACGCGGTGCTGCCGCCGGTGGTGCGCGGCCAGGCCGCGGCCGACCACGAGCGGTGGTCGGAGCGCAATCCGGATGCCCGGCCGTGGATCAGGACGGCGGTGTGGCAGGTGCCGGTGCGCTGGTTCGTCCTGTTCACGGACGAGGAGCGCGAGTACCGGGAGGCAGGCCAGGACGGTGAGCCGCCGGTGCTGCGGTACCGGACGCCGATGGTCCAGGCGCGGCGCCGGCTGGCACGGGGGCTGAAGACGCTGCGGGAGTCCATGGACGACGGTCCGCTGACCGAGGGGCTGGTGGACGTCGGGCGGTGGCTGGAGGAGTTCCACCCGCGCGCGCTCGTCGAGCTGGACTACGGGGGGCTGGTGCACGCCCTGTCGGCGGAGCGGCTCGCCGGGGACCGGAGTGCGGCCGACGTGGCCGAGGGCATCGCGGCGCTGGGTGCCGGGGACACCGAGGGGGCGAGTGAGGCGTACGCGCGTCTCGCGGAGCGCTGGAGGGCCGTGAGGGACCGCCAGTTTGCGAACTGACGATCGAACTGACGACTCATGAACCTGTGACCCACGTGACACGTGAGGGTGAAGAGGCGGAACCGCACCTCAGTGGCCTCGGGACCTACGTCCCGAACCGGGCCTTTGTCTCAAGCGTGATGGATAGCACTTACGGGGCCCTTGCGTCCTTCCCTACTCCTCGTGCCAAAATAGGACAAGGAGTCCGGGGAGGACTCCTTCCGTCCAAGTAAGGGCGGAATGCTCAGCATTGCACGCTATGGGGGGTCTGAGGGCTCCTGATCACTCTGTGACTGATCGTCACGGTGGTGTGACTGTCCGCTATGGCATGGTCCATCGGCTTCCGTCGCTGATGAACACCTGGGAGGGCAATTCCATCGGTTTGGCCGACGTGGCTGGACGGATGGTGTAGTTGTAGTGCCGAGGACAAGCCGTTCGTCCTATAACCGACTCGGCCCGCGTCCGCCATTTCGGGCAACGCGGGTCAAGGTGCAGAATTTAGAGGAAAGAACCGAGATGGTTCGGTTCTCCCGAGGAGGCCGCTCATGACCGCTCGCACCCCTGATGCCGAGCCGCTGCTGACCCCGGCTGAGGTTGCCACGATGTTCCGCGTGGACCCGAAGACGGTTACCCGTTGGGCCAAGGCAGGCAAGCTCACGTCCATCCGCACGCTCGGTGGACATCGCCGGTACCGCGAGGCAGAGGTCCGCGCACTGCTTGCGGGTATTCCGCAGCAGCGCAGCGAGGCCTGACATACCCCTGTCGCCGCGTCACAACTGGGCTTTTGGGTCCCCCAACCCGCATAGCCCACCTATAGCTCCATATGACGGGCGCCCGCCCCAACGGGCGCCATACCTGTGTCATACGGGTTTTGTCATGAGATCGCGCTGGACTCCGCCGGGTCCAGCGCGATCTTTTTTGTGCGCGCGGGCGGCGTGGAGCCCCCGTCGGGTCCCTGGCTCCCGGCCGGCTCCCGTCGCTGGAAACCGGGCGTCCGGTTGGCTCCGGAGGGGTCTCGCGCGAGCGTGCCGGCCTCGGTGCGAGGTGGCGCGGGCGGGCCGGTGGAGGCCCGGAGCGGGGTGGGTCCGGGGTTTCGTGGGACGTCCCTACGGAGTGGTGCAATTGCACATATTAAATTCGCCAGTTGTAGGAAGGGTGTAAAGCCACCCGTTCTGAAAACTGATTCGGTGACACCCGTCACATGGCACGAGTCTTGCCAAGTACGAGCCTGCCACTGTTGGACGGGGGGAGACCCCGCCATTGGTCACGCGGCGGGGGGACTTTCGTCCTCCGCCCACGCGGGGCCGATCCGCCCGTCGGGACCCGCTTCGGCCCCGCCGGGCGGCGAGGAGGCGCGCGCGGGGATGGCGCGGGCCGCCGTCCCGGCGGGGGCGGGCCGTCCGATGAGGGCGTGAGGGGCGGCCTTCGGCGCTGTGGACGAGGTGGCCGCCTCCGGCCCCATCACGGGCCGTGCGGTCTGTTCCGGCGCTCCGGGAGGTGTCGCCCGCGCTTCGGCGGCCGGTGGCGGCCCGGGAGCCGGTGCGTCCGCAGAGGCCGCTCCGGGCCGTTCGTGGGCTTCCAGGGTGGCCGGGGCCGCGTCCTGGGGTCCGGAGGCCGTCAGGGGATCCATGGCGAGCCTCAGTAAGCGTGCGCAGACCGCGCAGTGACGGGTGAGATGGCGATAGCCCGAAGCCGCCGCCAGGTGGGCGCGCAGCAGGGCACGGATCTCGTGCCGGGGCGTCCTGCTGCCGGCCGGGGCCGGATGCGGACCCGGTGCCGGGGGGTGAGCCGGGGCCGGCTCGCGGACTCCGGAGCGGTTCGGCAGTGACCCCTCGCTCGTGGATGCCGCCATCCGCGCCACCTCCCGGTGGATGCGCGCCGCCCCGCCCGGAAACCCAGGGGCAGCCCTGGGTTTCTGAGTACTCGTCGGCGGACACCGGAGTCAAGACGCACGAAGGCCCGGATCCAGAGGATCCGGGCCTTCGTTACTGCGGTCCTGACGGGATTTGAACCCGCGGCCTCCACCTTGACAGGGTGGCGAGCACTCCAAACTGCTCCACAGGACCAGATTTTCGCGGCTGCCTTGCGGCTGCCTGCGAAACCAGACTCTACAGCAGGTCGGAGGGTGCGGTCGACCTCACTCCCGGTGCCGGAGCCGCTACACGAACCGCTCCGTCCGAGGCCGCCGGGCGCCCTACGGGGCGGCGGCGTCGATCGCCTTCACGATCCGCTTGTCGGAGACGGGGAACGCGGTGCCGAGCGCGTGCGCGAAGTAGCTGACCCGCAGCTCCTCGATCATCCAGCGGATGTCCAGGACCTCCTGCGGTACGGGCCTGCCCTGCGGCAGTTGCTCCAGCAGCCAGGCGTACTCGTCCTGCATCTCGTGGACCTTCTCCATGCGCGTGGTGTCGCGCTGGACGTTCGTCGGCATCTGCTGGAGCCGGCGGTCCTCGGCGACCAGGTAGCGCATCAGGTCGGGCAGTCTGCGCAGCCCGGTCAGGGTGACGAAGCCGGGCGGTACGAGACGGGCGAGGTGGTCCCGTACATCCGTGACGTTGTTGATCAGGACCAGGCTGTTGGTGGACTTCAGCCGGCGCTCGCAGGCCTGCCAGGCCGCCAGGATCTGCTGGACCTGGCCGATCGTACGGACGGTCAGGTCCACCAGGTCGGCGCGCACCTTGTCGTACAGCTTCCGGAAAGACGCCTCGTCCCAGGCGGGTCCGCCGTGGGCGGCGATCAGCCGGTCGGCGGCCGCCGTCGCGCAGTCGTCGAAGAGCGCCTGGATGGAGCCGTGCGGGTTGCGGGACAGGGCCAGCTTCTGCTGGTTCGTCAGCTTGTCCGAGGCGAACTTCGCCGGATTCACCGGGATGTTCAGCAGGATCAGCTTCCGGGTGCCCCGCCACATCGCCTGCTGCTGCTCGGCCTCGGTGTCGAAGAGCCGTACGGCCACGGTCTCGCCCTGGTCGACGAGGGCAGGGAAGGCCTTGACCGGCTGCCCCGCCCGACGCGTCTCGAACACCCGGTCCAGCGTGCCGATCGTCCAGTCCGTGAGGTTCGAGCGCTCGATGGACTCCCCGGTAGGCCCTGCGGTCGCCGCGGCGGCCTGGGAGAGGGCCTGGCGGGCCTTGGGGCGCAGCTGGACCCGCAGCGCCTCCAGGTCCTTGTCCTCGGCGACCTTGCGGCGCCGCTCGTCGACCACCCGGAAGGTGATCTTCAGGTGGTCCGGTACCCGGCTCAGGTCGAAGTCGTCCGCGGTGACGGGCACGCCGACCATCCGCTGGAGCTCACGGGCCAGCGTCACCGGCAGCGGCTCCTGGAGCGGTACGGCCCGGTCCAGGAACTTGTCCGCGTAGTTCGGCGCGGGGACGTAGTGCCGGCGGATCGGCTTGGGCAGGGAACGGATCAGCTCGGTGACCACTTCCTCGCGCAGGCCCGGAATCTGCCAGTCGAAGCCCTCGGACGTGACCTGGTTGAGCACCTGGAGCGGGATGTGGACGGTCACACCGTCGGCGTCCGCGCCGGGCTCGAACTGGTACGTCACCCGGAACTTGAGCTTCCCCTGCCGCCAGGAGTCCGGGTAATCGTCCTTGGTGACGGCCCCGGCCTTCTCGTTGATGAGCATCGAACGCTCGAAGTCCAGCGCGTCCGGCTCGTCCTTGCGCTTGTGCTTCCACCACGAGTCGAAGTGCGCGCCCGAGACGACGTGTTCGGGGATGCGCTGGTCGTAGAAGTCGAAGAGCGTCTCGTCGTCCACGAGGATGTCGCGGCGCCGGGCGCGGTGCTCCAACTCCTCGACCTCGCCGAGGAGTTTGCGGTTGTCGTGGAAGAACTGGTGGTGTGTGCGCCAGTCGCCCTCGACCAGCGCGTTGCGGATGAACAGGTCGCGCGAGGCCTCTTGGTCGATCCGGCCGAAATTGACCTTGCGCTGCGCCACGACGGGCACGCCGTAGAGCGTGACCCGTTCGTACGCCATCACCGCCGCCTGGTCCTTCTCCCAGTGCGGCTCGCTGTAGGTGCGCTTCAGCAGGTGCTGGGCCAACGGTTCGATCCACTCCGGCTCGACCCGCGCGTTGACCCGCGCCCACAGCCGGGACGTCTCGACCAGCTCGGCCGACATCACGAACCGCGGCTGCTTCTTGAAGAGCGCCGACCCGGGGAAGATCGCGAACTTGGCGCTGCGGGCGCCGAGGTACTCGTTCTTCTCGGTGTCCTTCAGCCCGATGTGCGAGAGCAGTCCGGCCAGCAGAGAGGTGTGCACCGACTGCTCCGGCGCGTCGTCCTCATTGAGCTCGATGCCCATCTGCTTGGCGACCGTGCGCAACTGCGCGTAGATGTCCTGCCATTCGCGGATGCGCAGGAAGTTCAGGTACTCCTGCTTGCACATCCGGCGGAAGCTGGAGGAGCCGCGCTCCTTCTGCTGCTCACGGATGTAGCGCCACAGATTCAGGAACGCCAGGAAGTCCGACGTCTCGTCCTTGAACCGGGCGTGCTGCTGATCGGCCTGCGTCTGCTTCTCGGACGGCCGCTCGCGCGGGTCCTGGATGGAGAGCGCGGAGGCGATGACCATGACCTCGCGGACGCAGCCGTTCCGGTCGGCTTCGATGACCATACGGGCGAGCCGCGGGTCCACGGGCAGCTGCGAGAGCTTGCGGCCGAGCGGGGTGAGCCGCTTCTTCGGGTCCTTCTCCTCCGGATCCAATGCGCCCAGCTCCTGCAGGAGCTGCACGCCGTCGCGGATGTTGCGGTGGTCCGGCGGGTCGATGAAGGGGAACTTCTCGATGTCGCCGAGACCGGCCGCGGTCATCTGCAGGATGACGGAAGCCAGGTTCGTACGGAGGATCTCCGGGTCCGTGAACTCCGGGCGGGTCAGGAAGTCGTCCTCGGAGTACAGCCGGATGCAGATGCCGTCGGACGTACGGCCGCAGCGGCCCTTGCGCTGGTTGGCGCTGGCCTGCGAGATCCGCTCGATCGGCAGCCGCTGGACCTTGGTGCGGTGGCTGTAGCGGGAGATACGGGCGTTGCCCGGGTCGATCACGTACTTGATGCCCGGAACGGTCAGCGAGGTCTCGGCGACGTTCGTCGCGAGCACCACCCTGCGGCCGGTGTGGCGCTGGAACACGCGGTGCTGCTCGGCGTGCGAGAGGCGTGCGTAGAGGGGGAGCACCTCGGTATGCCTGAGATTGCGCTTGCCGAGCGCGTCGGCCGTGTCGCGGATCTCCCGTTCCCCGGAGAGGAAGACCAGGACATCGCCCGGCCCCTCCGTCTGGAGCTCGTCGACGGCGTCGCAGATCGCGGTGATCTGGTCGCGGTCGGAGTCCTCGCTGTCCTCCTCCAGGAGCGGGCGGTACCGCACCTCCACGGGGTACGTACGCCCGCTGACTTCCACGATCGGGGCCTCGCCGAAGTGGCGTGCGAAGCGCTCCGGGTCGATGGTCGCCGAGGTGATGACGACCTTCAGATCGGGGCGCTTGGGCAGCAGCCGGGCCAGATAGCCGAGCAGGAAGTCGATGTTCAGCGACCGCTCGTGGGCCTCGTCGATGATGATCGTGTCGTACGCGAGCAGCTCGCGGTCCGTCTGGATCTCGGCGAGCAGGATGCCGTCCGTCATCAGCTTGACGAAGGTCGCGTCCGGGTTGACCTGGTCGGTGAAGCGGACCTTCCAGCCGACCGCCTCGCCCAGCGGAGTCTTCAGCTCCTCGGCGATCCGCTCGGCGACCGTGCGCGCCGCGATCCGGCGCGGCTGGGTGTGGCCGATCATGCCGCGGACGCCACGGCCCAGCTCCATGCAGATCTTGGGGATCTGGGTGGTTTTGCCGGAGCCGGTCTCACCGGCGACGATCACGACCTGGTGGTCGCGTATCGCCTCCAGGATCTCGTCCTTCTTCTGGCTGACGGGCAGCTGTTCGGGGTACGAGAGGACAGGCATCCGCCCGGCCCTCAGCGCGAGCCGCCCGGCTGCCTTCGTGGCCTGGGCCGCGATCTCGTCCAGCACGGCCTGCTGGGCCTCGGGCTTGCGAATGCGCCGCGCGCCTTCGAGGCGGCGGCCGAGCCGGTGCGCGTCGCGGAGGGGCAGCTGCGCGAGCTGGGACTGGAGATCGGCGAAGGAAGTAGACATACGGGTCCCAGGATCTCACCCGGGTGCGAGGAACGGCGAACGTATTTCGCGCGGCCTCGGTCACGCGGCCTGGTTCACGCGGACCGGACACGTGCGCGAACACGTGCGCGAACACGGCAAAGGCCCCGTCCACCGGACGGGGCCTTCGAAGAGTGGCTGGGGCCGGGATCGAACCGGCGACCTATCGCTTTTCAGGCGATCGCTCGTACCAACTGAGCTACCCAGCCACGCAGCTCACAAAGGGCTGCAGCGGTCCTGACGGGATTTGAACCCGCGGCCTCCACCTTGACAGGGTGGCGAGCACTCCAAACTGCTCCACAGGACCAAGCTTTGTGCGACTAAGTGTCGCACAGGTTGTGCGTGCCCCCAACGGGATTCGAACCCGTGCTACCGCCTTGAAAGGGCGGCGTCCTGGGCCACTAGACGATGAGGGCAGAACTGCTGGTACAGCTTGCTTCTGCGTCTGTCGCCCGAAGGGAAAGTGAGAAGCGTGCGACTCCGCTTCCCCTCGAAAGGTTCCGCTTCTCCTTCAACCCCTTGAGGTTTCGGGACGGCCGAGCCGCGACCGGCGCCCTTGGGCACGTCGGAGACTGTACACGTGGGTTTCGGTGTCAGCCAAACCGAATAGGGGAGGGCGTTGCGTCGGGCCGGCTCTCCTCCGGCAGATGGCGGCTGACCTCGGCGGTCGTCAGGCCGAGGCCGCCCAGGGTGATCTCGTCCCAGGCCTGCAGCCGGCGGGTGGAGCGGTCCAGATAGAGCACCGAGGCGAGCACCTGCTCGGGCTTCTTGTTCTGTACGGCCCGCAGCCCGCCGCCCCCCGTGGAGCCCTCGACCATCAGCCGCGTACCGCCCTTCATCAGCTCGTTCTGCCGGTGGTGCACATGGCCGGCCAGGACGAGCGGAACCGTGCCGTCCGTCTGCCGGGCCGCCTCCGGTTCGTGGGTCACGGCGATGTCGGCCGGTGTGCCGGCCCGCAGCCCGCCGCGCAGCGCGGCGGCGAGCCGCCCGCCGGCCGCCCGCTCGACCCCCTCGGCCTGCTCCGGGCCCGTGCGGTCCGGGGTGAACTCGGGGTCCCCCATGCCCGCCACCCGCAGGCCGCCGACGTCCACCGCGCGGCCCTCGTCCAATACGTGCACGTTCCGGAAGCGCTTCTTCCCCTCCAGGTACTTCTGCGTCACCGCCGAGTCGTGGTTGCCGCGGACCCAGACGTAGGGCGCGCCCAGGTCGGCGATCGGGTCGAGGAAGCTGTTCTCCACGGCCGTGCCGTGATCCATCGTGTCGCCGGAGTCGATGATCACGTCGATGTCGTACTGCTCGACGAGCGAGCCGATGATGTGCCACGCCGCCGGGTTGAGGTGGATGTCGGAGACGTGCAGGACGCGGAGCGTGGCGGGGTTCGGGCTGTACACCGGGAGCGTCGAGGTGGCGTCGTACAGCTTGGTGACGTTGGTGACCAGCCGGGCGAGTTCCTGCTGGTAGACGTCGAAGTCGGTGACGATCGAGCGGGCGTCGCCGACGACGGAGGGGGCGCTGGAGAGCAGCCCGGAGAACTTCGGCTCCAGGACGGACTCCGGGTTCCAGGTGGCGTACGCGCTCACGCCCGAGGCGGTCAGCAGCGCGAGCGCGAGCCCTCCCGCGGCCAGGGCGCGCCGGGGCCTGCGGTAGACGGCGAGGCCGAGGGCGGTGGCCCCGGAAACGACCGCGACACAGGAACGCACGGCGAGCTCGCGGGCACCGGTGCCGACATCTCCGCCGACTTCGGCCTCCAGACCGGCAAGCCGCTCGGGGTGCTGGACCAGCGCCTCGGAGCGGACCGGGTCGAGGCGGTCGATGTCCACGTCCAGCCGGACGGGGGCGTGATGCGAATCCAGTTCCAGGGCGCCGAGCGGCGACACGTTGATCTTGGTGCCGCCGCTGAGGGAGGGCCGCAGGGTCATCGTCGTGTCCATCGGGCCCACGGGCGTACGGACGCTGCCGACGACCAGCAGCCCCAGCCAGGCGCCGAACAGCACGACGGCGACGAGACCGAGCGCGCGGACGAACGGCCGCGGCGAGGTGCTCGGGAGCGGGCTCAGGAGGTGCCGGACGCGGGCCATTGGGCGCGTATGCCCCGGCGGTGGGGCGGATATGCGCGTGCGCCCCGGCGGCGAGGCGGATACGCGCGTGCGCCCCGGCGGCGAGGCGGATACGCGCGTGCGCCCCGGCGGCGAGGCGGATACGCGCGTGCGCCCCGGCGGCGAGGCGGATACGCGGACACCGGGGCGCGTCCGGTGGGCGTACGTGACAATGGCCGGGTGCTGGAGATGACGCGGGAAGCGTTCGAGGAACTGGTCGGCGAGGCGCTGGACCGGATCCCGCCGGAGCTCACCCGGCTGATGGACAACGTCGCGGTGTTCGTCGAGGACGAACCGGAGTCCGATGATCCGGACCTGCTGGGGCTCTACGAAGGCACGCCGCTGACTGAGCGCGGTGAGTGGTACGCGGGCGTCCTGCCGGACCGGATCACCATCTACCGGGGGCCGACGCTGCGGATGTGCGAGTCGCGCGAGGACGTCGTGGCCGAGACGGAGATCACGGTCGTGCACGAGATCGCCCACCACTTCGGCATCGACGACGAGAGGCTGCATGCGCTGGGCTACGGGTGACTCGGTGCGGGGGTCCGTGGCGCGGGGTTCCGTCCTCAAGCGCCGGACGGGCTTGGTGCGGGTCCCCTCGCGGGGCGCGGGTGCGCCACGCCGGTGGGTGGGGGTGGGGTCCCTCCGGGGAGACTCCTCAGAAATGGCATGTGCGGCCGGGTGCGGAAACGACCCGAGTCGTACGCCATTTCCTGCGGGGACTCCCCTGCACGCCCCCACCCAGCCGTCTTGCGTGTGAACGCCCGGTGGATCGACTGTCGCAGACGCCAGACGGCCGGGTCCGGGGGCGTGCAGGGGAGTCCCCGCAGGACGACGAACATCGACCCGGGTCCATCACGTACCCGCGGAACGTTCGTCGTTTGAGGAGACGCCCCGGAGGGACCCCGGACCCCCACCCACCGGGCAGGGGCGCCCGCACCGGCGGGGCAAGCCGCACCACTCCAAGCCCGTCATGGGGGTCCCCCCATGCCCTTAAGGCTATGGGGGGGATTGAGGACGGAACCCCGCGCCCCGGCACGGGGCAACCGCAAAGGCGCGGCCACCCCGTAGGGACCCGTGTCCACGGCGGGGCGGGGGGAGTTGGGCACAGCGCCCGTCCTTCTTCGCGCCCCCCGGAGGCCCCCGTGCGCCAGTTGCCCGTAACCGTCCGTTGGATGGCCGTCACCGCGGTGACGCTCGCCGCGTCCACCGGCTGCATGAGCATCGGCTCCGACGGCGGGAAGCCGGCGCCCTCCGGGTCCGCCGCACCGAAGGGCGCGGTGGCCGAGCCGGACGGGTCCACGGTGGCCGGGACGGGCCGGGCCCGTACGGGGGGCGGCGCCGGGGCGCACGCCGAACGGAGGGCTGGCCCTTCCGCCGACCCGAGCGCCTCCGCCGCCCCCTCCGGCAGCCCCCGCCCGGAATCGGGCCGGTCCGGCCCGGCGAAGGGCGGCCACCCGGCGCCACAGACACCCTCGGGGCCGGGGGCCCCCGCGCAGCCGGAACCGCCCGCCGCATCCGACCCGGGCCCCGCCCCCGAGAGCCCGCAGCCGACGGCTCCACCGGAGCCCGATCCGGGCCCCTCCGATCCGGCGCCACCGGTGCCACCCGCGCCCTCCGCCTCGCCGGCCGCTCAGCTCCGTAACGGCGCGATGGGCGCGCCGGGCGCCGTCTACGCGCTGCGGACTCCGGAGGCATCACCGCAGGTGGGACCGGCCTGAAGGGGTGGTCGGGAGGGGGTGGGTTGCGTAATGGGGGGAAGAGTGCGTATGGTTATAGATCGTTTGATCCCATTGCCCGGCGCCGACACAGAAGAGCGCCGTGTGGCGCGTACTCTCCCTTGCCGTGGCTGGACCGCATTGAGGCGGTCGAAATTGCGAAAACACGGAGTTACGGGCGCGTGCCGAGACTCCGAGAGGTTTCGCATTTCGCATGTCAATTTCCAGTTCTGACCACACCGTCATGCCCGAGAACGTCGAGAACACCATCGAGAGCGCCGAGCTCATCGAGGTCGCCGAGGCCGTCGTCGAGGCCGTTGCCGTCGAGACCGACGCCCCTCTGGCCGTGGAGGCCGACGCCGACGCGGCGGACGCCGAGCCGACCATCACGTTCGCCGAGCTGGGCCTGCCCGAGGGCATCGTCCGCAAGCTCGCGCAGAACGGTGTGACCGCACCCTTCCCGATCCAGGCGGCGACCATCCCGGACGCCCTGGCCGGCAAGGACATCCTCGGCCGCGGTCGTACCGGCTCCGGCAAGACGCTCTCCTTCGGTCTGCCGACCCTGACGGCGCTGGCCGGTGGGCACACCGAGAAGAAGAAGCCCCGCGCGATCATCCTCACCCCGACGCGTGAGCTCGCGATGCAGGTCGCGGACGCGCTGCAGCCGTACGGCGACGTGCTCGGCCTGAAGATGAAGGTCGTCTGCGGCGGTACGTCGATGGGCAACCAGATCTACGCGCTGGAGCGCGGTGTCGATGTCCTCGTCGCCACCCCGGGCCGGCTGCGCGACATCATCAACCGGGGCGCCTGCTCCCTGGAGAACGTCCAGGTCGCCGTCCTCGACGAGGCCGACCAGATGTCCGACCTGGGCTTCCTGCCCGAGGTCACCGAGCTGCTCGACCAGATCCCCGGCGGCGGCCAGCGCATGCTCTTCTCCGCCACCATGGAGAACGAGATCGGCACCCTGGTCAAGCGCTACCTGAGCAACCCGGTCACCCACGAGGTCGACTCCGCCCAGGGCAACGTCTCGACCATGTCGCACCACGTCCTCGTCGTGAAGCCGAAGGACAAGGCGCCGGTCACCTCCGCCATCGCCGCCCGCAAGGGCCGGACGATCATCTTCGTCCGCACCCAGCTGGGCGCCGACCGCATCGCCGAGCAGCTCATCGAGGCCGGCGTCAAGGCGGACGCACTGCACGGCGGCATGACGCAGGGTGCCCGTACCCGCGTGCTCGAGGACTTCAAGAAGGGCTTCGTCAACGCGCTCGTCGCGACCGACGTCGCCGCCCGCGGTATCCACGTCGACGGCATCGACCTGGTCCTGAACGTGGACCCGGCCGGTGACCACAAGGACTACCTGCACCGCTCGGGCCGTACCGCCCGTGCCGGCAAGTCCGGTGTGGTCGTCTCGCTGGCGCTGCCGCACCAGCGTCGCCAGATCTTCCGCCTGATGGAGGACGCGGGCGTCGACGCGTCCCGTCACATCGTCCAGGGCGCGGGCGTCTTCGAGCCGGAGGTCGCCGAGATCACCGGTGCCCGTTCGCTCACCGAGGTCCAGGCCGACTCCGCGAACAACGCCGCCAAGCAGGCGGAGCGCGAGGCCGCCGACCTGACCAAGCAGCTGGAGCGCATCCAGCGCCGTGCCGTGGAGCTGCGCGAGGAGGCCGACCGCCTGGTCGCCCGCGCCGCACGCGAGCGGGGCGACGACCCCGAGGCAGCGGTGGCCGAGGTCGCCGCCGAGGCGGAGGCCGCACTGCTGGCCGCCACCTCCGTGCCGGAGCAGCAGGCTGCGCGCGAGGAGCGTCGCGACGACCGCGGCAACTTCGAGCGCCGGGACAACCGCGGCGGCGGCGACCGCGGTGGTTACCGTGGCGGCAACGACCGTACCGGCGAGCGCAGCGGCCGTCCGGCCGGCAGCAGCGGCTACCGCGGCAGCAGCGACCGTCCGTCGTTCCGCGGCAGCAACGACCGTCGCGAGGACCGTCCGGTCGGTGGCGGCTTCCGCTCCGGTGGCGGTGACCGTCGTGACGACCGTGGCGGCCGTCCCTTCGAGCGTCGTGACAACGACCGCCCGTCGTTCAACCGCGACCGTCGTGACGAGCGTCCCTCGGGCGGCTTCCGCTCCGGTGGCGGTGACCGTCGCGACGACCGTGGCGGCCGTCCCTTCGAGCGTCGCGACAACGACCGCCCGTCGTTCAACCGCGACAACGACCGTCCGTCGTTCAACCGCGACCGTCGTGACGACCGCCCGGCCGGTGGCTTCCGCTCCGGCGGCGACCGTCCGGTCAACCGCGACCGTCGTGACGACCGCCCGGCCGGCGGCTTCCGCTCCGGCGGCAGCGACCGCCCGACCGGCCGCCGCGACGACCACCGCGGTGGCACCGGCACGGGTACCGGCACCGGTACCTTCGGCCGCCGCGACGACAAGCCGCGCTGGAAGCGCAACGGCTGATCGTCCGTAGGTCTTTGACCTGATGAAGCGGGCCCGTCCTTCCTGGACGGGCCCGCTTTTCTTTTCGCTCACGTCACATGCGGAACGGATGTTACAGTCCGGCGACTTTGATGTGGGGGCCATGAGCCATGGGGGCGGGGGGCCGGTGCCGGTCGCTGTCAGTGGCGGCTGAGCGCGGACACGCATACCGGCGCGATCCCCGTATCGCAGGCCGATTCCTGGGGAGGGACTGCCTTGGCACGTTTTCTGCGCGGCCGTACGACCGTGATGACTCTGGTGGCGCTTGCGGTGGGCCTTGGCCCGATGCCTACCGCGAACGCGGAGGCTCCGCCCACCGAGATCGTGATTCCGCCGACCATGCGCACCACACCCTCTTCGGCCGGCGGAGTACACAGCGCGGGCAGCACGGGCTTTCTCCACGCGGACACCGATTCGAGCAGAACCTTTCTGGAGTGGACCACTTACGGCGGCGAGACACGCCCGGTCGAGGGCACCGAGGGCATGGGGGTGCCCGCCCCGGTCGAATACCGCGGCGCGGATTCGGACGTAGTGGCGCTGCGGGCGCCGGGCAGTTCCGATGTTCTCCTGCGCGACATGGCAACCGGAGCGTCGTGGCACATCACGATTCCGGCGGGTCAGGAGTACTACATGACCCTCGGGGACACCGTGGTGACCAAGGTCCCGGCGACGCAGAGCAGCTATGTGAGCGAAATACATCTGCTGCGAGCCGATCAGGGTGCGACCGTGGACCGGAAGGTGACCGGACTTCCGGAGGGTGCGAACTTCCTGACGGGAAAGCGGGGCAGCGCGCAGGGACTCCTGGTGTATGTCAGTGTGCCGGGCCAGAACCTGATCAACGGCTGGGTGGATCTTGCCACGGCCCATCTCGAACTGCTGCCCATCCGTTTTGCCGACGCGGTGGTCGCTGACGGCTATCTCCTGACCCGGGAGGTAGCGGGCATAGGCATGAACGCCATCGGGCATCTCTCCGCCCCTGAGCGAGTGGTCGCCCGGCCTCAGAAGGGCGCGCGGATCATCGGCTTCGCCGGGGACGCGCTTATCGTCGGGCGCTACGACCCCGCCTACGGCGAGAAAATGCAGGACGAGTCCCAGTGGCGGATCTCCGCTGTCCCGTTCGACGGCACGGCCGAGTACGAACTCGTCGCCCGGGCGAACGTGGACACTGTGGCGATCCGTCCCGGTGGGGGGCTGATACTCAACGGTGGCTCCTCGGCCCTGGACTACGGACTCGTATCCATCACCGCGGATAGTGTGGGCAAGCCCCGGGTGGATCTCCTCCACCCGATCGCACCCGTACAGATGGTCGTCCACGACCTCCTGATCGATCAGGGACAGGTCACCACGGTGGAGCGCGGAGACGGCCGTACCGCGGTCTACACCCGGGATCTCGTAGCGGACTCACCCGGCTACGGCCCCCGCGTCGATCGAGGCAGTTTCCAGAAGCCGTTGGAGAACTGCGACTGGCCGGGACGCAGTATCTACTGCCCCCCACTCGTCGCGACGGGAGACGGAAGGGTTGTCTACGACAGCACGCAGGCCGACGGCAGCGACGCGGTGGCTGTGGTGAACAGGGGTGCCGGGTATCCCGCTGCGGCGGAGGTGAAGACGGGACTGGTTCCCACGCAGGACGGGAGGGCGGGCATCGATGGCGCCTCCGGCAACCTGGTTCTCGTGACGGGGCAGTCAGCGGCCGGTGCCATGGAGACCCGGGTCATCGACATCGACACGGGCACGGTGATCGACAAGAGGCCGGTATCTGTCAGCGCGTTGTGGGGCAGCTCGCTCTGGACGCTGGCCAGAACCTTCCCTGCCGGGAATCTGGAGGTGACGGGCAAGGACCTGTCCACCGGAGCCAACGTGGCGACCTCGACCATCAAGGAGGGCTGCAGCGATCTGAGCGATCTTCAGGTGCGGGGCGAGTGGATTTACTGGAGCTGCTACATCCTTGACGTCGGGACGGCCTCGGGCGTCCTCAACATACGGACCGGAACGAACACGCGCCTTCCCGTCACGGGGCCCGCCCAACTCGGTGACGGAGGTGTGGTCGTCGACACCTTCCAGTCGAAGCGCTACGACGTGCACACCGGCTCGGTCCTGGTGACACCTCTCGGTGGTGGGCGAAGCGCGCTGGACCCGCGTTCCGGTGACATCGCGGTCCACACGAACTCCGGTACCCGTGTGCTGCACGAGGGCCTCCCCGCCGCTCCTTTGACCTCTCCGTACCGATCGGTGTCCGCCACGGCCGACACGGACAGCACTCCCGTTGCCTGGCGCGGTACGTGGTGGCTGACGGAACCGGCCGCGTCATGGACGTTGACGCTCCGCAACAAGGTGACGGGGCAGACCGTGGCCACCCGCTCGGGCGGGGCTGTTGCGTACTCCGTCTCCGCTACGTGGGACGGGCGGTCCGCGGACGGGGGCTACCTGCCCAACGGCCCGTACACGTGGACGCTGACGGCGAAGCCTGCCGACGGGCAGGGAGCGGATCTGCGCACTACCGGCACAATGAACGTCGTCGGTGGGTCGGCGGTGCCGCGCGACTTCGTGAAGCGTGACGGTGTCGGTGACCTGCTGGCGTTCACCTCTGCCGGAGTCGCTGACTTCCGGGCCGGTACGGGCACAGGCTCGGTGGATGCGAAGGTGTCGGGTTCGGGCTGGACGGGTGCGAACACCGTGACGGCGGCGGTGCCGTTCGGCGATGTGAACGGCGACCGGTGCAATGACGTGCTGGTGCGGGTGAAGAGTGGTGAGCTGCGGGCGTACAAGCCGTCGTGCGGCGCCGCGTTGAAGCCGACGACCGCGTTCACGAGGGTGGGTCTTGGCTGGAACATCTACGACGCCCTCACCTCGCCGGGTGACCTGACCGGGGACGGCCGGGCGGACGTGCTCGCCCGGGAGACGTCGACCGGATACCTGTACCTGTACGAGCAGACGAGCGCCGGTGCGTTCAAGGCGCGCGTCAAGATCGGTACGGGCTGGAAGGGCTACCTGCTGGCCGGTGCCGGTGACCTGAACGGTGATGGCAGGGGTGACCTGCTGGCCCGGGACGCGGCCGGGGTGTTGTGGCGGTACGCCGGGACCGGCAAGGGCACGCTGGCGGCCCGGGTGAAGGTCGGTGCCGGTTGGCAGGTCTACAACTCGCTCGTCGGTGTGGGCGATGTGAGCGGTGACGGCAAGGCCGATCTCCTCGCCCGTGACACGGCCGGCGTGTTGTGGTCCTACCGGGGCGACGGCAAGGGGCTGTTCGGGTACCGGGCGAAGGTCGGTGGCGGCTGGCAGATGTACTCCAGGCTCTACTGACGCAGGCGCGGTCCGCCTCTTCCCAAGAGGACGCGACGCGCTCGGCCGTCATACCGGTCCGCGTCCGACGCATGTCGTGCCCCCGGCGAGGGAATCGCTGGGGGCATGACAAGCAACCCACCTGGAGCGCCTTCCGAACAACCGTCCCCAGTCACCCCACAGAGCCTGTCGAAGCCTGGGTCCAGCACAACGTCCCCGCCCGCCACTTCGGCCCCTTCCGCCCCACCCCCCGGCTCCGACGAGGCGCGGCTGGCCGAGCTGGGCTACACGCAGGTCCTCGCCCGCCGGATGTCCGCCTTCTCCAACTACGCGGTCTCGTTCACGATCATCTCGGTGCTCTCCGGCTGCCTCACGCTCTACCTGTTCGGCATGAACACAGGTGGTCCCGTCCTGATCACCTGGGGCTGGGTCGGCGTCGGACTGATGACGCTGTTCGTCGGGCTGGCGATGGCCGAGATCTGCTCGGCGTACCCGACGTCCGCAGGCCTGTACTTCTGGGCCCACCGGCTGGCCCCGCCCCGCTCGGCGGCCGCGTGGGCGTGGTTCACCGGCTGGTTCAACGTGCTGGGCCAGGTCGCCGTGACCGCCGGGATCGACTTCGGGGCGGCGTCGTTCCTCGGCGCCTATCTGAACCTCCAGTTCGACTTCGAGGTCACCCCCGGCCGCACGATCCTCCTCTTCGCCGCGATCCTGCTGCTGCACGGCCTCCTGAACACGTTCGGCGTGCGCATCGTCGCGGTCCTCAACAGCGTCAGCGTCTGGTGGCACGTGCTCGGCGTCGCCGTCATCGTCGGCGCGCTGACCTTCGTACCCGATTCGCATCAGTCGGCGTCGTTCGTCTTCACCGAGTTCGTGAACAACACCGGGTGGGGCAGCGGCTTCTACGTGGTGATGATCGGGCTGCTGATGGCGCAGTACACCTTCACCGGCTACGACGCCTCCGCCCACATGACCGAGGAGACGCACGACGCCGCGACGGCCGGACCGCGCGGCATCGTCCAGTCCATCTGGACCTCCTGGATCGCCGGATTCGTTCTCCTCCTCGGCTTCACCTTCGCCATCCAGTCGTACGACGGAGCCCTGGCCTCCCCGACCGGCGCACCGCCCGCCCAGATCCTCCTCGACGCCCTGGGCGCCACCACGGGCAAGCTGCTGCTCCTCGTGGTGATCGGCGCCCAGCTCTTCTGCGGGATGGCGTCCGTGACCGCCAACAGCCGGATGATCTACGCGTTCTCCCGGGACGGCGCCCTGCCCTTCTCCAGGGTCTGGCACACGGTGAGCCCCCGCACCCGCACGCCCGTGGCCGCGGTGTGGCTGGCCGCCGTCGCCGCGCTGGCCCTGGGCCTTCCGTACCTGATCAACCTCACCGCGTACGCGGCCGTCACCTCGATCGCGGTCATCGGCCTCTACATCGCCTACGTCATCCCGACCCTGCTCCGTCTTCTGCGCGGCGACGACTTCCGTCCCGGCCCCTGGCACCTGGGCCGCTGGTCCCGTCCGATCGGCATCGTCGCGGTGGTGTGGGTCGTGGTCATCACCGTGCTCTTCATGCTGCCCCAGCTCTCGCCCGTCACCTGGGAGACCTTCAACTACGCCCCGGTCGCCGTCCTGGTGGTCCTGGGTTTCGCCGCGACCTGGTGGTTCGCCTCGGCCCGTCACTGGTTCCTCAACCCCGATCACAAACGCACGATCGCCCGCAACGCCTCCCGCTGAACGAGGCCGCTGCCACGACGACGTGGCCCGGCAACCGATACCCGATCGGCGGCCGGGCCACGGCGGGCTATGCTCGGGGGTGATTCGCCGAGGGCCGTTAGCTCAATTGGTCAGAGCAGCGGACTTTTAATCCGTTGGTTGTGGGTTCGAGTCCCACACGGCCTACGCGAAGCAGGGCGGGGAAACCCCATCTGACCTGCAACTTAGCGCCTCGACTGGTCCCATCCGGTCGGGGCGCTTCGTCGTTCCGGGCCCTCGGGTGCGTCGGCAGCGCACTCGGCGCCGGAGGGGGCAGTGTTGTTGATCAACAAGCCCGGGCAGGTCGCCACTCGATGGTGTCCTGGATACGCCTCAGCGCCTCGGCCGGGAATGGGTCTCCTCCGACGAAGGACGCGGGCGTGGCACATCGGGGAAGCCCCGCCCGCGTCGTTCTCTCGCCCCGCCGGCGTCGTTCTCTCGCCGTACGGGAGTAGTCAGACGAGGAGCTTCGTCTTCGCCCGCTGGTACTCCTCTTCCGTGATCGCGCCCTTGTCCTTGAGGTCCGCGAGCTTGGACAGGTCCTCTACGTGGCTGCCCTTCGGTGAGCCGTGCGCGTCGGAGGTGCCCGCCGCGTCTCTCACGTACGCCTTGAAGGCCGCGTCGCGTTCCTTGGCGTCCTTCGCGTCACGCGTTCCCATGGATTTGCCCCGGGCGATCACGTAGACCAGCACGCCCACGAACGGCAGTACCAGCGTCACGATCAGCCAGCCCGCCTTGGCCCATCCGCCCAGGTCGTCACTGCGGAAGATGTCCATGATGACCCGGAACAGCAGGAACAGCCACATGATCCAGAGAAAGAACCAGAGCATGGTCCAGAAGAGGTTGAGCAGGGGGTAGTCGTCCATCGTCCACTCCAGGCACCGCGTCGAATGACTGAATCCGAAATCAGTCATATCACCGCATTTATGCCTTCGCCTGTTGGAGTTGCAGGCGGTGTGGAGTACGCCGCTACTTCTCCGGTACGGGGGCTGCGCCCGGCGCCTCGGCCGGGACCGTGTCGGTGGACCGCTCTGCGGGCTCGGCCGGCTGCGGGGTCGCGGGCGTGCCGGTGACCGCTGCCGCGCGTGCGTTCGCTGCGGTCTTCCGGTTGTGCGCCAGGATTCCGATGAAGCCGGCGAGGAACCCGCTGATCAGGCCCGATATCGCGTGGTTGATCGCGTTGGCCGATTCGCTGTCCGGGAGGCCGACGGCGGCGTAGTTCACCACCGCGCTCATCACCGCACCGATGAGACCGCCGATGACGCCGCTGATGACGGCGCCGCGTACGGGCGAGGGCGAGGTGGCCGGGGCGGGAGTGGGCGTGAGCGGTGCGGTCATCGTCGAGGGCCCTCCAGACAGGCTGCGATGAGAGACCGGGAGCGCTTTCGGGGCGCGGCGAGTGCGCGCTCCGGGCCTGCTCGCACGGGCAGCCCACCGGTCCGGGGGATGCAGCAGTTACCTTGCGGCAGAACACGTGTTCCTCGCAACACCTTCGTGGTTTCTACACGTTGAACGGTCACCGGAGGTCGCCCGCGCCGGGGACGGTCGCGCGCGGCTCTCAAAAGGGGCGGCAGAGCTGGTTTGTTGTGGCTTGGTGACGCAGAACAGCCCGCTCGCAGCGTGCGGTTGGTGAGTCGGGTGCCTTCCAGGTGCCCTCGGCCGGGGCGCGGGCAGCGGGCCGGGGCGCACACGGCCTGCGGGGGGCGTGCGCGCCGGGTGGTCATGAGTCCCTCGAACATGCCGTAGAGTTGTGTTTACCGACGCGGGGTGGAGCAGCTCGGTAGCTCGCTGGGCTCATAACCCAGAGGTCGCAGGTTCAAATCCTGTCCCCGCTACTGAAGACTCAGGCCCGGCACGCATACAGCGTGCCGGGCCTGAATCGTTTGTGGCGCCGTCGGCCCGCCGGGCCGGTCGGTGCGGGAGCCGCATGCCGCGTACGTACCCCCATTGGCCGACGAGGAGTCGCCACGCGACCCCGCTGCGGGAAGCCTGGGGGTGGTGGTACGCGGTACCGTCCGCGGCCGTGGATGTACCGGGCAGGAGATCAGCAGGTGGGGAAGCGGGAGAAGCGGCGGCTCAGACGTGGCGGAGGGGTGCGGACCCGCCGGTTCGTCCGGGTGCTGCCTGGGCTGATGATCGTCGGAGGCGTGCTGTTCGACGTCCTGAGCCCGCCCGAGTTCACCGCCATCCCCCTGTACGCGGCTGCCCCGCTGATCGCCGCACCGTTCGCCTCGCTGGCCGGCACCGTCCGTGCCGGGGTCGCCGCGCTGCTGGCGGTCGTCGGGCTGCGGGCCTACAGCGGCACCCTGCTCCAGGTCGTGCCCGCCATCGAACTGGTCACCGTCCTCACCGTCTCCGTGCTCGCGGTCGTGATCAACGGGGTCGTGCGGCGCGGCAACGAGCAGCTGGCCTCGGCCCGTGTCATCGCGGAGACCGCCATGCGTGCCGTGCTGCCGACGCCGTCCGAGCGGATCGGCGGGCTGCATGTGGCCGCGCGGTACGAGGCGGCGCAGGCGGACGAGTTCGTCGGCGGTGACCTGTTCTCGGTGACGGACTCCCCGCAGGGCGTGCGGCTCGTGGTCGGGGACGTGCGGGGCAAGGGGCTGGACGCCGTGGAGGCGGTGGCCGTGGTCATCGGGGCCTTCCGGGAGGCGGCGGAGCAGGAGGAGACGCTGGAGGGTGTGGCGCAGCGGCTGGAGCGGGCGCTGGCGCGGGAGTCGGACCGGCGCGGTGGCCTCGACGCGTTCGAGGGGTTCGTCACCGCCGTGCTCGCGGAGATCCAGCCGGGTGCGGCGCGGGCGCGGATCGTCAACCGCGGCCACCCCGAGCCGCTGCTGCTGCACACCGACGGGGTGGTGGAGGTGCTCGGTCCTTCGATGCCCGCGCTGCCGCTGGGGATGGGTCTGGGGGAGTGGCCGGACCGGGCCGACGAGTGGGACCTGCCTCCCGGCGCGACGCTCCTCCTCTATACGGACGGCCTCTCCGAGGCCCGTAACGCCGAAGGCGTCTTCTACGACCCCGCCGAGCGGCTACGGGGACGGATCTTCCCGGGGCCCGACGAGCTGCTCTCCGCGCTGACCGATGACGTACGGCTGCACACGGGTGGCGAGTCGACGGACGACATGGCGCTGCTCGCGGTCGTACGGCCCACCGAGGGCCAGCCCGACCGGCGCAGGACCGTGAAGATCGTCGGCCTGGGCGGCGGATGAGCCGGAGGTCCGCCGAGGCGGCCGTGCGCGGCGGATGAGCCGGAGGTCCGTTGGGCGGGAGTGGAGTGGGGTGGGAAGCGGGTGGCGGCCTTGATGCCATGCCACCGTCCGTAACCGAAGCGCATCACTCCGCATAACATGTGACGCAACGTCAGGAACTGACCGGTAGCTGAGGCGCGATCAACTCGTCCGATTCCACCCGGTTGTGTCCCGTAAAGTCCAGGCCAAGGGCGTGAACGATCAGTGGGAACAGCTTGGAATCGGACCCCGGTGTCTATTAACGTTCGATAACGCAGCGCGGTTGTCCCAGCCGCCGTCAGTGGCGGCACCGTGCGCGAGCGCCGAATTCCGCAAGGGAACCGGGGAACCACCTACATGGGGTGAATCGGGTGTCTCTGTCTTGTCCCACGAGACGGAGAACCCGTAGGAGACCTTCCTGCTCCGAACCCGTCAGCTAACCCGGTAGGCGAGAAGGAAGGAAAGGAGTGCGCCCCCGTGGCGTCCAACAAGCCTGCCCCCGAAGCTCCCTCCCGGTTCGGGTCCGAGTACGGCGATGACTTCGCGCCCCGGCCCGCCACCGCTTTCGGTACGGAGTACGGAACCGACTACGCGACCGACCACGGGACCGATCGGGGCAGCGTCTTCGGAAACGACTTCCGCGCCGACGAGGCCGGGTCCGAGCGGACCTGGGAGGAATGGAACCCCACCGAGGAGTCCGTCCGCCCCGTGCGCGGCAAGCACCGCGTCGCCAAGCAGCGCAATGGTCTGGCCCGCAGCTCCACCGTCCTCGGCGTCGGCGTCATCGCGGCCGTCGGTGCGGGTGGCATGGCCACCGCCCAGAGCAAGCCGCCGGTCTCCATTTCTCTTCCCGATTCCCTCGCGGACAACCTCCCCGACGCCAAGTCCCTTCCGGGCGTCGGCGCGCTGTTCTCGGGCGAGGAGTCCGAATCCGCAGCGGAGAAGACGGCGGCCGCGACCTCTGCCGCCCCGCTGACCACCGCCGGCATCACCACCGCCGAGGCCGAGCAGGGCACCACCGACGCCGGTGAGGCCCTCCGCGCCCGCATCCTCCAGCAGGCCGAGCAGCAGCAGGACGCCGCCGACGCCGAGGTCAAGGCCGCCGCGGAGAAGGCGGCCGCCGAAAAGGCCGCCGCCGAGGCGAAGAAGCAGCAGGACGCCGCCGAGGCCAAGATCGCCGCCGAGAAGAAGAAGGCGGCGGAGGAGGCGGCGAAGAAGGCGGAGGCCCTGCGGCTGGCCAAGCTCGCCGCCAGCTACGCCATCCCCACCTCCTCGTACACGATCACCTCGACCTTCGGCGAGGCAGGATCGATGTGGTCCTCCGGCTACCACACCGGTCTCGACTTCGCGGCGCCGACCGGTACACCGATCAAGGCCGTCCACAGCGGGACGGTCAAGTCGGCCGGCTACTCCGGTTCCTACGGCTACCGCACGGTCCTCGAGCTCGAGGACGGCACCGAGGTGTGGTTCTGCCACCAGTCCTCGATCGACGTGAGCATCGGCCAGAAGGTCACGACGGGCGACACCATCGGACGCGTCGGCGCGACCGGCAACGTGACCGGCCCGCACCTCCACCTGGAGGTCCACACCCCGGACGGCACCGGTATCGACCCGATGGCCTGGCTGCGCGCCCGTGGCCTGACGGTCTGAGACCGTTTCCCCGCGCCGGTTCTCCGGCCCCGCGACCCCGGCAGCCCTGACGCTCCCCCCGACGTCAGGGCTGCCGGTCTGTCCGCGGCCGTGCCCTCGCGGTATGTGTCGGGCCGCAGCCGCAGCCGCAGCCCGGCCGCGGCCGCGGCCGCGGTTCAGGTGTACCGGCCACGGAATAGCGGTGCCGGGGGAAGCCGTTGTTGCACCCATGACTTCTCTCCGCAAGCTCGGTTCCTCCAGCCTTCAGGTCTTCCCGCTCGCCCTCGGGGGCAACGTCTTCGGCTGGACCGCCGACGAGGCGCAGTCCTTCGCCGTTCTGGACGCGTACGTGGCGGCCGGCGGCAACTTCGTCGACACCGCCGACTCCTACTCGGCCTGGGTCCCCGGCAACGAGGGCGGCGAGTCCGAGAACCTCATCGGCAAGTGGCTCGCGGCGCGCGGCAACCGCTCCGACATCGTCGTGGCGACCAAGGTCGGCGCCCACCCCGCGTACACGGGGCTCTCGAGCACCACCATCAAGGCCGCCGCCGAGGAGTCGCTGCGCCGGCTCGGCACCGACCACATCGATCTCTACTACACCCACTTCGACGACGAGACGGTCCCGGTCGAGGAGATCATCACCGCCCTGGACCAGTTGGTGAAGGACGGCAAGGTCCGCGAGATCGCCGCGTCCAACATCAGCCCCCGGCGGCTGCGCGCCTCGCTGGACTTCTCGGAGCGCGAGGGGCTCGCCCGCTACGTGGCCCTGCAGCCCCACTACAACCTCGTCTCCCGCGACACGTACGAGGGCGAGCTCCAGGACACCGCGGCCGCGGCAGGACTCGCGGCCGTCCCGTACTACGCCCTCGCCTCCGGTTTCCTCACCGGCAAGTACCGTCCGGGGAGCGCCGTGGAGAGCGCCCGGGCCGGGAGCGCGGGAGCGCACCTGGAGTCTGAGCGCGGTCGCAAGGTTCTCGCCGCGCTCGACGAGGTGGCCCAGGAGCGGGATGCCGAGATCGCGACCGTGGCGCTGGCCTGGCTGGCGGCCCGGCCGACCGTCGCCGCACCGATCGCCTCGGCCCGTACGGTCGAGCAGCTCCCCGCCCTGGTGGCCGTCGCCGGTCTGCGGCTGACGGACCAGGAGCTGGCGGACCTCACCGAGGCATCCGCCTGACCCGTCGCCTCCTAACCCTGCGGGCCGTAGGAGGGCGGGGGTGTGTATGGCCCGTTCGCGTACGGCGGGGTCGCGTGCTGCGGGGGTATGTACGGCGGGTTCCCGTACGACGGGTTTGTATAGGGCCGGTGCGCCGCGGGAACGTACCGGAGGCGCAGACGGCCCGTGGCCTGTGCCGCGTGCACCAGGGCCGGGCCGGCGGTCTCCCTGCGCTGCCACAGGTGGTGCAGCAACTCCCGCTCGCGTTCGGCGAAATCCGGTCCTGCCGTGCCGCGGCGGGCCTGGCGGCGCAGAAAGGCCAGTGAGGTCGCGAACGACTCGTACTCGGCGACCGTACGAGCTGCGGCCCTGCCCTCGGCCCTCACCGCCTTCAGCGGTGTGGCGGGTATGCGCGCGTGAGCGGGGTGCGCGGCGTGCGCGGGAGCGTGTGCCGGGTGGTACGCGTGGCCCTGGGGATTGCCGTACGGGGCGCCGGCCGCCGCTGCCGCCGCCCGGTGGCGGGCGAGGTCCCTGGCCATGCCGCGGGCGCGCATCGAGGAGAGGGCGAAGGGCTCGGCGGGGGACAGCCAGCCGGCCGCCGCGTACACCGGCAGTTCGATGCCGAGGGCGCGCAGTTCGCGGCGGCGGGCCCAGATCGCCAGCCAGGTCACGAGCCCGAACGCCGGAACCATGAACGCCCCGTACACGGCGTAGAAACCGTACGGGCCGAACGACGAGGAACCGTTCCACAGGGCGTGCATTCCCATCGCGAACAGCAGGCCCACCAGAGGGAGCGCGAGGCGCCGGAACCGCTGGTGGCGCGCGCTGCTCGCGGCGATGCCGAAACCGATGCCGGTCATCACCGTGAAGAGCGGATGGGCGAACGGCGACATCACCGCACGTACGAAGAACGTCGCCGCGGTCACCGAGGCGAAGCCCGAGCCCATCTGCTGGTCCTCGCCGAAGGCGTTGCCCAGGTAGAGGATGTTCTCGGTGAAGGCGAAGCCCGTGGCGGTGAAGCCGGCGACGACCACGCCGTCGACGATCCCGTCGAAGTCCCGCCGTCGGAACAGGAAGAGCAGCAGCACGGCCGCCGCCTTGGCGCTCTCCTCCACGACGGGCGCTATGACCGTGGCGCCCAGGGTGTCGGCGCTGCCCGGGTCCGCCGTGGCGGTGGCGATCCACTGCGTCGCGAAGGAGTTGGCCAGGATCGCGACCAGGGCGGCCGCGCAGGCACCCCAGGCGAAGGCGAACAGCATGTTGCGCCACGGGCCCGGCTCGACCCGGTCCAGCCACCGGAACACCGTCATCAGCACCGGGACGGGCAGCACGGCCAGGCCCAGACCGACGAGGAACCCCCGCGTCCCCGTCTGGTCACGGACCAGGGCGAGGATCACCAGACCGCAGAGCGCCAGCACGGTGAAGACGGCGACGACGCGGAGCGGCCTGCTCCGCCACAGCATGCCGACGCGGCGCGGGCGGTACCGCCACTGTCCCCGGTCCGGGGCGGCGGTCAGTACCCCGCCGTCCAGGTGCTCCGCGAGCACCGGGACGGCCGGCTGCGAGTGGAGTTGCTGTTGAACAGACCCGTCGGACGACACTCCATGACCCTAACGAGCAGGACTGACAACGGCCATGGCGCGTGGAAGGGGCCTCGGGCCTGCCGGGCCCGGGGCGGTCGCCAGGTCAACGCCGGGCCGCCCCTCGGCCGTCAGCAGCGGGCGAAGAGCAGGTCGTGCACGACATGGCCCTTGTCCAGGCCCTGACCCTCGAACCGGGTCAGGGGCCGGAACGCGGGCCGTGGTGCGTAGCCGCCGTCCGCCGCCGTGTTCTCGAAGCGGGGGTGCGCGGTCAGCACCTCCAGCATCTGCTCGGCGTACGGCTCCCAGTCGGTCGCGCAGTGCAGGACCGCACCGGGCTTCAGGCGCTGCGCCGCCAGGTCGAGGAACTCCGGCTGGATCAGCCGCCGCTTGTGGTGGCGCGACTTGGGCCACGGGTCGGGGAAGTACACCCGCAGCCCGTCCAGCGCGTCCGGCTCCAGCATCTCGCGCAGCAGGATGATCGCGTCACCGTTGGCGACCCGGATGTTGGACAAGCCGTTCCGGTCGGCGAGAGCGAGGAGATTGCCCTGGCCCGGGGTGTGCACGTCGACGGCGAGAATGCCGGTGCCCGGGTCGTCGGCGGCCATCTGGGCGGTGGCCTCGCCCATGCCGAAGCCGATCTCCAGGACCACCGGGAGCCCGTCGAACAGCTCGGGCAGATCGAGGACGCTCAGCCCGTCGATGTCCAGGCCCCACTTCGGCCAGAGCCGCTCCAGGGCGTCCTGCTGGCCGGGGGTGACCCGGCTGCGGCGCGGCTGGAAGCTGCGGATCCGGCGCTCGTGGTGCGAACCTGCCGGATCGGCCGCGGGACCGCCGGGGAAGCGGGGCTCCTGGCGCAGCCTGCGCGCACGGTCCAGGGCCGCGGCGCGCAGCTCGTCCGGGATTCCGGCGGTCGCGGGCGCGGCGCCGTCCGTACCGGTGGACGCGGGCGCGGGCGCGGGGTCGGTGCCGTCCGCGTCGGCGCCGTTCGCGGGGGAGGGGTTCAAGGGCTCAGACACAATGCCCTGATTCTACGGCGGGCGGCTTCCACCCGGTCCCCTGTGCCCGGAGCAGCGCCCTGCGTGCCACCTCCCGTCCGATGGGCAGCGCGGCCGTGGCGGCGGGCGACGGGGCGTTCAGCACGTGCACCGTGTGAGGGGCCTCACGGATCAGGAAGTCGTCCACGAGTGTGCCGTCGCGCAGGACGGCCTGCGCCCTGACCCCGGCCGGCGAGGGGCGCAGGTCGGCCTCCGTCACCTCGGGCAGGAGCCGCCGGACGGCCGCCGTGAAGGCGCGCTTCGACAGCGAGCGGTGCACCTCGCCCGCCCCGTACCGCCAGTGTCTGCGGGCGATCTGCCAGGAACCCGGCCAGCTCAGCGTGTCCGCCAGCTCTCGGGGGCGTACGACCGGCCAGCCGTACCCTTCACGGGCCAGTGCCGGTACCGCGTTCGGCCCGACGCGGACGCTGCCGTCGTGGCCCCGGGTCAGATGGACGCCGAGGAAGGGGAACGCCGGGTCGGGCACCGGATAGACCAGGCCGCGCACCAGCTCGGGCCGGGCCAGCTCGTAGTACTCCCCCCTAAAGGGCACGATGCGCACCCCCGGGTCGTCGCCCGCCAGCCGTGCCACCCGGTCGCAGTGCAGCCCCGCGCAGTTGACCAGCACCCGGGCCCGCACCACCAGGCCGTCCGCCGTCCGCACCGCGACGCCCCACGGCCGCCGGTCGATCGCGGTGACCTCGGCGCCGAACCTGATCAGGCCGCCGCCGCCCCGCACCTCGGCGGCGAGACGCTCGGCGACCGCGCGGAAGTCGCACACCCCGGTCGTGCCCACCCGGATGGCTGCGAGGCCCCGCACCTGGGGCTCGTACTCCGCGATCTGCGCGGGCCCCAGCTCGCGCACCGGCAGTCCGTGCTCCCGGCCGCGCTGCACCAGGGCGTGCAGCCGCGGCAGCTCGGAGCGGCCGGTCGCGACGATCAGCTTGCCGGTCACGGCGTGCGCGATGCCGTGCTCCCGGCAGAAGTCCGTCATCTCCGCCGCGCCACGCACCGCGTACCGCGCCTTCAGCGAGCCCGGGGGGTAGTAGATGCCGCTGTGGATCACCCCGCTGTTGCGGCCGGTCTGGTGGCGCGCGGGGCCCCACTCCTTCTCCAGCACGGTCACGCGCGTGCCCGGTGCGGTCCGCGTGATCGCATACGCGGCCGACAGGCCGACGATCCCGCCGCCGATCACCAGCACATCGCAGTCGTACGCCGCGTGCGTCATCATCACGCCACCTCCCACCCCGATAGTGCACTGACCCACTGACAACACGTTCAAACCAGTGCGGGCACAGCGTGGCGGATCCCGCGCCGGCCCAGGCGGGGCCGGCGCGGAACCGGGGCCGGCTACGCGGGGGCGCCGAGCAGCGGGCGGGCGCGCTCCCTCAGCTCGACGACGCGCGGCTCGTCCCCGTACGGCTCCAGGCGGTGCAGCAGATCGCGCACGTACTCGGTGGTCCGGGCCGACGAGATGCGGCCCGCGACCTCCACGGCACGGGTGCCCGCCGCGCAGGCGGCGTCGAGGTTTCCGGACTCCAGCTCGGCGACGGCCGAGACGACGAGCCGCAGGCCGTGCGAGCGGACGAACTCCTCGGTGGGTCTGGACAGCGCCTGCTCGGTGAACCGCCGCACCTGCCGCGGCGCCTTCAGGTCGAGGTGGCACTCCGCGGCGTCGGCGGCGAACCGGTCGTACGAGTAGAAGCCCAGCCACGACGGGTCCGCGTCGCCGTCCCGGGAGCGCTCCAGCCACCCCTCGGCGGCCTTCAGCGCGGCTCCGGCGGCCGGGGCGTCGTTCGCCTTCGCGTGGGCCCGGGCCTCCACCAGGCGGAAGAAGCTCATGGTGCGGGCCGTCGCGAGGCCGCGGTTGCGCTCGACCGCCGCCTGCGCGAGGTCGACGCCCTCGTCGGCGAAGCCGCGGTACGTCGCCTGCAGCGACATGGAGGCGAGGACGTAGCCGCCGAGCGGTACATCGGCCGCGGCCCGAGCCAGGCGCAGCGCCTGGATGTAGTAGCGCTGGGCCGCTTCCTGCTGACCGGTGTCGAAGGCCATCCACCCGGCGAGCCTGGTCAGTTCGGCCGCGGCGCCGAAGAGCGCCCGGCCGACCTCGTCGCTGTACGAGCCCAGCAGCAGCGGTGCCGCGTCGACCCGTAAGCACTCCGGAACCATGGACGAACGCCAGTCGCCGCCGCCGTACTTGGAGTCCCAGCGGCGCGCGTCCTGGGCGGCCTCCCGCAGCTTGGACACATCGCTGTGCCCGACCCGCAGCGGCGAGACGGCGTATGCGGAATCCGGGCCCGGCTGGACGGGGATCGACAGGCCGTGCCCGGCACCCGGCGGCGTGCCGTGGCCCGTCAGCAGCGACGTACCGGGCCCGGCGGATGCGGGGTGCCCGGCTGCCGGGTGCCCGGGGGCCGTGGCCGTCGGCCGTCCCGGCGCGTCCTGGGACGGGGCACCCTGCTTCCCGTGGCCGCCGGGCTTTCCGTGGCCGCCGGACGGATGGGCAGAGCTCGGCGCGTCCGATGCGCCTTGCGCCCCCGATGCGCCCCGTGCGCCCTGCTGGGCGGGGGCCGACGCCGTCGAGGCGCGTTCGACCGACGGGTCGGCGGGGGATATCAGCCAGCGCGACGCCGGGGTCGCGTAGGCACTCACCGAGAAGGAACCCGCCAGCGACTGCCAGATCCCGCCACTTCCCGCCCGCCGCCCGGCCAGATCCAGCCGGTAGAGCTCGGTCGCGGAACGGACCGCCTCACCCACATCGCGGGGGAACGCCAGCCCGACCTCCGGCGCCGGGTCGGCGTCGGCCAGTCCGATCTCGTGCAGCGGAACCGGCCGGCCGAGCTTGGCGCCGATCGCCGCCGCGATGAGATGGGGCGCTGCGCCCTGCGGCACCATGCCCTTGGAGACCCATCGGGCCACCGAGGTCTTGTCGTACCGAAGTGTCAGTCCGCGCTGCGCCCCGAGGTCGTTGACCCGCCGGGCGAGCCCGGCGTTGCTGATTCCCGCGAGGGCGAGAACGGTTCCGAGTTTGTCGTTCGGCCCGCGTTGCTCCCTGGACATGCGCCACCCCTCGACACACAGACGGCAGCCGCGTCACCGATGCGGCGCGCGGCATTCGTACCGGGTTCTCCCCAAGGACGAACCCCGGCACTCCGGCCGCACACGCATTTGGCCGAGCCCCGAGGAATATGCCGCCCTGCTGAGAACATCAGTAAACCCAGCGTAGTTCGCCACATCCCTACCGTTAAGGGCTGGACGTCCGTATGGCGGGATTGTTGTCCGTACCGGCCACGCGCGGGGACCGGAGTGAAGCCGGGCGGCGCGAGGGGCGGAAGGGGCGCGGTGGGCGAGCGGGAGGCGAACGTCGCGCGAAGGAAGGGCGGAGGAACGGAGGAGAGGGGGCGGGGCCGCGGGGCAGTGGCTGTGAGGTCCGCCCGCGCTCCGGCGCTGAGACCTCCGGGTGGCGCCCGGGAGGAGTGCCCGAGGGTTGCGGCTCCGGCGCGAGGAGGGAGCGTGCCGTCTGCCGTCCCCCCGCCGACCAGCCAGGACCCGGGCGTACGGGTACCTCCGGTGCCCTGCTCGTGCGGCCTTGGGGGCCATCGCCGGACTGCGGCCGGGGATGTTTGCGTGTGCTCCTGGTGTGTGGCCGTGCGCCCGGTTGTGCGCTCTCGCCCGGTCCCCGCGGGAGCGCTTGCATGGGTGCTGCGTGGGTCGGCCCGCTGCGCTGGACGCAGCGGGCTGGGGGAACACCGCCGCCTCATTCCCCGCAGGCGGCGGACCGGTCCGGGGGGCGGACCGCGCCTCCCGGACCCGGCGTGGAGCCGGTGCCGCCCCGGCCGCAGCCGGGTCGACGAGCTACGGCCGAGCGCGTGACGGGGCTTGGACGGGGTACGCCGCGCGGCCGGGCGCTACGGGGGATGAACCGGTGCCAACTGGGCCATAACTGGCTGCGATGCGTCGGATGATCGGTTCCCGCGCCTCCAGAGATTGGCCGGATGTCGCCGGTGGAACCAGGGTGGGCCGAGGGGTTCAGGGACATTCCGGCAGCCGTCCGGACAAGGGGCCGGCCGTGGCGCAATCCGGGCCGTTACCCCGGCCCGTGCGTGGGGAACGCGACGGCCGGAATCCGCAACTTCGTTGGCGCCGGGGCCGACGCGCGCGAGCCGTTCACGGAACACCAGGTCGGGCGCGCACGCTCCGGCCTTTGCCAGGGGCGCATGCGCTCACGACGTGCGCGCTCCGTAGCCACTCCTGCGCGCCGTTGTCGTGGCAGCATGTCCGCAACGGCGCCGCGCGTTACCGGAGTTCTCCCGATAGTGCCCTGTCGCGCCGTTTTGTCCACAGCCTGTGGAGGCGGCGATGCGTTGGTTGGTGGGTTGGAGCAGTATCGCCGCGAGCTTCGGCACGGCCGGAGCCGTCGGCGGCAGTGACGAGGGGCGCACGATGCACCCCGTGGGCTCCCAACTCCTTTGGGGCGACCCGGACCCGCTGTGGGCGGTGGGCGACTGGCGGCCCGACGAGATCCGTACCGTCCGGGTGGACACCGCCCAAGGCGCCCCCACCGCACGGCTCGCCGTCCTCGGCTGCTGCGGCGCCACGGACGAACAACTGCGGATCGGCCTGCTCGCCGCCCGTGGCGGAGCCCTCCGCCACCTCACCGCATGGACCGGCAGCTACACGGCCGTCGTCCAGATAGGCCGCCGGATCACCGTGGCCGGAGATCTCGCCGGAGCCCGCCCGGTCTTCTACACGCCCTGGGCCGGCGGCACGGCCTACGCCACCGCGGCGCTTCCCCTGGCCGACCTCATCGAGGCCCAGCTGGACATCGGCCACCTCGCCGCCCTGCTCGCCTGCCCCGAAACCCCGGAGGCGCTGCGCGACGGCACTCCGTACGAGGGGGTGAAGCGCATCCCGCCCGGGCACGCGCTGATCCTGCGCGAGGGCTCGCGGGAGATCACCGGGTACGAGGCCGTGGCCTCCCTCGCCGTGGCCGCGCCCGAACTCGACCCCGTGACCGCCGTCGAGGGGGTGCGCGACGCCCTCGTCGAGGCGGTGCGCGCCAGGCTCCTGGCCCCGCGCCACGCCCCGGAGACCCTGCCGCCCGACCCCGGCCCCGTCCCCGGCATGGGCCCCGCCGAACGCCGCGCCGCCCGGGGCGCACCCGTCCCCGGAATCGGCTCCGACCTCTCGGGGGGCAGCGCGTCGGCGACGCTCGCGCTGCTCGCCGCCGGGCTTCCCGGCCTGCCCGGCACGATCCTGGGCCACGGCACGGGAGCGGGGGAGCGGCTGCTCGCCGTCACCTTCAACGACCTGACGACCCGCGCCCACGAGGACGAGCTCGAACGCGCCCGCCTCATCGCCGCCAACCCGAGGCTGCACCACGTCGTGGTCGCCGCGGGCGAGGAGGCCCTGCCCTACGCCGACCTGGAGAACGGTCCGCTCACCGACGAGCCGGCCCCCTCCCTCGTCCTCGTCGAACGCCACCGCCGCCGCCTCTCCGCAGGCAGCGCCGACCATTTCGTGGGCGACGGCGCCCGCCAGGTGCTCGACGCCCACCCGGCTCGCCTCGCCGATCTGCTGATCGACCGCAGGCGGCGCCATCTCGTGCGCCCGGTCGCCGCGCTCGCCAAGGCCGAAGGCCCGTCCGCCCACTCGCTGTTCGTGCCGCTGACCGTCTACCGGGCCGCCCGCCGACTGGCCCGTACGTCCTACCGCACCGGACTCGAGGCCGCGGCCGACCGCCTGCCCGACGCCAACCGCCTCACCCCCGACCTCGGCACGCCCGCCGACGCCTCGCTCGCCGCACTGGCCTGGTCCCGCCCGGGACCGGCCGCCCGGTGGCTCACCGGGGAGGCGCTGGCCGAAGTATCGGTTCGCCTCCAGGAGGCGGCGATCCGCCCCACCTCCGTCCAGCGCCCCGGTGAGGCCCGGGCCAGAGCCTCCCTCGCCCGCCACGCCGCCGGTCACCGCATCCTGGAGCAGGCCGCCGAGATCCGCAGTCAGCGCCTGCACGCCCCCTTCCTGGACAACCAGGTCGTACGCGCCGCCCGCGCGCTCCCCGAATCCCTCCGGGTCCAGCCGGGCGCCCGCGCGGCGATCCTGCGCCGGGTCCTGGCGGGCGCGGGCATCCACGAACTGCCGCCCGGCTGGGGCACCCCGTCCCAGGCCACCTCGAACGCCGTCACCCGGACCGGTCTGCGCGCCTCGCTGCCCGAGCTGATCGCCCTGTTCGACGCCCCGCTGCTCGCCGACGCGGGGCTCGTCGAGGCCCGCGTCGTACGCAAGGCACTCCGTGCGGCCTCCGAGGGCGAGCCCCTGCCCCTGGACGGCCTGGCCGACCTCGCCTCCACGGAAATGTGGCTGCGCCGCCTCGTGTCGCGGCGCGGCACCTGCTGGACGGGGACGGCGGCGCCCCGGCAGCGCGCGGTGGCCGGCGGGGTGGCCCCGGCCCGGCGCTCGTTGCAGGGGTAGCGGATTCGGGAGCGCGCGCGGCCGCGGTGCCGTCTCGGGTGGCTGATCCCGTGAGCGGTGAGCGCCGTCCGATGCCCCGTTGTCCGAGCGGAGGGACACAATGGCGGGGTGCGGTATCTGATCCTGGGCGTCACGGAGGCGCGAGACGAGCGTGGAGCGGCGCTGCCCCTCGGCGGTACGCGGCTGCGCGCCCTGCTCGCCGCCCTCGCCCTGCGACCGGGCCGCGCGGTACCCGTCGCCGAGCTGGTAGCGGACGTCTGGGCGGACGAGCCCCCGGTGGACGCCACCGCCGCGCTCCAGGCCCTCGTCGGGCGCCTGCGCCGGGTGCTGGGCAAGGAAGCACTGGCCAGCGGCCCCGGCGGCTACCGCCTTGCCGCCCGTCCGGACGATGTGGACCTGCACGTCTTCGAGCGCCTCGCCCGGCAGGGCGGGGCCGAGCTGGAGGCCGGCGCCCCGTCGGATGCCGCCCGCACCCTGCGTACCGCACTCGCCCTCTGGCGCGGACCCGCGCTCGCCGACCTGCCCGAGGGGGACCGCGGCCATGCCCTGCGCCCGGAGGCCCACCGGCTGGCCGCCCTGGAACGCCGCATCGAGGCCGACCTGCGCTGCGCGGTGGCACCGGGGGCGGGAGCGCCTGCGATACGGAACGGGCCCGCGATACGGAACGGGGCCGGAGACGCGCCCGATGCCGCGTCCGCCCCCGGCCCCGCCGCTCTCGTCGCCGAACTGACGGAGCTGACCGCCGCCCACCCGTACGACGAACGCTTCCGGGCCCAGCTCATCCGCGCCCTGCGCGCCGACGGCCGGCAGGCCGACGCGCTTGCCGCGTACGAGGACGCGCGCCGCACCCTCGCCGACGGGCTCGGCACAGACCCCGGGCCCGAACTGACCGCCCTCCATCAGGAACTGCTCGACCCCGCAATGGCCGCCCCCGCTACCCCCGGATCGACCGGCACGTTTCACGTGAAACCGGCCCAGGGCAACCTCCGCCCCAGGCTCACCTCCTTCGTGGGCCGCGAGCCCGAGCTCCGCGCCCTCCGGGACGACCTGGCCCGGTCCCGGCTGGTCACCCTCACCGGCCCCGGCGGCACGGGAAAGACCCGCCTCGCCGAGGAGTCCGCAGCACGTGAGGGCCACGCCGCCGACACGCCCTGTGACGTCTGGCTCGCCGAACTGGCCCCGGTCGAGGACCCCGACGCCGTCCCGGGAGCCGTGCTGTCGGCACTCGGGCTGCGCGAAACGGCGCTGCTGCGGGACGGCAGCCACGACGGCCCCCCGCGCGCCGAACCGGTCGACCTGCTCGTCGACCGTCTGGGCTCACGCGCCCGGCCGGTCCTCCTCATCCTCGACAACTGCGAGCACGTCATCGGCGCGGCCGCCGCGCTGGCCGAGGCCCTGCTGACCCGCTGTCCGCGGTTGCGCGTCCTCGCCACCAGCCGCGAACCGCTCGGCGTCCCCGGCGAGTCCGTACGGCCGGTCGACCCGCTGCCCGCGGACCCCGCCCACCGCCTGTTCACCGAGCGCGCCAGAGCCGTACGCCCCGGATTCGACCCCGCACACGAACCCGCACACGATCCGGACGCGGTCGCCGAGATCTGCCGCCGGCTGGACGGTCTGCCGCTCGCCATCGAACTCGCGGCCGCGCGACTGCGGTTGCTCGGCCCACGCCAGATCGCGGACCGGCTGGACGACCGGTTCCGTCTGCTGACGGGGGGCAGCCGCACGGTGCTGCCCCGCCAGCAGACCCTGCGGGCGGTCGTCGACTGGTCCTGGGATCTCCTGGATGAGGACGAACGCACCGCCCTGTGCCAGGTCTCCGTCTTCGCGGGCGGCTGGGACCTGACCGCCGCGGAAGCCGTCATCCGCAGACCCGCCGGTACCAGCCCGCACGCCTGGGGCGACACCGCCGATCTGATCGGCGCCCTGGTCGACAAGTCCCTCGTCGTCGCCGCCCCGGCCGCGGACGGCACGATGCGCTACCGCCTCCTGGAGACCATTCACGAGTACGCCGTCGAGCGCTGCGCCGAGACGCCGGACCTGCGCACCGCCGCCGGACGCGCGCACACCGCGTACTTCACCGCGCTCGTCGAGGAGGCCGAGCCGCGTCTGCGCTCGGCCGACCAGCTCCCCTGGATCCAGCGCCTGGAGACCGACCTCGACAACATCCGCGCCGCACTGCACCGCACCACGGCCGCCGCTCTCCCCTGCGAACAGGACGCGACGCGATTGGTTCTCGGCATGGGCTGGTTCTGGTGGCTGCGCAACTACCGCCCCGAGGGCCTCTCCTGGACCGAGCGGGTCCTGGCACTCGGCGAGGACCCCGCCGATGACACGGACCCCCGGTACTGGGACCGGATGAACCTCCACATCCTGTGGTTCTTCTACGCGGCGGAGCGCGGCTCGACCGGCACGGAGCAGAACGACGCCCAGCTCCACGCGTTCGTGGACCGCCTGGCCGACGCGTTCGCCTCCTCCACGCCGTCGGGCGTCCGGTTCCCCGGGCTGCTCTGGCCGATGACCTCGTTCCTGACCGGAACGGCGGACGACGTACGGCGGAAGATCGACGCGGCCGTCGACAACGCCCGTATCCACGCCGGTGCCTGGGAGTACGGCATCACCCTGATGTTCCGCACCCACATGATCGTCGACATGCCGGGCGGCATGCCCGGCATCGACGACGACCTCGCCGAACTGCGCGCGCTGAGCCGCCGCGTCGGCGACCGGTGGATGCGGGCCCAGGTCGCGAGCGCGGCGGCCGAGGCGGGCATGATGCGCGGGCGCTACGACGAAGCGCGGACGGCCTACGAGGAGGCGCTGCTGCTCGCCCGCGAGGTCGGCGCCCACGCCGAGGCCCCGTTCCTCCTCGCCCGGCTCGCCGAACTCTCCTACCGCACAGGCGATCCGGCTGTCGCCTCAGAGATGCTGGACCACTCGGAGGCCGAGGCGGAGAGCCACCAGGTACGCGACGCCGCCGCGGACATCCACTACCTCCGGGCCACCATGGCCTTCCACAGGGGCGAAACGGCGACCGCCCGGCAGCACCTCGTCACCGCCCGCAGCGAGGCCGGGCGAGGTGGCCCGCCCTCACACTTCATCGTGGCGCTGGACGGACTCTCGGCCCGGATCTCCGTGGACGAACCCGGGCCCGGGGGCGGCCCCCTCGCCGGCCTGCGCGGGCTGACGGCGGCCCTGGTCGCCGCGAGCGAGGCGCGGTGCGCGGAGATCGTGACCGGCTACCTGGCGGACGGCGTGGTGACCGTGCTGCCGAAGGTGGGCCGCCACGCCGCCGCCGCACGCGTCCTGGCCGCAGCCGACAGCTGGCGCCTGTCCGGACCCAGGACCCCGGAGGAACAGGCCGAGGTGGACACGGCCGAGCGACTGGCCCGCAAGGAACTGGGCGCGCTGCGGTACGAGGAGGAGCGCGCCGAGGGCCTCGGCCTGACCCTCGACGGCGTCATCGACTTGTTGAAGGGCATCGCGGCAGAGCTGCCGTGACCCACGAGGGCGTCACAGTGGGCCTGCCGTGACCTCGGAGGGCAGGGCGCTGGGCGGCTCCCCGCGGTCCCCGCCGCTCAGCGGCAGCTGATGCGTGATTCGGCCCAGTCGGCGAGGGCAACCCCGCCGAGCGGGCTCATCGGCTCCACGACGAGCCGGATGCGCTCCTGGCCCTCGATGCCGACGCTCACCGGAACGGCCGGGTCGTCACCGTTCATCACCGGGGACTGCCACAGCCTTGCCCCGTCGCCGTCGAACACCGAGAACCGCACCGAGCCGAGGCCCATGGTCAGATCATCCACGCCCACCATCGCCTCGTAACGCGTGCACGGACGGTTCAGCTGGATGGAGACCGAGGAACGGCTGTGGACGGTCACCCCGTGCGCGTACTGCGTGCCGCCGATCGACAGGCCGGAACGCTGCCACGCCCAGCTGCTCTCACCGAGCATCACCTCGGGCCCGCTGTGATCGCCGAACAGGGTGTAGCCCAGCTCGCTGACCTGGTACTCCTCGGGCGCAGGAGCGGGCGGCGGAGGCGGTGTGGGCGCGGGAGGGGTGGGAGTCGGGGTCGGCGTCGGCGCGGGCGGCGGCGGAGGGACGGGCTTCGGCGTCGGAGTGGGTTTCGGCGGTGGGGTCGGAGTCGGTGTGGGCGTGGGGGTCGGAGTGGGCGTGGGTTCCGGCGGTGCGGGAGCCGGGGGAGCCGGCGCGGCGGGCTTCGGCTCGGGCTTCGGCGGTGCGGGGGCCGGCGCGGCGGGCGACACGGCAGGGGGCCGGGCAACGGGCTTCGCCTCGGGCCGCGGCTGGTCGTCCCCCACCAGCGCCCAGACCAGCCCGGCCGCGGCCGCGACGGCGACCGCCGCCGCGATGCCGGCCTTCGCCGGTGCACCGAGCCCCTCCGAAGCGGCGGCGCCCCCGGCGGAACCCGCGGACGAGCTGCCGCCGGTCGCCGCGGCGGCGGCTCCCGCACCGGCGGCACCGACGGCGCCACCTGCCACGACCCCCGCGGCCTTGAGCGTGTAACCGGCGGCGAACCAACCGATGACGGCGACTGGCAGCAGCGCGGGAATCCCGGCGTTGACATGCGCCAGTTCGCCCGCCGCCAGCCGGCACTTCGCGCACTCGTCCAGATGACCCCGCAGTCCGCGCTCGGCCCGCATCCGCAGGCCGCCACGCGCGTAGGCGCCCAGCCGGTCCGCGTAGCGAGCGCAGTCGCCGCCGGAGGTGAGCGCCTGGCTCACATGGGCTTGCAGGTAGGCCTGCTTGAGGCCCTCACGGGCGCGGCTGGCCAGCACCGACGTGGCGTTGGCCGTCAGTCCGAACAGTGGGGCGATGTCACTGGGCGACTCCTCCTCCACCGTGGTGTGCCAAAGGACGGCCTGCCAGCGCTCCGGGAGGCTGCGGAACGCCTGCATCGCCATTGACTGCTCAGCCTCGTGCATCGCCATCACATCGGCACCGAGATCGAGTGTGTCCGCGTCCGACACCTCCGAGGTGCGCGTCGCCTGCGCGGCGAACATCGCGAAGTCGTCGACCAGGTGCTCACGCTTCGCGGTCTTGGTCCACGCGGCCGCGACATGCCGGACCGCCGTCATCAGATAGGCGCGTACGGCCTCCTCGGGCCCCTTGCCGCCCCGTACAGCCTGCAGGGTCCGGGCGAAGACCTCGGCCGTCAGGTCGTCGGCGGTATGCGCGTCCCGGCAGCAGGTACGCGCATAGCGGCGCACCGCGTCCGAGTGGCGGCGGAACAGCTCCTCGTACGCGAGGTCGTCGCCGTCACGCATCGCCTGGATCAACTGGGCGTCGGAGGCGGCGAGACCGGAGGCGTCCCCGGCGGGCGCGGTACTGGGCGCCCGCTGCAGGGGAACGGCGGCCGTGGCATCGATCGCGTCCGTGTCCGCGGTGCCCTCGTCCGGAACGGGCGGCCACGGCCCGGGCAGCACGGTGCCGCCGCCCTCGTCACCGGCTTGCCCACGCCGCGGCCCGGCCTGGCTCGGCACCTGGTGCCCGGGCAGCCCGCCCGTCTCCATGCCGCCGGCGGCGGACAGACCGTCGAGCGACTCTTCCTGCTGCCCGTCACCGCTCATCGCGGACGCCCCCGTATGCGCTGTCGGACCCGAATACCGGGCAAGCGTGCCACAGAGCGCAGAAACGATGGCCCTGCGGCCGCGTCAACCACTCGTCCGGGGCTTTTTCCCGACTGCGAGCAATGGGGGCACTCATTCGGGGCAGGAGAAACGGGACGTGTTGACCGGGCAGTTGGGACGGACCGCAACGAGAGCGACGGAAGCCCCCCACTCGGGCAGGGGCTGCCCTGTCCCTGAGTGGCCCGTCCCCCTCAAGCCCACGCGCTCACGCAGGCCGCGAGCGCAGCCCCTCCAGCAGGATCTCCAGCAACCGCGCCGAGGCCGCCGCCTGCTGAGCCGCGTCGGGCAGCGAGGGCGCCGCCGTCGCGATGACGAGCAGCACATCGGCCACCGTCACGTCGCGGCGCAGCTCACCTGACGCCCGCGCCCGGTCGACCAGCCGCCCCACGACCTCCAGCAGATCGGCCGCTCCGGCGCCGAGGTCCCCGCCGTCGTCCCCCGGTACGGAAGGGTGCTCGGCCACCCGCAGACCCGCCTGGACCGGAGCCTGCCCGGTTTCCTGGCGCTGCTGGGGTACCCGGGGCTCGTCCCACGCGTCACCCGGCGCCGCTTCCGCGGTCCGTACGGCACCGGCATCACCGGCCACGGAGTCCTCGACATCGACGCCGACCCGCAGTATCTGCGGAGGCAGCAGCCGCCCGGCGCCCGAGGCCACCGACGTGCGCAGGAAGCGCGACAGGGCCGACCACGGCTCCTCCTCCTGCCCCAGCGCCGACCGGGCCTGATCGGTCAGCCGGGCCGTCTCCTCCTCGGCTATCCGGCGCACCAGCACGTCCTTGCTGGGAAAGCGCCGGTACACCGTGCCGACGCCCACCCGGGCGCGGCGTGCCACGTCCTCCATCGGAGCGCCGTACCCCAGCTCACCGAAGACCTCGCGCGCGGCCCGCAGCACATGTTCCAGATTGCGCTGCGCGTCCACGCGCAGCGGGGCAGCAGAGCGGCTGTGTGCGCCGGTCCCGCCGGCTTGGGAGCCGAGCGCGGCCCCCAGCGTGCTGCCCAGGGCGCCCGACGGCGCGATGGTCCCGGCCGCCCCGGCTCCGCTCACCGTGCCGACTGCCCCGATCCGTCCGTTTTCTTCGGACGTGACCGCAGCAGTCGGCCAATGCGATTCCTGAATATGCATAACTGTTCCCCCGGTTATGACGTCTCCCCCCGGAGACTCCCGCCGTGTCAGTCGAGGGTGGACCGATGGTCACCGTCCGACACCCCGACGACATACGAACATAGTTGAGCGAGGGTCAATTCAGAAGGGGGCAGCCCGCAGGGAGCGTCCTGCGGCCGGAGCGCCGGCCGGCCTCGCCTTCCGCCGAACGCCTTCCGCCGCCCTTTCCGTAACCCCTGACCTGCGGAGCTTCCGTATATACGCCTCGGCCGCACCCTGCGGCCCGTACAGAACCTCCGGTCACACAATTTGCCGGGGCTGTGGACAAACTCCTGCGCACGTTGCGTCATGGGGTGGTGATGGCTTCAGATTCGGCTTCAGACTCCGGGGAAACGCCCCCCGGCCCCCCGCCCGGTGTGCGCATTCTCGTCGTCGGTGGGGGCTATGTCGGGATGTACACGGCGCTGCGTCTCCAACGGAAGCTGAAGCAGAGGCTGAGAACCGGTGACGCGGAGATCGTCGTCGTCACCCCCGACCCGTACATGACCTACCAGCCGTTCCTCCCCGAGGCCGCCGCCGGTTCCATCTCGCCGCGTCATGTCGTCGTCCCGCTGCGCCGGGTCCTGCCGCACTGCACCATCCTCGTCGGGGAGGCCCGGCGCATCGATCACACCAAGCGCACCGCGACGGTCACCACCCTCGCCACGGACGAGGACGGCACCGGCGCCGTGGAGATCACGTACGACGAGCTCGTCCTCGCCCCCGGTTCCGTCTCGCGCACCCTCCCGGTCCCGGGCCTCGCCGAGCACGGCGTCGGCTTCAAGACGATCGAGGAGGCCATCGGGCTGCGCAACCACGTGATCGAGCAGATGGACATCGCGTCCGCCACCCGCGACCCCGCCATCCGCGACGCCGCCCTCACCTTCGTCTTCGTCGGCGGCGGTTACGCGGGAGTGGAGGCGCTCGCCGAGCTGGAGGACATGGCCCGCTACACCTCGCGGTACTACCACAACATCAAGGCCGAGGACCTGAAATGGATCCTCGTCGAGGCGACCGGCCGCATCCTCCCCGAGGTGGGGGAGTCGATGGGCAGGTACGCCGTACGGGAACTGCGCGGCCGCAACATCGACGTACGCCTCGACACCCGGCTGGAGTCCTGCGAGGACCGGATCGCCGTGCTCAGCGACGGCTCCCGCTTCCCGACCCGCACGCTGGTGTGGACCGCCGGGGTCAAACCCGCGCCCCTGCTCGCCGCGACCGACCTGCCCCTGAACGAACGCGGCAGGCTCGTCTGCACCGCCCGGCTCACCGTCGACGGTACCGAGCACGCCTGGGCCGCGGGTGACGCCGCCGCTGTCCCCGACCTGACCGCCGCCGAACCGGGCAGGGAGACCGCCCCCAACGCCCAGCACGCGGTCCGCCAGGCCAAGGTCCTCGCCGACAACCTCGTCGCGTCGATCGACGGCCGCCCGCTCGAGGAGTACCGCCACAGATACGCGGGATCCGTCGCGTCCCTCGGCCTCCACAAGGGCGTCGCGCATGTGTACGGGCGCCGGCTCAAGGGCTATCCGGCCTGGCTGATGCACCGCGTCTACCACCTGAGCAGGGTCCCGACCTTCAACCGGAAGGCCAGGGTGCTGGCCGAATGGACCCTCGCCGGACTCTTCAAGCGGGAGATCGTCTCGCTGGGCTCGCTGGAACACCCCCGGGCCGAGTTCGAGGCCGCCGCCGGCAGACGCCCCCGGCCGGACGACGGCGACTGTCAGTAGGGTCCGGCACACTGGACGTGTGACCATAGGTGGGCTCACATCTGCACAGAGTGACCCGGCCGGCAGCCACCGACAGTGACCACGAGGTAGACCGTCCCAGGGGCGAGCAGACCGCCAGCACCCACGGGTGACGCCCCGGCAGAGGAAGCAGCCCGCCCGAGCGGACCAGACCGACACACGAGGCATTGGATTCCGTGAACTTCACGCGTTGGAGCGCCCGCCTCCCCGGTACGCAACGTAAAACCGTCCCCGACGACCGCAGTCCCGTACCGGCGGCCCGCGCCGAGTTCGCCCGGGCCGACACCGGCGCGGGCCCTCCGGACGGCGACCCCGACGGCCCCGGCACCCGCGCAGCCGCACCCGCGCTGGAGGACCTCTCCGCCCGCGAGATCCTCGGCCGGCTCCCCGCCCTCGTCGCCCTGGTGCACGGCCCGGATCACCGCATCGCGTACGTCAACGACGCCTACGCCACCGCGTTCGGCCCGCGCCCCAGCGGTGTCCCCGCAGCCGAGGCGATGCCCGAGCTCACCGAGCTCAGCCTCCTCCCCCTGATGGACCAGGTCCTGCGCAGCGGCACGCCGCGCACCGTCAAGTCCCGCAAGGCCGGCAGCGGCAACTCGTACACGGTCACCTGCACCCCCGTACGGCACGACAAGGACAAACGGCACGACAAGGAAAAGGGACACGAGAGCGGCGTCCTCGTCTACGCCGTCGACGTCACCGACCACGCCGAAGCGGCCGAGCGGCTGCGCGCCAGCGAGAGCCGGCACCGCGAAACGGCCGTCACCCTTCAGCGTTCACTGCTCCCGCAGGAACTGGAGCAGCCCGACGACCTGCGGATCGCCGCCACCTATCAGCCGGGCGGCACGGACGCCGCGGTCGGCGGCGACTGGTACGACGTCATCACGCTCGGAGCGGGCCGCACCGCGCTGGTCATCGGGGACGTGATGGGCCGCGGGGTACGGGCCGCCGCGGTGATGGGCCAGCTGCGCACGGCCGTGCGCGCCTACGCCCGCCTCGACCTCCCCCCGCACGAGGTGCTCCAGCTGCTCGACGGGCTCGCCGCCGAGATCGACGCCAGCCAGATCGCCACCTGCGCCTACGCCGTCCACGATCCCAACGAGGGCCTGCTCGTCCACGCCTCCGCGGGACACCTCCCGATCCTGGTGCGCGACGAGGACGGCACGGTGCGCCGCGCCGCGGAGCCGACGGGGCCCCCGCTCGGCACCGGCGGCTGGATCCACACGTCGGGCACGATCGCACTGCCTCCCGGCTCGACCGCCGTCCTCTACACGGACGGCCTGGTCGAGCGCCGCAGCGAGGACATCGACGAGGGAGTGGCCGCGCTGGAACGGGCGCTGTCCGGGGCGAAGGGCTCGCCCCAGGTGGTCTGCGACCGTCTGATCCGTTCCCTGAACGTCACCGCGGAGCACGACGACGACGTGGCGGTGCTGGTCGTCCAGCACCCCGCCCGCACCGGCCCGACGGCGGAGCTGTTCCACAACGCCTCGCTCGATCTGCTCGGCGGCATCGAAGCGGCCCCGCGCGCCCGCGCCTTCGCGACGGGCGTGCTGACGTCGTGGCGTTTCCCCATGGACCTGTGCGACCTGGGCGTCCTGGCCGCCGGTGAGCTGGTGGCCAACTCCCTGCAGCACGGGACGCCGCCGATGCGCCTGGGCCTGCGGCGCACGGACCGCAGGCTGATCATCGAGGTGACCGACGGCGACGACCACCTCCCGCGCCGCCGCCGGGCGGAACCGGGCGACGAGGCGGGCCGCGGCATCACCATCGTCGCGTCGATCGCCACGTCATGGGGCAGCCGCCGCACACCCGGCGGTGGCAAGGCGGTCTGGTGCGAATTCGCCCTGCCGCAGTAGCGGACCGTCAGCGGACGGCGGCGACCGGCACTTCCGCCGACGCATGCTCCGGCAGCGACACGGCCACCACTCGCGACGGCACGGCCGCGAGCGAAGGCTGGTCCTGTACGGCGGTGAGCCGCCGGCCCAGCCGCAGTGCCAGCACCGTGATGCCCAGCGAGAAGAGGACGAACGTCACGATGTACGGCCCGTGCAGCGAGGCCCCCATCGGGCCGCCCACAGCGGGCCCGACCGCCAGCGCCAGCTGCTTGCAGAGCGCGAACGCCGAGTTGTACTGACCGACCATCGACTCCGGCGCCAGATCGGCGACCAGCGGGGCGACGGTCGGCGACAGCATCGCCTCACCGAGCCCGAACAGCGCGTACGTGGAGATCATCGCGGCGGTCGCCATGGTCTGGCTCCCGTGACCGAGACCCGCGTAGCCCGCCACGATCCAGGCGAACGCCCAGATCAGGCCCACCGAGGCGATGACCCGGCTGCGCTTGCGGCGCTCCACCAGGCGCAGCACCACGAACTGGGCCACGACGATGACCGCGGTGTTGGCGGCCAGCGCGATCCCGAGCGTCGAAGGCTGGATCCCGGCTGCCTCGGTGCCGTACGCCGCAAGGCCGGACTCGAACTGGCCGTAGCAGGCGAAGAACACCACGAAGCCCAGCACGCACAGCTGCACCATGGTCCGGTGCGACAGCAACACCCGCAGCCCGCCGCCCGGAGCGGACCCGCCCGCCGCCGTCTCCTTCGCTACGGCAGGGGTACGGGGCATGCGCACGGTCGCCGCGATGGCGCCGAGTACGAGGAACATCACCGCTTCGATCAGGAACAGCAGCGTGAAGGACGAGGCCCGGCTGGTGTCCACGATCAGCCCGCCGACCAGGCCGCCGATGCCGAGGCCCAGGTTCTGCAGGAAGAACTGCATGGCGAAGGCACGGGTGCGGGTGGCGGTGCCGGAGCAGCGGACGAGCATCGTGGCGAGGGCCGGCTGCATGACGGCGGTCCCCGCCCCGAGCACCGCAGCCGACACAACAGCGGCGGAGACCTGCGAGGAGACGCCCAGTGCGGCGGCGCCCAGGGAGGCGACGACCGAGGCGACGACCAGCACGGGCAGCGGCCCGCGACGGTCGATGGCCCGGCCGGTGAACGGCAGGACGGCGAGCGCTGCCATGGCGAAGACCGCCAGCACGACACCCGCCGTACCGGCACCCAGATCCCGCACCTGCGCCACGTAGACGTACAGATACGGAACGGTGAACCCCAGCCCGAACGCGCTCAGCGCGCTCCCCAGCTGGATCCGCCGCAGTGCTGCACCCATTTCCCTGGTCACACTCACCTACCTCAAGGTCTCGAAACCACGTTCGCTGAATGACTCGAACCCGAAGACTTTAGCACTAAAGTTAGATACTCAACACTACAGAGCGAAGGACTTCGACCGCTACGGAGGGCGTGCCATACTGCCCGCCATGTCCGACACCACCGAGCCCGAGCTCCAGGAGCCGAGCCTCGACGAGCAGATCGCCGCCTACCAACGCGAGTTCCGCGACCTGGACCCCCAGGTCGAGCAGGTCGTCTCGGCTCTCGGCCGGCTGAACCGCCGGATGAACGTGGCGTACGGACGGCAGGTCGCCGCCCTCGGCATCAGCAACGCCGAGTGGGAGGTCCTCAAGACGCTCGTCCTGTCCGGCGCTCCCTACCGGCTGGGCCCGGGGGAGCTCGCCAAGCGGCTGGGTCTGACTCCGGCCGCGATGACCCACCGCATCGACCGCATGGCAGGCGAGGGACTGGTGACCCGCGACCGCGACGAGAACAACCGGGTGCGCGTCATCGTCGAGCTCACGGATGAGGGCCGCACGAAGTGGCTGGAGGCGATGCGGATGGCCACGCACTTCGAGGAAGACCTGCTCCAGGACCTCTCGGGCGACGAACGGGGCGTCTTGGGCGAGATGCTGATCCGCCTCCTGCGCCGCGTTGAGCACGCTCAGCCGGACGCCGGCGGCCGCCTCACCGACCTGGGCTGAAACCGCCCCGCCAGGCCTGCCCGGGGAGGGGTTGACACGTCCCGCCGGGGTCCGTAAGGTTCTTCGAGTTGTCACGGAGCCGGAACGGTTCTTCGACAGCCACTTCGCCGCGAAAGCGGCAACCCACTCTCAGTACGACCTCCCACTCGGGGTCTATTTCGGCATGCCGGAATTGATTGCGAAGACTCGATTATGAGTCGCCGGGAAAATTCGCTAGAGTTTGGGACGTCGGAACGGCCCAACAGCCGGAAAGACAAATCCCGCTGACTGGGAATCAGGCACGAAAGAGTCTGATAGAGTCGGAAACGCAAGACCGAAGGGAAGCGCCCGGAGGAAAGCCCCGCGGGGTGAGTACAAAGGAAGCGTCCGTTCCTTGAGAACTCAACAGCGTGCCAAAAGTCAACGCCAGATATGTTGATACCCCGACCTGTTTCGGCAG